>JALELS010000025.1 GCA_022768065.1 Ruminococcus sp. | reverse complement strand
AATTGATAAATTAATTGCTATTAAAGTAGATAGATTAACTAGAAATAATTATGATGGCTTTTGGCTTCTTAATTACTGTGAAGAACACGATGTTAAAATTGAATTAATACTTGAGCCTTATGATGTATCTACTGCTAATGGTGAAATGATTTTTGGAATGAATTTAGTATTTGGTCAAAGAGAAAGAAAAGAAATTGGAGCAAGGACTAAACGTGCTATGGAAGAAATGGCATTAGAGTGTATTCATCCTAGTAAAGCACCCTATGGTTATATTAGAAATAAGGAAACTGGTAATTTAGAAGTAGAACCTATTGAGGCTGAAGTTGTTAAAGGAGATATTTGAACTATGCAAGAAAGGTCATTCTACTAGAGGTATTGCTAATATTATGAAAGATTATAATGCTTATTTAAAGCAAGGAAAATGGAAAGCAGATAGAGTTTATAAAATACTTACTAATTCTATTTATATTGGTATCTTTGAATATGGAAAGTACAAAAGAAAATCACAAGATATTTTAAGAGTTGAAAATTATTGTGAACCAATTATTGATGAAGTAACATGGAATGCTACTAGAAATGTTTTAGTAAAAAACAAACATTCTAACTATGGAGAATATATTCATTTGTTTTCTGGTTTAGTAAAATGCCCTATTTGTGGTGAGATAATGTCATCATCAGAATCTTTTAAATATCCTAACGGAAAGCAAAAAGTTTATTACCATTTAAGATGTAAAAATCATAATTGTAGTGGATTTGGACTTCATTATAATACTGAAAAAATAGAAACAAAATTAAAACAAGTATTAGAAGAATTAACACTATTTATGCTTTCTATGGATAATGAAATTATAACTTGTAATTCTACCAAAAGTGATGATGTAAAAGATATAGAAAAAGCAATCGAAAAATTAAAATTACAGGAAAAAAGATTAGTAGATTTATATTTAAGTTCTAATTTAGATGTCGAAACAATTAATCATAAAAATGATGCTATCAAAAAGGAAATTGATAAACTAAATCAAAAGAAAGTAAGACTTGATCCAGATAATAATTCTAAAGAATATACAATAGAACTTGTTAAAAAATTAGATTGTACTGAAAAAAATAACACTTTATTTTTTACCAATATTAAAAATGTTGGATTTGCTTTTCTTTATAATTTGTTATCAAGAGAAGCTAAAAGAGATATGATTCATAGACTTATATCTATGATAAAAATTAAACGTGATAAAAACTACAACATTGAAATTAAAGATATAAAATTCACAGATGAATTTATAACTAAAAGCAGTAAAGAATACTCAAAATATCTTAATATTATTATGAATGACAATAATATTGGAATAAAATTTCATAAAGAAATTGATGAAATTGAGTTAAAAAATATGGAATCGAATTATGATATTTTATCAATTATGAAAATGAAAAACAAAGAATATTCTAATAAATTCTTAGAAGAATTTATTACTAAATCGCAAGAGCATTTATATATAGATGGCATTATCAGTTGTCCATATACTGAAAAAAATGTTATTAAAGATATTTTAATATTAGTGCCCAAAAATGAATTAATTAACACTATTTAAAGAAGAAAGGAATGATAAAAAATGAAAGATATTTATACAAAAAAAGGAGATTATTTATTACCAGATTTATATTTAGAAAAATACGAAAATTATGGAAGACTTGGAAGATATGGAATATTAAGATTATACTTTATTGCACAAAATAAACAAGCTCTTTATGAAACATTATTGATGACAAATAAATTAACTCATCATCTTCTTTTAGTAAGTAGATCTTGTGAGAATTATTATAAAGAACTAATGGAAAATTATATTAAAAATGATGAAAGACTATCTGAAAAAAACAAAGAATTAAATCCATTAGAATGGACAAAATTAATGAACAATTACAAAAATACAGCAGAAGAAATTGTCTTAAATGAATATGTTTTTATATAAAATAATCTTTAAAAAAGAGGAAAAAATTATCAAAATAATTTAATCCTCTTTTTATGTTTTTCTTAATTTGGGAGTAATATTCTTGTCTAGCCAGCACTGAATTTATACTCCCGCATAAATTCTACTATGGGAATTCCCATACCCTTATTTAAGATAATTATTTAAATATTCAATCCATTCAGGAGCATTTTCTTCATTAAACAAATGATATAAAAAATCTACAACTATTTGTTGCCTATTTTTAGATTCTTCTTTACCAGAATCAGTTAGCATTAAATCTTTAAGTTTTAATATTTTTTCAAAAATATGGCATACACTACTATCTGCACATTTTCTTGTATATTTTTCTGCATTCATATCTTCAATTGGGAAAATATTTCTATCAAAAAATGGTTTTCCATTTTTCATACTATAAGTATAGACTCTTAAAATACCATTTGCTCCTAATGCATCACACATATCTACATCTGATACAATTTTCCCTTCAAGAGTTGTTGGACTATGTCCTTTTAATCTTTTGCTATATCCAATATTATTAATAGCATCACATACTTGTTCTTGGATAGCTTTATCAACATTGCAATCATCCATAATTATTTTGGCGTTTGTAAGTTTCTCTGCATTTTCCATACCAAATAACTTATAATCATCTGCATCATGAAGTAATGCTATTAATGATACTATATATTTATTTGCATTTTCTTTTTCAGCAAATTTTAAAGATAAATCTAAAACCCTATTAATATGTTCAAGTCCATGTCCAGAGTTGTCTCCCTCTAATAGTTTTGCTACTTCATTTTTTACTTTTTCTATATGATTACTAACATTATATTTGTACATAACTTCAGAGCTCCTTTTATAGACATTTGTTATTTTTGATCATTCAGAAATAGATAAAAAATCAAAAAGTTCGGTTGGATATGTAGGTCTATATTTTGAATAATCTTCTTGTTTTCCAAAATAAAATTTTTTACTATCTTTTTCCACATTATATTTCATAAAATCACTTTATAAAATAATACTATAAAATGACAAAATTTTCCATGCTCCCGTTGAAATTCAATAAGAATTCATATATAATATTTTTAGAAAGGGAGCGTTATGGTTCGTAAGCTGTTGCTTAATCGCTCCAAAAACCGACAAGCTTCAACTGAACTTGTCGGTTTTATTTTTACCGAAAACAGTAATACAGTCCAAAAACACCGCGACCTAAAGCACTCACAAAAACAAGTGCTTTAGGTCGTTTTAGGTTGTTTAAAATGCAATGGTTTTTGGTTTTGCTTTTAACCGTTCAGGATTATTTTATCTTTAAAGCCTCGTACATACAGAGGAACTCCTTTTCGGTCTCGGATATATTTTTTGAGTTATCCTTTACATCTATATGTATCTCCGGTGTAAAGTCAAACAGCTTATCGCCGTGGTAGCAAAGAAACTCGTGATACAGTAAGCTGTCGTCTACGGATTTCACCTTTTCCTTTTCGTCATCGTCAATATCAAGCGTCGCATATTTTGAAAAAATTACCTTTTGCAGCTTTTTTTCATATTCGGAAAACAGCGGAAAGTGCATTTTCAAAGGCCTTGTCATATCTCCTATATAGCTTTCGGCGCTGTCGTGCAAAAGGCAAAAAAGCGCGACCCTTTTTGAATATCCGCGCGCCGTTGCCTCAAGCGCGCAGTTTATGGAATGTCTTGCCACCGAATAAAACTCGGTGAAATGACCGTTTGCCCTTGTCATCATAGAAAGAGCGTGCGCTATGTCGCGTATGTCTATATCGTCTTCGCGCGGATTTGTCGGGTCAAAGCGTATTTTGTTTATTGTTGAAATTTCGTTTTTTCTTGTGTTTGCCACAATACCACTTCCGAAGTATATTTTACACTTTTGCCGCTCCGAGTGCAATACCGATTTACATACAAAAAAGCTGCAATTCTTTTACATCTATTATATGAAAATATAGAAAACGGTCCGTAAAGTCATATGGCTTTACGGACCGCTGTGCTTATTCGGTTACGGTTTTTTCCTCGGCCTTGTCAAAAACAAATTTGTCGTCTTTGACATTGCAGATATACTTGCCGCCCTTTTTCACGTTGCCCTTGAGCATTTCCTCGGACAAAGCGTCCTCAATTCTGCTCTGGATAGCACGTTTCAGAGGTCTTGCACCGTATACATCGTCGAAGCCTGCGTCGGCTATCTTGCTGACGGCTTCATCGGAGAAAGTAACCTCGATACCCATATCCTCAACGCGTTTCTGGAGAACAGCGAGAAGTCTTGAAGCGATTTCTTTGATGTTTTCCTTGGTAAGGCGCTGGAATACTATTATGTCGTCTACTCTGTTAAGGAATTCGGGACGGAAGGTGTTGCGAAGCTCACCCATTACAGCGTCCTTGATTTCCTTTTCGTTCTGCTCAAGCTCTTTTGCGCCTGCGGCAAAGCCGAATGCCTTTTGCTTCTGCGAAATGAGCTTAGCACCGACATTTGAGGTCATTATGATGATGCAATTCTTGAAGTCAACGCGTCTGCCCTGGCCGTCTGTCAGAACACCGTCGTCAAGTATCTGCAAAAGCATATTGAACACGTCGGGGTGTGCCTTTTCAATCTCATCGAAAAGTACAACGGAGTACGGTTTTCTTCTTACCTTTTCGGTAAGCTGACCGCCCTCGTCATAACCGACATATCCGGGGGGCGAACCTATAAGACGAGACACCGTGTGCTTCTCCATATACTCAGACATATCAAGTCTTATCATGGCGTTTTCGTCACCGAACATAGCGGCGGCCAGAGCCTTGCAAAGCTCTGTTTTGCCGACGCCCGTGGGACCTAAGAAGATGAACGAGCCTATGGGCTTTTTCGGGTCCTTAAGTCCGACTCTGCCGCGGCGGATAGCTCTTGAAACAGCCTCGACCGCTTCATCCTGACCGACTATGCGGCGATGAAGCTCATCCTCCATATGAAGAAGTCTGTCACTCTCTTCGGTAGAAAGCTGAGTTACGGGAACTCCGGTCCAAGAGGATACTATATCGGCAATGTCGGCGGGAGTTACCTCGTCATGGCTCTTGCCTGCCATATCGTGCCAGTTTTCTTTCTTGTCCTTAATTTCCTTGTCGAGCTTACGCTCCTCATCACGAAGAGCTGCAGCACGCTCAAATTCCTGAGCATTTACAGCCGAGAGCTTTTCCGCCTCAACGCTCTTTTTCTTGTCTTCGAGTTCTTTAAGGTCCGACGGAGCCGTATAGGAACGAAGTCTTACCCTTGAAGCCGCTTCATCGATAAGGTCTATGGCTTTATCGGGCAAATATCTGTCGCCTATATATCTCGTAGAGAGTTTAACGGCGGACTCGATAGCCTCATCGGTTATCTTTACCTTGTGATGAGCTTCATATTTATCTTTAATGCCCTTGAGGATTTCAATGGCTTCCTCCTGCGAGGGTTCATCAACCATTACCGGCTGGAAACGGCGCTCCAAAGCTGCGTCTTTTTCGATGTGCTTACGGTATTCCTCGATAGTGGTTGCACCGATTATCTGAAGTTCGCCGCGTGCAAGAGAGGGCTTTAAGATGTTTGCTGCATCCGCCGCACCCTCGGCACTGCCTGCGCCTATAAGAGTGTGAACCTCATCTATAAAGAGGATAACGTCCTTGGCGTTTTTAACCTCATCGATAACCTTCTTGATTCTTTCCTCGAAATCACCGCGGTATTTTGTACCTGCGACCATACCGGTAAGGTCAAGAGAATATATCTTTTTGTCTTTCAGAAGTTCGGGGACCTCACCAGAAACAATTTTAAGAGCAAGACCCTCGGCGATTGCCGTTTTACCGACGCCGGGCTCACCTATAAGGCAAGGATTGTTTTTGGTACGTCTTGAGAGTATCTGGATAACTCTCTCTATTTCTTTCTGACGGCCTATTACGGGGTCAATCTTACCGTCCTTTGCGAGCTTTGTAAGATCTCTGCCGAACTGCGAGAGCATACTCTCGTTTTCTTTGCCGCCGTCCTTATTGTCGGTGCCGGCGTTTGCCGTACCGCCCATAAGAGCTTTTGACACATCATTTACAATATCCTGCATGGAGACTCCGGCGCGGCTTAAAAGAAGCGTTGCGCTGCATGAGCCCTCACGCGCGATTGCGAGCAATACGTGCTCTGTGCCGACGAGCTGCTGACCCATCTGTCTTGCGAATGCGACGGAGGTTTCGAGAATATTTTTGCTTCTCGGTGTAAAGTCATCGGGCTGAAGCTCGGTGGGTACACCTACGCCTATGCTTCTCTTGAGCTCGTCTTCTATGTCGGCATAGGTTATATTGTGGGACGCGAGCACGGCGCCTGCAACTGTGGACGTATCAGAGAGAAGTCCGAGCAGGATGTGCTCACTGCCGATATAAGTATGTCCCAAATTCTCGGCTGCTTTTACCGCTGCATTTAAGGATTTGTTTGCTTTTTCCGTGAAACCGGTGAATTTGAACATAACTGTCATTCCTTTCAAAATTGATTGATAAATTAACGCCGTAGGGCGAAAATTTTAAGTTTAAAGTCTTTGTCTTACCTGCTTTGCGCGCTCAATGTCGCGCTCGCGGCCGTCGAGGTTTTTGCCCACTGCCGCATTTATGGTTGCAGGCTGCATCGAAATCATAAGCTCATCAACAGTCTCGGGCTTAATACCTATAAGACCCGCAACCGCTCCGAGACGAACCTTTGATACGAGAGTCATAAATTCCTTAACAGGGAGAATTCTCGCCGATTTCAGAATTCCGTAGGCTCTAAATATCTCGTCCTCGGTTTCGATGTTTTTAACCATTTCCGCTCTCGCTGTTCTCTCCTGCGCCGCAAGCTGCAGCGTTACCGTTTTGAGATTGTCAATGGCGGCTTTTTCGGAGATACCGAGAGTTACCTGATTACTGAGGCAGTATATATCGCCCATGGGAACGCTCCCCTCGCCGTAAGAGCCGCACACGGTAAGACCGAGTTTGGACACAGTGGACGAAATGGAGCTCATCTGACCGCACGCCGTAAGCGCCGGGAGATGAAGAAGCACCGAAGCGCGCATACCCGTACCGAGATTTGTGGGACACTGAGTAAGATAGCCGAGACGATCGTCAAACGCGAAAACAAATTTCTCGTTCAGTTCATCGTCTATTCTGTCTGCCTCGGCATAAGCCGTTTCGAGCGAAAGGCCGGGTTTCATAACCTGTATTTTAATATGGTCCTCTTCGCAAAGCATTATGCTTATGCCCTCGCTGTCGGATAAAAGCAGCGCTCTGCCGTCGTAAGACGACGCAAATTCGGGGCTTATCAGATGTTTTTCGGCAAGCGATACTATCTGCGGTTGAGTCAATGTTTTCATCTCGATAAACTCGAGATTTTCTCTGCCGCATATGGCGTCGCCTATTTTTTTATTCAGAGCCGTTCTCGATTTTGTATCAAGCTTGCAGGGAAAAGGATAATCCTCAATATTCCTGGCAAGTCTTATGCGTGTGCTTATAACGATGTCGTTTTGTTCGCCTGCGCCTATATACCACTTACTCATTTTTGATTATCCTCGCTTTCAAGCTTTTTAATCTCGTCGCGAAGGCGTGCCGCCTCTTCATAATTCTGAGCCTCTACCGCCTGCTTGAGATTTTCTTTAAGCTCTTCGGTTTTGCTGAGTTTTTTTATTTCCGGAGAAGTATTTGCCTTTTTGCCCTCGTGATGGGTTCTGCCGTGGATACGTTCAAATGAGGGAAGAAGCTTATCGTAAAAGGTACTGTAACAATCGCCGCAGCCCATTCTGCCGCTTCTAACGATGTCGTTAAACGTACTGCCGCACTTTTCACAGCGGACTATACCGTTGCTCAAAGCGCCCACCGTTGCCTCGTTAAAGAACGAGCCGAGCATATCAGAGAAGTTGAATCCGAAATCCGGAAATACATTGTCATATCCGAGAGCGCGTGCACAGTCCGAACAAAGGTGAGCTTCCGTGGCCTCACCGTTTACAATTCTTTTAATATGTGTAGTTGCCTCATATTTACCACAGTTTTGACACAACATATAAATCACTCCTTATTTCATAGATGAAATCAACATTTGCTTAAATATATTCGCCCGCAGCTTATCGCGAAGCTCGTGCGGCACATCGTGATACGACTTATCGGCGGTTGCCGCCAGCATTACCGCCGCCTCTTTATCCTCCAAAAGCCCTCTGTCGTGCAAATTCACGATATGTGCGCGACAGGATTTTTCATCAATATTATTGCCTATCGAATTGATGAGGTGCATTTTCAGAGTGCTGAGATCGTATGAAGCTCTGGTTATTTTTATATAACCTCCGCCGCCGCGGCGGCTTTCGACTATATAGCCGTGCTCCGGCGTAAACCGTGACGAAATGACGTAATTTATTTGGCTCGGTACACATCCGAGCTGCTCTGCCAAATCATTGCGGCGTATTTCGGTAGTTCCGCTGTCGGAGAGCATATCAAGGATCATACCTGCTATTTCCTTACTTAAGTTCATTTGTTAATCACTCCGTCTTTTTCCGATTGTCAGAGGGCATTTACAGTACCCGGCTCATCGCCTAATCTATTTGACTTTGACTATCTTTGACCTTTGACATTTTCTATTATATGATTTTTGCCGTTTTTGTCAAAGGTCAAAAAAGGTCAAATTTAGTTTTTATGAAGCTGAAAGCATATATAATCTCTTGTTTTCTTTAAATTGCTACTTTTTTTTTATATTTTGCTCACTTTTTGTTTTGCGACAAATTCTGTGACGCATAATTTCGGAAAAAAATCCCATAAAATCGCCGTTTACAGGCGTTTTTGCGTATTTACGGCTACCCTATCCCCGAATTTTGCAAAAATTTAAAGGTCAAATTTATTTTCAAAGGTCAAATAAATATATTGTATGCGCAAAAGCCAAAAAATATTAACACAAGTTTTACCGTTTACATAATATGTATTGAAAGCGGGTGAAAAACCTGCTGTTAAATCGGAAAGGAGGATATAGGATGAACTGCTTTGGTGGATGCGGAAACAACGGTCTTTTGATCCTCGTCATCATCATAATCCTGCTCTTTGCGGACGGTAACTACGGCAGAAGCGGCTGTGGCTGCGGTAATGACTGCGGTTGCGGTAACTCCGGCTGCGGCGGTTGCGGTTGCGGCTGCTGATCGGTAAAACGGCACCACATTGAAAGTTCGGGGTCGGCGGACGGTTCTGCGTAAAAAGCCGACCGTATACAAACCGAACTTTCACCGATAAAAAATCTGCCTCGGGAACACACTTTCCCGGGGCAGATTTAATTTTATTAAGGGTTTTACAATACCGTTTATTTAACCGCTTCGGCTATATTCATAAGGCACTTGTATCGGTACTGCGGCGCATTTGCCACAAGATATCTTTTAAGCTCTCCGCACAGCGCGCCGTTTATTATATACTTCTTTATAACAAAACCGCGGCGCACCGATTTAGTCAGATACATGGAATCGACAAGGCTGAAACGGTTAAGCAGCAGGAAAACGCCCTGTTGATATTTCATAAGGTCGTTTGTGGGTATATCAATCAGTTTTGCGACGGGCGACATACTGCTGCAAAGCTCCTCAAGCTTTTTGAAGTCATCTCTTAAAGAGAGCTTCGGCATAAGCCCCTTGTTTTTTCTCTTTTCGGTAAAATACTTTATCGTCTCTTCGCGGAAATCGGTGTTAACTATATTAACGCTGTAATTTCTGAGCCACCCGTTGACTTCGTCCATATCCGACGAAGTATCGTCGTCGCCGATATCCTCCGCCGTGTATATAACTATGTCGCTGTCCGCCTTTTCTCTGCCCTTAATGGCAAACGAGAGGGCTACGTAAATACATTTGGTAAAATCCACAAACGGGCTGATGTCAAGGTAATGCTGGGCAAAAGCCGTCATATAGTACATACTGTCTTCGGACGGCTCGCCGTAAAGAGTTTTGTATACCGATATAAAGTGTTCTCTGGAGCAGTAGAAATCAAAAAGCTTTTTACTGTCTATATTAAAAATCGAACCGCCGTTCATTTCCGTTATCACGTCTTCATTTCGCAGAAGAGTGGGTATGAGCCTTCTCGTGCGGCTCTTGATTCTCTCGCCGCGGTAATAGAGCTTTTCGCAGTTATTGTAAGGCTCCAGCAGCACTCTGCCGAAATCGTCAAACGTATCTATCTTAATTTCGGACACATCGAAATTAACATCGAAAGCATCTTCTATTTTTTCTTTTATCCGCGCGCCCACAAAGTTTTGAGGCATACCGATATCTTCGATTTTCAAAATATCATCACCGTACCGAATTTTTGATGATACAGATTATATCACACAAAACAGTATTTTTCAAACACGGACAATAAAAGACAATAATCGGGCAATTCCGCACACAGCACAAAATTTGCACAAATAAATATGTAATTTTTTTGGGAATTTACCCTTATTTTCAATTAAAATGAGGTTTACATAATTTCATAAAAGTGTTAAAATTACAGAGTATGTACAATACATCCATTCTGTTAAATATCCATTCAAGGAGGAAATATCAAATGGCAGAAACCAAAAAGGCCTTAGTCGAGCGTAAAGCTAAGACTATGGACGGTAACAATGCCGCTGCTCACGTATCCTATGCGTTTACCGAAGTAGCAGGTATTTACCCGATTACCCCGTCAAGCCCGATGGCTGACTATGTTGACCAATGGTCGGCACAGGGACTTAAAAACATTTTCGGCACAACAGTTAAAGTTGCCGAGATGCAGTCTGAGGCAGGCGCTGCCGGAACCGTTCACGGCTCTCTTGCAGCAGGCGCTCTCACTACGACTTACACCGCTTCACAGGGACTTCTTCTTATGATCCCGAATATGTATAAGATTGCCGGTGAGCTTCTTCCGTGCGTATTCCACGTATCGGCTCGCTGCGTTGCTTCTCATGCACTTAACATCTTCGGCGACCACTCGGACGTTTATGCATGCCGTCAGACCGGTTTTGCAATGCTTGCCGAGACAAATCCGCAGGAGGTTATGGATTTGGGACCGGTAGCTCACCTTGCAGCTATTGAGGGCAGAGTTCCGTTCATCAACTTCTTCGACGGTTTCCGTACCTCTCACGAGATACAGAAGATAAACGTTTGGGATTACAAAGACCTCAAAGATATGGTAGATATGGACGCTGTTAAGGCGTTCCGTGAGCGTGCACTTAACCCCGAGCATCCGACAATGCGCGGTTCGCACGAAAACGGCGATATCTTCTTCCAGCACAGAGAGGCTTGCAACAAATATTATGACGCTGTTCCCGCTATCGTTGAAAAGTATATGGACAAGATCAACGAGAAGATCGGCACAGACTACAAGCTCTTTAACTACTACGGCGCTCCCGATGCAGAGAGAGTTATAGTAGCTATGGGTTCAGTATGCGACGTTGCGGAAGAAGTTATAGATTACCTCACCGCAAAGGGCGAAAAAGTAGGTCTTGTCAAGGTTCGTCTTTACAGACCTTTCTCGGCTGCCAAATTTGTTGAGGCTATTCCGGCTACTGCTAAGAAAATTGCTGTTCTTGACAGAACAAAAGAGCCCGGTTCAATAGGCGAGCCGCTCTTCCTTGATACAATTGCCGCTCTTGACGAGATGGGCAGAACAGGTCTTAAGGTTTCCGGCGGCCGTTACGGTCTCGGTTCCAAAGATACTCCCCCCGCGAGCATTTTTGCCGTTTACGAGCATCTTAAAGAAGAGACTCCCGCACGCCAGTTCACAATCGGCATCAACGACGATGTCACTCACCTTTCACTTCCCGAAAAGCCGGCTCCCATTACCGCGGCAGAGGGTACTATCGAGTGCAAGTTCTGGGGTCTCGGCGGCGACGGTACAGTCGGTGCAAACAAAGACTCTATCAAGATCATCGGCGACCATACCGACAAATATGTTCAGGCATATTTCCAGTACGACTCAAAGAAGACCGGCGGTGTTACAATTTCTCACCTTCGTTTCGGCGACAAGCCCATTAAGAGCTCGTACTATATAAACAAGGCCGACTTCGTTGCCTGCCATAACCCCTCTTACATAGAGAAGGGCTTCAGAATGGTAGAGGACGTAAAGCCGGGCGGTGTATTCCTCATCAACTGCCAGTGGGATGAAAAGGAACTTTCCGAAAAGCTCAACGCAGAGACAAAGAGATACATTGCAAAGAACAACATTCAGCTCTATACGGTTAACGCTATCGATATAGCTGCTAAAATAGGTCTCGGTAAGCGCACCAACACCGTTTTGCAGTCCGCATTCTTCTCACTTGCCAAGGTTCTTCCCGCTGAGGAAGCAATCGGCTATATGAAAGAAAAAGCCCAGAAGTTTATGAAGAAGGGCATTGAGATAGTTAAGATGAACGAGGCGGCTATCGACGCAGGCGCTTCCGCTTACGTAAAGATTGACGTTCCCGCTTCTTGGGCTGACGCCGAGGACGCTCCCAAGACCGTTACCGAGCATGGTCCAGCGAAGCTCGTCAAGATGGTTGACAGCATAATGAAGCCCGTCGGCAATATGGACGGCGACCGTCTTCCCGTATCGGCATTCTCAGATCACGTTGACGGTACTTTCGAGCAGGGTGCTTCCGCTTACGAAAAACGCGGCGTTGCCGTTATGGTTCCCGAGTGGGACGGTGCAACTTGCGCTCAGTGTAACAAGTGCTCTTATGTTTGCCCGCATGCTACAATCCGTCCGTATGCTCTTACCGCCGAAGAAGCAGCTAATGCTCCGGCAGTTGCAACAATAGTTGACAAGAAAGGTAAAGGCAAGGACGTTTACAAGTATACAATGGCTGTTTCTCCGCTTGACTGCATGGGCTGCGGCGTTTGCGTAGGCGTTTGCCCGACAAACTCTCTCAAGATGGTTGCCCGTGAGACTCAGGACGCTAAACAAGCTGCATTTGACTACATGGTTGAAAACGTTACGGTCAAAGAGGATCTTGCAAACAACACCGTCATGGGCAGTCAGTACAAGACTCCGCTTCTTGAATTCTCAGGTTCATGCGCAGGCTGTGCCGAGACTTCATATGCAAGACTCGTAACCCAGCTCTTCGGCGACAGAATGTATATTTCAAACGCTACCGGATGCTCCTCAATTTGGGGCGGTCCCGCAGGCACATCACCCTACACCGTTGATAAGAACGGTCACGGTCCCGCTTGGGCTAACTCGCTCTTCGAGGATAACGCAGAGCACGGCTACGGTATGTACCTCGGTCAGGAAGCCATCCGCAACCGTCTTATAGAAGAAGTTGCGGCTATCAAGGATTCGGATAAAGTTCCCGAAGACGTAAAGGCTGCCTGCGACGAATATCTCGCTACTTTGGAAGACGGCGAAAAGAATTCCGCCGCAACCAAGAAGCTTGTTGACGCTCTCACCGCATTCGACTGCGACTGCGAGAAGAGAAAAGACATTCTCGAGCACAAAGAATACCTTTCAAAGAAATCTATCTGGGTATTCGGCGGCGACGGTTGGGCATACGACATCGGCTTCGGCGGTGTTGACCACGTACTCGCACAGAATAAGGATATTAACATTCTTGTATTTGATACCGAGGTTTACTCAAACACCGGCGGACAGGCTTCAAAGGCTTCCAACATCGGTCAGGTTGCACAGTTTGCTGCCGCAGGTAAGGAAACCGCTAAGAAGAGCCTTGCCGAGATAGCTATGAGCTACGGCTACATCTATGTAGCTCAGGTTGCTATGGGTGCCGACCAGAATCAGACCATTAAAGCTCTTACAGAGGCTGAGGCTTATGACGGTCCGTCACTCGTTATCTGCTACGCTCCGTGCGAAATGCACTCCATCAAGGGCGGTATGACTCATTGCCAGGAAGAAATGAAGAAGGCTGTTGACGCAGGTTACTGGAATATGTTCCGCTTCAACCCCGACCTCAAGAAAGCCGGCAAGAATCCGTTCACTCTTGATTCTAAGCCCGCTTCGGCAAGCTATCGTGACTTCATAATGAACGAAGCTCGTTATTCACGTCTTACACGTGAATTCCCCGAGAGAGCAGAAAAGCTCTTTGAAAAGGCTGAGGAGACTGCTACAAACAGATATGCTCACCTTCTCAAACTCAAGGAAATGTTTGAACCCGACAACAAGTAATTAAGGTTCTGACTTAAAGCAAAACGGATACCGTATTTAATTACGGTATCCGTTTTTTGTTTGTATTTAATGTAACGGCGAGAGAGCCTGATATCCCCTGACAATTTTATCTTTTATTGGTCAAACCCAAAATATAATCGGTTGATGTTTTATAAAACTTCGCCAGCGAAATAAGCACAGAAGTAGGTATATCTCGCTGACCGAGCTCGTAGTTGCTGTAAACCTGTTGAGAGCAATTCAAAATCGCAGCCACTTGCTTTTGCGTTAAATCGCTGTCCTCTCTTAAATCACGTATTCTTCCGTACATAACATCACCGTTCAAATTATAAGTTACAACAATTTGCAGTATTGACTTTTACCGCAAATTGCAGTAAACTTTTGTTAAAAGGCATGGTGTTGCGCTAAATTTGCGTTTTTTTGAGCGACAAACCCATAGTGCGGCACAGCCTTATAAATCAAGGAGGAGAAGTTATGGAAAACGAAAATCAGCCGGAATACGAACGCGGTAATGCGGACGCACAAAACCGAAGCACCGCTTCGACGGACGTTCGCCGGCATTGCAAGCATTGCGGTGCGCCCTTACCGAAAGACGCATTTGTTTGTCCGTCATGCGGCGAGCCGACAGAGGAAATCAAATTCTGCAAGCATTGCGGTAAAGCGATACCTAAAAACGCCGTCATATGCACATTCTGCGGCAGGCAGGTGGAAGACTTGCAAGGGGCAAATCAAACACCGCAGATAGTTATTAACAACGATAACAACAACACAAACACCAATGTAAACAGAAATACAAACACTGCCGTACCGCACGGAACGCCGAAAAACAAATGGGTCGCATTTTTTCTGTGCCTGTTTTTGGGTTATTTCGGCGCTCACAAGTTTTATGAGGGCAAAATCGGCATGGGTGTTTTGTACCTGTTTACCGCAGGACTTTTCGGAATCGGTTGGTTCATTGACTGTATAACATTGCTCTTTAAACCAAACCCGTATATACCGTGAAAGATAAAATAAAATATCTTCTCTTAATTATCATTCCCCTGTTTGTGGGCTATATAATTTACATTTTTCTTCGGGGTGACACAATAATAAGTCGCTTTACGGAAAATCTCATCGGCATAAAATTCGCGCACACCGCAAAGAGCGGTTTTTTGCTTTCGGTTATTAAGAATTGGGGCTGTGATTTTTTGTGGGCTTTTTCCTTTACGAGCGCCTTATTATATTTTCTAAGGCACGGCAATCGACGCTTTTTCACAGCTTCGGCAATATGTATCATATGCGGTACTGTTTTGGAGCTGATGCAAAAGTACAACATCTTAAGCGGCACATTTTATGTCGGTGACGTTTTTGCCGAAGCGGCGGCAGCGGTTATTGCCGCAATAACAATCAAAGGAGTTATGAAAAATGAAAAAGTTTAGTTCTGTTTTCGGTATTATAGCGGTTATACTCATATTTTCCCTTTTTGCCATAGGCAGCGGCAGCGATAAAGCATCTGTCAGCGCCGACAGCGCCTCTGACAATAATAAGACGACCACACAGAAAGCGGATGAGCCGGTAAAAGTTAAAGTGGGCGAAACACTCACAACAAACACTCTTAAAATTACATATAAGTCAAGTGCCGATGACAAGGGAGCGGAATACTTCCCGGCTGCAAGCGGAAATAAAATAATCAAGCTTACATTTGAAATAGAGAACATTTCATCATCGGACCGATTAGTAAGCGCGTCTGATTTTAAATGCTACGCCGACGACACAGCAATGTCCGATTACTATTCCTTTTCCTTTAACGACTATTTATCGACAACAACCATTTCCGCCGGCAGAAAAGCTACGGGAAGTATATATTTTGAAGTTCCGAAGAACGCAAACTCGATTGATGTTGAATACGAGACGAACTATTGGAGCGGAAATAAAGCGATATTTGTTGTTAAATAAAGAATTTTCAAATTTGTCTCCGAAGGAATAAACAAATTATGTAAAAAATCACCGCGGAAGAATATTCTTCCGCGGTGATTTATTTTCTGTTAAATATCTTTTCAGAAAGCTACAGCTTTTGTGGTTCTTTCCGATATTGTATTACACATTTCCTCTATATCCTTTTCAGGCATTTCGGCAAGCATTGCGCACGCCGCCGAACGTATATCGGCTTCTTTCGGGAACACGGTGCAAAGGCACGAGCAAAGCGTATCGCAATACCTTTCATACCGCTTTGCGACGGCTGCCCCGTTTTGTGTAAAACGAATGGCGCCGTATCTGTCTTTCTCTACAAGACCGAGAGAGCAAAGTGATTTTGCCATTGTGTAAACGCTCGGCTTCGTAACGCCTATGGAGCGTGCAAGATCTGTACTGCGTACCCCGCGCGGCTCCATATTAAGCTCTCTCATTGCCAAAAGATATTTGATATTAGAGGCTGAAAGTGTAGACTTTTGGCTTACCAAAGTTATACCTCCGAGTTTAAAAGCGGGAGACGAAGCTTGTCATCCCCCGCTTTTTCATGTTACTTCTTTTTGTGATTGTTACAACCGCAACTGCTGTACGGGCAAGTGGCGCATCCGCCGCTGCAGGAGGATTTAATTTTTTTACTTCTTCTGACCATACCTATAATTATGGCCGCAACTATCGCAACAAGTAAAAGCGTTATCAAAATCGTTGCGAGATTTTGTGAAAGCCACGAAAGCATTTCGTATTCCTCCTTAATATCGGTTAAAATTATTTAACTCTGACTTTTTCCGTAAGTTTTGTGGATTCTTTATACTTCTTAAAGAAGAGCATGTAAACGATAAGTGCAAGAACAAGTATCGCAGCTATGAGTCCTACTACGTGAACGTTGCCTGTGAAAGCAGAACCGAACTGATATATCATAAGAGCCACAGCATAAGCGAACAAGCACTGATAGCCTATAGCGAACCAAGTCCATTTAGCGCTGTTCATTTCACGCTTGATGGCACCGATTGCTGCGAAGCAGGGAGCGCAAAGAAGGTTGAATACAAGGAACGAATAACCGCTGAGTCCTGTGAATACTGTTGCGAGAGTAGCATATACATTGCCTTCTCCGCCGTAAAGAATACCCATAGTACCGACGATGTTTTCCTTTGCAACAAGACCTGTGATAGAAGCAACGGCAGCCTGCCATTCGCCCCAACCGAGAGGCTTGAATATCCAGCAAATCGCGCTGCCGATAGCAGCCAATATCGAGCTGTCTATTTCGTCCTCCGAAAGCATACGGAATGAACCGTCTACTACGCCGAAGTAGGTTGTGAACCAAACGAATATTGTTGAAAGAAGAATGATTGTACCTGCTTTTTTGATGAAGGACCAGCCGCGCTCCCACATTGAACGGAGTACGTTTTTAAGAGTGGGCCAGTGGTAAGCGGGAAGCTCCATAACGAAGGGAGCGGGATCGCCGGCAAACATCTTTGTCTTTTTAAGCATAATGCCCGAGATTATGATTGCCGCCATACCTACGAAATATGCGGAGGTTGCAACCCAAGCCGAGCCGCCGAAGATAGCGCCTGCAATCATTGCTATGAACGGAACCTTAGCTCCGCAGGGAATAAAGGTTGTCGTCATAATCGTCATACGACGGTCTTGTTCGTTTTCGATTGTTCTCGAAGCCATAATACCGGGAACGCCGCAGCCTGTGCCTATAAGCATAGGTATGAACGATTTACCGGAAAGACCGAATTTACGGAATATACGGTCAAGTACGAATGCTATACGTGCCATATAACCGCAAGCCTCAAGGATAGCAAGCAAGAGGAACAAGACGAGCATCTGAGGAACAAATCCGAGAACCGCGCCGACACCGGCTACGATACCGTCAAGGATAAGTCCGCTGAGCCAATCGGCAGCGCCTGCTTTATCAAGGCCTTTTTCTATAAGTACCGGAATACCCGGAACCCATACGCCGTATGATGAAGTATCGGGAGCGCCGAAAGACTCTTTATAATCCGTGTCGAGATAATTGTCAACAGCGGTCTCAAGATCGGCTTTTGTTGCGCCCGGATGTTCGGTAACTTCGAGCGTCTCTTCATCTTCGGTCTCGTAAGTTACGTTTGCGTTATCGGGAGTCTCTGCAACAAGAGAAGCGAGAGCGTCTTTTGCGGCAGATTCATCATATTCATCGGCGCTGATGTCAACAGCGTCTTTCATATCTTCTGTACCGTACTCGGCTATGAATGCGTCGATTATCTGGTCGCTGTCGCCGTAATCTTCGGCTGCCTGTTCATATTTTGCCGAGCCTATTCCGAAGAGATGCCAGCCGTCGCCGAACACGCCGTCGTTCATCCAGTCGGTAGCGGCAGAACCTACGGTTACCATTGAGAGGTAATAAACGAGGAACATTATTACCGCGAATATCGGAAGACCGAGCCAACGGTTTGTAACTACGCGGTCGATTTTATCCGAAGTGGAAAGCTTGCCTGCCGATTTTTTCTTATAGCAGGCTTTAAGAATGGAAGCTATGTAAATATAACGCTCGTTGGTGATAATACTCTCCGAGTCATCGTCAAGCTCTTTCTCTGCCGCTTTTATATCGTCCTCAATATGAGTGAGAACCTTCGGGTCGAGATTTAACTGCTTTAAGACCTCGTCATCGCGCTCAAATATTTTGATAGCGTACCATCTCTGCTGCTCCTCAGGCATATTGTGAACGGCAGCCTCTTCAATATGAGCTATTGCGTGCTCAACAACACCCGAGAAAGTGTGCATGGGAACGGTCTTGGAGTTCTTGGCAGCGTCGATTGCAGCCTCTGCCGCCTCCATAACTCCGTCGCCTTTAAGAGCCGATATTTCAACTACTTTGCAGCCGAGCTCTCTTGAAAGCTCCGGAACGTTTATCTTATCGCCGTTTTTCTTAACAACGTCCATCATATTGATGGCGATAACTACCGGAATACCGAGCTCCGTGAGCTGAGTGGTCAAATAAAGGTTTCTCTCAAGGTTGGTACCGTCTACGATATTGAGTATCGCGTCGGGTCTTTCACCGATAAGATAGTTTCTTGCGACGACTTCTTCCAATGTGTAGGGAGACAGCGAATATATACCGGGCAAGTCGGTTACTGTTACGCCGTCGTGTTTTTTAAGTTTGCCTTCTTTTTTTTCAACGGTAACGCCCGGCCAGTTACCTACGAACTGATTGGAGCCGGTAAGTGCGTTGAACAGCGTTGTTTTACCGCTGTTAGGATTTCCCGCAAGGGCAATTCGCAAATCCATTAGTATGTTTCTTTCTTTCATGATTAGCAATTGCTAACCAACTGTTCTGAAAAAACGGGAGAAATTTTCTCCCTTTTATTCTACTTCGATTTCAATCATCTCGGCGTCCGCCTTACGAATCGAAAGTTCGTAATTGCGAACCGTAACTTCAACCGGATCGCCGAGCGGAGCAACCTTACGGATATAAACTTCGGTTCCCCTTGTAAGTCCCATATCCATGAGTCTGCGTTTAACAGCGCCCTCGCCGTGAAGCTTAACAACCTTAACGGTCTGGCCGACTTTTGCATTACGCAAAGTTTCCATAAATCTTCCTCCTTCTGCCAAATTGAATATGATACGAAACAAAAAATCAAACCATGATTTTTTGTGCCATTTCCCTGCTTACTGCCACTCTTGTCTCCTTGACGTTAACAATTACATTGCCTGCCATGGAGGTTATCAGCGTAGCCTCGCCGCCTACCACAAATCCGAGATTTTCAAGGTGTTTTTTTACCTCGGGACTGCCGCCGATATGCTTTATAATGTTTTTCTCGCCGACATCGGCAAGTGTTAAAGGCATCATTTAACATCCCTCATCACTGCATAAAATTAAGTTAGTTAAAACTAACCGAATGCTTTTTAATTTGGTTAGCTCTTGCTAACCGTCTAAATATTAGCACCGGCTAACTAAAAAGTCAATGCTTTTTTCGGAAAAATCAACCATATATTTCAATTTCGGCAAAACGCAACACAAGTTAGTGTATGCTAACTATATTGCTGTGCAAATTCGACAAAAACAAAGCTTGTCCGCAAAGCTCCACCCCGCACAGAAATGCGGAATAAAGAAAAGGAAGCCGAAAAAAGGGAATGCAAAAACAAAAGTTTTTACATTCCCTTTGCTGTATTTTTCGGTAAACGAAGTATGTATACGCCCTATCAGTTGTTGATAAGCTTGTCTTCGTTGTTCCAGGTGTAGAGCTTTCTTACCTCTGCGCCTACTTTTTCCGACGGATGCTCCGAAGCGAGCTTTCTCATAGCCTTGAAGTGAACCTGACGACCTGCCGGTGACATATCGAGGAGGAATTCCTTGGCAAAAGTACCGTCCTGAATATCGGAAAGAATCTTCTTCATGGCCTTTTTGGTCTCTTCGGTAACGATCTTGGGTCCGGTGATATAGTCGCCGTACTCAGCCGTGTTGGAGATTGAATATCTCATTCCTGCGAAACCGCTCTGATAGATAAGGTCAACTATGAGCTTCATCTCATGGATGCACTCAAAGTAAGCGTTTCTCGGGTCATAACCTGCTTCGCAAAGAGTCTCAAAGCCTGCCTGCATAAGAGCGCAAACGCCGCCGCAAAGAACAGCCTGCTCACCGAAGAGGTCGGTTTCGGTCTCGGTGCGGAATGTGGTCTCAAGAAGACCTGCTCTTGCGCCGCCTATTGCAAGGCCGTAAGCAAGAGCCATATCAAGAGCCTTACCGGTGTAATCCTGCTCAACAGCTACAAGGCACGGAGTACCCTTGCCTGCCTGATATTCGCTTCTTACGGTGTGGCCGGGAGCCTTGGGAGCTATCATTGTAACATCGACAAACTTCGGGGGCTTGATGCATCCGAAATGAATGTTGAAGCCGTGAGCGAACATAAGCATATCGCCCTCTTTAAGGTTGGGCTCGATATCCTTTTTATACATATCTGCCTGAAGCTCGTCGTTGATAAGAATCATAATGATGTCGGCTTTTTTAGCAGCCTCTGCGGCAGTATATACCTCAAAGCCCTGCTTTTCTGCCTTAGCCCATGATTTACTGCCCTCATAAAGACCGATAATTACGTTGCAGCCCGACTCTTTTGCGTTAAGAGCGTGAGCGTGACCCTGACTGCCGTAACCGATTACGGCGATGGTTTTACCGTCGAGTAAGGACAGGTTACAGTCTTTCTCATAAAACATTCTTGCTTCTGCCATGATTTTTCCTCCTGAAAATTTTATAATTATTTTTATATTTTAGTTGTACGACATCTGCTTGCCGTTGTCATACAACCATTATAACGCGAAAACAACGGTTGTCAATACTTTTTTTCATTTTCTTCCAGAGATATTTGCTCTGTGAGCAATGCGTGGTGCAAATGTATGGTAACGGCGCTTTTAAGAGCCGCCGCGTCACGCTTTTCAAGGAATTCCATTATAAGTATATGGTCCTTATATGCCTGCTCGGCTATCATATCGAGATTGAAGTTGAGGGCAAAGGTTTGCTCTATTGTCTCGGTAAGTATCGGCATAAACCGACTTAAAAAGTCATTGTGCGACGCCTTTAATATTGCGCCGTGAAAAGCCGCCTCTGAGTCTATTCTTCGCTTGCCCTGGGGGTCGCGCAAAAGCTCACGTTGGCAAATGTCACCGAGACGCAGTATCTCTTTTATCTCGTCCTCGGTAGCTCTGCGGCTCGCGAGCGCCGCCGCCTCGGGTTCAAAAATCATACGCGTCTCATATAGGTCTCTCAGCGTTATTTTGAGCTTTGAAAACTCCTGAACGTCGATACTGCCTTCGGCGTACTGATTAAGCGGCTGTGCCACAAAAGTACCGAGCCCGCGCCTGACTTCAAGCAATCCGTCGGATGCAAGTATGCGTATTGCCTCACGCAAGGTTGTACGGCTTATGCCGAGCTTTGCGGAAAGCTCGTTTTCGTTGGGGAGCTTTTCGCCGTATTTGTAGATATGCTCCTTAAGTATCATCTTTTGCAGCGTTTCGGCAGTTCTCTGCGACAGGTTTTCTTTTTGCATAACGTTCCCCGATCTCCTGTTGGAAATTTACATTTTAATACTACAACATCCGCGAAAAAAAAGCAACCGAATTTACTTATGTATGTGTTACAATGATGTGTGACAAAAGGGGAAAATAAATGTAGCGAATAGAGCAAACCTGTGTTAAGGTAGAGTTGCCTAAACCAAACCGAAAGACAGGAGAGCCTATTCGCTATGAATAAGATAACACAAGACATGCGGTTTAAGCAAGCAGTAATTGAATATTCTTTTAAACACGGAGTAACAACAGCCGCTATCCGCTATAAAACAAGTCGTCAAAACATCTACCGATGGCGGAAAAAGTATGACGGAACGGTTCGTTCTCTGGCAGACGGCTCACATCGTCCCCACAGCCATCCGAACCAGCATACAGAGGAGGAAATTTCGTTAGTGAAAAATATGCGCCGCCGAAACCCGCATGCGGGTTTGGTTGTGTTTTGGGTGAAGTTGCGTCAGCGGGGCTATACACGCTCCGTTTCGGGGCTGTACAAGCTGCTGCTCCGCATCGACGGCAAGCCGGTTAAACTGCCAAATCCGAAGTATATACCCAAGCCATACGAACAGATGCAATATCCCGGTCAACG
>JALELS010000017.1 GCA_022768065.1 Ruminococcus sp. | reverse complement strand
TTTGGCTGGGGTGGCAGGATTCGAACCTACGAATGCAGCAGTCAAAGTGCTGTGTCTTACCGCTTGACGACACCCCAATATTAAGTTTGTTATTTATTTTGATTATCCCGAAATATTCTAATATTATAAAGCATTTTAATATTCCAAAATATTCAAATATTCCGAAAAGTTATTTGATAGTGAAAACTCCGCCAAATCTTATTGACAGGCGGAGTTAAATCAGTGGGGTGGATAGTCGGATTCGAACCGACGGTCTTCAGTGCCACAAACTGACGCGTTAACCAACTACGCTATACCCACCATACAGCATTGGCGCGCTGAGAGGGACTCGAACCCCCGACCCTCTGCTTAGAAGGCAGATGCTCTATCCAGCTGAGCTACAAGCGCATAACAGGTACACTTTTAAGTGCTTGAATATTATATATGCAACAGGCGTTTTTGTCAAGTACATTCTTGTGATTTGTCGTCGAAAATATAGCATGAAGGCGGTGAGACCGAAACATCGGTTCGCCGCCTTACTCATAAGAAATATTCTGTTGTACTTCTATCGGCAAATCTTTGCCCTCTTTAAGGCTCTTTTGCGCGGCAATGGTAGAAATTGTATTGCTGAGCTGATCAAGCACTACCGTGAGAAAGTTAAGCTCATCCACGCTTTTGCCGTCGCTGAGCGCAAGTGCAAGGGCTGTAACAGCCGCAAGAAGCTCGGCTTCGTCTGTCATATATTACGGATTTTCGCTTTCATCCTTTTCGGACGTGTGGAATTCTTCGTCGGGAAAATCGTCTGCACCGTCGCAAATAGCGTCAAGCGGCAGTCCCTCAAACAGATTTTTTTCGGAAAAATCGATTTCCTCATCGCCGTTTTGATTAAACGGATCAAACATTTTTGCACCCTCTTACTTATCAATCAAATGTACATTGAGATGGTTATAGGTCATTTCAATGCCGGCATTGTCAAATTCGGTCTTTATCCTCTCCATAAGGGCAAAGTGGGCATCCCAGTATTTCGGTGTTTCAACCCATGCCCTTACAACATATTTTATGCTGCTGTCGTCGTAAGAGAGAACCGCCGCGAAAGGTTTTTCGGGTTCGTCTAAAAACATACCCGTATTTTTAACCGCGTCTAACAGCGCTTTGCGGACGTTTTCAATGGGAGCGTCGTATGACGCCGAAATTTCTATATCGACGCGTCGCTTTTCCTGCGAAGTGTAATTTACTATTTTTGCCGCTATTATTTTGCTGTTGGGAACATATATTACCTTGTTGTCTATCGCCTTTATTCTGGTGTGAATAAGTCCCGTCATCATAACAGTGCCCGTGACTTCGTCGGCCTCTACAAAATCGCCTATTTTAAACGGCTTTGCGACAAGTATCATAATGCCGCTTGCAAGGTTCGAAAGTGAATCCTGAACCGCAAGCGAGGCGGCAAGACCGACAACCGAGAACGCCGCCACAAGCGAGGTTGCGGAGACGCCGAGTGTATCTATAACGATTATGGCGGTTATGAAATAAAGAACGAATTTTACTGCCGCCGTTATTATTTTTCGGAGTGTTGCGTCAAGACTTATTTTGCCGAGCACTCTCTCAAGCACCTTCATAATAACGCGTATCAGCAGATAGCATATAACAAATACTATGACGGCTTCCAATATTTTCCCCACCGTAAACGAACCGACAGAGTAATTCAGTATGCTTTGAAGTTTATCCATTTTTTCGTATCCCTCATTTGCCGTTTTCTTGCTTTAGCATTTATCTCCACTATGTTAACAGAAAAATTACATCTTATCAAGTGTGCGGTATAATTTGTTGAAGATACAGCCGCTTTGTGATATGATTTCAGAGGTTAAAGGAAAGGATACTGCCATTATGCTTATAACTAAACCGGATTTTTACGACAGTTTTAAATGCAAAGCGGATAAATGCACGGATTCGTGCTGTATAGGCTGGGAAATAGACATTGATGATGAAACAATGCGAAAATATGAGACGGAAAGCGGATTTTTATCTGAAAAGCTGAATAGCTTTACAGATAAAGAAAATCATTGCTTTATCTTGACAAAAGACGAGCGTTGCCCTTTTCTCAAAAGTGACGGTTTGTGTGAGCTGATACTGACAAAAGGCGAGGATATGCTGTGCGAAATATGCCGTGAACATCCGCGTTTTTATGCGCGCTACGGCGATTTTTACGATATGGGAGTGGGGCTTTGCTGTGAAGAAGCCGCAAGATTGCTATTCCTTAATACATCGCCGCTGAAACTGATTACCGCGGCAGAATCACGCGATGACGCCGCCGATTTTGATGACGGTCTGATTGATTCCGAAACGCTATATATGTTAAGGAAAGAAACTTTACATATGCTTTGCGACAGAACACAGGCTCTTCATAACAGAATTCACTCAATATTTGAAAATTTATTTTTAAAGCAGTACGGAAAAATCAACTTTGCTTTTCCGAGTGAGGGTGAATTTTACGACATTTTAATTAAAGCGTCGGAAAAAACAGAGGCGTATGACGCCGATTTTACTCGGCTGTTAAAGTGCCTGCGCGAAAACAAAGCCGAGGCTTTAAATTCACAAAAGACTTTTATATCTTATCTCGGTGAAAGAAGGGCTGACTATGAAAAGCTCTTATCGTATCTTGTGTTCCGCCATTTCCCGAAAGCCGTGTATGACGGCGATATCTTAGGCAAATTCTGTTTTTGCGTCGGCGTTACGGCGATTACATTTTATGCCGACGTATTGCTTTTTGCGGCGTGCGGAAAATTCAATCTTGACGACAGGATAAACAGCGTGAAATATCTCTCAAAGCAGTTTGAATACAGCGACGAAAATCCAGAAATTTCGGCACGTGAGCTTACAAAGCAAATATTCCCGAAATGAGATTTACCGCAAAGCAAACAATAAATCCCAAGACGGTTGGGAAGATAAAGGAAACGGCGGTCCAAAAAGGACTGTGCGTTTCTTTTTTTATTGTCAAAAGAGTTGTGGAACACGGCCAATGCATCAGGGAAAACAGAATGAAGCAAACAGCGGTCGTATAAGTCCAACCGTTACAGATGAGAATGTCTTTTAGCCCTAAAAGCGAGTCAAAATCCGTAAGCGTGCCGTTTGCCGTGTATGCCATTATCATTATCGGAATAACGGTTTCGTTAGCGGGAAAACCGAGTATAAAGGCTGTCAGTATAACTCCGTCAAGTCCTATGAGTTTCGCAAAAGGATCCAGCGCACCCGAAAAAGCGGATAACAGACTTTCGCCGTGAACCGTTACATTTGCCGCAAGCCAGATTATAATGCCTGCCGGAGCGGCAACCGCGGCGGCTCTTCCGAGGACGAAAAGAGTTCTGTCAAAGACCGAACGCACTACGACCTTTAAGACCTGCGGCTTTCTGTACGGAGGCATCTCGAGAGTGAATGACGACGGCACTCCGCGCAGAAGCGTTTTTGACAGTATGCGTGACGAAACAAAGGTCATAAGTACGCTGAATACAATAACAAGTGTCAAAAGTGCGGCGGTCAAAACCGAACGGCATATGCCGAAGCTGCCTGCGGCAAAAAATACGGTTATGATGTTTATGAGCGCCGGAAAACGTCCGTTGCAGGGGACAAGGCAGTTTGTTATAACGGCTATAAGTTTTTCGCGCGGACTGTCTATTATGCGGCAGCCCGTAACCCCCACGGCATTACACCCGAAGCCCATACACATGGTGAGCGCCTGTTTGCCGCAGGTGCCGCTTTTTCTGAAGCTGTGGTCAAGATTAAATGCGACTCTCGGCAGGTATCCGAAGTCCTCAAACAGAGTAAACAGAGGAAAAAATATTGCCATGGGAGGCAGCATTACCGATATAACCCAACATAAGACCTTAAACATTCCGTTTACAAGCATTTCGCGCAGCCACACAGAAACGCCGGCGTTTGTCAAAAGGAGCATAAGCTTTTGTGTGAGAAAGCCGCTCGCACGCTGTAAAAGCTCGCTCGGGTAATTGGCGCCCACCGCGGTAATCCAAAATATAAGCAGCAAAAGCAACAGCATAATCGGTATTCCCGTAAGCTTGCTTGTAAAAAGCTTATCTAATTTGCGGTCAAAATCATACTTCTTGCTTTGGTTTGTTTTTACAACGCCGTCAACTGTATTTTCGGCTGTTTTAACTATGCTTTCGGGTATATCGTCTTGCACTTTTTCTCTTCCGCCGCACACACGGTATGCTCTTTCGAGCGCGGATAGAATCTCGCCGTCCTTTAGTTTGTCGCCGCAAAACAGCTCTTTAAATTCTTCCGAGGCTTTTTTCGGCTCGGTTAAAAGACGCAATGCTATGTATCTTTCGCTCAGCGGAAAAACCGGCTTTTCCCTTAATGCGCCGCAAAGAATTTCTATTGCCTTTTCGGTATTTTCACGGTATTTTACGGGGAATTTCGGAGCTTTTTTATCTTCCGACATTTTTTGAACTGCGGATAAAAGTTCGGGAAATCCCTGCTTTGTCCGCGCGCAAATGCCGACCGTCGGAACGCCGAGACGTTTCCCAAGCTTTTCTGTGTCAATTTCTATGCCCTTTTTCTTTGCCTCATCCAATAGGTTTATACAAACAACTACATTGCCCGTTATTTCCATGGTTTGCAGGACGAGATTTAAATTGCGCTCAAGGCAGACTGCGTCGCATACAACGATTACGGCGTCGAACCGACGAGAACGCAAAAATTCCCCCGCATTTTCCTCCTCTTCGGAGTGTGTGCAAAGAGAATATGTACCGGGCAGATCAACCAAAACATATTCTTTTCCGTTATAAGTAAATCTGCCCTCCGCGGAGCCTACCGTCTTACCCGTCCAGTTGCCGGTGTGCTGGTGCATACCCGTCAGCGCGTTAAATACCGTGCTTTTTCCGACGTTCGGATTGCCGGCAAGCGCTATTACTTTTTTATCTGAGTATTTTTGTTCTTTCAAATTATCACCCTATTTGAGAAGTATCAGCTCCGCGTCGGATTTTCGTATCGCAATATATGCGCCGCGTATCAGATAGACTTTTATGTCGCCCGATATGCTGTCGAGAATACAACTGATGTCGGTGTCTTTTATAACACCGAGATCCTGAAGCCGTCTTTTCATATCTCCGCTGTTTTCCACCGACAAGACCTTTGCTTTTTCGCCGACGGGCAAAAAGGCAAGGCTTTTTTTATGCTCCAAGGTTTTTCTCCCCTTTGTGTTCTGCTCTCGCTGTGCAATGTATGCGGTATTTTTTGCAAGCGGTGCTCGTTTGCCCATACCCGGTACAACACCATTATATTTTGGAAAAACGGTATTCGTTACCATAATGCGACAGCTTTTTTAAGGCTTGTCCGTTAAAATTAAAGAAAACTCGGAAAGGATGAAAAAATATGTCCGTTGAAATAAAAACAGACAAAGATGTTATGACAGCTTTTTTGTCGGGCGAAATCGACCATCACGTTGCGCCGTCCATACGTGAAAAAACAGACGCGGCGGCAGTCTCGTCGCATCCTCAAAAGGTTGTGCTCGATTTTTCGGGCGTAACATTTATGGACAGCTCCGGAATAGGGCTTGTGATGGGCAGATACAAGCTTTGTGAGAGTATGGGTGCTTCACTTGAAATACACGGTCTGTCGGGTCATGCGTATAAGGTGATGTGCCTTGCGGGACTTCAAAAGCTTGCGGTACTTAAAAAGAAAAAGGAGGTAAAAAACAGTGAAACCGCTTAATGAACTCAAAATGCAGTTAGAGAGCCGTTCCGTAAACGAAGGCTATGCGCGAACGGCGGTGTCGGCGTTTATTTCGCAGCTTGACCCTACCATAGAAGAGTTGAATGATATCAGAACTTCCGTCAGCGAGGCTGTTACAAACTGTATAGTTCACGCCTACAAAAATTCGTGCGGAAAAATATACATAGACGTTAAGATTTTCGGCGACGGTAAAACGGTGACGAAAATACGTGACAAAGGCCGCGGAATAGAAGACGTAAAAAAAGCCCGTCAGCCGCTGTTTACAACGCTCGGCGGCGACAGGTCGGGGCTCGGTTTTTCGGTGATGGAGAGCTTTTCCGATAAAGTTCACGTGACGTCAAAGCTCGGAAAAGGCACAACCGTAACCTTATATAAAACGATAAAAGGTAAAGAGTGATGGACCGAAAAGAGCTGATAGAGCAAAATCTCGGCTTGGTACACGCCTGTGCAAACAGGTTCCGCGGCAGAGGTATAGAATACGAGGAGCTTTATTCCGCCGGGTGTCTCGGACTTGTCAAGGCGGCGGACGGATTTCGTGAGGAATTGGGCTTTGCTTTTTCAACGTATGCCGTGCCTGCGGTTTTGGGAGAAATCAGACGGCTTTTCAGAGACGGCGGAGCCGTAAAGGTCAGCCGCTCTTTAAAGGAGCGCTCTCGCGAAGTCGTAAAGCTCAGCGAAAAACTGACAAAAGAAAACGGCAAAGAGCCTACCGTCACAGAATTATCAAAAATTCTGGGAATAGACTGCTTTGCCGTATCGGAACTTTTAAATATTTCTCTGCCGCCCGTGTCGCTCACTGCGTCAAACGACGATAAAGAGCGACAAACCGACGTTCCCGTGCCCTCGGGTGAAGACGCCATTCAGGATAAATTGGCTCTCGAGGAGGT
Organism: Ruminococcus sp.; assembly: GCA_022768065.1. GTDB lineage: Bacteria > Bacillota > Clostridia > Oscillospirales > Acutalibacteraceae > Fimenecus. The sequence goes on along the minus strand of JALELS010000017.1, from coordinate 164,651 downwards.
TTTAAAAACCTTGCCCGAAAAAGAACGAAAGCTGATAACGCTCAGATATTTTAAGGGGCTTACGCAAAGTGCGACCGCCGAAAGGCTCGGAATGTCACAGGTGCAGGTATCGAGAAAGGAGCGCGCCGTGCTTTTGGCTATGCGAAAAAAGCTTACCGGAGATTTTTCTCAGTTGGCGACATAGGCTCTGACTCTCAGCGGAATACCGAGGCTGTCGGCAAGCTCTTTGCATTTTTCGATGTCCTCTTCGGGGATTACGTCAACTACCGAAAAACGCAAATCCTGACCGTACTGTTTACACTCTTTTGCGAATTTGATAATAGCGTCAAACGATTTTTCACCGAATGCCGGGGAACACAGCTCACAGTATTTTTCGCTGTTGTATTCGTTAAGGCTTATCGAGATTTTATCGGTGTTTTCACATATTTCCTTGGCTGTCGGCTTTTTGTTGAGCAGGTCGGAAAGACCGTTCGTATTAAGACGAACCTTTAATCCGAGCTTTTCGTGGATGTATTTGCACGTCTTTATGAGATTGTCATATGCAAACGTGGGTTCGCCGTAGCCGCAGAATATAACTTCACCTTTGTAACCCGTGAAATCAAATTCGTCAATAGCTTTTTTAATTTCGTCAAACGAGGGGTTGTGACCCGAGAACCAAAGCGTATCCGCGTCGCCTACGGAATCCGAATTGTTGCGTATGCAGAACTTGCATTTGCACGGACATGAATTGGTTATGTTGAGGTATACGCTGCCCTCAAATGTGTAAACTATGTCAGCCATTTAAAAGACTCCTTTTAGGATAATTTTGTTTTAAATTTAACTTTGTCAAGCGCCGGAGCGGCAATGTAATAGATTATGGCGCTGCCGACAGCCTGAATTATTGAGAACGGAACGGAAGTTAATGCCGTGGGGAACGAATATAAAAGTCCCTCCGCAAGAAGATAACCGAATATTGTTATAAGACCGGAAACAAGCGGCATAAACGCGGTGGTCTTATTAAGTATTTTGTTGGGGCTCTTCGTTGCGTGGCAGGTATAAACGAGTGCAAACGGCAGAGCGTTTATAGCCTTGATTATAGCCGTAAACGGTGCCCAAACGGCAGCGCCTGCGAGCATATCTGCACAAAAGCCGCCTATTGCCGCAGCTGCCATCGCATACGGAAGCGGAAGAATACACGCGGCAAGGTAAATCATACTGTCGCCGAAGTGGAGATAACCGTCGTTTATACCGGTGTTGAATTTGATGTATGCCGTCATTACGGCAATAAGAGCGGCAAAAACCGCAGCTTTAACAAGGTTTAAAAGCGCTGTCATTGATTTTGATCTTGTTTTCATAAAAGTCACCATAGTCTTTCATAGTGAAATATCGGGAGAAACACTTTTCCGAGCGCATTGACGCAGTACGGTTTTTAATAAAAGCTCCGAGCTTACATCAGTTTCCCCAAATATTTTTCAAAATTTACCCCGAAATTACGATCCGTGTTTTCTTCGTAAGAATCCCTTATGGCGCCTTCAAGAAATTCTACGGCCTTTTTTGTGGCACAGAGCGGAGTTTCACCTTTTACGGTAAGCCCCGCAACCGCCGCGGCAAACAGATCACCCGTACCGGAAAAGCTTCCGCCGTATTTTTTGGATGAAACAGTCTTATATCCGCTTTTATCCGCAACGACGTTTAAAACGGCGTCGCCTTTTTTTATGCCGGTAACAATGACCGTGCTCAGAGTATCGTTTAAAAGCGACGATGCGGCTTTCGCTATATCGTCGGGCTCCGACGAAGAGAGAGCTTCGTAACTTTCACCCGTCAGAACACACAGCTCCGTAAGGTTCGGAGATATAATGTCGGCTCTTTTTGCGAGACGCGCCACGGCGTCGCACATAGCCTTGTCGTATGTATCGTAAATTTCACCGTCGTCCGCCATCACAGGGTCGCAGAAAAATACGGTGTCGTCCGTTTGGAATTCGTCAAGGAAACGGAATATTTTTTCCGCCTGGCGGTGCGACGCTATAAATCCGGTAAGAATACCGTCAAAGCGAACTCCGAGTTTTTTCCATTCATCCGTGAAAAAATCGAGTTTGTCGGTAAAGTCGTCGCAGTAAAAGCTCTCAAATCCGGTTTGATTTGAGAGTATTGCCGTCGGCATAGGGCAGCATTCAAGACCGAGCGCCGATATAACGGGTATCGCCGCCGTGAGAGAACATTTGCCAAAGCCCGAAAGGTCGTTTATAACAGCTATTTTTTTCATAGTCTTAACTCCTCCCTCGGTCTAAAATACCTGTAATACCGGTGCCGCAAAATCAGGTGCAACACCGCACTTGCCTAACGTCAAATTTTAATATATAATATACCCGATGTGTCATTATTGAAATACACAAAAATTAAAATTTTTTAGGGGACAGTTATGGAGAATACCGTGGTTTCCGGTCTGAATAACGAAAAAGTTCCGCTTTATATGCGTGTGTACGAATATTACAAGGACTTAATTACGGAGGGTAAGCTGGCGCCGGGTGCGCGTCTGCCGTCTATCCGCCGTTGCGAAAAAGAACTGTCGGTAAGCCGCACCACGGCGGAGGCGGCATATTTTCAGCTTGCGGCTGACGGATATGCGGTTTCAAAGCCGCAGAGCGGATATTTTGTAACGGACGTTGCGCGGCGCGAAAAAAAAGACGGCGCCGTGAGAGACAAGAGAGAGTCCGAACCCCAAACGGATTATGATTTCACTTCTCTTTCGGCAGACAGAGAGAGCTTTGACTTTGCGCTGTGGCGAAGATATATCAAAAGTGCTCTGCGACAGGATGAAAGACTGCTGTCATACGGCGAGGCGCAGGGGGAACGCGAGCTCAGGGAAGCTCTTTGCAAATACATTACGGAGCACAGAAATGCGGTCTGCTCACCCGATAATATAGTTATAGGTGCAGGTGTGCAAAGCCTTTTGCATATCATCTGCGCCGTATTGCCGCGCTCTCAGAAAGTCTTTTTCGGCGATCCCGAATTTGAACAGGGCAGCGCGGTGTTTTCCGACCACGGCTTTAAATCGTGCCGTACAAAAGAAGAGGCGGATATAATTTATGTGAGTCCGTCTCATATAAACCGTCTCGGCGACGTTATGCCGACAAGCGAAAGACTGAGGCTTATCCGCCTTGCCGACAGAAAAAACAAGCTGATAATTGAGGACGATTACGACAGCGAATTCGGATATTTCAACCGTCCCACGCCGTCCTTGCAGGGTCTGGACTGCGGCAGAAACGTAATTTACATCGGCACGTTTTCAAAGCTTCTTTTGCCGTCTATCAGACTCAGCTTTATGATACTTCCCGACGCACTTCTCGGCGAATACGAAAAAAAGGCGGAGCTGTACAATCAAACCGCCTCAAAGACCGAGCAGATAGCATTGTGCAGTTTTATACGCGACGGAAATCTGTCAATAAGAATAAGAAAAATCAAAAGACTCTATACCCAAAAAATGAAATTGCTGTCTTCGGCGGTGGGAGAAGTTTTCGGCGATAAAGCCAATATCTATATCGGCGAAACGGGCTTTGTTTTAAGACTTGAAATAAAATGCGCCCTGTCCGAAGAAGAGGTCGTTGAGCGTGCGCGTGGGAATGGCGTAGCGGTAAAAGAGAGCGGCACCGGGAAAAAATATCCGCAGATTTTGCTCTTGTGCTCGTCCGTGGCGTCGGATGATTTTTTACCCGCCGTAAAAAGACTTTACGACAGTGTATTCGGAATGTAAAAATTGCCCGTAAAACGCTGTTTGTATGTTGTATTACGCGTTTTACTGTGATAGAATATCAACAATAAAAAGCAATATCGGGAGGCCAATATGCAGACGGATTTTTATGAGGACAGGCTCAGGGTGTTCCTTGAAGAATTTAAAAAGAATACCGTGGCTTACAGCGAAAAAATCGATGGATTTTTATATAAACCGTGCGGATATAAAAAGGGCAATTCTTTGCCTGAAATCGACGGCTCTTTCAGAGAGTTCGCACAAAGCGACCGCTGGGGCGGAAAATACGATTCGCACGCTTGGTTTTGTAAAAAACTGATTGTTCCGAAAGAACTGACAGGCAAAAATCTTGAGCTTACCGTCTCCACTCAGCTTGACGGCTGGGACGCGGTAAATCCTCAGTTTATAGCATATGTCGACGGCAAATTGCAGCAGGGTCTCGATGTAAATCACCGCGAAATATTCCTTGACAACGCAAAGGACGAATACGATATATTCCTTTACGCTTATTCCGGCAGAAACGACTGTCTGCTTGATTTTAACGTAACTCTCAACGCATATTACGAAAACGCGCGCCGCCTGTATTATAAAATTGCCGTGCCGTATGAAGTCACGCTTTACCACGAACCGTATGAAAAGGTCTATGTCGATATTGAAAACTATGTTATCGGCGCAATAAATCTCATTGATATGCGCGTGCCCGGCTCAAAAGAATTTCTTGACTCCGCAGATGCTGCCGAAGCATATCTCGACAGGGAATTTTACGGCAAATACTGCAAAAAAGAAGACGTAAACGCCGTCTGCATAGGCCATACGCATATAGATGTGGCTTGGCTCTGGACTCTTGCACAGACAAGGGAAAAGGTGCTGCGCTCTTTCTCCACGGTGCTGGAGCTTATGAAAAAATATCCCGAATACAAGTTTATGTCGAGCCAGGCACAGCTCTATAAATTCCTGAAAGAGGAGAGCCCCGAGCTTTACGCCGAGGTAAAAGAAATGGTACGCCTCGGCAGATGGGAAGTCGAGGGCGCCATGTGGGTAGAGGCTGACTGCAATCTGTCGTCGGGCGAGAGCCTTGTAAGGCAGATATTATACGGCAAGAGCTTCTTCAAAAACGAATTCGGCGTTGATTCAAAGGTGCTTTGGCTCCCCGACGTATTCGGTTATTCCGCGGCATTGCCGCAAATCCTCCGCAAGAGCGGCGTCGATAAATTCGTAACCTCCAAAATAGGGTGGAGCGAGACCGATAAAATGCCGTATGATACATTCTTCTGGAAAGGTATAGACGGCACCGATGTATTCACGTATTTAATGACCGCGCAGGATAAAGAGCGCGGCAAAAAGCCGGCGACAAATGTCACTTATAACGCAAAGCTCAATCCTTGCCAGCTCATAGGCGGATACGACCGATATCAGCAAAAGGATATAAACAACGAAGTGATGATAACCTTCGGCTACGGCGACGGCGGCGGCGGACCCATAAGAAAAGACCTTGAATATTACGATGTGCTGAAAAAGGGCGTTTCGGGAGTACCGTGCGCCAAAATGGAATTTGCCGGTTCGTTCCTTGAGAGAATAAAAAAGAGAGCCGAAAAAAATCCGAAAACTCCTTGTTGGCAGGGCGAACTGTATCTTGAATATCACCGCGGAACCTATACCTCCATGGCGCAGAATAAAAAGTTCAACCGTCAAAGCGAGTTTTTGTATGAAAATGCCGAAATGCTGTCGGTAACGGCGCAAAAACTGCTCGGCAGAGAGTACCCGAAGGCGGCTCTTCATGACGGTTGGGAGACAATACTTTTAAATCAGTTCCACGATATAATACCCGGCTCATCAATAAAGGAAGTGTATGAGGTCTCGCGCCGACAGTATGAGAAAATCGGCGAAACGGGCAAAAAAATCAAACGCGACGCCGAAACCGCCGTTGCGGAAAATATAAACACATGCGGCGGAGTGCTCGTCTTTAATCCGAATTCCTTTGAGGCGAGCGGCGAAACAAAGCTTGACGGCAAAACCGTGTACGTTAAAAATATTCCGTCCAAAGGGTATAAAATCGTAACCGATGTTTGCGATACGAATTCCGTAAAGGTGACCGATAAAACCCTTGAAAACAGGTTCTTTAAAATAAAGCTTGATAAGACCGGAGCGTTTTCTTCTCTGTTTGATAAGAAAAATAAGCGCGAGGTGCTCAAAAAGGGCGAGCGCGGAAATGTGCTTACGGCTTACGAAGATATTCCGCGTGACTACGATAACTGGGAGATAAGCAATTACTATACCGACAAGTCATGGGAGATTAATTCCGCGGCGTCAATAAAGCCGCTGTCCGACGGTGTCAGAGCCGGCGTCGAGATAACGAGAAAGTTCCTCTCAAGTACCATAGTACAGCGCATATGGCTCTATGAAAACACGCCGAAAATCGACTTTGAAAACGATATTGACTGGAAAGAAAGCCATATACTGCTTAAAACCGCTTTCCCCGTAGACATCAATGCCGATAAAGCCGTATATGACATACAATTCGGCACGGTTGAAAGACCGACACACAAAAACACAAGCTGGGACGCGGCAAAGTTTGAGGTGTGTGCGCATAAATTCGCCGACCTTTCCGAATACGGCTACGGCGTAAGCCTCTTAAACGACTGCAAGTACGGCTATGATATTCACGACTCGGTTATTCGCCTTACGCTGATTAAGTGCGGAACATATCCCAATCCCGACGCCGATAAATGCAGGCACGAGTTTACATATTCGCTGTTTCCGCACAGCGGCGATTTCAGAGCGGCAGGCACGGTAAAGCTCGCCTATCTTCTCAATTCTCCGCTTGAGGCGCAAAAAATCGGCAGTCAAAACGGCTCTCTTCCCGAAGAATATTCCCTTTTGTCGTCGGATGCCGATAACGTAGTCTGCGAGACCGTGAAAAATGCCGAGAACGGCGACGGCGTAATAGTGAGGTTGTATGAGTGCAATAATTCACGTACAAATGTTAATCTCACATTCGGTTTTGATTTTGACGAAGTTTATCTTACCGACCTTCTCGAAAACGAAGAGAGAAAACTCCGAAAACACGGCAGAACGGTAAATCTGACGTTAAAACCGTTTGAAATAGTAACTTTAAAGCTGAAATAAAACAGATTGTTTTTTCTGCCTGAAAGGATAGTGCTTAAGATGAAAAAATTTATGGACGACGACTTTTTACTGTCAACCGATACCGCAAAAGAGCTGTTTCGGGCGGCAAAAGAAATGCCTATATTCGATTGGCATTGCCACCTGTCGCCGAAAGAGATATACGAAAACAAAAATCCCGACGATATAGCCGAGCTGTGGCTTTCGTATGACCACTACAAATGGCGCGCCATGCGTTCGTTCGGCATTGACGAAAAATACATCACGGGCGACGCCGACGGCTACGATAAGTTTAAAGCGTGGGCAAAAACCATGCCCTATCTTATAGGTAATCCGCTTTATCATTGGACTCACCTTGAACTGCAAAGATATTTCGGAATTTATAAAACGCTGTCTCCCGAAACATGCGACGAGATATGGGAAAAATGCAACGCAAAAATAAAAAAAGGCGGTTTTTCGCCACGTGAGCTTATTGAAAAATCAGGCGTTGTGTGCGTCTGCACGACAGACGACCCTGCCGACACCCTCGAATACCATAAGCTTTTGGCAAAGGATAAGAGCTTTTCATGCCGCGTACTCCCGGCGTTCCGTCCCGAAAAGGCTCTCGGTATAGATTCGCCGGCATTTGTGCCGTGGCTGTCAAAGCTGGAAAATACGGCAGGCGTGAAAATAGATTCCTATGAGACGTTAAAAAAAGTTCTTAAAGACAGAATAAGATATTTTGATTCCGTCGGCTGCCTTGCCAGCGACCACTCGTTTTCATATATACCGTATGCACGATGCGAAAAAGAGGAGCTCCAAGAGATATTCAAAAAGGGTGCGGCAGGCGAGAAACTGACGGTATTCGAGAGCGACTGCTACAAGACGGACCTTCTTACGGAGCTCGCCAAAGAATATGCGTCGTGCGGATGGGTTATGGAGTTGCACGTAGGCGCTCTTCGCAACAACAACACAAGAATGTTTGAAAAAATCGGAGCCGATTCGGGCTTCGATTCGATAGACGATTGCAATACGGCTTCGGGGCTTTCAAAATTCCTCGATTCGCTTGACAGGGAAAATTCCCTCCCCAAGACCGTTCTCTTTAATCTCAACCCGCGGGACAATTTCGTATACGGCTCTATGATAGGCAATTTCCAGGGCAGCGGCAATTATTCAAAAATACAGTACGGAGCGGCGTGGTGGTTCAACGACAATTACGACGGAATGAGAAAACAGCTTGCGACGCTCGCAAATCTCGGCTGCCTCGGCAAATTCATCGGTATGGTTACCGATTCGAGAAGCTTTTTGTCATATCCGCGACACGAGTATTTCAGACGTATTCTCTGCGAATACATCGGCGACCTCGTCGAAGAGGGAAAATATCCGCACGACACGGAATTTCTTAAAAAGGTTGCAGAGGATATATCATATAACAACGCCGCGGCTTACTTTGGCATTTGACAAGCCGAGGTTAATATAATAAAATATTTATGTGAGCAGCCCGGGCAGTTGCGGAGCGCTTTGCGCGATGAGGAAAGTCCGAGCATCATACAGCAGGGTAACGGCTAACGGCCGCCGAGGGTGACCTCCGGGACAGTGCATAGAAATATACCGCCGCTTTTGCGGTAAGGGTGGAATGGCGAGGTAAGAGCTCACCGGAATGTCGGTAACGGCATTGCCAGGCAAACCCTACCCGATGCAACATCGACCGAAGTTGTCAGCTGGGCAAATACTTCGAAGGATGGCTTGAGCGTGCCGGCAACGGTACGCCTAGACAGATAACTGCTTTAAACGACAGAACTCGGCTTACACGGCTGCTCACTCTTTTTTTCCCGCCTCATATGATGATATGGGGTGGTTTTAATGTTAGAGGGCTTTTTCGGCGCGGTTTTTGTGGGGCTTATAATTTTGGGCGTCTTTGCCGTAGTATATGCCGTGTTGTTAAAACTGCTGCTGAAAGCAAAATACGAATACTTTGTACTTATCCCGTCTAAGCACTGCGGAAAAAATGTTTCCGCCGCGGTGTACGCCGCGAGAATGAAAATGAATCTCATAGGCGATGAGGACTACGGTAAAGTCATAGTGCTTGACACGGGAATGACCGAAAAAGAAAGACTCGGCTGCCAAAATATCTGCCGCGAAACAAACGGTATATATCTTTTTACCGCCGAGGATTTAGAGGAATATTTGAAATGAGCGAAACTCCCGAAAAAGTGATAATTGAGGGTACCGTAGAGGATGTAAAGTTCAGAAATGAGCAAAACGGCTATACAGTGCTTTCCGTCGGCTGTGATGACGATCTTGTCACGGCCGTCGGCGTATTTTCCGATATTTCCGTCGGCGAAACGGTAAAGCTTCAAGGCGAATGGACCTATCATACAACATTCGGCAGGCAGTTTAAGGTAGAGGCGTTTGAGCGCAATATGCCCGTGAATACCGAGCAGCTGTACAGCTACCTCTCGGCAGGCGCAATAAAGGGGATAGGCAAAGCTACGGCTGAGCGCATTATAGATATGTTCGGCGAAAAGGCGTTTGATTATCTCGAAAACAATCCCGAAATGCTGTCAAAGGTCAAGGGGATTTCGCCCGAGAGAGCGGAAAAAATCTGCGAGGCGTACCGCAGTCAGTTTGCGATACGCAGTATCACAATGACGCTGGAATCATACGGCATCAGTCCGCGCGAGTGCATTGCCGCATACAAGGCGTTCGGCAGCGATGTAGTGGGAAAGGTTACCGAAAATCCGTATGTTCTCTGCTCACCCGACGTCGGCGTACCGTTTGACCGCGTCGAAACAATCGCCGACAATCTTCCGCACAGACCCGAGGATTCGTACAGGATAAAAGCCGGTATAGAGCACATTTTGAGGCATAATTTATATGCCGACGGTCATACCTGTATACCGCGCGATAAGCTCCTGCGTGTGGCTGCCGAATTCTTGAACACCAATACCGATACCGCCGATATAATGACGGACGAGCTTTGCCGCGAAAACAGACTTGTTTCAAAAGCTTTCGGCGATAAGGAATATGTTTTTCTCACTCAGGCGTTCCGTGACGAAAAAAGCATAAGCGACCGCATAAAGGTGCTTTTGAATTTTCCGCCGGCAGGACATTCGGCGCTTGACAGCGAAATAGAAAAGATTGAAAAAGCGGATAATATAGTGTATGCCGAAAAGCAAAAGCTCGCTATAAAAACCGCGGTAAATAAAGGCATACTTATTTTGACCGGAGGTCCCGGCACAGGTAAAACCACTACTCTCAAGGGAATACTCAGGCTTTTTGAGAACGAAGGACTTGAGATTTGTCTTGCGGCTCCTACGGGACGTGCCGCCAAAAGGATGACGGAGCTTACGGGTAAAGAGGCAAAAACAATTCACCGGCTTCTTGAGGTTGAGTGGGACGAGCACGACAGACCCACCTTCAAACGTAATATCCGCAATCCGCTTGAATGTGAAGCCCTTATAGTAGATGAGCTTTCCATGGTGGATATAAGCCTTTTTGCAAGCCTTTTAAACGCACTGCCTCTCGGCTGCCGTCTTATAATGCTCGGCGACTCGGATCAGCTGCCGCCCGTCGGCGCAGGCAACGTACTTCAGGATATGATAGAGTCGCGCCTTTTGCCGGTGGTTGAGCTTAAAGAGGTCTTTCGTCAGTCTATGGGCAGCCTTATAGTTACAAACGCCCACCGCATAGTCGACGGTCAGGATATTGTCACCGACCGCAAAGACGGCGACTTCTTTTTAATGGAACGGCAGACCCCGGCGCTTGCGGCAAGAACCATAGCGGAGCTTTATGCGGAAAGACTGCCTCGCGCATATTCGTATTCGCCGCTTAGGGATATACAGGTGCTTTGTCCGTCAAAAAAGGGCGAAGTCGGAACGGTCAATCTCAATAAAATACTTCAGGCGCTTGTAAATCCGCCGTCGGACGAAAAGAACGAGCTGAATTCGGGCTTCCGCCTTTTCCGTGAGGGCGACAAGGTAATGCAGATAAAAAATAATTACGATATCCATTGGGACAGCGATAAAGAGTCGGGCGACGGTATTTTCAACGGCGACATCGGCATAGTGGAAAAAATAGATCCTAAAAGCGAGACCGCCTCAATAAGATTTGACGACCGCACCGCGTTGTATGCCAAGGAGCAGATGACGGAGCTTGAGCTCGCATATGCCGTCACCGTACATAAAAGTCAGGGCAGCGAATTTAAAGCGGTTATAATGCCTGTTGTAAATGTTATACCGCAGCTTTGTTACAGAAATCTTCTTTATACGGCTGTGACAAGGGCAAAGGAGCTTATGATAATTGTCGGCACTAAAGACGAGGTTATGAAAATGGCGGCGAACGATAAAAAAACACGCCGCTATTCGGCGCTGAAAAAGTTGTTGCTTAACGATACCGCTCCCGCAATTCTCGGTACAACGGGGATTTAAAAGAGTTAAACCGATTTTTTTAAAGAGCAAACAAAACACACCCCTTGGGCACTTTGAGTGCTCAAGGGGTGTTCTTTTATCTTAAATTATATCAGGCTTCTTCTTTTTTCTTTTTGATTATAACACCTGCCGCGGCTGCCGCCGTAATAACTGCAAAGGACGATAGCGCTATGCCGCGCTTTGCGCTTCCTGTTTTGGGTATTCTCGACGATGTCTTATTTTCGCCGCCCGAAAGTCTTGTTTCGGCGGTTTCTTCGATAAGCTCCGTCGTATTTTCCGTTGTATCCGCGGGTGAGGTTTCCGTTACGGGCGCAGGCTCGTTTTCGTCAATTACAAGCTTTGCGGCGTCGTTCATAAACGGATAATCCTTGAGTTCGTCGTCATTTAAGTGCGTAAAGGTAAACGTTTTTTCCTTTATGAGCCTTTGCGGACTGTTGAGACGGTACCTTACTTTTATGCTGATAGGCTGAGTGATTTTAGCATTGCAGTAGTCGGTCATTGAAATGACTGCCGTGCGGCCTGCGCCTATTCCGGTGTATGAATTGTACTCCGGCGAAAGGTTGAAGCCCTTAGCCGAAATGTCAAGAATATCTATCGAATACTGCTCCGAAAGATTTGTGAATACCAATGCCGTATCCTTTGATGAGTGGAATCCGGAATTTGTGTTGTTAAATCTCATATAGAGACCGTCCGCCGGGTTTTGGGCAAGCTCAAACTGCGGATATTTCGGATTTGAGTATATGTCCTTTATGCTGTCACCGAACATAAATTCAAGTATAAATTCACGTGAGTATGAGTCCCAGTTGCTCTGCCCGTGGAACTGACCCTTTATAAACCATGTGTTTTCGGGGAGATATGAGCATGTTGCGTCTATATCTCTGTCGGGAGAGATGTGCCAATGCTTTTTATTGTTACACTGTGTTCCGACGGGAGTGTAATCTTCGGGGAACTGCTCTCCGAGGGGAGTACAGGCAGAACCGGACGAAGTGTATACGTCTATTATATAGTCGGAGTTTTTATATGTGCCGGTAACGCCGTTTATGCCCGTGTTTGACATTATGGCTATCTGAGTGCCGGCTTTTTGTGCTCTTTTAAGACCCTCGCTCATATTTGCGAGCGCGTTGTAGTGGAATTCGTCGGAAGCCGCTATCAAGGGAGCAGCCTCGACAGGGTCCACATATCCGTCGTTTATAAGACGAGCCTTTACTTCGTCGTATACATTAAGCGGAATAAAGTCCCATATGCTGCCGAATTTGTCGATGTAATCGACGATGTATCTCTGTGCAACAAGATTGACTATTGTATTGAGATTTTGGTATCCGCCCGTAAGGGTCGAAAGGAATTCGAGTATCCATTCCCATTCTTCTTCGGAGCGGAAACCGATTTCAACAAACTGTAATATGGTCGGGAAGTCAAGCGTTATATCGTTGCCGAGTAACGGGTCGCCTACCATATTGGTACCGCCTATTGCCGGTACGTTGAGGCACGCCTTGTGCACCTTAGCCTCTTTGCCGTAATAATAGAGGTATGAAGCGCCGCACTGGCCGCCGAAACTAAGACCGTATATATCTACTTTGTCGGAACCTGTTAAGGCTCTTACTTCGTCAACATATGCGTCAATGTCTTTTGCGTACTGAGCCTGACCTTTGCGCCAGTCGTTTGTGTAAATAAATATGTAGTCGGCGGCGTTTTCAACACCCTGCTGTGTGAGCCTTTCGACAAAGCCTTTCATTATGGGTTTTTCGCCGATGTACTCTTCCTGACCGTTTGCTATAAGCGTAGACATACGCGTGGCCTCGGCGCCTTTCGGGAAGGTGTCAAGGTTGTATTTCGACGAACCGTCCGCGTTGCAGGCTATTGGGTCCATTACGTCGAAAAGAATTGTGCCGAGCGTGTCAACAAGCGGATCGGCGTTGCCTTTTGCATATTCCTTCGCGCCGTTTGCAAGATCCTTGCCGTAGTCGTTTAAAACGTGTTCCTTGACCTTGTCAAAGTCAAGACCCCAGGCTTTTTCACCGGTGTCCTGATTAAAGAGCTGTGGGCCGCTGTAGCCCTGTAAGAGAATGACCGGATAAACTTTTTCTTTTTTGCCGTCTGCCGCAAAGGCCGCTATTGAGAGCGAACCCGCTGCCAGTATCAGCGACAAAAGTACCGCTAAAAACCTTTTCATTTTTTGCTCCTCCAAGCTTTGTGTATTTTACACATAAATTATAAGTAAGTATAACATTTTTAATTTAATTTGTAAACAACAAAATTTTTTGCGCTGTATAAGACTTATTCTCATTACATTACAGTTAGCTTTTCCGTCCTTTTTTATTGACTTTAACATATTTAAGTGTTATCCTAGCAAGGATATGCTAATTATCAGGGAGGAAAATGTATGAATATTTCAAGTTCGCTCGCGTCCCTTATAAACATACCGGCAGATAATATAATATATGCCGTAATACTGTTTATTATAGGTCTTGTGCTTATAGTTAAGGGCGGCGATGTTTTTGTTGACGCAGCTACCTGGATAGCCGAGGCTACCGGTATTCCGAAGTTTATAATAGGTGCTACGGTAGTCAGCTTTGCCACAACGCTTCCGGAGCTTCTCGTTTCGTCGATAGCGGCGGCAAAAGGGCAAAACGATATGGCAATTGGTAATGCCGTGGGTTCCGTAACCGCAAACATAGGTCTTATAATGAGTATTTCGGTGTTGTGTATGCCTGCGGTTATAAAGCGAAGTTCGGTTGCGGTCAAGGGTTCTCTTATGATTCTCGCGGTTGCGGCACTTTTCGCTTTCTCATATGACCTTGATTTGAATATCTGGCAGAGCATAATAATGATAGCCATATTTGTTGTCTTTATGATAGAAAATATCATTTCCGGCAAAAAATCTCTGGCGTCCGATACCGAAGGAAACGAAAAAATCGAACATACCGGCAAGCAAATGGCTCTTAACATAGTAAAGTTTTTAATCGGAGCCGCCGCGGTTGTCGTAGGTGCCGATTTGCTCGTTGACGACGGAACGGTAATTGCCCGTCACTTGGGCGTATCCGAGGCAATAATCGGTGTTACCATAATAGCAATAGGCACGTCTTTGCCGGAGCTTGTTACCACTCTTACCGCCGTTGCTAAGAAACAGTCCGATCTTTCCATAGGCAACATCATAGGCGCCAACATAATAGACTTAACGCTCATTCTTCCGATATGCGCGTTTTTGTCGGGCGGAACTCTCACGGTCGGCAAACAGTCGGCGTTCCTCGATATGCCGGTTTGCCTGCTCGTTATAGCAATAGCCATAATACCTACGCTGATTTTCAAAAAGCTCAGCCGTTGGCAGGGCGCATTGATGCTTTGCATTTATATCGGATATGTAGCGGTGCTTGTCACAAATTCATCTATGCATTATCTTCCGTTTTAAAGCAAAAGGAGCTGTATTTTTACAGCTCCTTTTTTAAATGTCGTAAAAAGGCTTTGGGATTTTGCCGAGACGTATAAAGATTACGGGTTTTTATACTTTTGCGCGGCTTTTTCGGTCAGTGCGCGATTTTTGTCGTTTCGGACTTTTTTACAGCATTTTTATTTTTATTATTAGTTTATATTTATATTGAAATAGATACCGAAATATGATAAAATTTTCAATTAAGTAAAAGCGTTTGTTTGAAAGGTCGGTGTATTGTTTGAAAGCGTATTTGATGCTTGAAGACGGTTCCGTTTACGAGGGAACCGCGAGGGGCGATTTTAAAGAAACTGCCTGCGAAATAGTGTTTAACACTTCTATGACCGGGTATGTCGAAATCCTTACTGACCCGTCTTATGCGGGGCAGGGTGTTGTTATGACTTATCCCATGATAGGCAATTACGGCATAAGCCGAGAGGATTTTGAGAGCGAAAGGCTTCAGCCGAGCGCCTTTATAGTTCACGAGCTCAGCTCCGACCCGTCAAATTTCAGATGCACCGACACAATAGAAAATCTTTTAAAGGAATATAATATCCCGTGTATATCGGGCGTTGATACGCGTGCCGTCGTAAAGAAGCTCCGCGAGAGCGGAACCATGCGCGGCGTGCTCACTTCGGATATAAGCGATAAGGAAAGGCTTATGAATGTCATTAAGTCCTTCCGCCAAATTGACCTTGTCGGCAGCGTTACAGCAAAGCAGACAAAGGTGTACGGCGAAGAAAACACCGGTGCTGAAATAGCGCTTATGGATTTCGGAACAAAGCGGAATATAATAAATAATCTCGTGAAGAGAAATTGCATTGTAACCGTTTATCCGTCTTTTACCTCCGCAGACGAAATAATAAAGACGTCGCCCGACGGCATTATGCTTTCAAACGGCCCCGGCGATCCGTCGGAATGCGTCGATATAATCAAAGAGATAAAGAAACTTTACGACTACGGCATACCGACCTTTGCCATATGCCTCGGCCATCAGCTTATGGCGCTCGCAAACGGCGGCGAGACCGAAAGAATGAAGTACGGCCACAGGGGCGCAAATCACCCCGTTAAATTCCTCAATGAAGACAGAACCTATCTCTCGTCGCAAAACCACGGATATATGGTAAACGGCAAGGGGCTGCCGGATAATGCCGAAATCAACTGTATAAACGTAAACGATAAGACCGTAGAGGGTATAGTCTACCACGGTAAGCCCGTATTTACCGTGCAGTTCCACCCCGAGGCAAATTCGGGTCCGCGCGATACGGCATTTCTATTTGACAGATTTTTAAAGATGGCAGCGGAGGGCAGATACGATGATTGATAAGACGATAAAAAAAGTACTTGTTATCGGCTCCGGCCCTATTATAATAGGTCAGGCTGCCGAATTTGACTACGCAGGCACACAGGCGTGCCGCTCCCTAAAGGAAGAGGGGATAGAGGTTGTACTTGTAAACTCAAACCCCGCTACCATAATGACCGACGGTGACATAGCGGATAAAGTATATATAGAGCCGCTGAATGTCCCCACGCTCACCAAGATAATCGAAAAAGAAAAGCCCGATTCCATTCTTCCCACACTCGGCGGTCAGACAGGACTTAACCTTGCTATGGAGCTCGACGAAAAGGGCGTTTTAAAGGCCAACGGTGTGCGCCTTATCGGCATCAAAGCGTCCTCTATCAAAAAGGCTGAGGATAGGCAGGAATTTAAAGACACCATGGAAAAAATCGGCGAGCCGTGCATTGAGTCACTCGTTGTACACGATGTTGAGTCCGCGGTGGAATTTTCCGCCAAGATAGGCTACCCCGTAATAGTTCGTCCCGCATATACCCTCGGCGGTACGGGCGGCGGCATTGCGGACGACGAAGAGGAGCTTCGTGAGATATGCTCAAACGGACTTCGCCTGTCGCGCGTTAACGAAGTGCTTATAGAAAAGTGCATCGCCGGTTGGAAAGAGATAGAATATGAAGTAATGCGCGACTCAAAGGGTAACTGCATTACAGTCTGCAATATGGAAAACCTCGACCCCGTCGGCGTTCATACGGGTGACTCCATAGTTGTGGCGCCGTCTCAGACCCTTATGGATAAGGATTATCAGATGCTGCGTTCTGCGGCTCTCAATATAATAACCGAACTCGGCATTGAGGGCGGCTGTAACGTACAGTTTGCACTTCATCCGGATTCGTTCCGCTATGCGGTAATTGAAGTAAATCCGCGTGTTTCGCGTTCTTCGGCGCTTGCGTCAAAGGCAACCGGCTACCCCATAGCGCGAATTGCCGCAAAAATAGCGCTCGGTCTCGGTCTTGACGAAATACCGAACGCGATTACCAAAAAGACATATGCTTCGTTTGAGCCTGCTCTCGACTACTGCGTCGTAAAAATTCCGAAGTGGCCGTTTGACAAGTTCGTAAACGCAAAACGTACACTCGGCACACAGATGAAAGCAACCGGCGAGGTTATGGCAATTTCCCGTTCGTTTGAATGTGCGTTGCAAAAGGCGCTTCATTCGCTTGAAGAGAACAAAACAAGCCTTTTGATGCCGGAGTACACCGAAAAAAGCTGCGACGAGCTGCTCGAACTTCTTAAAAATATAGACAATACGCGTCTCTATGTTGTGGCGGCGTCGATTTATAACGGCATTTCCCTCGGCAAGATACACGACATCACAAAAATCGATATGTGGTTCCTGACGAGAATAGAAAATATCGTCAATATGGAAAAGACCCTTATGACCGGCGCGTGCGACCGCGACACTCTGCTTGAGGCAAAGCGTCTCGGCTTTACCGACGATGTTATAGCAAATGACGTGGGCGTTTCCGAAGCGTCAATTAAAAATCTCCGCAGAATGTGGCATATAACCCCGTCGTTCTCGATAGTTGATACCTGCGCCGCGGAATTTAAGGCGGAAACCCCGTATTACTATTCGGACTACTGCGTGGAAAACGAAGTTGACACAACTCCGAGAAAAAAGAAAATTATCGTTCTCGGCTCGGGACCCATAAGAATAGGTCAGGGCGTTGAGTTTGATTATTGCTCGGTACACTCTATCTGGGCGCTTAAAAAAGCGGGCTGCGAAGCCATAATCGTCAACAATAACCCCGAAACCGTATCAACCGATTTCGACGTTTCGGACAAGCTCTATTTTGAGCCTCTGACGCCCGAATACGTCACAAATATAGTAGAGGCCGAAAAGCCCGACGGAGCAATAGTTCAGTTCGGCGGTCAGACCGCCATAAAGCTCACCAAAACCCTCAACGACCTCGGAGTTACCATACTCGGTACGGACGCCGACCACGTTGACGCCGCAGAGGACAGAGAGCGTTTTGACGAGATACTTGAATACTGCGACATTCAAAGACCCAAGGGCCATACGGTATTTACCGTAAACGAGGCTCTCGCGGCGGCACATTCGCTCGGCTATCCCGTATTGGTAAGACCGAGTTATGTCCTCGGCGGTCAGGGTATGCAGATTGCCGCAAGCGACGATGACATAAAAGAATTTATGGGCATCATAACCCGTACCATTCCCGATTTGTCCGAGCACCCCGTGCTTGTCGATAAATATCTTATGGGTCAGGAGGTTGAGGTTGACGCTATATGCGACGGCAAAAACATACTGATTCCCGGAATTATGGAGCACATCGACAGAGCGGGCATCCATTCGGGCGACTCAATTTCCGTCTATCCCGCAGTCACACTCTCCGAAAAAGTGCAAAAGACCATAGTCGATTACACAAAACGTCTTGCCTCAGCACTCCACGTAATAGGTATGATGAATATACAGTTCATCGTGCTCAAAGAGGAAGTGTATATTATAGAGGTAAATCCGCGTTCTTCAAGAACCGTTCCCTATATAAGCAAGGTTACGGGTATTCCGGCAATTGCGCTTGCGACAAGAGCCATGCTCGGCGAAAAACTCGCAGATATGGGTTACGGCACGGGACTTTTCAGAAAGAGCGGATATTATGCAATCAAGCTTCCCGTATTCTCATTTGAAAAGATAATCGGCGCCGACACCTCTCTCGGTCCCGAAATGAAATCCACGGGCGAAGTCCTCGGCATTTCAAAGGATTACAACGAGGCGCTCTTAAAGGCGTTTGACGGCGGCGGAGTTTCTCTTCCCAAAGACGGTAAGATTATAGTTACCGTCAGGGATAAAGACAAGGCGGAAGTATGCGAGATGCTTAAAGAATTCAAGAATTCACAGTTTAAGTTCTATGCTACGCCGGGAACGCGCAAGGCTCTGCTCGAGGCAGGCATAGACGCAAAGCCCGTAAACAAACTCACGGGCGAGAGCCCCAACATTATGGATATGCTCCATTCGGGCGATGTCTCGCTCATCATAAATACGCCTACGCACGGCAGATGCCCCGACAGAGACGGATTTAAGCTTCGCAGAATAGCTGTTGAGAGCGGCACCTCATGCCTTACTTCGCTTGATGCGGCAAAGGCACTTATGAAGAGCACGTTTATAGTTCCGAGCGATAAAATGTCGCTTACCGATATTGCTACGCTTAAAATAACTCCGGACGTAAAAAAATAATTTAATTGCCGCATTTCCCCAAAATATAACTTTTCGTTAAAAGGCTCTTGGCTTTACAAGGGCCTTTTAATTGTATTTATGAATAAAATGTGAAGTTATGTATTGCATATTTATACATTATTTGCTATACTAAAAAGGCTAATTATTAAAAGGGACGGATCGGATTTCGCTCCCGAAATCTCATTAAGAGGAGTAAAACTATGGCAGATAAGAAAAAAATAAGCCTCGGCGGTATAGACAACGCCGCAGAGGAAAAGGGTTCATTTATGAAAACCTTGTGGCAGTTTGTTAAGTTTCTCGTTGTTTCAGGTCTTGTAACAATCATTCAGCTTGCACTTGCCGCATTGTTACCGCTCGTATGTGACCAAATTCACACTTTGCTTCCTGAATTTTTAAGAGGCATTTTCACACCGACAATGTTCTCAACAGATTCACCGGAAGCAACAAAGTATGTTATTGACGGCGTTGTTACTTGGGGTTATGTGCTTCCATTCCTTCTTTCAAACCTCGTTGCTAACATCTACGGCTTCTATCAGAATAAAAAGACAACATTTAAATCTGATGCACCATGGTACAACTTTGTTATCTACATTGTATTACTTCTTGCACTCATCCTTTTCTCAACATGGATGCAGGGCGCAATCGTAGGTGCATTATTAAAGATTGAAGGTTCTAACTGGTTCTTGAATATAATTACTAATGAATCGGTTGCACGTCTTATTGCATCTATGGCTGCCGGCTTTGTTCAAATGGTAGTTCTTTTCCCGATGGAGAAATTCGTTCTTATGAAAGAAAAGAAGAAAGACGGCGAAGATGATGCGGACGCTGACAAAAAAGAGGAAGCTAAAGCATAATTTGACCGAAAAAAGGTTCGCGCAAGCGGACCTTTTTTTGTTACACAAAAATCAAAGGCGGCTGTAAGAACTTCGGTTACTACAGCCGCCTTTGTCATAAATATAAATTTTTGTCCGGTTATGCTATCAGAAAAGCCCCGATATATTCCCGTCGTCATCAACATCTATTTTGTATGCCGCGGGCTCTTTCGGAAGTCCCGGCATTGTCATTATATCTCCCGTGAGAGCCACTATAAATCCGGCACCTGCCGACAGGCGGACATCTCTCACGGTGAGTGTGAAGCCCTCGGGTCTTCCGAGCTTTTTCGGGTCATCGGATAAGGAGTACTGTGTTTTTGCAACGCATATGGGGAGCTTGTCTTTCCCGAGCTTTTCAATTTCCGCAATCGCTTTCTCAGCTCCGGAGGTAAATGCAACGCCGTCCGCACGGTAAATCTCTTTTGCAAGAATATTCAGCTTTTCCTTAATCGGAAGATTTACGTCATAGAGCGGCTTGAAATTTGCCTCTTTTGTTTCAATGGTGTTTACAACTTTTTCGGCGAGATCTTTGCCGCCCTCTCCGCCGTGAGCGAACACCTCGGTGAGCGATACGGGCACGTCCTTTTCTCTGCAAAAATCTTCAATTATTTTTATTTCGGCGTCGGTGTCCGTTGCAAAACGGTTTATCGCAACCACAACCGGCAGACCGTATTTTCGCATATTTTCAATGTGTGTTTCAAGGTTTACAATACCGTTTTTAAGAGCTTCGGTATTTTCCTTTGAAAGCTCCGCCTTCTGTACACCGCCGTTGTATTTCAGCGCTCTGATGGTGGCTACTATGACAACGCATGACGGTTTAAGACCGGCACAGCGGCATTTGATGTCGAGAAATTTCTCCGCACCGAGATCTGCGCCGAAGCCTGCCTCGGTTATGCAGTAGTCGCCGAGCTTCAGCCCGAGGCGTGTGGCGGTTACAGAGTTGCAGCCGTGCGCTATATTGGCAAACGGACCGCCGTGCATCAAAGCGGGAGTGTTTTCAAGGGTCTGTACAAGATTCGGTTTTATTGCGTCTTTTAAAAGAGCCGCCATTGAGCCCACCGCGATTAAGTCCTTTGCGTATATCGGCGAGCCGTCGTATGTGTATGCGGTGAGTATTGAACCGAGACGCTCTTTTAAGTCTTTGATTCCGGAAGAGAGGCAGAGTATAGCCATAATTTCACTTGCCACCGTTATCATAAAACCGTCCTCGCGCGGAACGCCGTTTACCTTGCCGCCGAGACCTATCACGACATTTCTCAGCGCCCTGTCGTTCATATCGAGGCAACGCTTAAAGAGAATTCTTCTCGGGTCGATGCGAAGCTTGTTTCCCTGCTGAATGTGATTGTCGATTATCGCGCACAAAAGATTGTTTGCGGCTGTTATGGCATGCATATCACCCGTAAAGTGCAGGTTAATATCCTCCATCGGAATTACCTGTGCGTATCCTCCGCCGGCGGCGCCGCCCTTAATGCCGAAAACCGGTCCCATAGACGGTTCTCGCAATGCTATTACCGCCTTTTTGCCAATACGGTTCATCGCTTCGCCGAGACCTACCGTAACAGTGGTTTTGCCCTCGCCTGCGGGCGTCGGATTTATAGCTGTTACAAGTATGAGCTTGCCGTCCTCTTTGTTTTCGTATTTTTTGAGCAGCGACAGCGGAAGCTTCGCTTTGTATTTGCCGTAAAATTCAAGCTCGTCGGCACTGATGCCGAGCTTTTCGGCAATGTCGGATATAGGCTTAATGTCGGCCTGTTTTGCTATTTCGATATCAGTTAACAATTAAAACCCTCCAAATGATAATATTCGATAGCACATATATTAAATTATAAATGAAAACACACAGTAAAACAAGCCTTATTTTTTAACCGGCACAGCCGCGTCAAGGTTGACAAGAACGGCTATTGAATGTATAATTTTTTATTATGTTGATAAGTGTGCCGTAAGGCTTAAGCCGTTTCGCTTAAACGGATAAGACCCACGACACGTTAAGGAGATTTTTACAGTATGGAATGGACAGGTCTTAACGAATTAAGAGAAAAATACCTCAGCTTTTTCGAAAGCAAGGGCCATTTGAGACTGCCGAGCTTTTCGCTCGTACCGCAGCACGATAAGAGCCTTTTGCTTATAAACTCCGGTATGGCTCCCATGAAAAAGTGGTTTACGGGCGAGGAAACGCCTCCGCGTAAGCGCGTAACAACTTGCCAAAAGTGTATAAGAACGCCAGATATAGAAAATGTCGGCAAAACCGCGCGTCACGGAACGTATTTTGAGATGCTCGGCAACTTCTCGTTCGGCGATTACTTTAAGCACGAGGTAATTCCGTGGGCATGGGAATTTTGCACCAAGGTATTGGAGATGGATCCCGAAAAGCTCTATATCAGCGTTTATGAGGATGATGACGAGGCTTACGATATATGGACTAAGGATATAGGCGTTGACCCGTCGCACATGGTTCGTTTCGGCAAGGAGGATAACTTCTGGGAGCACGGAGCGGGTCCCTGCGGACCGTGCTCGGAAATATATTATGACCGCGGCGAAAAATACGGCTGCGGTAAGCCCGACTGCAAGGTGGGCTGCGAGTGCGACCGTTACATCGAATTCTGGAACCTCGTGTTCACCCAGTTTGAAAATGACGGTAACAACAATTACTCGCGTCTTGCGCATCCCAATATAGATACCGGTATGGGTCTTGAAAGACTCGCTTGCATATCGCAGGACGTTGACAACCTCTTTGAGGTGGATACCGTCCAAAATATAATGAAGCATATAATGAAAATCGCCGGCGTTAAATATCACGACGACGAGAAAAAGGACGTATCTCTGCGCGTTATAACCGACCATGTAAGAAGCACCACAATGATGATATCCGACGGTGTTATGCCGTCAAACGAGGGCAGAGGTTATGTTTTAAGGCGTCTGTTGCGCCGCGCCGCACGCCACGGCAGATTGCTCGGAATTGACAGACCCTTCCTCTACGAGGTTGCCGAGACGGTTATCAAAGAGAACGATACGGCTTACCCCAATCTTCTTGAAAAGCACGACTTTATCATAAATGTTATTAAAGCGGAGGAGGAAAACTTCGCAAAGACCATTGATACGGGTCTTAATATGCTCGAAGAAATGGTTAAAAACACCGACGGCAAGGTTATGAGCGGCACCGACGCTTTTAAACTTTCCGACACATACGGTTTCCCGCTCGACCTCACAAAGGACATCCTTGAGGAAAAAGGAATGACCGTTGACGAGCAGGAGTATACGGCTCTTATGACAGAGGCTCGCAAAAAAGCGCGCGAAGCTCACAAGGACGCAGGCGCAGAGGCTTGGAAGAGCTCGGGCAATGCCACCAAGGGTATGGAAAAAACTCCGTTTATCGGATACGAAACACTTTCGGGCGACAGCGAGATACTCGCCGTTGTAGTTGACGGCGAAAAAAAGCAGGCTGCAACCGAAGATGACAATATAACGCTTGTGCTTTCCGAAACTCCGTTTTATGCGGAAAGCGGCGGCCAGGTCGGCGACGTCGGCGTTATCAAGGGCAACGGATTTGAATTTACCGTTGAAAACACCACCAAAACGCACGAGGGTGTTATCCTTCATCACGGCTACATCTCGGACGGCGAGACCGTCTCTTGCGGCGACAAGGTTCACGCCGAGGTCAATCGTTCGGTACGTGAAGCCACCATGCGTAACCATACTGCGGCGCATCTTTTGCAGGCGGCGCTTCGCGGAACACTCGGCACTCATGTTGAGCAGGCAGGTCAGCTTGTAAACAGCGAGGCTGTCAGATTTGACTTTACCCATTTCTCGGCTCTTACTTCCGAAGAACTCAAGGACGTTGAAAATAAAGTAAACAGCGTAATTATGGCGGCTATGCCGGTAGTTACAAAGGAAATGCCCATTGACGAAGCGAAAAAGCTCGGTGCAATGGCGCTGTTCGGCGAAAAATACGGCGACATAGTAAGAGTCGTTACCGCGGGCGACTTTTCTGTTGAGTTCTGCGGCGGCACACACGTTAAAAACACAGGCTCGATAGGGCTCTTTAAAATAGTATCCGAGTCCTCGGTAGCGTCGGGTGTCCGCAGAATAGAGGCAGTTACAGGTACCAATGTTATGAAATACATTGATAAGAACAATGAGCTTATTGCCGAAACCGCCAAAAATCTCAAGCTTACAAATTATCATGAATTGGCGTCCCGTGCCGCGGCTCTCTCTGCGGAGCTTAAAGAAAAGGAACGCGAAATAGCGTCTTTGGAGGCAGAGATTGCAGCTTCAAAAACTGCCGACCTTATGAAAGATGCAAAGCAGATAGGCGGTGTACGCCTTGTCACAGCCGATATAGGCGAAGCCGGAGCCGATGCTCTTCGCTCGCTTTGCGATAAAGCGCTTGAAAGCGGAGATGATATAATCGCCGTGTTCGCAGGCAAAAATGCCGAAAAGGGTACGGCGTCGTTCGCTTGTCGCGTCGGCAAAAAGGCCATAGAGTGCGGAGCTCACGCGGGAAATATAGTCCGTGAAGTGGCACGCGTTGCAGGCGGCGCAGGCGGCGGAAAACCCGACAGCGCCATGGCAGGTGCCAAAGACGTTTCAAAAATACCCGAAGCTCTTAAAAAGGTTTCCGAGATAGTCGGAGCCATGCTTGCCTAAACGGAGGATGAAAATGGATAATTGTCTTTTCTGTAAAATAATAAGAGGAGAAATTCCGTCAAAAAAAATCTATGAAGATGATTTGTGCTATGCGTTCTATGATATAAATCCGCAGTCGGATACGCATTTTCTTGTTGTTCCGAAAGAACATATCAGCGGAGCGGACAAGATAACAAGCGAAAATTCCGCTCTTGTGGCACACATTTTTGAAGTTATATCATCGCTCACCAAAGAACTGGGGCTCTCTTCATATCGCATTATAAACAATTGCGGTGAGGGTGCCGGTCAAACGGTAATGCATCTTCATTTTCACGTTCTCAGCGGCAAAAATCTCGGCGAGAGACTCGTCTGATTATGAGACGGCCGCTTGCAGTCACGGGGTTTACAATGCTCTTTACTCTTCTTGTATTGAGCGGTTCAAATGATAAAGTGATAGGCGCAGTGCTTTTGGCTGCGCTTATCGCTTTTGTTGTTTTTATGTGTATTAAAAAGGTGAGGCGCGATAGAACCTTACCGATTGCGGCTCTCAGCGCGGCGGTTGCCGTTTTGCTCCTGATGTCGAATAACGCATACTATCTCGGCAGAGCGAAGCCGCTGAGCGGAAAAGAAGTAAATATCAGCGGAACTCTCTCGGACTTGCCCTATGAAAAAGACGGGAGCTTTTATTATGTGCTGAAATCGGATACGGTAAACGGCGAAAAGAGTTCTCTGTCCTTTCGTGTGGTTTCAAAAACTCCGCTCTGCATAGATGTGACGGACGAAGTAAGTCTTTCGGCAAAAGCGTTCCTATTGGGCGGCGACAGCGACGAAATACTCAGGTACTATAAATCCAAATCGCTGTTTCTCGGCGCGTATTCTCCCGAAAACATAAGTGTTAAAAGGGGAGAAAAGAAAAATATCGGCACGCTGATACTTGCGCTTCGGCAAAAACTGACGAGCGAAATTCTCGCTCTTTTGCCCAATACATACGGCGGACTTGCGGCGGGTCTTTGTTACGGTGACAAGACGAACATTCCGCGAAATGTCACGTCGGCGTTTTCCGCGGCGGGTGTTTCGCATTTGCTCGCCGTTTCGGGGCTTCACCTCAGCGTGTGGTCCTCGCTTTTGTATATGATTATGCGAAAATTGCGTGTGTCGCGCCGTATCTCTTCGGCATCGTCAATTGCTTTTATTATTTTCTTCGCAATACTTACGGGAATGAATCCTCCCGTCGTAAGGGCAGGCACTATGCTCGGCCTTGCGTATGCCGCGGATTTGTTTAAAAGAGAGGCGGATTCTCTGAATTCCATAGGGCTGTCTCTTGTGATTTTGCTCGCCTTTAACCCGTATATGAGCACATCTTTAAGCCTGTGGCTGTCGCTTACCGCCACTCTCGGTATGATGTACCTGTTAAAACCGCTGACGAGGGCGCTCGACAGACCGATAATAAATGTAAAGCCCAATATCTTTACAAATGTGTATAAGTTTGTGTCGTCCCTCATAGCCGTGAGCATAGCAGTCACGGCGGTGACATTACCCGTTTTTGCCGTCAGTCTGCCGTCCGTCTCAACCGTCGCCGTGCTTTCAAATCTGCTTATGGTTACGGTCGGCTCGGTTTGTATGACAAGCGGCGGACTCGGGGCGCTTTTTATGCTTGTAAAGCTTGATGTTATAGGAAAACCGCTTGTTTTGCTATCGGGAATTACGGCAAAATATCTCACGGGAACAGCCGTTAAAATATCGGGATTTCACCATGCGTTATTGCCGATTGACTCAAATTTTACAAGAATAATGATTGCCGCGGCGCTTATTGTTTTTGCGATTATTTTATTATTCGGATATAAAAACAGAACGGCTGTAAAGCGTATTGCCATTACGCTTTTTAGTATGATATTTTTATCCGCAGCCGTAGTTTCCACGGTGCAAAATAATAAACTGCGTATTGCCGCCGTGTCGGTGGGCGACGGCTCTGCCGTTGTTATGAAGTACAAATATAAAACTTATGTCGTAGGTTGCGGCGGTAACTACTTTTCAGGCTCGGCGGTTTGTGATATAATAAATACATTGGGTAGTTCAAATGTAGATTATATCATTTTGCCTGAGGACAGCGAAAAAAGCCTTTCCGGCGTGAGACGTGTAACGGAGACTTACCGGATATCGTCGGCAATTACGGCAAACGACCGTATCAAAGACAGATTTTCCTTTGCTTCAAATGTTTCCCTGAACGGAAATTCCGCCGAAACAGTCGACGGTAAGCTTAAAATCACCGTAAGAGATAACTGCGTCGATGTCCTTTTCGGCGAGTCCGGCTCTGAGATATACTTCGGCGACGTCAAAGACGGCTCGGACGCAGGGCTTTTAATTTGCCGCGGACTTACGGGATACGGAAAATCCGATATAATACTTGTTTCAACCGATAAAACCGATATAGGGGATTTACCGTCGCAAAAAGTTATATTGACTTCACAAAACGGAACGGTGCTCTTTACCTTGTCCCATAACGGAAAAATGACATACCGGAGGATGGCATAATGCCGAGTCTTGATGCAAAACAGCTCAAAGCGCAGATTAAAGAAGAAAAATTCGAGCGCTCATATTTTATATACGGCGAAGAGGATTATTTAAAGCACTACTATTCCGAGCTTATAGCTTCAAAATGTGTTACTGCGGGTATGGAGGGCTTTAACTTAAAGCGATTCGATTATTCGCAGGGCGGCACCTTTGACGAAGTGCGCGCCGCCTCGGAAACTCTTCCGGCTTTCGGCGGATACGCCTGCGTTGTGGCAAAGGATTACCCTCTGGATTCTGTATATTCCTCCGATAAAAGCGCATTTGAGTTATTTCTCAAAGAGCTTCCCGACAGCACCGTGGTAATATTTTTGCAGGACACCGTAAATGTGGATGCAAAGCGAAATTCAAAATATAAAAGCGTCATTGCACAATTCCAAAAATACGGAGCGGCGGTATGTTTTGACAGGCTCGATGTTACGTCGCTTGCAAAAATAATAATGTCGGGTGCCGTAAAACGCGGCTGCAATATAGACCGTGAGACGGCGACATATCTCATAGAGACAAGCGGAAACGACCTTACGGTTTTGCAAAATGAGACGGATAAGCTGTGCAATTTCAAAAACGGCGGCCAAATAACAAAAGCGGACGTTGACGAGGTGTGCGTAAAATCACTTGAAGCAAATGTGTTTGACCTGTCAAGGGCTGTAATGAAAAATGACGGTAAAAAGGCGTTTTCCATTTTGCATGAGCTCTTTGCCGAAAAGGAGAAGCCGGAATTGATTTTAGGCACTATGATAATGGCATTTGTCGATATGTACCGCGCCAAGGTTGCCGTATCATCGGGAGAAAAGGCGGATTTCGCAGCCGGATACTATAATTATCGCGGCAGGGAATTCAGGCTTCGCAACGCCTCTTACGACAGCCGCAATATAAGCATAAAAACTCTGCGTAAAAATCTCGATTCTCTGAATGATGCGGACAGAAAACTCAAAGTCAGAGTAACCGACGAAAAAATAATCCTCGAAAAGCTGCTTGTAGAGCTGCTTCGGAGTGAACAGTAAATGATAAAGATAAAACAGGCCGTCATAGTTGAAGGCAAATATGACAAGATAAAGGTATCAAATATACTTGATACCCTGATAATAGAAACCGACGGGTTCGGTATCTTCAAGGATAAGGATAAGCAGAAGCTCATACGCCGCATAGCCGAAACAAGAGGTATACTTATTTTGACGGACAGCGATTCGGCAGGGTTTACCATTCGTTCTTTTTTAAACGGAATCGTGCCGCAGGAGCAGGTTACAAACGTGTACATTCCCGATATATTCGGCAAGGAAAAGCGCAAGAGCGAGCCGTCAAAAGAGGGCAAACTGGGTGTTGAGGGCGTAAAGAGCGGCGTTATCACCGACGCTCTTAAAAAGGCGGGCGTCGAATTTGACGTCGGCGCCGAAAAACAGATAAATACACAGCCCGTCACTAAAACCGACCTCTATCTCGACGGACTTTCGGGCGGCAAATACAGCGCCGAAAAAAGAGCAAGGTTTTTAAAGCAGCTTGATTTACCGGAGCATCTGTCGTCAAACTCAATGCTGAAGCTCATAAATTCCTTTATGGACCGTGACGATTATAAAAGAGAAATTCAGAAACTCAATGAAGGTGTGAAAATATGAAAATACTTGTGTTGTCAACAGGCGGAACCATAGGCTCTGCGGCAAAAGACGGTGTTATGTCACCCGACAAAAACGCAACGGCGCTGCTTGTACTGCTTTATGAGTCATCTTTTCAGGATGTAGACGAATTTGACTGCGAGAGTGTTTCGGATATTCTTTCCGAAAATGTCACCGAGCCTTTTTACGAAAAACTTATAAACAGGCTGCTTGCGGTTGATACCGAAAAATATGACGGCGTAATCGTTTTGCACGGAACCGATACGCTCGCCTATACTTCATCGCTTGCGGCAATGGTGTGCCGCAGTCTCACGATTCCTGTCGGCTTCGTCGGGGCGAATTATCCGTTGAAGCACCCAAAGAGCAACGCATTTATAAATTTCCGCGCCGCGGTGGAGTATTTTAAAGCCGGCGGTAAGGGGTTCTTTGTTCCGTATGAAAACAGCGACGGAAAAACGTATATCCATCTTGCCACAAGGATCACCGAAGCCGACTTCCTTCATGACGATTTTCATTCGCTCGGCGATGCCGTTTTAGCGGAATTCAAGGACGGTAAAATCGTATTTTCAAACGACACACGCCTGCCGTCGCAGGAGGAGCTCTCAAAGCCCCTTCCGGGTATCGTAAACGGAAATTTTGAATTATCCGGCAGAGTGGTGCTTTTAAAATCATATCCGGGTCTTGACTATTCGGAACTTCATATAAAGCACGACAATGTCTGCGCGGTTCTTAATATTACGTATCACACGGGCGCCGCCTCTTGTGCGGATGGGGATTTCGGACTTCCCGAATTTTGCGACGAGTGCCATAAAAACGGTATAGACGTCTACCTCGCCGGACTTAAAAAGACGGACGATATTTACGAGACGTCAAAGCGCATTTATGAGCACGGCGCAGAGCCGATTTATTCCGTCAGCGTACCGGCAGCCGTTTCAAAGCTTCGCGCGGCGTATAATTCGTCTCTCAAAAATATCGATACGCTGATTTCCGATGATATTTATTATGAAACCTTGCCGCAGGAAGAAAAATGAGACACTACTGTTCGCTAAACGAATATCTTAAAGATACCTTCGGCGAAAAGGTGTATAAATTAGCCCTTGACGGCGGTATGACCTGCCCGAACCGCGACGGGACAAAAGGGAAAAACGGATGTATATTTTGCAGCGAGGGCGGCAGCGGAGACTTCGCGGAAAAGTATACTGGTGATATCGAGGGGCAAATAGGAAAAGCGATTGCGCGTGTAAGCGATAAAACAAAGGCAAAAAAATTTATCGCGTATTTTCAAAGCTACACAAATACCTACGCGCCGCTCTCTTACCTTAAAAATCTGTTTTTCGGCGCAGTAGAGGATGAGCGTATAGCGGCGCTCTCCATAGGGACAAGACCCGATTGCCTGCCGCCCGATGTAATCGGTCTTTTGGACGAACTGAACAAAATAAAGCCCGTCTTTGTCGAACTTGGGCTTCAGACCTCAAACGAGGCTACGGGAAAACTTATAAGAAGGGGCTATCCGCTGTGTGTTTATGACGAAGCCGTATATAAGCTTAAAAATATAGGCGTAAATGTTGTGACGCATATGATAATAGGCTTGCCGCACGAAACGGTTGAGGATATGAAAAACACGGCGCGCCATATAGCGTGGGTTCGCTCCGACGGCATAAAATTACAGCTTTTGCACGTGCTTCGGGGAACGGAGCTTGAAAAAATGTATCTCAAAAATGAATTCAAAACATTGACTTTAGACGAGTACACCGACATTTTGTGCGAAATTTTGCCGATTTTGCCGCCCCAAACGGTAATACACCGCCTCACAGGCGACGCACCCAAGCGCCTTTTGGTGTCGCCCTTGTGGTCGGCTGACAAAAAGAATGTATTAAATACTATAAATCGCGCCTTTGCGGAGCGGAATGTTTTTGAGGGCAGCGCATACGAAAATACCGCGGCTTAACCGTAGGCGGGTTCGGATTATTATCGCTTGCCTAAATACTTTGTCTTGCTTTTCGGAAGAATTTCCGACTGCAAATATATTATTTTTAATAGAAAGAGGTAAAAGCTATGGCAGAACTTAAAGGTTCAAAAACCGAAAAAAATCTTATGGCGGCATTCGCAGGTGAATCACAGGCGAGAAATAAGTATACTTATTATGCGTCAAAGGCTAAAAAGGACGGTTTCGTTCAGATAGCAAATATCTTTGAAGAAACCGCAAACAACGAAAAAGAACACGCAAAAATTTGGTTTAAGCTCCTGCACGGCGGCTCTGTACCGGAAACGGCGGAAAATCTCGAGGACGCGGCTAACGGCGAAAATTACGAGTGGACCGATATGTATGCGGGTTTTGCCAAAGAGGCAAAAGAAGAGGGCTTTGATGATATAGCCGACCTCTTTTTGATGGTTGCGGCTATTGAAAAGGAGCACGAGGAGCGTTACAGAACACTTCTTCTCAATGTTAAAAACGAAATGGTATTTTCAAAAGACGGCGATGCTATATGGCAGTGCTCAAACTGCGGCCATATCGTAATCGGTCAAAAAGCTCCCGATGTTTGCCCCGTATGCAAGCATCCGCAGGCTTATTTCCAGATGAAAGCCGAAAACTATTAAGCGAAATTCTAAATAATGCTGCAAAGAGCGGTAAAGGCCATGGCCTTTACCGCTCTTCTCCGTTTTTTATTCTTGTGTTAAGTGTATTTAAAACTGATGCTTATGCCGTAAGCGCTCGATTCGACAGACATTATATTGTGTGTGGTTTTGTCTCTCGTAACACGAAAATCGGCGCCGTCGAAGGTCCCCTCGTTAATTATTTTACCGCCGAAAACATAACCGTCGCATTCACAGCTTTTCAGAGCGTCAAAAGCCTTTTTCATAAAGCACAGCGCCGATGAGTCGGGCAAAGGCAGGGTGACCGGCTCCATTTCGGGGCAGGTGATTTTTGCCGTATTGTCTTTCAGCGACACGGTAATACCCGCTATATCCGACGGCTCCGAATAGGTGAGCGTAAAACCGTTTTCCGAAGAAAAGGTGAGTGTTCCCGAAAAAGTGAAATCGCCTTGCTTCGCCGTTATTTCGGCAGAAAAAGCTTCGGGCGGCGGAAACGTATATTTTTTACCTCTGCTTTTTTCGCTATCCTTTCCCGAACAACCGCACAGCAGTAACGCGAGTGCAAAAAGAAGTGAAAGGATTTTTTTCATCAAAGCGCCCCTTTAATCAGTTCTCGAGAGACCTCAGTATCTTCGGCAGCTCCTCTGTCATTCTTGTGGGCGTGGTACCCATCATGGAATATTTGTTTTTTACAATATCTCCCGCCATTCCGTGTACGAATACGCCGCAGACCGCCGCAGAAAAAGGCTTTATTTTCTGGCAGATAAACGACAGTATAATGCCCGACAGCATATCGCCGGAGCCTGCGGTTGCCATACCGGGGTTGCCGGTAAGATTTACATAGAAGTCCATTCCGTTCGCGGTCACAATTGTGCGCGAACCCTTGAGTACAACCACCGCGCCTGTTTTTTCAAATATGGCTTTGCAGGCGGCTTTTCTGTCTTTTTCGACTTCGCTTACCGTACAGCCGAGAATTCTCGCCGCTTCGCCCGGATGCGGAGTTATAACTACCGGAGACAAACAGCTCTTTATAACATTTATATTGTCTTTCAGAGCGTTTATGCCGTCTGCGTCTATTATTACGGGAACTGTGGAATTTTTCAGCACGGTTTCCGCTATGGCGGCGGTGTCACGGTCACAGCCCATTCCGCAGCCTATTAAAACGGCGTCGCTTTTTCCGAGCTCGTCCTCTATCTTTTTTATGTTTTGTGATGAAATTCTGCCGTTGTTGTTTGTCATAAGCGGCAACAGTATTTTTTCGGGACATGATGAGGTTACCGCAGGATAAGCCTTATCGGGGAAGGCTAGCTTTATAAGTCCCGCGCCGCTGTTTACGGCTGCCGCTGACGCTATAACCGCAGCGCCGGGCATATCGTAGCTGCCGGCAATAATAAGACCTTTTCCGAAGTCGCCCTTGTTGGCGTTTTCTTTTCTGCGCGGAAATTTAGAACGTATTTCGTCGGGATTTAATGTGTATGCGCCCGTATATTCGCTGAATATCTCCTCGGGTACGCCTATCGGCACTACTATTACATTGCCGGCGTATTCCGCGGCAGGAAATGTGACGAGTGAATTTTTGAGCGCCATAACCGCTATTGTCATTTGAGCTTTAACGGCGACGCCGCTTACATTTCCCGAATCGGCTTCGGTGCCGCTCGGTATGTCGATGCTCACGGTGTATGCGCCGCTTTCCGAGATAATTCCGAAAATATGCGCGTACTTTTCGTTTGCCGCCCCCTTAAAGCCCGTGCCGAAAATTGCGTCAACCGCAATGTCGGCGCCGTCTATCAGTTCTTCGCAAAGCTCGGCGTCGTCATCGTAAAAGTAAATGCCTATGTCCGTACCGCGAATTCTCGAAAGCATTTCACCTGCGTCGCCGACAGACGGCTCGCGCGACGCGAGGACAACATTTACATTGTATTCGTTTTCGGCGAGCTTTCGCGCTATCACAAAACCGTCGCCGCCGTTTTTGCCCTTGCCGCAGATTATCGTAACGTTTCTTTTTGCGGTCTTGTCAAATTTTTTGCGTATCGCTTTGGCGCAGGCGCTGCCGGCGTTTTCCATAAGTCTTAAATACGATATGCCGCTTTGATTTGCCTTATCTTCAATCTCTCTGATTTCGTTTGACGGCAGTATTTTCATCATAATATATCTTCACCTTTCGTAACGCAGACTACAAATGCGGCGGCGTATTCGCCGTCGTGCGTGAGTGACAACGAAAATTCGGCGTGCATTTTGTCGGATATGGATTTTGCTTTTCCCGACAGCGCAAAGTACGGCGCACCGCTCTCCTTGTGCAAAACCTCCGCTTCGCACAGCTCAAAACCGCGTATCCCTGTTCCCAGAGCCTTTCCGAAAGCCTCCTTTGCCGCAAATGCCGCGGCGAGACTCTCGGGCTTTGCGCCTCTTTTTTTAAACTCCGCACGTTCGTTTTCACCGTAAACCTTTTCGTAAAAACCGGGCGTTTTCAATGCTTTTTCAATCCTTGATATTTTCACAAGATCGGTGCCGCAGCTTACCATAATGCTCCTCCGAATTCGGTTTTTATCAATTGTATCATATTTTGCGCGGCAGGTAAATAAATGTTGAAAAAAGTCTTTAGTATGCTATAATAAGTAGGCATTATGAGTTTAATACATACGGAGTGAAAATTATGGAAATCAAAATTTACGATAATGCCGAAGAGATAGGAAAAGAAGTCGGTTCGGAATTTGTAAAAGCGGTCAACGCAAAGCCGGATATTGTTCTCGGACTTGCCACGGGTGCGTCGCCCATACCGACTTATAAATATATTTGCGAGCAGTACAAAAACGGACTTGTAAGCCTTGAAAATGTCAAAACTTTTAACCTTGACGAATATGTGGCTTTGCCCAAAAACGACAAAAACAGTTATTACACCTTTATGCACGTTCAGTTTTTTAACCACACCGACATAAAGGAAGAAAACGTACATTTCTTAAACGGAAATGCCGACAGCGTTGAGGATGAATGCCTTGCGTACGATAAAATGATAAAGGACGCAGGCGGTATAGATATTCAGCTCCTCGGCGTCGGCAGAAACGGTCACATCGGCTTTAACGAGCCGTCAAATCATTTCACCAAAGGCTCTTTTAAGGTAAAGCTTACGGAGAGCACAATTGAGGCAAACTCAAAATATTTTGACGAAAACCCAATGCCGCACTATGCGCTGACAATGGGCGTCGGCTCTATTATGAGCGCCAAGAAAATTATACTTATAGCTACCGGTAAGGCAAAGGCTGACGCTGTAAAGGCTCTCGTCGACGGCGAGGTTTCACCCGCTTGCCCGGCGTCGATTCTTCAGTTCCACCGCGACACCGAAATTTATCTTGATAAGGACGCCGCAAGCCTCCTTTAAATCAAAACGATTTTTCAATAACAGAGACTGTAAAAAATTCCCGTTTTTTACAGCCTCTTTTTTTGTCGTCTTAAAACACTTTGCGACGCCCATAATGTGACAAATTCCGAAGACGGGTCATCGTATAATTGTGTAACGGAGCATATGAGATTTCGCCGTGCGATTTTCACCGTATGAAACCCCACCCGACCGAAACGGAGTGATAAAAACGAAAGTCTATGTTGATGTCCTCGTTGTGCTGAATATATTTATAAATTACTTTTTGCTTTCGGCGTCTTCTCTGATAGTAAGGGTAAAACCGAAAAGGGTTCGCCTTGCGGCCGGTGCGTTTATAGGCGGTGCGTATTCGCTCGTGATTTTTTTGCCGGATATTCCGAATGTACTGTCCGTTATTATGAACCTCGGTATGTCGTGCATTTTGGTACTCGTCTCCTTTGCACCGAAAAAATTTACGGTGTTTATAAAAGAATTTGCCGCATTTTTCGCCGTGAATTTTATTTTCGCCGGACTTATGCTTGCCGTTTGGTTCGCATTTAAACCGAGCGGTATGGTGTATAACAATGCCGCGGTCTATTTTGATATAGACGTAAAGCTTCTTGTTTTGTCAACGGTTGTCTGCTATGCGGTTTTGACGCTTTTTTCAAAGCTTTTAAAGCGAAATTCTCCCGACGACAAAATTTTTGACGTAAGGCTCTGCAATAAGGGAAATGCGGTTTTGACAAAGGCACTTTTCGATACGGGAAATTCTCTTTCCGACGGTTTTTCGGATACCCCGGTCATTATAGCCGAACGCTCTGTTGTGAAAAAACTTGTACCCGAGGGGATTTTTGCTTTTATCGACGGAGACGCCGCTTTGCCGATAAATTGCGACGACGGAAGCATCAGGCTGATCCCTGCAGGAACGGTAGGGGGTGAGAGCGTGCTCAGAGCCGTGCTTATAGATTCGATTACGGTAATCGGGAAAAAAGAAACAAAAGAAGTAAAAAATGTCATTTTGGCGGAGAGTAAAACGCCGTTTTCATCAGGTGATTATTCGGTGCTTTTAGGGCCGAAAATTTTTGACATAAGAGAGGGTAAACGAAAAAATGAACGTGCTCAAAAAACTGCTGATAAAGCTTAAAAAGCTTTTTCTTTTAAATGATGTACATTACATAAACGGTCCGGAAACATTGCCGCCGCCGCTTTCAAAAAAGGAGGAGGAAAAACTTCTGTCCGATATTCTCGGCGGCAGCGGACGCGAAGTGAAAAATGCCAGACAGACCCTTATAACGCACAATTTGCGGCTTGTGGTCTACATTGCGAAAAAATTTGAAAATTCGGGAGTACCCGTTGAAGATTTGATTTCAATAGGCACAATAGGACTCATAAAATCCGTAAACACATTCAGACCCGAAAAAAACATAAAGCTTGCCACGTACTCTTCGCGCTGCATTGAAAACGAAATACTTATGTATCTTCGCAAAACAAATGCACATAAGGGCGATATTTCCATTGACGAGCCGCTTAACGTGGATTGGGACGGCAACGAACTGCTTTTGTCTGATGTGCTCGGCAGCGAGCCGGACGAAGTAAACCGAAATATCGAATACGACGACGAGAAAAAGTTGCTTTTAAAAACAGTTGACGCCTTGCCGGACCGTGAAAAGCTGATTATGAATATGCGCTTCGGTCTCGGCAAATATAATGAACACACTCAAAAGGAAGTGGCGGATATCCTGGGCATTTCCCAAAGCTATATTTCAAGACTTGAAAAACGTATAATAGAGCGATTGAGGGCGGAAATAGAAAAAGTTTCATAAAAAATACGCCTTTGCCGCAAAAATACAATGCATTGATAATATTTATCAAAAAATACTGTTAATTTAGCGAATTTTGTGATACAATACTAAAGTTAAAATATGTTTGTGGTGATATCTTTTGGTCTTTTCAAGTCTGACTTTTTTGTATCTGTTTTTGCCGCTGTGCTTTATATGTTATTACATAGCGCAAAAAACTTCTTCGCGCAACGTTATTTTGCTTGTCTTTTCACTTGTCTTTTATGCGTGGGGCGAGCCTAAATATATATTCTTGATGATTGCCACCGCCTTTGTCGATTATGCGTTCGGGCTTCTTATCGACCGCTTTCGCGGCAGATGGCAGGCGAAACTTTTTCTCTCCCTTGCGGCGGTTATAACTTTGTCGTCGCTCGCGCTGTTTAAATATTCTTCGTTTTTCAGCGAAAACATAAACTCGATTTTCTCGCTGCATTTACCGAATCTCAATCTTGCGCTGCCGATAGGAATTTCATTTTATACCTTTCAGGCGCTTACATATGTTATCGATGTATACCGCGGCAGCGTCAAGGTGCAGCCGTCGTTTTACAAATTGCTTTTGTATGTGTCGATGTTCCCGCAGCTGATAGCCGGTCCCATTGTGCGTTACAGCGACGTTGAGGAGCAAATAGAAGAGCGTACCGTCACGCTTAAAAATATTTCCGCGGGCGTCATGCGCTTTTCGGTGGGACTTTTGAAAAAAGCAATTATAGCAAACTTTGCCGGTCAGCTTACCGATAAGCTCATAGGCGGCGATTTAACCGGGCTTTCAAGCGCAGGCGCGTGGGTAGGCATAATCTCTTACACATTGCAGATTTACTTCGATTTTTCGGGCTACTCCGATATGGCGATAGGCCTCGGGCATATGTTCGGTTTCTCATTCCCCGAGAACTTCAATTACCCGTATTATGCCGTGTCGATTTCGGATTTCTGGCGGCGCTGGCATATGACGCTGTCGTCTTTTTTCAGAGACTATCTTTATATCCCCCTCGGCGGCAACCGAAAAAACTGGGCGCTCAATATGCTCATAGTCTGGCTTCTTACCGGACTTTGGCACGGCGCAAGCTGGAATTTCGTCCTTTGGGGACTTTATTACTTTGTATTCCTGATGCTTGAAAAAATGTATATAGGAAAGTATCTCGAAAAATTGCCGCGAGCAGTAGGGCATATCTATTCGCTCGTTGTTATAATCGTCGGGTGGGTGTTCTTCTATTTCGACGACTTGTCCAAGATAAAATACTTTTTCAAAGCGGCGTTCGGTGCCGCGAACGGATTTGTTACCCTCACGGAAAAGACCGTAATTGTAAACTATGCGGTGCTCCTTATAATAGGCGCCGTGTGTGCTATGCCGATTTTGCCGCATATTAAAAATCTTGTCGGCTCAATCTCAAAGACGCGCGGCGGAAAAGTTGCCGTAGATGTTTTATCGGTGCTGTTTGTGATTTTCTCGCTTGTAATTTCAACCGCGTCGCTTGTCGGGAACAGCTACAATCCGTTCCTCTATTTCAGATTTTAACGAAGGGAAGACCTTTTTGCATATAAAAAGCTATTGTGCCGCTCATAAACGCGGCTTATTCAGTCCGCAGTCAAACACGGGCAGGGCGGTTTTAAGTCTCGTTTTTGCGCTGATTTTAACCGTTATAGGTCTTATATCGGTATTCGATACCGACAAAACCGTATCCGAAAGTGAAAACAGAAATCTCGCAACAAAGCCGGAGTTTTCGTTCACGGCGCTTTTTGATAAGAGCTATACTTCGGATTTTGACACTTATTATGCCGATACATTTCCTTTCAGAGATAAATTCCTCGCTCTTAACAGAAAAATATCGGATATACTCACAGGGACCAAAGGCTCTGGCGACATCGTTCTTGTCAGCAAGCAGGAAAAAGACGATTTTGCCGGCCAGGATATAGATTAGTGAAGTCTCACTAAGCTGAATAAAAACAAGGGGTGGATTTTTTATGAAGTACGATGTTGCCGTTATAGGCGGCGGCGTTGTCGGCGCTCTTATTTCGAGGGAACTCTCGAAATATGACGTAAAGACAGCAGTGCTCGAAAGGTTTAACGATGTTGCCATGGGAACTACCAAGGCAAACAGCGCAATTGTCCATGGCGGATTTGACGCTGTGTCGGGTACTATGAAAGCAAAGCTGAATGTTGAGGGTACGGCTATTATGCCGCAGCTCTGCAAAGAGCTTAATGTTCCGTACAGGAATAACGGTTC
Organism: Ruminococcus sp.; assembly: GCA_022768065.1. Taxonomy (GTDB): domain Bacteria; phylum Bacillota; class Clostridia; order Oscillospirales; family Acutalibacteraceae; genus Fimenecus. Next base: position 125,747 of record JALELS010000017.1, on the reverse strand, counting down.
TTTGGTAGTCGCGTTTTCGGAAAAGGAGATGGAGCATGTTCATCTTCTGTATGAGCGCGGAATAAAGAACGGCGTTCCGGAGCTTGAGATAATCGATTCAAAGAAGCTCCATGAGCTTGAGCCGAATATCAGCGACGAAGCGGTCGGCGCGCTTTATTCAAAATCTGCGGGTATAGTTTGCCCGTATGAGCTGACCATTGCGGCGGCGGATAATGCCTGCGAAAACGGAGTGGAATTTATAAGAAATTGCCTTGTAAAGGCTATCAGCTTTAACGGCTCCGAATTCGTCCTCGATACCTCAAAGGGCGACATTACCGCAACGTATGTAATAAATGCCGCAGGTACTCACAGCGATGAGGTCGCACGTATGATAGGCGATGATTCCATAAAGATTGTTGCCCGTAAAGGCGAATATTATCTTCTCGATAAATCTTTCGGCCATCTTGTAGACCGCACGGTATTCCAGTGCCCCAATGAAATGGGCAAGGGTGTATTGGTAACTCCTACGGTTGACGGGAACCTTCTTATCGGCCCGTCGGCAACGGACGAAGATAATAAGGATGATGTGGATACAACTCCCGAGGGACTTGAATTCATACTCTCCAAGGCTTTAAAATCCGTACCGAGCGTAAATGTCAGGGGCGCTATAACCTCTTTTGCCGGCGTGAGAGCACACCCGGTAACCGATGACTTTATTATAGGTTATTCCGATAAGAACGACCGCTTTATCAATGTTGCCGGCATAGAGTCACCCGGACTTTCCGCCGCGCCTGCCATTGCAAAATACGTCGCAAATCTTTTTGCGGAAAAAGCTTCTCCCAAAAAGAAGGCAGACTTTAACGGCAGCCGTCCGGCACCCGTTCGTTTCCGCAATATGTCAAAAGAAGAGCGCGAAAAGCTCATCGCCAAGGATAAGCGCTACGGAAGAATTATCTGCCGCTGCGAAACGGTTACCGAGGGCGAAATACTTGACGCCATACACTCTCCCGTAGGTGCGAGAGACGTTGACGGAGTAAAACGCCGCACAAGAGCCGGCATGGGCAGATGCCAGGGCGGTTTCTGCGGTTCCAAAGTAGTCGAGATACTTTCAAGAGAGCTCGGCGTTCCGATGAACGAGATAACAAAATTCGGCGGCGAGTCAAAGATAATCTTTGACAGGACGAAATGAGGTGGAAAGAATGGAAACATGTTATGATTTGGTAGTTGTCGGCGGCGGCCCTGCCGGAATGGCGGCGGCACTTGAGGCGCATGACAAGGGCGTTGAAAAAATCCTTATTTTGGAGCGTGCCGATACTCTCGGCGGTATACTTGAGCAATGTATACATACGGGCTTCGGTCTGCATTACTTCGGCGAGGAGCTCTCGGGCCCCGAATACGCCGGCAGATTTATAAAGCAGATTAAGGAAACCGATATAGACGTTAAGGTTGACACCATGGTTCTTGATATTTCCGATGACAACGTGGTGACTGCGGTAAATAATAAGGACGGACTTCTCACGATAAAGGCAAAGGCTGTTGTGCTTGCAATGGGTTGCCGTGAAAGACCGAGAGGTGCGCTTTCCATAGCGGGCTGCCGTGCGTCGGGCATTATGACCGCGGGAACCGCGCAGAAATACGTAAATATTGACGGATATATGCCCGGCAAAACAGTCGTTATCTTGGGCTCGGGCGATATAGGTCTTATTATGGCAAGACGTATGACCTTAGAGGGTGCAAAGGTTAAGGCTGTATGTGAGCTTATGCCGTATTCGGGCGGACTTACGAGAAATATCGTTCAGTGCCTTGAGGACTTCGGTATTCCGCTTCGCCTTTCCTGCACGGTTGTCAGCACTCACGGCAAAGATCGCCTTGAGGGTGTAACCGTTGCCAATGTAGACGAGCATTTGAAGCCTATTCCCGGCACCGAGGAGTATATTCCCTGCGACACACTTATGCTGTCGGTAGGACTTATTCCCGAAAACGAGCTTTCCAAGAATGCCGGCATTGAGCTTGACCGTATAACCAACGGCCCGATAGTTGACGAGTACCGTGAAACAAAGCACAAGGGCGTGTTTGCGTGCGGCAACGTTTTGCAGGTGCACGATCTTGTTGACTACGTAACAGAAGAGAGTCAGCTTGCAGGCGCAGGTGCCGCAAAATATATACGCGGCGAAAAGAACTGCGACGAATTTGTCAATACAAAAGGCGAAAACGGCGTAAGATATATAGTTCCGCAGAGAATTTCACACGATACCGACAAGGACGTAAAGCTCTATTTCCGCGTGGGCAGAGTGCTTAAAAACGTAACCCTTACCATTACCTGTAACGGCGAAGTTATCTATACCAAGAAGAAAAAGAAGATGTGCCCCGGCGAAATGGAATATGTCCCTATAAAGGCGGATATTATCCATTCTCTGCCTGCCGACAGCACCATGGTAGTTTCCGTAAAGGAGGATGCGTAATATGTCTAAAAGAGAACTTGTATGTGTTTCATGCCCCATCGGCTGTTCTATAACGGTTGAATTGTCGGACAGCGGAGAAGTTCTTTCCGTTACGGGAAACACGTGTAAACGCGGCGACGCTTACGCGAGAGCAGAATGCACACACCCCGAAAGAATGGTAACCTCCACCGTAAAGGTCGAGGGAGGCAGACTTCCCGTAGTGCCGGTCAAGACAAGCTCGCCCATACCCAAGGAAAAAATATTTGACTGTATGACCGAAATAAACAAGGTCACACTTAAAGCCCCCGTCTCTATCGGAGATATTGTAATCGAGAATGTTCTCGGCACAGGGGTAAATATAGTCGCCACAAACAACGACTGAATAAGATAAATAAAAACCGCTTTTCGTTTCGGCGAGAAGCGGTTTTTGTTGTTTATATAATTGTTTGTTATTCCTGCGGATAGTCATACAGCGACTTAAACGTGTATCCCTGTTCTCTTGCCGCGTCAATAATTCTGCCGAGAGCCGCCGCGTTATCGGGCGATACCGCGTGCAGAAGTATCACGGCTCCGGGGTGCAGCCTTGACATAACGGTGTTAAATGCGAATTCTTCGCCCTTTTGTTTGTTTAAATCCCAGTCGGAGTAAGCAACCGACCAAAAAACGCTTGTGTATCCGAGCGAACCTACCGCGTCGAGAGCGCTGTCCGAGTATTCTCCCATCGGGAAACGGAAAAACGGCGCGCTGTATCCGAAATAGGTTCTTAAATAATCGTCCATGCCCTTAATTTCGTTTGCCATTTGGAGTCTTGTTAATGTCGGGAACGACGGGTGAGTGACCGAGTGATTTCCCACAATATGACCTTCGTTTATCATTCGCGCTATGATTTCGGGATTTTCCTTTACCTGCGGAAGCGTGCAGAAAAATGCGGCGGGAACCTGTTTTTCCTTTAATGTGTCAAGAATTTTTGCCGTGTATCCGTTTTCGTAGCCGCAGTCAAATGTAAGGTATAATACCTTGTCGGTCGATTTGGTGTCGAGACAAAACGCTTTGTAGCCGTTTGTCTCAAAGTATTTTTGATTGTTTACGGATATTTCGTTTGGCTTGCCGTCTTTCGCTATGCCGTAGCCGTATCCGTGCTTTTCGGTAGAGAGACCGCGTGTGTTTTCGGGATCCGTAACGTTAAAGCTCGCGAGAGCAAGCGGCTCTCTGCCTGTATACGTTTCGCCGTCTTTAAGCGCAGCGTCGCCCGATAAAACCGGCTTCGGGTCGGGCGTGGTCGTATCATCTGTCGCGGAAACGGAAGTTTCGCTCTGCTCGGTATCGGTTTTATTGTCCTTTTTTCCGCACCCGAAAAAAGCTGTTCCGAATACAATCAGCAATACTGAAAAAATACAGAGAATTTTTTTCATCTTTTGTTCCTCCTATGTAGCAAAGCGGCAAAAACCGCCTTGCGCGGGACTTCGCATATATGATTATCTTATCATATCCTGCATATTGTCGACAATGGTGTTTATGGTATTTGCGGCCTTTTTTGCGGCTTTCTTCATCTTACGTTTTCTCGAAGAGGATTTAACCGCGGTTGACATAACCGCCGCGGCAGTTCCCACCGCGAGACTCACGCCTACTGTTTTCATTGCCGAATTCATGTTGTTATTCATTATTTTTTCCTCCGTTTTAAAAGTTGTATTAGTATCTTGTGCAAAACGGACGGTAAAAATACTGTTTAGTTCTTTATATTTTTGAAAAATATGGTAAAATTGTTTTTGAAAAATTTTTTAAACGGTGATAAAAATGATATTGAATGTGGTTATGGTCGAACCGGAAATTCCTCAAAACACAGGAAACGTGGCACGTACCTGCGCTCTTACCGGAGCCAGGCTGCACCTTGTCGGTCCTATGGGATTTAAGATAGACGACAGAAAGTTAAAGCGCGCAGGGCTCGATTACTGGCATCTTTTGGATATAACATATTATGAGAGCCTTGAAGAGTTCTTTCGCAAAAATCCGGACAACGGAAATTTTTACTATTTTACAACAAAGGCGAAGCATCGTCACACCGACGTAGAATATCCCGATAATGTGTATTTGTTTTTCGGCAAAGAGACAAAAGGCCTGCCGGAAAATCTTTTACACGATAATCCGCAGACCTGTGTGAGAATACCTATGCTCAATAATCCCGACGCGCGCAGCCTTAATCTCTCAAATTCCGTGGCAATAGGCGTGTATGAGGTTTTGCGCCAGTGGAATTATCCTAAGCTTCTGTGCGAGGGTAAGCTTCGCGACTATGAGTGGGACGAGTGATATTTAATATTTCGGGTGCTCCTGATGCTTGCGGTAAGCGTCCATAATGTCTTTAAAGACTTCTCCGTTTGTGGGCGGCGTCCATGTTACGGCGTTTGCTCCGGCGGCTATTGTGGCTTTAATGGTTTCATCGGTGGGTCCGCCGGTTGCCATTATCGGTATGTTCGGGTATTTTTCGCGGATTTTTAAGATGAGCTCAGGCGTCTTTGACGCTGCCGATACGTTAAAAATTTCGGCTCCGGCTTCTATTCTTCCGGCAATATCGTCCTCCTCCGAAACCACGGTGACAATAACGGGTATGTCGAGAGCCTCTTTAAGCTCCTTTATGGTTTCGTTTGGGGTAGGGGCATTTACAACCACACCGAACGCGCCCTGATATTCGGCGTGTCTGCCGAGGCCGAGAACTCTCTCTCCCTTTGTAAGACCGCCGCCTATTCCGACAAATACGGGCGTGTCCGCCGCCATCATTACCGCCTGCGTGATGACGGGCTGAGGCGTAAACGGATAAACGGCGATAACCGCGTCGGCGTTGGAATTTCTTATTATGCTGACGTCGGTTGAAAACAGCACCGATTTTATTCGTCTGCCGCATATTTTAATGCCGTTGCAGGCGTAAATGGCTTCGGGCACGCTGAGCCTGAAATCTCTTAAAAAACCTTTTACTTCTGTCATTGATTTTTTCCTCGTTTCGTAATATATTATAAAAAGAAATGTTTTAACGGAGTTGATAAATATGTTTAAAGAAATAAACGTGCGTGACCTTGACCGTTCGCCGATACAAATGATAGGCGATGACTGGGCTCTTCTGACCGCCGGCAAAGAGGGCGATTGGAACACTATGACCGTTTCGTGGGGCGGCGTAGGCGAGCTTTGGGGCAAGGATGTAGTGTTTGTTTTTGTCCGTCCTCAGAGATATACCCTCGAATTTATGGAAAAATACGATGAGTTCACGCTCTCGTTCTTCGACGGCGAATATAAAAAGGAGCTCGGCATATGCGGTGCAAAATCGGGCAGGGATATCGATAAGGCTGCCGAGACGGGTCTTGTTCCCGAATATGTAGATAATGCCGTCACATTTAAGCAGGCTAAAAAAGTGCTTGTCTGCAAAAAGGTAGCGTTTAAAGATATGACTCCCGACGGATTTTTGGACAGCTCAATTGAAAAATGGTATCCTAATAAAGATTACCACAGAATTTACGTCGGCACAATCGAAAAAACGCTTATTTCGGAATAATTTAAAAAATATTAAAATTTTTTAAACTTTTTTGAAAAAAAACACTTGCAATTTGAGAAACCTTGTGATATACTAACTCTCGCACTTGAGAGATGAGTTCAAAAACAAAGTTTCTCAAAAGTCGGTGTTTATTACGATGAGGGTCCACCCGTTCCCATTCCGAACACGGTAGTTAAGCTCATTCGTGCCGAAAATACTTGGCTGGAAGCGGCCCGGGAAAATAGGTCGATGCCGACATTTTATGAAAGTAGTTCCCCAATAGGGGGGCTATTTTTTTTGCCTTTTTATTCGTCAAATCTGTCTCTGAGCTTTTTTAACGCACGTTTTTCTATCCTCGAAACATATGAGCGAGAAATTCCCATTTCGGCGGCTATCTCGCGTTGCGTCAGCGGTTTTGACATACCTAAGCCGTATCTTTTGACTATTATCTCTCTGTCGCGTGCGTCGTCCATATCGTCTATATATTCGCGCAGTTTTTCTATTTTGACCTTTTTATCTATATCGTCCGCAATCGTGTCGTCGGTATAGACTATGTCCGACAGCGTCAGGGGATTTCCTTCCGAATCGGTGTCGATAGGTTCGCTCATGGAAATATCCTGCGCCGATTTTTTTTGATTGCGGAAGTGCATAAGTATTTCGTTTTCTATACAGCGCGAGGCATACGTGGCAAGGCGCGTGCCTTTGGTGTAGTCAAAGGTGTTTATGCCCTTTATAAGACCTATTGTGCCGATTGAAATAAGATCCTCTTGGTCGGAGTAATTTGAATAGTATTTTTTTATAATGTGCGCCACGAGCCGCAGATTGTGCTCTATCAGGCGGTCTTTGGCGTTTTTATCGCCCGAAGCCATCTGCTCAAGAGCCTTTTTTTCTTCTTTTGCGGACAGCGGCTTCGGAAATGACCCCGCATTTTCTATATGGAGAATCAAATAAAGCATTTTTGTGCTTATAGCGGATAAAAGTTCCAAAAACATTAAAATCGACCTCTCTTTCATATTATGAATATGAATACTAAAAGCCGTATTTGCAAGTCCCGAAAAAATGCTTGTGAATTACAGTAAAAACGTTGGAAAACCGTACAGATAAATTGAAATTTGACTTTAACCGAAACTTTTTATATAATTTGAGTAGACAGAGGTTTCCTCAAAAGGGGAGCCGCAACGAAAGAAAGAGAGGCTCGTTTATGAAAAACTTAAAAGTCGGAATAATTTTGATGGTTCTGGGCAACATATTAAATTTGGCATATACAGCATTTTCGGGTAATGAAACGAGCAGTTTCGGCGATTTCAGCAGCGGCTTGCTTTTGGGATTGTCGATAGGCTGCAATCTTGTCAGCATAATTTTGATAGTCTCCTATATGGCGAAAAACAAAGAGAAAAACAAAAAGTAATTTGAGAGGGCAAAAATGAAGCTTCGGGAATATCTTCCGTCCGACTGTGAACAGATGGCAAAATTATTCTATAATACGGTTCACAGCGTAAATGCAAAGGACTATACCGGAGAGCAGTTAAGTGCTTGGGCAACGGGTAAAGTGGATTTACGGGAGTGGAACAGCTCTTTCCTGAAGCATAAAACGATAATTGCCGAGAATGACGGAACAATAGTCGGATTTGGTGATATAGATAAAAGCGGATACCTTGACAGGCTCTATGTTCACAAGGACTGTCAGGGGCAGGGTATTGCGTCCGCTATTTGTGATAAGCTGGAGCAGTCCGTAAAAGGAAAGACCGTCACAACATATTCATCTGTTACTGCAAAATCTTTTTTTCAACACAGAGGCTATCGTGTTGTTAAAGAGCAAGAGGTCATCCGGCACGGAATCGCTTTGACGAATTATTTAATGGAGAAGTAACACGGTACGGTGTTATTTGTATGTTAATTGTGGGGGTTAATATGGATAAAAAGAAATCAATTAAAAATCTCGTCGTCGTTTTAATTGCAGTGGTGTTATTGGGGCTCCTTTGGGCTTTTGTCAAAAACCAAGTGACAACAACACCGATATATATTGTTGTTGATACCTTTGAACTGATTATACCGAGCATAATTTTGATACCCGGAATAATTTGCTATATCGCTTACATTTTTGTCAATGACGCAAAAATAAAATCCGCGCTTAAGATAAGCTCCTTATGTATAGCGGCTTTCTGCGTGGTTTTCTCTGTGTCGTTTTTTGCCGCGGCATTTGTAAATTCGGGCAGCGAAAAGACGAGCAGCTATAAAGAAGCCGCCGAGAGTAAATACAGCTTGGGTAATTTTGTCGATTTGTCTGATTACGAGGCTGAGCGTTCGGATAATGAGCTGTATTCAAATGGCTTTTTAAGCGGTTATTATACTGTTGATAATTATTCTAAAAGCGACGGCAGCTATAACTATTATACAGCTACCGTATATGAGTATACCGGCGGAACGGCGGCATCGCGAAAGCTTATTAAGAAAAGGCTTGAAAAAGAACTGTTAAGGGAGACCTCGGTCGGCGGAAAAAGCATTAAATATACAGACGGAACCAATGGCGATTACCGATATAAATACTGTAATTACACAGACAAATTTGAAATGCAGTCTTCGTCATATTTCAGTATCGTAGCGGAAAGCAGCGATAAGGTAACGGTATATATATTAAAGTCGAAATATAGAAATCATTTCGGCGAGCCGTTTGACGCGGAAAAAATTATCAGCTCAATTTGCAGCTGAAATAAAGCTTCTTAGCTGCAAAATCCCTGCTATCAAAATGATAGCAGGGATTTTTTGTGCTTGAAACAAAAGTCTTACATATTAAATGCATACCGATTTTTCCCGATATGGATTTTCCGGCGGTAATTAAGAAATTTATTCCTTGCTTTTTTCAACACACAGAACCGCTCTCTGCATTATTCTCTGCCAACAATTTAATGTCTTGCTCATAATCGGTGTCAACGGAAATGGTTTCTACCATTTCTAAATCAATTACGGTAACACCGCTGTATTTACCGTAGTCGTTTACGGTTTCAAGCTCAATTTGAGTGTCGGAAAAGCTTTTCAAAAAACCGATTACGTTGTTTTCTTCATCCTCTAACGAAACCAAAAATTCGCTGTTTTCGGCAAATTTCAGCAATGAAAAGAGAATGTTTTCTTCATCAGGTTCAAATTGCGGGTGACTTTGATGTTTTAATTTATACAGCGTCCCGATTTTATCTTCATACTCTCCGTCATAATCAACACGATAAACATTGCTTGCATATTCATATACAAATCCGTCATATTCACCACGTGTGTTAATGTGGGCTATCAGCACCTCGTCATTATTACAGGCGGTGATATATCCCGTCAGATGATGGCACGTGTCCTCTTTATCAAGGTATACGCTTGCAACCTTTCGGTTGTCTCGGCAAAATTTTATGCTGTTTATAATATCCATATTATCTCACTTTCTTTTTTTCAATATGATTTTAACTTTTTTATCTTGCGTGTATTAAGTTCTGAAATGTAATCGTATTATTTGTTATCTCCTTTTTTATGCCGTTCCGCGTAACGCCGTATATTTGGTCGGGCATTTCACCGATACTTAAATTACCGTAACGATAACCGACGGTTTGCTCGTCGAGTGCAAATTTGTGCTTAACACCCGCAAGGTAATTTGTTTTATCGGCGTAGGTATACGCAAATGGCGAAGAGTGCGTTAAACCCACATAAATCACCGTCGCTCGGATACAACGGCACTTTTTAAATAACTTGGAAGCATTTGGATAAATTAAAATCCGCTTAGTTTAGATATTAAACATATTAAAATACTTATATCTTAACATGTTTATTTATTCGTTAAGCTTATTTGCAGAACCAAAACAGCTTTGCGGAGCGCAGTTCAAAAATCAAATGTAAGCAATAGAGTAAATTCTTCCGCAGAAGATACTGGTAAACCTGCCGAAAAGTAATGAAAAATAAAAATCGGACAATATCATAGATATTATCCGTGCGTAAATTTAAAATTTTTTAATTTGCCGCACTTGAAAGTTTTATTATTAACCCTTGAAATCCGCCGTAGGGGTTTGCCCTCTTTTTTGTCCGCATCGGCAGTATCGCCCATACAGGGTTCACCATGTAAAATATTAACAAAGTAAGATTACACAACAATATTAACCGAAATTACCCTGCTTGTCAATTCATTTTTTGGGCAGTTTTGTCGAATAAAACGGTATTTGACAAATTTGAGGCGGCAAGCAGAAAAAAGTGTTACGTATCAGCACAATTGTAGTTAATATATATCTAAAAACGATGAACTGCGAAACTTCGGGCGAGTATCAGACTAATGTTTTAATTATTGCCGTTTTTGAAATTTGCGTTTAGCTTATCAGTTGCAATCGCATATGTAAAATGCAATACCGTTATCCTATCTTTTTAGCTATGGCGGCGGTTACGGCGCAAACCTCTTTTGCTCCGGCGAGCTTCAGCATTTTGGCACACTCCGAAAGCGTGGAGCCGGTGGTCTTTATGTCGTCTGCAAGGAGTATTGTTTTGCCGTCAAGCTCCGCAAATTCTTCCGCTGTCGCGAATATGCCGAATACATTGCCGCGCCGTTTGTTTCCCGGAAGCGTATGTTGGCGCGGAACATCATAGAGCTTTACGAGCATCTCCCGACACGGCAAACAAAGCTCCTCGCCGAGCCATTTTGCCAAAAGCTCGCTCTGGTTAAATTCCCTGTCGTGTTTTTCGGCTTTTGAAAACGGCACAAAGGTTATTATGTCAAATTCCTTTTCGCCGTATTGCTCTTTTACGGTTTTTGCCATATCCTGCGCGAGAGTGCGTGCGACAAAATCTTTTCCCTCAAATTTCAGGCGGTGTATGGCGGCTTTGGCGGCGCCCTCATAGTAAAACGGAGCGGCGACGGCGGAATATTCGCTTTTTGCCTGCTTGCAGGAGCAGTCCTCTTTGCTGTGACCGCAAAAAGGGCAGTACGGAGGCAAAATACGCGGCATGGAGCTTTCGCAATTTTCACAGATGTCTTTTTCCGGGACTATCAATTCTCCGCAGTATTTGCACCTTTTTGGGAAAAAGACGGAAAGAAGCCTATCCGCAAATTTAAGCAAAATATTCACCTCCGCAAACTCAGGCTTTTTTTATATCAAACCAAAATACAACTCCGTCGTCCGTGTTTTCGACGCCGTATTTTTCACCGTGCAGCTTTTGTATTGCGCCGACTATCGAAAGGCCGAGTCCGAAACGCCCCTCTGCGCGCGAATGTGACTTGTCGGCGCGGTAAAAGCTTATCCATATTTTATCCATATCATCGCTGTCTATATGGCTTCCGCTGTTGTATACGCAAATACGTATACTGCCTTCGTCGAAGCTTTGCCCTTTATAGACTCTTATAATGTTGTCGCCCGAAACGTGTGAGCAGGCGTTCGATATGTAGTTGTTAAATACCATTCGTATTTTAACGCTGTCGCCGAGTCCGAAGCAGTCGCTCGGAATATCATTTATAAATTTGATTCCCTTGCTCTCAAATTTTAATCGGTTTTCTTCGCCGTATTCTTCAGCGGCTGCGCGAATGTCTATCTTATCCATACTGAGCTTGACGTTACCTGATTCATACATTGAAAGCTCGAGAAGCTGTAAAACGAGCATATTCATCTTGTGAGTTTCGTCGGTTATTATTTCACAATATTCCGAAGCACCTTTTGTGTCGCCGCTGTCGAGCATCAGCTTGGCACCCTCCGAATAGCCCTGTATTATTGAAATCGGAGTTTTCAACTCGTGCGAAACATTAGAGATAAAATCCTTGCGGATTTTGTCGAGCTGCTGTTCTTTCTCTATATCCTCCTGCAACCTGCGGTTTTTCTCGTTTAAATCGACAAGCGTGCTGTTGAGCGAATCGGACAGCTCGTTTATACTGCTTGCCAAAGTGCCTATTTCATCGTTTCCGCCGTATTCGCATTTCTTTGAGAAGTCCATATCTGCCATGCCGCCGGTGACGCTGCTCATTTCAATAAGCGGCTTTGTAAATTTCTTTGAGTAAAAATATATTGCAACAAGCGTGGCGCAAAGAGCGAGTATGCTGGTTATAAGCATTACGTTTATGGCTGTATCGGCATATGAGTCTATCGTCGTTTTTTTGCTGTACATCTCAAGGTCTCCGCCGAATTTAAGACTTTTTCCGTAGACTATGAATTGCGTGTCGCTCATAGCGTTTTCCTGAATTTCAAAGAAAGAGCCGTCGGGATTGTCGTGCCGGTCCCTTATCACTATTTTACCTCCGGTTATACCGGTAGGCACGGCACCGTAGTAAAGGGGAGTGCCGTCAGACATATATACGTCTATGGTAACGCCGTTGTCTTTTTCGAGCAATGCGATTTTAGAGCTGTAATCGGCGGCGGAAACGTCATAAGTGTCAATTTCCTCCGCAAGAGACTGCATGGTGCGCTTTTGATTGAGTATGTATATCGACGATAGATACCATTTGTTGAGCGCGAGTATCAGCGTCACGGCAAGCAGCACTATGGCGCCGACCTGCAAAAACAGCCGCAGCCTTATACTTATAAAGCGTTTGCTCTCAGTCCTTTTGCCCATATTCATTCCTCTATCTTATAGCCTACGCCGTATACGGTATGTAAATGTTTTGTTCCCCAGTCGCCGAGCTTTGTGCGAAGTCTTGCAACGTGCGAATCAACGGTTCTTATGTCGCCGTCGTAGTCAAATCCCCAGACGTCGTCCAGCAGCTGTTCGCGCGAGTAAACTCTGCCCACAAAGCCGAGCAGCTTTATGAGAATGCTGTATTCTTTAAGCGTCAGCGAAACGGCTTCGCCGTAAACCTTGACCTCGTGTGCGTCTTTGTTGACCGACAGCCCCCAAAGCTCGTCCGCAGCCGGGACATATCCGTTTCCTGTGCGGCGCAAAAGAGCCTCCACACGCTTCATAAGCACAGCCGGAGAAAAAGGCTTTGTAACGTAATCGTCGGCGCCGCTTTCAAATCCGGTTAATTGGTCAAAATCCTGGCTTCTTGCCGATAGCAGCATAATGGGCACGGCGGAGTGCTTTCTTATTTCCCTTGTCGCCTCCCAGCCGTCGAGCTCGGGCATCATAATATCCATTATTATGAGGGCGGTATCGGGGTTTTGCCTGAAAAGGTCCACAGCTCTTTTGCCGTCCGCGGCTTCAAGCGGCGTGTGACCCTCTTTAATCAGGAAATCACATACGAGCCGCCTTATGAGCATTTCATCGTCTGCCACTATTATTTTTGCCATTATGACATCGTCTCCCGTTTTTTGCCGGCATATCGGCACAAAAAAATAATCTCAAAAACAGCAGGTGCCGTTACTGAGATTATTTTATCACAAACCGATGGCTTGTTTCAATATATAAGAGTTATTTAAGGTATTTGCGAAGTCCCGTTTTGTTTATTGCGGCGCAAAGCGGCATTCCGGCGGCGTAGCATACCACAAGTTCGCCCAGCCCCACAAATGCTGCCTGAATGAGAAAGCCCTTAAAAGTGAAACCCTCAGGCAAAAATACGGTTATTTCAGCTCCAACCGTAACGGCATTGAAAACTACCGAAAAAACCGGCGCGAGAAGCGGCAAACCCTTAACTCTGACATTTCTCGTAAGATACGTAAAAACGGCGGCCAAAAGCGTTGCTGCCGATCCGCAGATTATGTCCGCAATACCGTACGGACTTCCGAGGTTTGCCAAAATGCAGCCGATTGTAAGGCCGGGTATGGCGGCAGGCGTGTATGCCGCAAGAACCGTCAGAGCCTCGGAAAATCTGAACTGTACCGCTCCGTAAGCAAGATTGACGGCGGACGCGGCATAGGTCAGCGCGGCGTAGAGTGCGGCAATTACCGCACCGCAGACGAGAAAGTTTACGTCTTTTTTCTTATTCATTTTTAAAACTCCTTAGTTTTGATTCGGGCGTTTGCCCTGTCAGGCGGATCTCGAACTGACAGCTTTGATTATGAGATTTTCAAAGCATTGAAATTGTATAATAAAAGCAGCTGTTCGTCAAGAAAAAACAAAAAGATTTTCCGCAGAAGGGCTCAAATATTGACTTTTTCGCTTCCGTTTGCTATTGTTTTTATAAATAAAACGGTAAGGAGCGTTTGCATTGAAAAATTACGTTCTCAAATATAATTCGCCTGCGGAATATTCCGAAAACGGATGGCAAAATGAGGTTTTGCCAATAGGCAACGGTATGCTCGGTATGTGCGTTTTCGGCAAAGTAGGGGAAGAGCATCTGCAGTTTAACGAAAAAACTCTTTGGACGGGCGGACCGTCAAAGAGCAGAAAAGACTATATGGGCGGAAACGTCGAAAACAGCTTTGAATATCTCGAAAAAATACGAGACGCGCTGTGCCGCGGCGACAAAAAGGCTGTTCTTAAATTTAAGGATAAGCTTGTAGGCATAAAGGACGGCTACGGAGCATATCAGAATTTCGGCGAGATAGTACTCAGATTCCCTCACAGCGATTTTTCTGATTACGAAAGGCAGCTTGACATAACAAATTCCGTTTGTACAGTAAAATATAAGAGCGGCGGAGTTTTATTTACGCGCGAGTGTTTCGCGTCGCACAACCCGTCGATTATAGCGGAGAAAATCACCGCCGACAAAAATGGCGCGCTGAATACCGAAATTTCATTTTTGCCTGCCCATGATACCGATAATATTAAGGTGCAGGATAATTCTCTGATTTTGTACGGCAAACTTTCGGATAACGACCTCGCATACTATGCGCGCCTTTGCGTGACAACGGACGGCGAAACGGTAAAAGGCGACGGTAAGCTCGGCATTAAAGACGCTTCATATCTCGTTTTTGCCCTCTCTGCCGGAACAAATTATAAAAACGAATATCCGAATTACAGAGGCGAATTACCCGAGGGCAAGGTCAATTCGGCAATAGAAGAATTTTTGAAAAAGGGCTATGATGAGGTTAAAAAAGATGCGATTGCCGAATATAAATCGCTGTTTGACCGTTTCTCGTTTGAGATTACAAATTTCACAAGTGCCGAATATACGGATAAACTCCTTTCTTCATACCGTGAAAACCCCGATTCAAAGGACGGGCGGTACTTAGAAGAACTTTTGTGTCAATACGGCAGATATCTGCTTATTTCAAGCTCCGCCGAAAACGATGAACTGCCCGCCAATCTTCAGGGCGTATGGAATAATTCCAATTCGCCTGCGTGGAGCTGTGATTATCACCTGAATGTAAATCTTCAAATGTGTTATTGGCACGCCTATGTTACGGGACTTTTCGGCACCGCAAAGCCGATGATACGCTATATGGAGTCGCTTCGTGAGCCGGGCAGAGTTACCGCACGGTGCTACCACAATATAGTTTCGGATGAAAAAAATCCCGAGAACGGTTGGGTTTGCCATACGCAAAATACGCCGTTCGGATGGACGTGTCCCGGGTGGGACTTCTATTGGGGCTGGTCGCCTGCGGCGTCCTCGTGGATGATGCAGAATTGCTTTGATTATTATGCGTTTACCGAGGATACGGACTATCTTCGCTCCGACATATACCCCATGATGAAAGAAAACGCCGTTTTTTGGCTCCAAAATCTCGTATACAATAAAGAGCAGGACAGATATGTTTCGTCTCCGTCATTCTCTCCGGAGCACGGACCCATAAGCATAGGCAATACATATGAGCAAACGCTTATCTGGCAGTTGTTTACAGATACCGAAAAGGCGGCAAAGGTGCTCGGAGACGACGACTTTGCTGCAGAGCTTGAAAAAGTGCGAGTAAAGCTGAATCCCATTACAAAAGGGCGCTGGGGTCAGATAAAGGAATGGTATGAGGAGGACGAATGGTATAAGTCTTTAAGATTCAGAAAGCTTAAATATAAGCTTCATTCCTGCCAAAACCGCCACAGACACGCGTCTCATCTTCTCGGCTTGTATCCCGGAAACGCGATAACCGATAAAACGCCCGAACTTATCGAGGCTTGTAAAGTTTCTCTGCTTGACAGAGGCTTCGGTCAAAAGAGCGGTGCAAACGGCTCGGGCTGGGGCAAGGCAAACAAGGTAAACCTTTGGGCAAGGGCAAAGGACGGCGAAAGGGCATACTCAATGCTGCGTGAACTTATAAACAAAAACATTGCGCCGAACCTTTGGGATTTCCATCCGCCGTATCAGATGGACGGAAACTGCGGTTACACAAGCGGCGTTTGCGAAATGCTGTGTTACAGCTCCGACGACGTTATAGAGCTTTTGCCGGCGCTCCCCAAGGAGTGGAAAAACGGCAGCGTTAAGGGAATTTGTGCCCGCGGAGGGTATTCTCTTGATTTCACGTGGGAAAACGGCGAGGTAAAGAGCCTTTCGGTGCATTCGTCCTGCGGAAAAAAGACAGCACGCGTTAAAACGGGCGGTGAAATCAAAACGGTGGAAACAGTCGGTTAAATGTACAGTATTTTTAATCGCTGTATTTTTGAAAGGATCTGAAAACAGTGAAATATCTTGTTATAGGAGTCGGCGGAACGGGCGGCGCAATAGCCGCATATTTTACAAAAGCCGGAATAGATACAACTCTTATTGCGAGAGGCGATAATCTGGCGGCTCTCAGGGAAAACGGCATTACCCTGAGCCTTGACGGCAGCGAATACACAAATGCCGTAAAAGCCTTTGATATGAATGGGTTTGAGAATGCTGTGAAGTCCGACGCAACTCTTTCTCCCGATGTTATTTTTGTGTGCGTAAAGGGGTATAGCATTACAGACACAATACCGTTTATAAAAAGCGTATCCAAGCCCGAAACCGTGGTAATACCGATACTCAATATTTACGGCACGGGCAGACATATGCAAAAAGAGCTTCCCTCTCTTACGGTGACGGACGGGTGTATATATGTTTCCTCGAGTCTTGTCTCTCCGGGGAAAATACATATGTACGGTTCGATTTTTCGTATAGTTTACGGGCTGCCTTCGCACAAAAAGGATGATTCGCGGCTTATAAAAATCGAAAGCGACTTAAAACTGGCAAACATAACGCCGGTTTTTTCCGATAATGTCGAAAAGGACACTCTCCAAAAATTTTCATATGTTTCGCCTATGGCGGGATGCGGTCTGTATTTCGGAGCAAATGCCGCCGAGATGCAAAAACCGGGAGCGGAGCGCGAACTTTTTTCTGAGCTTATCTCCGAAATTGAAACGCTTGCGGCTGCAATGGGAATAAAATACGAAAAGAGCCTTGTAAAAATAAATCTCGATATTCTCGACGCTCTGTCGCCGGACGCCTCTACCTCTATGCAGCGCGACATTGCTGCCGGTAAGCAGTCGGAAATAGACGGTCTTATATATGAGGTTGTGCGCCTTGCCGATAAGTACGGACTCTCTCTTCCGGCTTACCGTAAAATATCCGAGAAATTTCGGCTTGACGGCCTTAAATAATGAAAAGCCGCCGAAGCTTTTCACGGTTGACGAAACAGAGGGTTTGTAGTATAATTTTTCCTAATATATTATTTTGAAAGGAGTCCACAAATCATTATGGACGACGCAGGACCTGCGAGTATTATTCTTAAACTTTTTTTACTATTTATTCTTATTTTGATCAACGCTTTCTTTGCGATGTCGGAGATAGCTATCATTTCGCTGAATGACGCCAAGATGGAAAAAATGGCGGAGGACGGCGACAAAAAGGCAAAACAGGTATTAAAGCTTACCAAAAACTCCAGCAACTTCCTCTCGACCATTCAGATAGGCGTAACCCTTGCCGGCTTCCTTACTTCGGCTGTCGCGGCTCAGAACTTTGCGGTAATGCTGACCGACGCTCTTGCGAAAACATCTGTTGTTAAGGTAATTCCGGTCGGTGCGATAAGCGTAATTTCGACTATACTCATAACGCTTATTATGTCTTATTTTTCACTCGTTCTCGGCGAGCTTGCACCCAAAAAGTTCGCTATGCAGAAGTCTGAAAAAATCTCCTTTGCAGTCACTCCGATACTTCTCGGCTTCAGTAAGATAACAAAGCCGTTTGTAAAGCTTCTTTCTGCTTCCACAAACCTTATAGTCCGTATGTTCGGTCTTGACCCCAATGCTGATGAGGAAACCGTCACAGAAGAGGAAATCCGTATGATGGTTGACGTCGGTCAGGAAAAGGGCGTAATTGAGGACAGCCAAAAAGAAATGATAAACAACGTCTTTGAATTTGATGATATTGACGTTGCCGATATAATGACTCACCGCACCGATATGGAGTGCGTTGACGTTGAGGATTCTCTCCAGGACGTAGTCAAAACCTCAATGGAGCACGGCTATTCGAGAATCCCCGTATATGAGGAAGACCCCGACAATGTTGTCGGTATTATATACATTAAAGACCTTTTAAAATATGTCGGGTCCAATCTGCCGAAAACAAAAACGCCTAAGGACATAATGCGCGAGGTATATTGCGTTCCCGAAACAAAGCGCTGCGGCGAATTATTTTCGGAAATGACCGCTAAGCATATTCAGATGGCAATAGTGGTTGACGAGTACGGCGGAACTGCCGGCCTTGTAACCCTTGAGGATATAGTTGAGGCTATCGTCGGTAATATTCAGGACGAATATGACAACGAGGACGAAGAAATATCAAAGATAAACGATACCACCTTTACGATAGACGGTATTACCGATATTGAAGAGGTTGAGGAAAAACTCGGCATAAAGCTGCCCGAGGGAGACTACGATACTCTCGGCGGATTTATAATCAGTCTTTTGGGCTTTTTGCCGGTTGACGGCGATATGAACACCGTTCAGTATAAAAACATCAGGTTTACCGTGTTGAACGTAGAGGAGCGCCGTATAGGTAAGGTCAAGGTCGAATTTTTGCCGGAGGAACAGCTCGGCAACGAAAAAACGACTGATGAAAAGTCCGAGGAAAAGGATAAGCGTAAAAGCGGTGACAAAGACGATGAATAATGTGCTTCTTCACTGCTGCTGTGCGCCGTGCTCGCTTTCCTGCATAGACCCTTTGCGAAACGAGGGAATAGAGCCGGTCGCATTTTGGTATAATCCAAACATCCACCCTTGGAAAGAATACGTGGCAAGGCGTAATTGCCTTATCGACTATGCTTCGAAAATAAATATGAGGGTTTTGGTCGAAGAGGATTACGGACTTCGCGAATTTGTGAAAAATGTTGTCGATGATATAGATAACAGGTGTACCTATTGCTATGAGACGAGGCTTCGCAAAACAGCCGAATTTGCGGCGGAACACGGTTTTAAGCAGTTTACAACCACGCTTCTCGCAAGCGTTTACCAAAAGCACGAGCTTATAGCCGTGGCAGGCGAGCGTTTCGGAAAAGAGTTCGGCGTGGAATTTCTCTACCGCGATTTCAGGCCGAATTTCAGAGCTGGCAATCAAAGGGCAAGAGAGCTCGGCTTTTATATGCAAAAATACTGCGGATGCGTCTTTTCTGAGGAGGACAGATACAAAAAAGCAATCCTCCGCGAAAAAGAAAGGTTTCTTGAAGAACTTGATTCTTTTACATTATAAAACAAAGATAAAACGGCTTATAGGGAGCTTAATCCCGATAAGCCGTTTTTTTATATGTGATTTAAAATCCGACTACCTGATGAGTTCTCGGCACCGACGGCGGATCGCCTATTCTGCCGTAGACCCTGAGCGACGCTATTTTTTCCATATCTTCGTCGGAAATTTCAAAGCCGAATACATCGGCGTTGTTCCGAATTCTGTCAGGATTTGCCGACTTAGGAATGGGAACGGCACCCTTTTGCACTATAAAGCGTATGCAAATCTGGGCTACCGAAACCTTGTATTTTTCGGCAAGCTCAATCAGGAGTTCGCGCTTAAATGCCTGACCTTGTATGAGCGGACTCCAGGCTTCGGGTAAAACAGAGTTTTCTTTGCAGTATGCTATCATTTCGTCCTGCGGATTTTGCGGATGCATCTGAACCTGATTTATCAGCGGATAATCGCCGAGATTTTTCTTTAAAATCTCAATATGCTCCGTCATAAAGTTACTTGTGCCGATGGCTCTTACCTTGCCGTCGTCGCGCAGTCTCATCATTGCGCGCCAGGTATCGCAAAGGTCGTCTTCGAGGCGGTCCCAGTTTGTGACAAGCACCGGCCAATGTATTAAATAGCCGTCGAGGTAATCCGTACCGAGCTTTAAAAGCGAACTCTCGCACGCAGCTATGGCTTTTTCATAGCCGTGGTCGTCGTTTGGCAGCTTGCTTACCAAAAATATTTCGTCCCTTTTAACGCCGCTCTTTTTTATTCCGTCGCCGACGCCTTTTTCGTTTCTGTAAGCGCCTGCGGTGTCGATATGACGGTAGCCTGTATCTATTGCGGCTTTTACGGCATTTTCTGCGACTTCATCCGGCATTTTCCATGTGCCGAAGCCTATGCACGGTACTTCTACACCGTTTCTGAGTATATATTTGTCCTGTAAGCTTTTCAAATTCTCACCTTCATTTCAAAGATGAGTATATTGTATCACAATATGCGGCGATTTTACACCTTAAATTTATCGCCGCTGTCGTTATATCTTATCATATTTCGGTTATGCCGCCTTTAAGAATCCCCACGTTGTCGCTGTATATTTTGTCAAACTGCGTAAGGGGCAGGGGGCTTTGCCCTAAGCCTACCTCTATTGTGTATCCGGGTCTGTCATAATACTGTATAAACCAGTCCTTGTACCCTGCAAAGCCCGAATTATACGGTGTTTCCTCTACCGCATAGCCGCTGATTTGTCCGAAATATTCTGCGATTTCACGTGATTTTTGCGGCTCAAAGTCAAGGTACTTCCAGTATATGATTTCACCCTGGCTGTGGTATGACAGGGTAAGCGCAAAATTGTGCTTCATTGTAAAATTAAACACCGCCTCGCTTTCGGGAGCGGAAAGGGGAGCCGTGCCGACAAAGTCGCGCGGAGCGGGAGACGTAAAACCGAGCGAATACTTAATCTTTTTAGCTTCGTCCCAGCCTGCCGGATATTGAAGATTAAGGTCAACTCCGGCGATGTTTGCTTTCCAGCCGTTCGGATACGGTATGTCGGGATATTGTGCCGAAATTTTGAGTGTTTCATTTTTGTATTTGTCATTACGGAGTGCACCGTTTACAAGGTCAACGCCGTCGGGGTTCACCATGGGAACAATATAAAGGGTTGCTTTTTTAAATAACTGTACCGCGAGTGTACCGTACAGTGAGCCTCCGTTTGCAAAGCTTTCCGAATATTCTTCGATGAATTTCAAAAGTATCGGAGTGGTTATCCATTCGTTTGCGTGGTGCGACGCGTTGTAAAATACCTCGTCTTTGCCCTGACCAATGCGTAGATACGGTATGTTTTTGCCCATAACGCTTTTTCCTATAACTCCGCCCGAAAGGAACGGATACCGCATTAAAAGCCCTTCGCAGATGTATGTTAAAAGCATATAGGTATACGGCACGTCGGTGGGAACTACCGAAAAAGCAAACGGAACGGTTAAATTTGTGCCTATCTGCAGGTTCAGCGGATCAACCGTCGGATTTGCAAGCATAATTTTTCTTATGCTTGTATTGTGCATGGCGGCAATCGAATAGAGCGTATCTCCCTTTTTTACGTGGTGAACTGTGTATCCTTTGAGATACGGTAAAAGTGCGGCGTATGTTTTCGGGCCGACAATGCCGTCGGGCGACAGAGAATTGGCTTTTTGAAAAGCAATTACGGCATTTCTTGTATCGCTTCCGAAAACGCCGTCGATTTCACCCTCTAAAAACCCGGCTCTTTTAAGTGCCAGCTGTATTAAGGAAGTTTCTGTTTTGTTGTTTTTATAATTCATAAAATGTAAGCGCCTCCCAAAACTTTTGTTATATTATACGAATTCGGCGGCGCTTTGTTGCAAAACGGCATAGCTTGATTTTTGCGGACTTATGAATTATTATAAAACAAAAAGATAATCGGACGGGAGACGATATTATGACGCCGTGTGAGCTTTTGGTATGTGCCGAGGACGCTATAAAAAACTCTTATTCGCCGTATTCCGGCTTTTCCGTCGGTGCGGCGCTTATCACCGCAGGCGGAAGAGTTTATAAGGGGTGCAATATCGAAAATTCGGCTTTTTCGCCCACGGTATGTGCCGAGCGAACCGCTTTTTTCAAAGCAATCAGCGAGGGCGAAAATGATTTTGAGGCAATCGCGATAGTGGGCAAATACAAAAACGGTGAATACAAGCGCCTTTGCTATCCGTGCGGCGTTTGCCGACAGGTTATGGAGGAATTTTGCAAAGGCGATTTCAAAATAATTCTCGGCGACGGCAATGGCGAATATGAAGTGCATACGCTCTCGGAGCTTTTGCCGGGCGGATTTGATTTGAGAAAAGAATAATTATTGAAAATCGGCAGAAAATAATTCCGAAAACCGGAAAGGGGAATGATTTTCGTTGATTTTTCTGAAAGCGTTTTTAGTCGGCGGACTCATATGCGTTATAGGGCAAATATTGATAGACGTAACGAAGATGACGCCTGCAAGAATACTCGTTACCTTTGTTGTGCTCGGCGTTATACTCGGTGCGATAGGTGTGTACGACAAACTCGTTGATTTTGCCGGTGCGGGGGCTACGGTACCGCTTACCGGTTTCGGCAATGTTCTGGTGAACGGAACCAAAGAGGCTATTCGCGAAAAAGGATTGCTCGGGGTTCTTACGGGTCCGTTGTGTGCGGGTTCCGCGGGTATAACGGCGGCGGTGCTGTCGGGACTTGTGGTTTCTTTTTTTGCAAAACCGAAGAGCAAATAAAAAACACCCGCTTTAAGGCTGAGCGTTCATAAGGTAGTGTTGGTTTCTCGCATAAAAATCCATTATGTTTTTGTCAAAAAGCTCCGCGATGCGACAGCCTTGCTTCGTTTCTTGACTTCGGCATAAAAAAATTTTACAGCTACGAAACTGCAAAGCACTTTAAAATGATATATTTTGATACAAGAAAAGGCAAACCCCTCAGATAAGCCGGGGCTCATCTGAGGGGTCAATTATTATTGTGCAAAAATGTTGTTTTGACGCAAAACTTCCTTATAAACACTCGGCCAATCGGGTGTTTATAATACGTTTTTATTTACGCAACGGTTTCGGAAACGAAGTTGTCGTCGCAGCAGGAGCATGAAACATAGTTTTCAGCGTCATTGCCGATAACTACTTTTTTGCTGTCAACATATTTTTTCACTATTACATAAACGCCGAAGATAGCGCCTGCAACAGCGGCGATGATACCGATAACTTTAAGAGCTTTTTTCATAGGTAAAATGCCTCCCTTTATTTTTATAAAACTATGTGTTTATTATATACGTAAAAAAGGCAAAAGTCAATGAATAAAATGTAAATTTGACCGAAAAAGCAAAACACCCCGGTCTAAAGACCGAGGTGCATTAAAAACAACATTAAGCCTTGTTGAGTTTGCAAACGAGGGCTGACTTTTTGCGAGCGGCGTTATTCTTATGAATAAGACCCTTTGCAGAAGCCTGGTCGATTTTCTTAACTGCAGCTTTAACAAGAACTTCTTTGTCGGCAGCGTTTGACTCAATAGCGGCATTAGCCTTTTTGATAGCTGTCTTGAGAGCGGTGTTTCTTGACTTATTGCGGTCTGCTCTCTTGTTGTTAACGATTACACGTTTTTTAGCTGATTTAATATTCGGCATAGTTTAACCTCCTTTGCGTATCACATTAGCGGAATATATAATACCATTCTTTCCGAAAAAAAGCAAGTTTTTTTTCATAAACTGTCTATAAAATTTATATCGGTGCAAATAATATACCGTAAAGCACGCCCGAAATTCGCAAACTGCGGCAAAACGGGTGGCGGCGCACAAACATTTATCAAAAGAAAGGCAGTAGTATTTATATGGTTTTCGGAACGGATCTTGCGCTTGAGCGCCGAGAAATCACAAACAGCGGCAAAAACGACGGGGTAACGGTAACAAAACGAAAAGCACAGAGCGCGTCGGTCACCGAAATAGAAATTACAACAGATGTCGGCGCCGAAAAGCTCGGCAAACCCGTCGGCAGATATGTCACGGTGGAGCTGCCGCCGTTTTCATCGGAATTTGATGATACCGACAGCAGAATGGTTGCCGTGAGAGACGAAATTAAAAAGCTCTTGCCGAAAAACACTTCGGGAGTTCTTGTGGTGGGGCTCGGCAATTCGGATATTACACCCGACGCCCTCGGTCCCAAGACCGCAAAAGATATATTTTCAACGCGCCATATCACAAAATCGCTGGCGGAGGAGATAGGGCTTCCGTCTCTTCGACCCGTTTCGTCCGCAATTCCGGGGGTGCTCGGGCAGACGGGCATAGAAAGCGCAGAGATGATACGCGGAATAATGAATGAGACTTCCCCCGACGCCGTAATAACCGTGGACGCGCTGTCGGCACGCAGCATAAAAAGGCTCGGCTGTACGGTGCAGATGACCGATACCGGTATAGTTCCGGGTTCCGGAGTCGGCAATCACCGTGCCGAGATAAGCCGAAAGACCCTCGGAGTGCCGGTAATAGCGATAGGAGTGCCGACGGTAGTTGATGCCGCCGCACTTGTCTTTGATATAACGGGAAATGAAAATATACCGCAGTCGGAACGCGAAAGAGCCGAAAAAATGATGGTGACGCCACGCGAAATCGACGTTATGATAAGCCGCGCCTCGCGACTTCTCGCTCTGGCTATCAATTGTGCTCTGCAGCCCGGTATGGATGTGCAAACTCTTCTTTCGCTCGTATAACGGCGGAAAAATACGCATATATATCTTACAAAGGTTATATGTGCAATCGTGTGTTTTGCCGTATTGACCTTAAATTTTATGTTATACGCCTTATCCGGCTACAATATACGGTGTATGATTTACGGTAAAACAATTTGTAGCCGGAAAGGCTATGAAAATCAAATGAAAAAACGCAAAAGACATACGGGCAAAATTCCTAAAAAAAGAAACGAGGTGCTTGTCGCTCTGCCGATAATCATAATTTTGGCATTTGTGTGCGGAAGCCGCTTCGGCAATGCTCTCGGCAGAACCGCCGTTGTAGGCGCGGGGCTTATGCTGCCGGAGGGCGCTGTTTTGTCTGCAAAAAGCAGTATGGTAAAAACGGTTGAAAAAAGTGTTTCCGCGCAAAATTCACAGCAAAACGCCGTGATTTCATTGCCGAGCGAAAAAAACGAGCAGAGCGAAAGCGTCGGTAGCAACACGCTGTCTGTACCGCGAGACATAGTCAAAATGATGAATGACGCCGAAAAGCAATATGCTTCGGCAAATCATGACGGCGCAATAGTCGAAAAGAAATTCGATGCGTCGTCCGCAACGTCGACATATAAAAATATAACGGTACGAAACACAACGCCGTCGCACAGCATAAACATCGAAAGCTCGTTAAACGGCGAGTGTAATCTTGATATTGCCGATAAGAGCGCGCCCACAGTACTTATTTTTCACACCCACACCACAGAGTGCTATCAGCTTATGGATAAGGGCTGGTATACGCGCGATTTTGAGCTGAGGAGCGATGACCCGTCGCGAAATATGGTGCGCGTGGGCGACGCCGTTACCGAGGAGCTTCAAAAGGCGGGGATAGGCGTAATACACGACACCGAGATACACGACAGAGCGTATACCGGTGCATATGACCGCTCGCGTGAGACAATACTTAAAATAATGGAAGAAAATCCGTCGGTGAAGATAGTCCTTGACGTCCACCGTGACGCAATGGAGCAAAACGACGGTACGCGCATAAAACCGACAACTGCGGTAAACGGCAGAAAAGCGGCGCAGATAATGATAATTGCAGGATGTGAGGACGGCAAGGTGATGTCGTTCCCGACATGGGAGCAAAATCTTACATTCGCGCTGAAGCTGCAGCAGACAGCCGAAACCATGTATCCGGGGCTTATGCGGCCGATATTGTTTTCCGCAAGAAAATATAATATGGACGTAACGCCGTGCTCGGTGCTGCTTGAATTTGGCAGCGACTCAAATACAATAGCCGAGGCGGAATATTCGGGACACCTTATGGGAAAAGCCATTGCCGAATTTATAAATTCCAACGTCTGAAACAAAAAATAAAAATACATAATGCGATTTCAAATTTATATATGCGCTCTCGCATTTCAATTTTAGAATATATGTATGAAAGGAGTTTTTGTGCCGCGCATCGGTTTGCACACATCTTGTGCGGCGCTGAGGTTAAAATGAAGAAAAAAGACAGGATAATTAAAAAATATCTCGCGGTGTTGACCGTCGTTTTATGTGCTTTTGCGCTGTTCGTGGGGGTGTCGGAGTCGGAAAACAGAACGTCGTATATGACGCGCGGCGTATCGGAAGCGGTCTATACCGAAAAACAGGTTCTGGCGAGCCTCGCGAAAGAGGCGGAAAACGGCAGAGAACTTCTAAATGCGATAGACGAAAAAATAACAGAGATGATTTTCGGCTGATACCGAAAACGGTGCTTTTTGAGGGCTGTAAAGTTTGTTTTTACAGCCCGCTTTTAATACCCTTAACGTGTTGAGCCTTTCCTGCGTAGTATAAAAGCGGGGAGGCAGGTGAAAAAATGAAAAAGAAAAGCTATGCAAAAAGAGCCTTTTTCTCTTTTGCCGTGTTTATTATGAGCATTTCCGTGCTTGTTTTCACGTTTACCTGCCGTATGCGCCCCGTCATTACGCGGTACAGCGAGACCGTAGCCGAAAGAATACTTCTGAATTCGGCAAACAAGGCGGTCGCAAAGGTTCTTACCGAATCCGGGATAACATATGACGAGATAGTCAAAACAGAAAGAAACGCGGAGGGAAATGTAACTTCTCTCCACGTTGACACAGTTAAAATAAATATTTTGCAAAGCAGCATTACGCTTGCCGTATCCGAGACAACCGCCGAAAATGAGACGTTCGATATATCTATACCGCTCGGAACATTTTTGGGCAGCGAATACACAAACGGCTACGGGCCGCGAGTAAAATTCAATGCTCAGCTGACGTCCGGTACGGTCGTGACATTTTCAAACGAATTCAGAGAAGCCGGACTTAATCAGGTAATACACCGTATTGTTTTTAATATCGAGACAAGCGGCAGGCTGGTTATGCTCGGAAAGACCGACGCGCTGTCGGTAACCACATCCGCCGTTGTTGCCGAAACCGTTATAGTCGGCGTGCTGCCGGAGGCACTCACAAACGTGATAGGCTCGCCGAGCGAGCTTGCCGGAATTATAAACGACTACGGAGCGGTTATAGATTAAGTGTGATATCAAATATCCGCCACAAGCTCTACGGGGCAGTGGTCGGAGCCTTGTATATCCGAAAGAATGTCGGCTGAAATGAGCCTGTCTTTAAGCGTTTCCGATACAAGAAAGTAGTCTATTCTCCATCCGGCATTGTTTTTACGTGCGTTAAATCTGTAAGACCACCAAGAGTATTTGCCCGACTCGTCAGGGTGAAAATACCTAAAGGTGTCTATAAAGCCGCTGTCTAAAAGAGTACCGAATTTTTCTCTTTCTTCATTTGTGAAACCCGCATTGCCCATATTTGTTTTCGGATTTTTCAAATCTATTTCTTTGTGAGCCACATTGAGGTCGCCGCAAAGAATGACGGGCTTTGTCTTTTCGAGCTTTTTAAGATATGAAAGGAATTTTTCTTCCCAAGACATTCTGTATTCAAGCCTTTTGAGTTCGCTTTGGGAATTCGGCGTGTAGCAGGTGAGAAAGAAGTAATTTTTAAATTCGAGCGTTATTACTCTGCCCTCGTCGTCGTAAAACGGCTCGTTTATACCGTAAAATACGTTTTCCGGTTCTTCCTTTGTGAATATCGCAGTACCGGAATATCCTTTCTTTTCGGCATAGTTCCAGTAGCTTTTGTAGCCGTCAAATTCGAGGTCGATCTGACCTTCCTGAAGCTTTGTCTCCTGTATGCAAAAAATATCCGCGTCAAGCGAAGCAAATACTTCTTTGAAATTTTTACCGACTGCGGCACGCAGCCCGTTTACATTCCACGATATCATCTTTTTCATTGCTGTAAATACCCTTTTTCGGGCGCTCCTTTTCTGTAATACTCATATTTTGGCATAATATTGTATTTTTGGCAATATTTTTTAAAAAACGACTTTAAAAATTACTGTATTTAAGTTGACCGAATTACGGTTTTGCTGTATTATATCCCTGATAAAATCTTAACGAGGGATTTGCTATGGCAGATATAAATTCACAAAACAAACCAAACGAAAACTGCTCCGAAAGTAAACAGCAGATATTTTCCTACACGTTTACAAGGGTGCTCGCTATATTGCTGGCTCTTCTTGTGGTGTACTCGGTAGTGGTTATCGCAAAAAGGCAGTCGGTATCAGGTAGTTCCGAGGCTTTGCCGAGCACAACCGCCGCACAAAGGGCAGGTACGGTAAATGTTTCGTCGGGCGGCACATCTTCCGATTCATCATCTGCGGATAAAGCTTCCGTCGGCGATAAAGCGGGGAGTAACGGCTCGCAGGCTGCCGATATTAAAGCGGAGGAGCAGATTTTGCTTAATTCAAATAAGGCTCCGTCAACTCCCGAGGAAATCGTCGCGTATTATAAAGCGGCAAACGAAAAGGCAAAGCGTGAGGCTTCGTCAATAACTCATCTTTACAGCAATGCCACAAATTACAAGGGCATAGTTGAGGCAGGCGCTCTTTCTTCGATAGGCAATTGGGCTATGAATACGTTTATGAAAGAGGATTCCACCGAGACTACATATACAAGCCGCGATGATATAATAGCAAATCTTCCGGTAGGCGGCGAGAGCGCTTGTAACCTTACCGCTGATATGGTAATCCGTCGCAGACAAAGTGCACGGATAACGGAAATGAGTATGAAATAGTCATAACATTGAATTCCACGGACGAAAATCCCGACGTTAATCCGCCAAAAGGCGGCGGAAAAGCAGGCACCATAGGCACGGTTCTTACAATGCAGGATATAACCGAGCCCGTAAACGGCAAACTCACGCTTGACGGCGTAGATTGCAGATACAGCGCGTGCAAAGTAACGGCGAGAGTAGAAAAGTCTACGGGCAATCTCACTTATCTCGAAACCGATCTTCCGCTGATACTCTTTTTGGGCAAAGCCAAGGCGGGTCCGATATCCGTAAACGGAGCCAAGGTAGGGCTTGAATTTGAAGAGCAGTGGAGCATAGCTTGGTAAACCGCATAAACGCATAAAGTTATTATTAAAGACCGATTTTAAGTTAATGCTTAAAATCGGTCTTTTTAGCTGTGGCGAAAGGTTCGCCTTATGTCATTGCTTTTTTATGTAGCCTGTGCCGAACCCGAGCTTGTTTCCGCCGAGCATATATTCTTTTGCCTTTTTTTGTAAAGAGGTATCTTCGCCGTAGTCTTTTATATCGCTTTTTCTTTCTCCGAATATGCGCTCTATTGCCTGCGAATCGTTTTCCGTCGAATAAGCGAGAGTGAACAAGTCCATAAATTTAACTATGTTGCTGTCGTTTACCATAAAACTTCGGTTGCCGGGGAACAAAAGCCAACTCTCACAGAAGAAGTAATCATATTCGTAATTCGGAAAATGGCTTCTGAAGAATTCCTCGGCGCGTCTTAAGGAGTCCGTGCTGCTCTCTTTTGTCAGCTTTTCACCCTGAGGAATGTGAATGTATAAGAGGTTGTCGCCTCTTTTAAACGGGAGCTTTGTATAGTCGAGCCCCATGGGGGCTTTATACATCTGGAATTGCAGCCTGCCTATTTTAAAAAGATTGCCTGCCGCGTGGTTATGAAGCCAACGGTAGTTTTTAAGACCTCTGTTACTGTTGTTTTCGCACCAGACGGCTACATCTTTTATCGTATCGTAAAAAACACCGTCACTTATTATTTTGCTCTTGTAAAAATCATGCGTTCTTTCAAAGCTCTTTAAAACGACCGCGAGCCTTATCATATCTGATTTTCCCTTTAATATATCGGGAAACGGAAAAAACATTTTTGAGAGCAGATTTATTTCGGATTTGTTTTTTTCGTATATCTTTGCCGCGTCCTCGCAAAGCGACTGCGGCAGCCCTGTCTTTTTTATGTCGTAATTCAATTTGAAAACCTCTTTTACAGCAGCTTTTGAAGCCTGTTTATCTCTTCCTGCGGCATTTCCTTTCTGTCGCCGAACGGAAAGTATATATTCATGCTCTCGTATTTCTCTTTGCAAAGCTTGCGAAACGGCAATAACTCGATTTTTTCTACGCAGGTAAACGGCTTCAGAATTTCACGAAGCTTCAGTACATCGTCTTTGGCGTCGTTAATACCGGGAGTTATCACCTGCCGTATTATGACTCTTTTCTTTGCCCTTTCACATTCGGCAAGAAATGCGAGCGGCACCGAAAGACCCACGCCGATATATTTTTTATAAAGCTCGTCGTCGGAAAATTTTATATCGAGCAATACTATGTCGGTCTTTTCAAGAAGCTTTTTTACCTTGTCGTTCATTATAACGCCGGAGGTGTCAAGCGCCGTGTTTATATTTTCTTCCTTCAGCCGTGAAAACAGCTCGTACACAAAATCCGCCTGTAAAAGCGGTTCGCCGCCTGATACCGTAGCTCCGCCGTCTTTGCCGAAATATGAGCGGTATCTTAAAATATTTTTCACCGCGTCGTCAACTGTTACCGCCGTGCCGCTTTCTTTATCCCATGTGTCGGGATTGTGGCAGTACGGGCAACGCAATGGGCAGCCCTGTAAAAACAGAACCGTGCGTACTCCCGGGCCGTCTACCGTGCCGAGACTTTGAAACGAATGAACTCTGCCTGTCATAATTTCACCTTTTGGTTGCATTTTGCCGCAATAATGTTACAATATATTGTATTTGTTTATTAGGAGTGTTAGCTTTGTCAGATTCAGTTTTTGCCGAAACCAAATATTTTATTATAGATATGGACGGCACATTTTACCTTGACGGTAACATTATACCCGGTTCTATTGATTTTCTCAATACGGTGAAGCAAAAAGGAAAGGATTTCCTCTTTTACACAAATAATTCGTCCAATAACGTAGAGGTGTGCAGAACAAGGCTTCACAATATGGGATATGATATTTCACCCGATAAAATTGTAATATCATCTCATGTTACCATTGATTATCTCAAAAATCACAGACCCGGCAAAAAAGTTTATCTGCTCGGGAACGAGCGTCTCACGGCGGATTTTGAAAACGCGGGAATCATTCTTGACGACAAGGACCCCGATGAAGTGGTACTCGGATTTGACACTACGCTCACATATGAAAAACTGCGGCGCGCATGCCGCTTTTTGGCTGAGGGCAGGGAATATATTGCGACTCACCCCGATTTCAACTGCCCCACCTCCGACGGATTTATGCCAGACACAGGTTCTATGATGGCCCTTTTTGAGGCGTCAACGGGCAGAAAACCCGATATGATAATGGGAAAACCCCATAAGTTTACCGTGGATTATCTCACTCAGCTCTTGTCGTGCCGCAAGGAGGAACTCTGCTTTATCGGCGACCGTCTTGAAACCGACATACTCATAGGGCAGGATAACGGCATACCGTCGGTGCTTGTGCTGACGGGCGTTACAAGTCTTGAAAGCTATAAAAACAGCAGTATTAAAGCGAGCGTCGTATCAAATTCGCTGAAAGACCTTGCCGCACTTGTGTAATCTTAAAGGAGAAATTCAATATGGAAATAGAAATTAAGGAATATTCCGACAGAGATTTGCCGGAGCTTATTAAAATTTGGAACGAAGTAGTTGACGGCGGCGTGGCTTTTCCGCAGGAGGAAAGGCTTGACGAGAAAAGCGGTCGTGAATTTTTTGCAAAGCAGGATTTTGTCGGAGCGGCAAAATACGGCGATGAAGTCGTCGGTCTTTATATACTCCACCCGAATAATGTCGGCAGATGCTCACACATTGCCAATGCAAGTTATGCCGTGCTCTCGTCTAAACGCGGACTTAAAATAGGTGAAAAACTTGTCTCGCATTCTCTTTTAAAGGCGGGCGAACTCGGATATAAAATACTTATGTTTAACGCCGTAGTTAAAGGAAACGACAGCGCCATTCATATTTACGAAAAGCTCGGATTTCACAAAATAGGCGAGGTGCCCTCGGGTTACAGGCTGTCCGACGGTACATACCGCGATATAAATCTTTATTATCACGAAATACCGTAAAGCAAAACAACTTCACATATATGCATTTCTGTAAAGTTAATATCTTTACAAAGCAAAACCGGCAAGGGACAAAAAATGTCTTCTGCCGGTTTTTTTGTTTATCAGAGTATTATGCAAATAAGCCCGTTGCAGCCCTCGTTTATAACTCGTTCGAGCGTCTCTTGAAGCTTCATCCTCGCGTCTGACGGCATATGATTGAGTTTGCCGCGAAGCCCCTCGTTTACAAGCTCGTGGAGCGATTTCCCGAATATATTTGACTCCCATATTTTTTGCGGGTCTTCCTCAAATCCCTGAAGCAGATATTTTACGAGCTCCTCCGACTGACTTTCGCTGCCGACAATCGGCGCAACCTCGGTTTTTATGTTTGCTTTGAGCATATGAATTGACGGTGCGCTGGCGGACAGCTTAACTCCGTATTTGCCGCCCTGCTTTACAAGCTCGGGCTCTTCAAGCGTCAGTTCGTCTATCGACGGCATCACTATTCCGTAGCCTGTCGCTTCCACTTCGTCAAGCGCGCACTTCAGCCTGTCGTATTCTTTCTTTACCGAGGCGAGCTCGCGCATTGTGGACATAAGACCTTGCTCGTTTTCCACGGTAAGACCTGTGGACTCGGAAAGTATCTTGTAGAAAAGTCCCGATACCACGCGTACCGAAATATTTGCGCTGCCGCAGCCGAGGTCCATATTTTTTACGGAGGACTCCTCTATATATTCGCATTCCTTGAGCTTTTCCGTCATAAGAGAAACGTCGCGCACAAGCTCCATATCGTTTGCCGCAGAGGCTACTGCATCGTAAAGTGCTTTCCTCAGCCAATGGTCATGCGGCAGAGCCGACAGCCAAAGCGGAAGATTTACCGAAACTTCGCGAATCGGAAATTCAAACAGAAGCTGCGTCATTATCTCTTTGATTTCGGTTTCGGTAAGCTCGAGACAGTTTATTGGCAAAACCGGAACGCCGTATTTTTCCGAAAGTCTTTCGGAAAGCTCCTTTGCCGGCGCCGCGTGCGGATACATACAGTTCAAAAGAACTATAAACGGTTTGTTCAATTCCTGAAGTTCGCCTATTACGCGGCTTTCAGCCTCTTCGTATTCGTCGCGCGGAATGTCGCTTATGCTGCCGTCGGTCGTTATGACAAGACCTATTGTCGAATGCTCGGTTATTACTTTTCGCGTGCCGATTTCCGCCGCCCTGTCAAACGGCATTTCGTCCTCTGACCACGGCGTGCGGACCATTCTCGGACCGTCTCCCTCAATATAGCCGAGCGAACTCGGAACAATATATCCCACGCAGTCTATCATCCGTACTTTAAAGCTTGCGTTATCCGGAAGATTTATCTCTACCGCATTTTCGGGAATAAACTTCGGCTCGGTGGTCATTATTGTTCTGCCGGCAGAGGACTGCGGTAATTCGTCTACCGCTCGGTCGTGCTGACCGACGTCGTCTATATTCGGTATTACGAGGGTGTCCATAAACCGCTTTATAAATGTTGATTTACCCGTTCTTACAGGTCCTACGACGCCCACGTAGATGTCGCCGTCGGTTCTTTTTGCAATATCATTGTAAATACTTGTTTTTCCCATTTTTCGGCTCCCCCTTATGCGCGCGGAATGAGCAGCCTGCATTTTTCGGTGACGAGCATGCCCTCAAGATTGTTTTCGCTCATAATTTTGTCGGTGGTTGTGTTGTAATGCCGCGCAATATCCCAAATCTTTTCGCCTTTTTCGGCGAAATATACCGTAAGAGCGGCTCCCGACGGCTTTTTCGGTCTTTCGCTGTCAACGGAAATATCCGTAATGACATTTACCGTGCTTACGGAAAAAACGGCTGCGGATATTGTTACTTCAACACGGGCGTCAAGAGTGTCGCCGGAATTTAGTACGTAATCCGACCCCGTGACGGTTATAAACGGCGAAAATTCCGTTCTTTCGCCCGAGAATTCCTCGTGACGGCGATATTCAAAATCAAATTGCCGTTCAAAAAACGATATCTCGTTTTCGCTGTTTACCGTGAGCAGATTTACGGTTATCGCGCCCGCGATTAAAAGTTCGTCTTTTACACGCGAAGTGTTGTACTCTATGCCGGAGACGGACATATCTATGACCCTTTCGGTATCGGTCCCCGATAAATCGAGCCTGCCCCTGCAAAGATACGTGTCGGTGAAGTTGTCGTCAAGCCGCCGTATCTCCGTCGGTGTCAGCTTTGATTCGATTTCGTAATTTACCGAGTACGC
Organism: Ruminococcus sp.; assembly: GCA_022768065.1. Lineage (GTDB taxonomy): Bacteria > Bacillota > Clostridia > Oscillospirales > Acutalibacteraceae > Fimenecus. Next base: position 91,511 of record JALELS010000017.1, on the reverse strand, counting down.
GTCCGTCACCATATTCATTTCTTCGTTTTTGTATGTTTCGGTGTATGCGCGTATTTCGGCTCCAGCGTCCAAAAGCCTGAGCGCACCGGCGGCGTCGGTCTTGGCGGATACGGTTAAATCCGAGATTACAAGCTTTATTATATTGATGTTTTCGTCATCCGCTTTGTCGGCTTCCACTATTTGATTTATCGGCATGGTATGTTCTATCTTCTGCAGCTCGTTGTCGTTTGACTCCGCTATATAAAGCGTTTTTACGGTAAGCTCGCCTTTGATAAGTATTTTGCCCGAGACCGCCTTGGTGTCCTCTATTACCGCACTTGCGTATGAGCGCACTATTTGCGCTATTGACGGTTTTCCGTCTCCGATTTCAAATGTTTCGCTGACGGTGAAGCCCTTTTCCGAGCAGCCGAGCATGTTGCATACCTCGGTCTTTTCGCTTCTGGTTTCAACACCGCCGCCGCTGCATCCGCATATGAGCTTTTTGCAATCACACGAATAACATGAAAATGTTATGCTGATGCTGCCGTGAATATCAAGGCGCCTGCCGGATACCGCACGGCAGTTGACGTATTCTGTTTTAGCCCTGACGCAGCACTCGCATTCCTCAACGGCTCTGTTTTCAAAGAAACGTGAAAAGGGGACGCCCTGTTCAAAGCATCTCAGCTTTCCCGTGTCGCTCATATACAATACCGAGAGACGACCCGTTCCGTCTGCCGTTACCCTGTCGCCGGTTTTCTGAACGCTGCCTATATGTGCAGTCAGCGAACACTTTAATACTCTCTGAACATCGGGGAAGTATTCGGGCAGCGTTATATCACATTCAATAGGCTGCTCCAAAACTTCCCGACAGGCCGTTTTTCTTTTTGAAACTTCATTCGTTTCCGCACAAAAATCCATTACTGTCTCTCCTCTTTGCTGAAATGTATTTTTCGTTTCTAAGAATATTTATTCAAATCCTGTCCGCAATATTACAACACCGTTTAAAATGAATATACCGTTGATTTTGCGGCTTTGAAAAAATTTTTTTAAAAAATTCAAAAAAACACTTGCAAAAATAAAAACTCATGCTATAATAACAATAACGATAATCGTTACTGATTATTGAGCGGGTACAAACCGCACCGTAAAACGCACGGTAAAACCGATGTGAATATGACGTGTTTTTTACGGCGCACGTATCCGATGTATTAGGAACGGAGGCAAAATATTGCAGGAACAGCGTTACAGTCGGCAAAGGGAGGCTATCCTCGAAAATTTAAAAAACAGGTATGACCACCCAACCGCCATGGAGCTTTATCTCTCTGTCAGAAAAGATATTCCGAATTTGAGCCTCGGTACTCTCTACCGCAATCTTACAGTTCTTCGTGACAGCGGAAAAATCATAAGCCTTACCCTCGGCGTGGAGGAGCATTTTGACGCTAATACAAATCAGCATTATCATTTCAAATGCACATCCTGCGGCAGATATTTCGATTTGCCCTCTGAGCCGCTTGACTCGTCCGTTACGGCACGTTGCTTGGGCGATTTTAAGGGCAGGGCAGAGGGTTACAGCCTAATTTTTTACGGCAAATGCGAAGAATGTTTAAAGCATTTGTCCGTGTCAAATAATAAAGATAATAATTAAATTCTTGGAGGAATTAAAAATGAAAAAATTTGTATGTCCCGTATGCGGTTATGTTTATGAAGGCGAAAATCCGCCTGAAAAGTGCCCTCAGTGCGGCGCTCCCGGTTCAACCTTCAAAGAGGTTAAAGAGGAGTCAAAATCTTGGGCTGCAGAGCACGTTGTAGGTATTGCGAAGGATGTTCCCGAGGATATCCTTGAGGGTCTTCGCGCTAACTTCACAGGCGAATGCTCCGAGGTCGGTATGTATCTTGCAATGGCAAGAGTAGCTCACAGAGAGGGCTATCCCGAAATCGGTCTTTACTGGGAAAAGGCTGCCTATGAAGAGGCAGAACATGCCGCTAAATTTGCAGAGCTTCTCGGTGAGGTCGTCACAGACAGCACCAAAAAGAACCTTGAGATGAGAGCCGAAGCAGAGAACGGTGCTACACTCGGTAAGTTTGAACTTGCTAAGAGAGCTAAGGAAGAGGGCCTTGATGCTATTCACGATACCGTTCATGAGATGGCTCGTGACGAAGCGAGACACGGCAGAGCCTTTGAGGGCCTTCTCAAGAGATATTTCGGTTAATTTTTTAAGCTTTGCCAAATAAATATATTGTTAGGAAGTGTTTGCTTTGAAAAAATATGTATGCCCCTGTGGCTATGTTTACGATCCCGCAGTGGGAGATCCCGATAACGGCGTAGCTCCCGGAACCGCGTGGGAGGATGTTCCCGAGGACTGGGTTTGCCCAGTATGCGGTTTGGGTAAAGACTCCTTTACGGTAGAAGATTAATTTGGCAAAAGTCGGATTGCATTTTTAGTGCAGTCCGACTTTTCTTTTTGTATGCAGTTTAGCTAATGTCGAAATTTGTTGATTATTACGTCTTGAACACGGTTTTGCGCTGTGATAAAATATCTTCAGAGATTTGTAAACGGAGGAGACATATGGAGAGACGCGATAAGATAAATTATTATCTTGATTTGGCTGAGGCGGTGGCTCAGCGAAGCACTTGCCTTAGACGTCATTTCGGTGCGGTCATAGTAAAGGATGATGAGGTTATATCAACCGGTTACAGCGGCGCACCGAGGGGCAGAGAAAACTGTACTGATTTAAATTACTGTGTCCGTACAAGGCTTAATGTTCCGCGCGGCGAGAGATATGAGCTTTGCCGCAGTGTACACGCCGAGATGAATGCCGTTATAAGCGCGGCGAGAAATCAAATGCTCGGCAGCACGATGTATCTCGTCGGAATAGAATGCGATACCGGCGAATACGTAAAAGAGGCGAGCAGCTGTGCACTTTGCAAACGAGTTATAATAAATTCCGGAATAGACCATGTTATTATCCGCGACACCCATGATGATTACCGCATAATCAATGTGAAAAAGTGGATAGACGATGACGAGACCTTAACCGGCAGCGTCGGATATTGATTGCGTAATCAGTATATAAAAAAGACGTGAAGCGAGATTTTTCTCACTTCACGTCTTTTATTGTTGTGATTTTGCCGAAGTGTCAGTTGTCGGCACTTACCGGAATTTCGCCGTTTGCATCCGAGCTTTCGAGTGCTTTTTCCTCCTCGGTCATCTTGCGTACTCTTTCAAGGCGTCTCTCTTCAAGCTCTTTCATCATATCTTCCTTGAATTTGCCGTGAACGTTAAAGAATATAAGTATTATACCAAAGAGAAATCTTGCAATGGCAGGCATAAGGGCAAATACCGCAAAAAATCCCATGAGAACCTTCGGACTGGTGTCACGTATTACGTTACCAAGTGCGTCCTTGTGCGAGGTGTAGCCGACGAAGGTTATGACAAGACCCGAGAGAAGTCCGGTAACGGCATTGGCAAGCTTTGTGAAGTAGTTTGATACCGTTGCGACAAGACCCTCGTTGCGGACGCCGTATTTCCATTCGCTGTAATCGTAAACATCGCCCTGCAAAACTGCCTGGCAAACGCGTATTACACAGTTCGGCAGACCGCATATCGTCAGCATTACGGTGAGATAAACCAAATTTGCGACTCCGCTGCCGCCGCTGAAGTTTTTGTATCTTTCGGCACCGGAGTAGCTTCCGAACGGAGCGTACCCGATTACGAACATAAGAGTGTATGCTATGCCGCCGAAAATACCTGCGCCGATTGCGGTGTTTCTGGCACCGAATTTATGTATGAGCTTCGGCGTAAGCGGCGTTATTATAAAGTTCGGAATACCTGTGAAAATACCGGCTATTGTGCCGTTTGCAAGGCTGCCCGTGTTGTGAAGCCAGAAGAAGCTTTCGGTAGAAGCTCCGACGGATTTGAATCCGTTGAAAAAGTTTGCGAGCATAAGTATAAACATAGGCTTATTCTTAACCGCGTTTTTAAACGAATCAAGAACGCTTATTTCCTGCATCTGCTCACGCGAGGCAAGCGGAACTCTTTCTCTCATTGCAAAGAATCCGTATATTGCCGTGCCGCCGGCTATTACCATCATGGCTACGGCAAATCCGGAGTAGACGTCCTGCATACCGATGCTTTCCGAAATCTTCGGCATAAACGAAACAAATATCGGCACAAAAGCCGGAATCCACGTTCCGAAAAGCTCAAAGAACTTTGAAGTCGCTATAAGGTTGTCTCTCTCGCGAAGGCTCGGGGTGATATTGTAAAGAAGTATCTGCCAGGCATTGAAATATGACATACCTAAATTGTATGCGAATATTGCAATTACCGCCCAAACTATTTTTGATGTGTTGCCCGAGAGGAACTGCGGCGTTGTGAAAAGCATCAGCGTGGCAAGGCCCCAAATCGGTACGGTGATTATCATGTACGGGCGAAGTCTGCCCCAACGAGTTCTTGTTCTGTCTATAATAAGACCCGAAAGAGAGTCGTCAACGGCGTCGTATATTGATTCTATAAAGACTATAAGGCCGTAGGCACGTCCCGAAATTCCGAGAAAGCTTATCATGAAGAACTGTCTGTATGCGTTTACAAACTGATCGAGGTTCTTTTGACCGAATGTCGTAAGCAAAAACGCTACGAGCTCGCTCGGACGGATATAACGTCTGTTTTGATCTGAGGCTTTTTTTACCTCTTGCTCAAGTTCCTGCTCGGAAGGCTCCGCGACAGCCGTACTTGTGGCATTTTCTTCCAAAAAATCACATCCCGCAAATCAATTGCCAAAAAATTTGAATATATATTTGTTATTGTAACATAATGCTTTTTTTAATTCAATAATTTTATAGGGATTTGTTTTGCGCTTGCAAGGGGAATAATCCCTCTTTTTCCTTGTATTTAAAATTGATTGAACCGAAACAAAGCGTTAAAATAGTTGCTGTAACCAATATATTTACCGCGCCTTATATGGCTCGGGGAATTTTTTATAGGGAGATTATCGTGAAAAAACTTATTAAGGACTTCACTTCTGCCGTAAAGGGCTTTAATACATATTCAAAATACTTTATAAGGTGCGGTGTGCCGCTGATTTTAGGCGTCTACCTTTCGGCGGCTTACTGCTTTATAACTGCCGGTAAATTCTCGGCTTATGACGCTACGGTGCGCCTCGGATTTGAACTTCTGGCATGCGGAAAAGAACTGATAGGCGCAATTATGCTTCCTGCGCTTTTTCTTGAAATACTTTTTCTTGCGGAAAAAATCGACGGCAATTGACTTTTTATACGCACAATGATAAAATTACGACAGAAATAAATCCAAAGGAGGCTGCGTTATGTTCGGAACCGGTACGGAAAACAATTCTGAGTACGGCAAAAAGCTTGTTTCGCCGCATACAGGCGAGCATAAAAGGCGTGCCTGCGAGGAATTCAGATATGATTTTACGGACGGCATGAGCCGATACGAGACAAGACCGGAGGAAACATATTTTTACGGCGATAATCAGCCGATGATGCTTGAAGAGAGCGCCAAAACAAAAAGCAAGAGCGGGGGAAATGCCGAAAGAGGTCTTGCGGTGTTTTTGACCGTGGCGGCGGTGCTGCTCGCTCTTATAAGCGCCTTTTCTGTTTTAACCGGATTCGGCGTTATCAAAAACTATACCGGTCTTTTTGAGGACCCTACCGCCGAAACCGCATCTGTCGCCGATTCGGGCACATATTACAACACATATACTGCCGGTAATACCGCCGAAACCTCGGAAAACGAAACCGTTTCAGGCGAAAATACTGCGTCGGAGTCAAAATTAACCTCGTCTTACGATACTTCGCTTTCCGCAGAGCAATAAAAAAACCGCTCGCGGCAAGGAAAGCTGCAAGCGGCGCAAAAGCTTTTACAGCAAACGCATTATTACGGATAAAAGCTTCTGCGGTAAATAATATGCTCCGAAAACCGCAATATATGCAATGAAATTTGCTTGTATATAAAAAATTTGCAAAAAAGACTTGCTTTTTTACACTCAGTATGATAGAATGCTTTAGCATTCTGAAAACGAATTCAAATTTGAACGGAGGAAGAAAATGTCGGCTCTTGAAATAATCCTTGCTGTATTACTTATATTGTCATCTGTTATACTGACTGTTGTTATCCTTATGCAGGAGAGTCGTCAGGCAGGCCTTTCCGGTGCTATCGCAGGCGGTGCCGATACTTTCTTCGGCAAAAATAAGGGCAGAACCATGGAGGCTAAGCTCAGCAGATTTACAAAATACTTCGGTATTTTCTTCTTTGTGCTTGCACTTGGTGCCACACTTTTGCTTCTCTTTTTCTAAAATATAAAAGCGGTAAAACGCTTTTTATATGAGCCATTAGCTCAGTTGGCAGAGCACTTGACTTTTAATCAAGGTGTCCGGAGTTCGAATCTCCGATGGCTCACCATTCATAAAACCCTTAAAAAGCTTGATGTTATAGGCTTTTTAAGGGTTTTATGTTTTGACTTTTTATGAAATGCAAAGTGCCGAAATAGGACAAAAAGTCCGTAAAAATGCTCAAAAAGTCCGTACAAAAGTCCGTACAAAAAATAAAGGCATAAAAAATAAGGAGAGCTTTTCAGCTCTCCTCTTTTTTTTACACTCTTACCGCAAAGCATTTGTTAAGGCTTATCCAGCCTGCACCGCTTTTGAGCTTGCCCCAAGAGCCTGCCTTGCCGACCGTGCCTTTCGTCTCGACAATTGTGTAAACTCCGCCGTCCCTTATTTGTCCGACAACTCTGTAAGCTGTTGACGGACCGCTTCGGATGTTGAGATTTTTATCAATAATTCTTACAAGGAAGCTGTTACTTGTAGCCTGTGGCTGAGGCTTTGCCTCGGTTGCGTAATTAACACCGAGCTTCTCACATATAACCTTGCATTCCGCTTCGGCAAGAGTTTTCAAATTTCCATCAACAATAAGAAAACTTGCGTCCTTGTGCGAAGTGTGGAAGCCGTGTTCGATAAGGTATGCTTCCTTGCAGCCGCTGTCAACCGCACCCTTGATAACTGAGTAATAATCCCAGTTGCCCGAGCCTCTGCGTGTCTTTGCACCTCTATTCTTCGTATTCATTATTCTTGATACTGTCGAAGCAAGAACGCTTGCAAAGCTTGAGCCGTTGAAAATTGAATGATACACCTCAACACCTGTCACGTTGTCGTTGACTGCACTTGATACTGCGTTCGAGTGCAAGCTCAAAAACATATCAGCGTGATTTCTTCCTGCTGTTGCGCCTCTTGTTGGAAGTCCGGGGTTTTCTCCGCAAGAGGATTTTGTCAAGATTACCTTGACACCACAACGCTCAAGTGCAGTCTTGAGATAGCCTGCGAGCTTCCACATCTGATTGCCCTCGCTGTAACCTTTCGCTGCCGGGTACTGATTGTAACCAGTATAATGCCCGGGGTCAATAACTACCGTCTTACTCATTATTTCGCCCCCTCGTCATTCTCGTCAACTCGTCTTTCGTCCTCTGCCGTGCCATATGTAAGCGCTCTCTTCGAGTCCGACAATCCCTCTGTTGTCGGATCGACAAGAATGCCGAGAGCAGACAACAGATTTACGACAAGCATTAAGCCGCTTGTCAATGTGTCCTCGCTCACTTTTGGCACGATTTCAAACATTCCGAGGATTTGATAAATTGTCGCCAAAACAAGTGTAATCAGCGACACCACGAATGTTTTGTTCTTAAACCTCTGCTTGATGTTGATTTTCATATTTTTTATGCTCCTTTATGTAAGTTTTCTAAATCATCGATCCGATGATTTATGACTTTTATGTCTCTTTCTATAACGGGTATACGCTGCGCGAAGTTGTTATGCAATCTCACTTCGCGTGTAAGCTCTTCTATCTTCGTGTCCGTCACAGCCTGATTACGCTCAAGCTGTGCGGTCATTCTGCGAGAAGTGCTTACAGACGTAATAATCACGCCTAAGAGGGCAAGTCCGCCCGATATAAGCGCGACAGCTACTGCATCACTCATTTACTGACTCACTTTCTAAAATATTTTTAACAAATTGAGTAATCCTGAATATTCCTCCGCAGTTAAAACCTTCTTCGCAAGAATATCTAATGATTCTATCGGAATAGCGGATTTACCTTCTTTATGCAGTTTGAATTGAAGTATTATGAACTCTTTCATTGATTGTCCTCCTTAATAGAAAGCATCATCAAATCTGCAACAGCACTTTCAAGAGCTTCAAGTCTTTGAGAATCTGTTACTTGATTCTGGAGTAATTCTCTTTGCTTTTCGAGTTTATTATTGAAGTCTTGGATAAGCTTCATTGCTGCTTCATATTCGACCTTGTTATCTTTCTTGCTTAGCTCCATTATTCTATTTCCCCTTCTACTGTGATTGAAAATCCTGTAAGTGTGTTTTCTCCTGTTGAAATAAGTAATTGTGCGTTTTTGTTGTTAACTTCATTTTTTTTGAATAATAACTTTTTATCTGTACTCTGCAGCTGTGAGTACAACTGAATTGGATATGTAGCTTTGATGCTGGAGAGGTCAAATGAGTTTGCAAATGTAACAGAATTTATCGGTTCCCAGCAAATGTTGGTTAACGTACCTTCCACATTGTATGAACGTCGGTCATCTGCTACTGTTATCATAATATCATCCTGAAGTAAGCCTTCATATCTTGGATGTTTTACTTGGGTAGATTCATTTTCTGTAGTTGGGTCAATGACACAGGCAGGGTTTTCTGCGAAACTAAGTATCAACCCTATACCGTCTCCACGTCCTATAACCTCTTTTGCCACTAAAGAATTATCTGATTTGTTAAATACAGTTTGAGTACCACATCCTATAGTCTCATAAGTGTTTCCGGTAATTGGGTTATCATCAGCTGAAATTATAACAGCGGTACCCCACGCACCATTACCTGAATAAATTGGATTTGGTGAATTCTTTATGTCCATATTGACAGCTCTTGCAGACATTTTCATTCTTAAATTTTTAGTGTTGTTGGGGATAATACAACTAATCAACTCGTCATCAGGATAAGGTTTTCCAAATATCGCTGTATTAGTTGTGGTATCTACAGATATACAATGAATTAACTTATAGTTGTCGCTTGAAGTCCAAGCATTGTTACGATTAAATTCTAATGTGTCGTCAACAAATATGTCCGCACCATATGTCAAATTAAATTTTGTTTCGGCAGTATCGGTATATTTAATAAAGTAAAAAGTATCTGCTTTGAGTTTATTTACATTACCTGTTATAATCGTAGGTTGGGTATCAAAAGGCATTGCAGACGCGCGATATTCCCATTTCCACTTTTTATTGTTTATATAATTGTCCCAGTTTATATACTTATTAGGAATCTGATTTACGTGGTCTACCATATTCTTGAAATTTTTGAATTTAACTTGAGCTACATATTCTTCATTTCCACCGTATCCCGGCCCAATTACAAAGCAAGCATTTGGAGTATTGTGAACAACACCAATATCTTGTTCTACATCAGTTATCTCTAATGTAATGCCAAATATAATACCAACATTTTCTGCATCTTTTCCCATACCCATTAACTCATTAGGAACATCTGCATCTACCGTTATATATCCATCTTCAAACATTTCTCTTATATTTACAGATTTAAAGAATACATTAGTACCCGAGCTTTGAAGTTCCCCATTGTCATAAACTTCGTATTCTAACTCTTGTCCATCTGTAAATTGAGATAAATCAGCATCGGGCATTGGAATAGAAACATAAATTCCTTCGCCTGTTGCTTCATTCGTAATTGGAACCGCAAATTCCCACACATCCGATTCAATCTTTTCGCTATAGAACGGTCGGTTCTTCACATAGGACGGATTTGCGGTATCATTCACATTCCAATCTGATTGAGTCTCTCCTAACTCTTTAAGCTTTTTGAGTTCTTCTGTTGTAACCTTATTTTGTACTGGGTTTTCTGATGTTTCGGACAGTTCGGTGTCAATTGTAACCTTTAACTTGTCCGCATATAGCTTGGCTGCTAACGCAGTTGGGTAGCCCTCATCATGTGAATTAACATTTTCGAGATCTGGTATGCGATATTTCTTGAGCTCGATATCATTTGCTGTCGCATCAAGCTTTATAGCCATTCTATCATCTCCTTATTTAATGAATGCTGAGCTTTCGCGGATTTCAACCTGTGCGGTGTTGTTGTATCCGAAGCTTATTTCCATCTTGGTTATAATACCGGTTATCTGACCGTCATAAGCTGTTGTTATGGTAACCATATCTCCGGCTTGGAGATTTTTAAGATCATCTTTTAGAATTATTGTCGCAGTTACAATCCCTGTACTTTGAATGTACTTTTGAATGTCAGATACCTTTTGAGTTACAATCAGGTTAGCACTGTCGATGGATTCTCCGGATAGTGTTGAAGAATTATATGTCCCGGCTTTAATAAGCTCAAAGATCAAGCTATGGGTTGAATCGAGGCCCATTTCTTTGGCTGTCTTTGCTTCAAAATTCCTTATTCCCACGCATGCGAACTTGTTATATTCTTGACTACGCTCTGTTGTGGTTGTGTGAGTGCCGGGAGAGAGAATTACTGTAGTTTCGGTTAAGTTCCGGCTGCCGAATACAGATATGTTTGATGTTGCTTCTTGCGATTGATACTCAAAATAGTTAGCTTTCCACTTTACGTTTTTGTATTTTTCGTTGTTAATATCCACCCAAGCAGGGGGAGAGCCATAATATATCTTGCGTAGTGTTGAAGTGGAAGGAAGAGTTATGGTCCCAAGCACATTGCTTGTGCCCCAATCTATATTTTCAACAGGGTGCGTCCAATAGGCTTTCGTTATTATATCCTGTTTCTGGTAGATCGCGTTACCGATAACGTAATCAGAGGGAATCGTAACCGTTACAGCGCTCGGAATGCTCCGCATATATATATCATCTCTTCTCGCTGTGTCAATCCATCGGCATATGGACCAAGCAAATTCGCAAAGAAAGAAACGGAGAGATTGAGCCGGCACAAGTCCTAACACGCCATAATTCGGATCGGCCTTTTCATTTTCCAGTTGAATTTCCAATTTTGCTTTGGATTTTAGCTCGTTTTTCAAAGAAGACCAAGTGGTAAAAGGACCGTTAAGAAAAGAGATGTCACAATCATCGAAAGAACACTTATCAAGGATTCCGATGGCATTAACGCATTCAAGGGTGTATACCTTTTCAGCTCCGGAATAATTCTGGCTGATTTTGTCAACCTTGTCAGTCCAAAATGTTCCGAAATATTCATCATTCGAATACACGCTTAATTTGCTTCCCGGAGCAAGGTCTTGCTGACTCACGACTGAAAAATCGAATTCGTTGACAGCCAAATCATCGCTGAGAATGTTCATCTCCTCGATTAAGTCTGCAGATAATATTTTTTCAAATTGAATGAGCTCTCCGCCGACGATAACAGAAACAAGTTGAACGTCTTGCGGTGTGCCGTTCCAAGTGAATTGGAGCCATATTTTTTTTGCCGAAGCGGCGGTTTTAGGTATCAATTTAATAATAGGGGACTGTATCACAAGACTTGTCGAAGATTGCCACCCATCGTCATCTTTATACATTTGAACACAAGAAGAGTCTTGATTGTCAAACTTAGGAGTTATGGTTACATTTTCATATTTTGAAAAGATGAAAAAAATTCCGTGGCTGATGTCCCATCCGTTTTTTGTACCATTAGGAGCTATTGTATTGGCATTAGGATGTTCTAAACGAAGAGTCACACCATCGCTTTGTGTTATATGTGCCTTGAATCCGGTAAAATCGGCATTCGGCAGACTTGTCTTATTAAAGGCTGAGACGGCATCGCTTACGGTACATTGGTATTGACTTTGACCAGTTACACCAAATCCAATTCTTTTTAGATCTGACGACCCTGTCGAATATCTTATGTTAACCATATGACACCCCCGTTATTGTGTTTGGAGAGGTTGCCAATCTTTGCGGTCTCATTGATGTAAAGGTTACAGAATAAGTCTTATCCCATTCGTTATGTCCTCTCTCGGAAGTGATGAGCTTACTTTTTACGGATGAAATATAAAACTCATTTGAGATTGTGCCATTGCCAAAAGGAACTGTTATGGTATGGTTGTTAATCGGGTTTGTCAATACGATAAATAGAGCTTCCCACTCTGCATCGGAACAGCCTTTTTCTCTTCGCAAGTCGCCGTCATAGTTATAAAAGGTGCCGACATAATCTAAGTACATTGCTTTTGTATTCTGTAATCTTCCCGAAGCATCTCCGTTTATAATTTCCGCGTTGCGTTTGAGCGTGCTTTCAATCCAATTAGCTTTATAGTTAACACCGTCTATTGTTATCATGTATTGCCTCCGACCCATAATGTACTTCTATTCTGTTCCCTTTTAATCTCCGGATTCATAAGTCTAACAAGCTGCGCCATTGTTCCTGTGAAATTAACAGTGATATTACTATTACTTTCTTCTCGAACAATCTGTCGTATAAGGTCTTCAGGCGCTTCAAGGTTTGTTTTGCCCTTCGGCTGGTCTCCGAGTACAGCGGGGAAGGGCTTTCCGCCCGGAATAACGGCTCCGCTCGCGAGAAATGATACGTGCGGAATATGTGGGATACCGTAATTAGAAGTATCAATGCCCGCCCAACTAAAAAACGACTGGGCCCAAGGCTTATTAAACAACCCTTGTAGCATGCCGTTGGCCTTATCTATAAGTCCGTTGAGCGCGTCAATGACTCTGTTTACAACGCTGACTATCATATCCTTATTTCCGGTCTTAATGCCCGTCCAAAGGTCGCTCACAATATTCAGGATATTCTCTTTTATTTTTTTGACTTTCTCGACAAGAGTGTTCCAGTCATAAGTTGCCCCGGTACACATCTGGGAAATACCGTTAAGAATCAAAGCAAGACCTATAGGAATTCCCACGCCGGTCAAGCATAGGATAACACCTAAAACAACCATGCCTAAGCCTGCGAATACTCCAATGATTTTTGCGAAAACATCCTTTACCCCTTGCCCGATTTTGGTCCAGTCAAGCGTGGCGGCAGCAATGCCAAGAACAGATATTCCCGCAACTATCGCTCCTATGCCAAGAGGAATAACTCCGCAGCATAATAAGATGATTCCTATTACGAGCAACGCAGCCCCGGCAATGCCGAGTATGGTTTGTATAGTCTTTTTTGTTTCGTCACTCATCTTATCCCAATTCGGAATGACATCACGGACAAGAATAACTGCGCCTGCCGCTATTAAAGCAAGCCCGAGAGGAATGTTAACACCCGAAAACGCAAGTATACAACCAAGGGCGAGGAGTGCTCCTGCGGCGATTGCCTCTATTTTGAGTAGCTCATCTTCTGTCCAAGAAGCCGCGTCAAATTGATTATAATCCGGCGTAACATTACTTGTAGTTGTATCCTTTTCGGAATTTATCTGTTGTAATGTATCCCATGAAGCCAGTGTTTTTTTTGCTTCCTTGCTTGCCTTTTGAGATTGCTTCGCAAATTTTGCCATCTCATTAACATTTTTATGCATAACCCTTGCAAGCACATTGGCGATAAGTTGTGTTATAATTGTTACCTTTTGCAAAATCCATTCAATAACAGGCTTTGCGGTTTGAAATAATGTTTCGCCTATTACAGCAAGGTTTCCCTTTATCTTTGCCAAATATTTGCTTAGAGCATTGTCTTTAAGTATCTTATCTGCAACTATTGAGCGCAGCGCGGTTAACGCTTTAGTTATTACTGAAAAGATAAGTACACTCTTGGCAAGTCCGGATATACGCTTTGCCAACTTTTTAAAAGCATTTTCCGAATTTTTGGTATGGGTGGCGGTCTTTTTGGAATTAGCTGCTATTTTGTCTCCAACTTCAGCGGTTTTATCTTTTTGTTCTTGAAGTTTAAGATTTTGTTTGTCGAGTGTAGTTGTAAGATTCAACTCGTTGTCATATGCTTTTTTTCGAGCTTCATCAAGAGTCTTAAGCTCATTTTCTTGAGCCGCAAGCTGAGATTCAACAGATGTTTTTCCGCCCCACGAAATAAGTTGGTCGGGAGTCGCCTTACCGTTATTTATGAGGGACAGCTTCCTTTCAGTTTCTTTCGCTATGCGAAGTTGCTCCTTGCGGGCGTTGTTGATTTCAATTTGCTTTTGCTTTTCGGCTTCAATTTGTCCGTTTATCCGTTCAGCCTCTTTCCTTATAAGCTCTTCTTTTGACTTGCTTTCTTCCCATAATCGATTGAGTTTCCTTTGCTTCGCTTCCGCTTCGGATATATCCCAATCAACATCAAGCACTAAATCAGCCATTTTTATCACCCCACAATACAGCTTCAAGCTCAGTATCCCTTTCGTTATCGAGGTCTATATCTGTCTTATTTGCCTTGTAAAATTCTTTGTCCGCTGCATCAAGCGGCTTGCCTCTTGCGATTTTATCTCGAATTTCTATAATATATGATATCTGACATTGTCCTCGCTCAGCGAAGTATCCAAGGAAAGTCCACCAATGTAAGTATGGAAGCTCTCTGACATCTTCTACCGTTTTTACACGGCGATTTACCGCCGACACCACATAGTTATAATCTTTAGCCCAATCTAACAGCTTGGATGGTGCTTTTTCTTTCTCAGAATATTCTTTTCCCCAATCTATAAACCATATAGCCTTTTTAACCGCTTCCTCAAGGTCGCCGAGCTCGCTTATATCATCTTCATAAAAATTTGTTAAGAGAACAAAGTTTTTCTCTCGTGGAGATAGTTCGGGGTCGTTAAGTGCTGACATTATCGATATAATATCCCTGAAATCGCTGTTAATCGAGCGATTGACGCCATTAACTTCTAATTCTTTAGGAAGGTCAAAAACCATTGTTATTTACCTTTCTTTGAATATTTTCCCTTTTGAGCCGTGTATTTTGCAACCTTATTCTTGAGCTTATCGACTCGGACATTGTATTCCGCTTCGATAACCGGAGACAAGGCGATTAGAAAGTCCTCAAAATAATAATTGCCGCTCTTCTTTGAAACCGAACAACAATTTGCCTCACCGAATGCGGCCTTGCATATATCGTAAAAATCGGGTTCGTTTTCGCTACAAGTGTTAAACGCTGCATTTATGATTTTACGGACATCTATATCCGTTTGCTTAAGTAATGCAACATCGTCTTCAACGTTGCCTGTTTTTACCTTGTCTATATCTTCAAGTGCTTTCACACCGAATTTGTTGTTCATTTTGGTAAAATATGAGTTGAGGGAGTCCATAGCAGCCGATAAACGAACGGGAAGATTTATGTCGCCCGTATCTATAAGAATTGTTCGGTCGCTCTTACCGAGTCGATATTCGACCCTGTTGTCGGATATATCAAAATTTATTACATTTGCCATTTTACTACTCCTAATTCGGCAAGGATGGTGTTGTACCGTCCTTGCCGAAAGTATTTGGATTTATGCTGTAGGTACATTTTCCTTGAACTCAGGCTTGCTCAAACTCGATACGGTACCGAATTTTCCTCTTGAAATACCTGAGAAAGTGACATCTGCCATTGTATAGCTCTGTCCGCCCATATTATCAAGCTTGAGGCGAACCCCGGATACGTTTCTTGCGAAGAACTCGCCGCTTTCGTTAACCAGCCAAGCGCTAACCATAAGAAGTTCATAGTCTTCAAGCTCGCTTTCGAGCCCCGCAAGAGTATACATCCACGCTGTATCGAGGAATGGCGAAGCGGAAGGATTATTGTGATACTCGCTCATCGAAATCTGCTCGTCTTTTGAAATAATGTCGTTATAGACTTGACCGAGAACATCTCTTACAGAGTTTTCGTTATAGTTGTTTTCAATAGCAGCGCTTTCTTGCTTGTAGCCGAGCGGAATAAAATCGCCCGTATTACCTTTTCTACCGAAGATAATAAACAATTCACGCTTGACATCTCCCGTTCCGCTATGCGTGAAAGTATCGAGAAATGTTTTTAACTGTGTATCAGTCATTTAAGACTCTCCCTTCGTATATATTTTTTTAGATTGTCAACCAACTCTTGACCGTGAAGTTCGGCGGCGACCTGCGCCCATCTTGCTTGCGCCAAGGGGTGTTGGTCTTTGGTGAAATTAAATCCGTCTCCGTAATACATATTAGAAGCATACGGAGCCTTAAAGTGTATATTTTGGTCAATATTTTCAAGCCCTGTCTCCATAGCGGTTTCGGGCGAGTGTTGTATTTCTATATCCATTGTACTGGCAAGTGTACCCGTAACGAATGGAATATATGGAAACATTTTTCTGTACCATTCTATTAAAAAATAACGCTTTACATCGGGCGAGGTCGCCTTTTTCAAAGCTTTTTCCATATAGAACGAAACATCTTGATTAACTGCCATAATCAAGCACCTCACATATTATAGGAAGCGAGTATCGTGCAATTGCCGGAGTTGCAGTATTATCAACGCTCGGTGTGCTTGGAGATGAGTATTCCGTATAAACATCTTGAACAATGCAATTTGTGCCGAAATCGGGGTAATTGCCGTTTTTGCGCTGCTCGGCAATCCAATCGATGAGTTGTCTTGTCTCAAGGAGATTTGCGACATTTTCGTTCTTGTCAACCATTGTCTTTACAAGCTGGTTAAAAGATATACTTTTATAGTCAAACACAGTAAAGACAACACGGTGCAAAACAGAGCCGTCAATGTAGCATTTATCCTGTGAGCGGGAGATTTGCTGCGTTACAATCTCGATGTTGTCTTTTTGTGCTTGCAGAGCGTTTGCAAAAACTTTGTTTTTTCGGACATAGGGACATGTCAAAAGCCATTTGATAAACGGTGTGATATAATCCATGTCATTCTCCTTTCACAAAATAGTGCGCGTTTGGAAGGTCCGTATTATCGTTAATAGAGACAATTGTTGCGATACCTTGTTTGTATTGCGCCAAGAAGTCATTAAGGCGATGTCCGTCTTCGAGTTCGTTCACCTCAAATGATACATCGCCTTTGATAACAATATCACCCGTTTGAAGTGTGAATTTATCTGCTTTGTTAGTCAATTTCTGCCACTGGATAGGGGAGATATAATCACTTGACTGAGGAATTCTGATTATATAATTGTTGCTCTGTAATGTCACATTTGAAACAGTAACTTTATTGTTGGTTTCTTTCCAAAAACAGTTATAAAGCACTCGTCTGTAATAATGTAACAGTCCGTCACCGTCTTCGTATTTGTTGTAAATTGTAACCGTTTTATTCCAATAATTAAGCATTCTTAACCACCTTCAAACGGTCATAATCTTCGCTTTCACTCGCGACCTTAACCATAAGATAATCGTAACCATCTTCGCTTTCCGGCTCATACTCGCCGATTCCATCGACACCTTGATAGAGGATGTCCGTAGAAGCGAAATAGCGATAGATAATATCGTATTCCGCTTCGGTTGCCTCTTGTGTGCTTTGGTATGTGACAGAGTATCCATCGTTTGAGACGCTTTTTACACCTGCGTTTTTCTCCTTTTCGCTTTCGCAGTCAATTAAATCAAACATACACCTTCTTACACGGTTGTCGGGAACCTTGATTCTGCCAAAAGTGTGAAAGTTAAGAGTTTGTTCCGCCCTATAAGAGAGGCGGTTGAAATCAGATTCGGAGAGCGAACCGCTCATAGCTTTATACTCTTCAAATGTCAAAAACATTATTCAACCGCCACCTTTCTTTAAGCTGCTGCGTGCTTACGAACGAGGACTGCATCGGCATTTGTTACCGTGTAACCTGTGTTCATTTCTCCCTGTGCCTTTGAGCCGACAAAGTTTTCGCTGTCAACAAGACGGAAGGCCTCAAGGTTTGAAACGATTGAGAGCGCTTCAAAGTTATACATGATGAAATCAACCTTATCAAATGCAACGGTCTTAAGAGTACCGGCTTTGTCGTAATATTTTGCATTTGTTGCCGATAAACCGTTATCCTCGATGATGTTAAAGCCAAGGTATCTGCCGATAGCGCCGGTAGCCGCAACATTGTCGTTAAGAACGGGCGTAAATTTATCGCCTGCAGCTTCAAGCAGCGCTGCATAATATGCAGGGGAGCAAAGTACTGTATTGGCTTTTGCCTTCTTTTCGGAAAGTTCTTTGCGAGCGGCTATAAGGGCAGCGACCGCATTTGACTTTGTTATCGCTGTAGTTGCGGCAGAAGCGGTGCCTTCCTGAACAAGACAAGCATTACCGGACTGCCCCCAGCCTTCGCCTATATCGTTCATAACTCCTGCAAGTTGTTCATTTGCAACAGCAAATGAAACAGCATTAGACTGTACGCCGTATATTTTTCGTGACTTCTGGAAGTTGTTGTTCAGAAGTATCGGTATAAGCGTATCTTGGCTTGCTTCGTCCGTGAAGTCTCTGCCGGGTGTGCCGGGTTCTGCTGCCGAACCTGTAAGTTTGTGAACATAGATTGCTCCGGCAGGACCTTCTTCGTATTTATCGGTGAATGTTACACCGGGTACGAAAACTCTGTCATAATAAAGATTAGGCTCAACGATTGAGGAATACCTTTCGTCAACATTGAGTGAACCGTAAATAATACTCATTGTAAGTAATTCTCCTTTTTAATTATTTCTTGAAAAACGGGTTGTTCTTGTAATACTCGGCAAGGTAAGCTTCATCGCTCGTTTGATGATGTGAGTTACCTGCGGACGGATTCTTGAACCTTTCGTTTTTCGGTGTGAAAATGTTTTTGTCTTTGGTAATGTTCTCATATATTTCTCCATCGCTCTTACTTGCATTGCTTTGGTCTGCAACAGCTTTCTGGAATTCAGAGAACATCCAGCTTTCTGTTCCTTCGTTGAGGTAAGTACGGTCTCCTTTCAGCGCGTCAAAGCGAGTTTTAAGCTGTTGAGTTTTCTTCGCCTTATCTTCGGCATCTTTTCTGTCCTGGTCGGCTTTCTCGTAATCTTTGATTCGCTGATTAAGGGCGTCAACATCGGTTGTTTTGCTCTTTAAATCTGTAATGGTTGCGTTTGCAGTTGTGAGCTGGTCTGTGAGAGAGTTTACCTTTCTCTCGAACTCGGCTACAGCCTTGTAATTCTTACTGTGCTTCTGCCTTAAACCGTCTTTCTTCTCTTCCGGTACTTCGATACCTTCTTCTTTCAAGATATCAATTAAATCTTGCATAATAAACTCCTTTTTAACTGATGAGTCAGTTATCTCATTTGATTAACGGGTTTTGTCCCGTGATTTTATATTTAACAGCTAAAAAGCTGAAAAATAGCATTAAAAAAGCACCTTGCCATAAGCGTGATGCTCGATAAAGTGGACATATTGACTTTTTTGTAAAAACGGCATATAATAAATTTGGAAGAGGGAATTGATCAGCCTGGAGATTTACCCCTTTGCCCCGAGAACACGGACTTGGCCTGTGTTCTCATTTTTTATATCTAATTATTTTTATAACTTTATTTTCTTTCACAATAAGAATGTCAAATCCGCTGATATCAGACCTTTTGGCTCGTGATTGAAGTTGTTTTTCAAGAGCGGTTAACTCTACTTCATTTGTGATGTCAAGAATAACTCCGCCAGGATTGCTTTTTATTTGAGAAATAGCTTTTCTTAAATTTCTATCTCCGCTGGTTATAGAAGATATCTTTTTCAATTCCCAAAAGCGATCTCGCCAAATATAATCGGGCGTTTTAATATTTCGTTTATTAGCTTCTTTAAGAATTACAAACTCGCCACCAAATTCTTTAACAAGCCATTCGGCTGTCTCAATCTCTTGTTGGTGGTGTGCTTTTTTATACCCTTCTTCCAAAATGACCTTACCGACACCGGGCTTGGCGGTATCGTAATACTCTTGTGTTACATCTGAAAAAGGATTGGATTTTAAGAGCTTAGGTTCTTTTGTAATGGACTTTTGGTACTTTGGCACATTTTCTCGAACATAATCTCTATGTATGCCTTTTTGTGTGCAGAATTCTCTATAAACCCTCTGCTGAGCTGTTATTTTTTTTTGAATTTGTTTGGCGCCTGCTTCATCTCCCGATTCCAAAAGGGCGTTTTTCTGTTCCTTAAGCGTTCTCAAGCGTGTTTCCATAGCTCTTGCTTTTTGAGTGTCGTCATATTTGGCCGTGCTTGATTTTTTCAGTTCTTCAAGCTGTTCGTCTGTATAAGCGGGAGAGCCTATATCAACAATAACGGGGATTGCAAAGTGTTTACAGTTCCATTCTGTAATCTTTCGAGGGAAGCCTTTGTATTTTCTGCCTTGAATATCTTTACAGTCCATTCCGCTTTGCATTTTTTCAAATTCTTTATTTGTAAATCGGTGCCCCTGCACATTGACATGGTCGGGTGCCGATATAGCGTGAGCTGTGAGTTCGACGCCGTTTGCCCCAAAGGCTTTGCCGTGATAGTCCATTACCGTTTGATTGAGCTGCTTTGTGCCGTCTAATATGTTTTGCCTAACGGCGCTGTCAAGCCGTCTGTGGTATCCGCTCATATACTCAATACAGCGCGTTCCTTTACCGAGAGACAACATTGCTCGCTTCATTGCGGTATGATAATCTATGCTGCCGCTCTGTACTTCATATATAGCTTGGTCAATCACTCTTATATAAGTTGAACGAATGTCGGCGTAAGTGCCGTCAGGCATTTGATAAAACAGCGATGTAGTGTTTGACAAATTGCGGATTGCTTCTTGCGTTTGTTTTATAACGGAAGTTAGGGCAGTTTGCAGATATGCATCTGTTATATAGGTCTTGGGCACAAGCCCTTTGGCCTCGTAATACATCTTAGCGAAGGAATCGTCCTCGGCTGCTACCTCGGTTAAAATACGCTCTATTTCCGCATCGCTTTTCTTCGTGAAACGGGCTATTATTCGCTCAATTTCGCTGATATCCGCTCCGGCATAGGCTAAGGCGTTTGTCAGCTTGTGTATATCGCTCTTTTTAACCTTGCCAATATAGTTAATTCGTGCTGCGATAATTGCTGTTGCTTCAAGCGACATTTGCTGCATTATCTCGGCAAGATAATCGGGCAATTGTTCAAGCCACTCTGAGCGCATCAAGTTATTCATTCATTGCCGCCTTTAGTTGCTTCTGCACTTCTTCATTTTGTTTCGCCTCAATATCCTCAACATATTCGGCTGCTTCTTCGGGACTTAAGTTGAGCACCCACGCGGTCAAGTCTTCCGTCTTTATGGCATTGCGATCAAGCGACTGTATGAGCTGATTGAATTTTTCGCATGTCTGCTCAATGTAATCATACGACCAATCATGTTGTAACTCCCACTTGCCATCGGGTGTAACGGAATTCAGGTTCATTATGATGTTGACCGCATTGAACAATTCTTTGTTGCCGTGCTCAATGCGTCGGCGAAAACTCTTGACAAAAGCAAATGTTTTCTTAAGGCTATTTTTCAGCTCTGTGGCTGTTGCAAAAGATGTTTCGGGCGATGTGAATATGCCTCTTGAAAATCCGCAACACAGCTCAAGAATAGATAAATTGAAGTCGTTGGCAGATTTGAACTCTTCTTCTCGTATGGAAGGTGAGTAGTCGTAAATCTGTGAGGTTATACCGCCGTCAACACCGCCTCGAACATTGATAAATTCCTTTGCGGAGGAAAGTTCAAGTTTGTCGTTTTTGTCTCTTCTGAAAAGAGTTCTATCCGCGAATATTTTTGACTCTTTACGGTCAAACTCATCGTTGTATTGCTCATATTTCTTTTTGATGTTGTCTATGATTTCGGCGCACCCGAATGTAATCGGTACCCCGTTTGCGGAATTATAATTATCACGGTTGATGGTAGGGCATTTATACCGCCCTAACAAAAGCTGATCTGCAACAATATATTCTTCGGTTGTGATATCTTTCCATATTGTTTTGGTTATGTCGATTTCATCCGTGCCCTTATATGCGAAGCGGTTAATGAGAACAACTCGCCTATTTTCTTTCGTTTGTAACGATTGACTTTCAAACAGTCTGTAAGTGGCTGTTTTTGTTTCGTACTCATCCAGCTTAATGACAACTCCTTTAAGTCGATATCCTATTGAGGAAGTTATCAAGAAATCATCCGAGCCGATAACATTAAATCCGATATCGTCTCCGTCTGTATACGGTCTTATAAGGCAATCGCCTGTACCGAGGGACACTTCAGCCGCGACTGAAAGAATATTGTCAACATAGTAATACAGAAGCTCTTGAATTGCTTGCGCTCTTGCTGAGTCTCCAATCACTTGTATGTCGCTATCGTCAACGGCTATGTTGGTAACAACATTAGCACCTATTGCGGTGGGATTTATCCCTTTGTCGCTATATTTGATTTTTAGATCCTTCTTTTTTTGCAGTTCGAGGCCAAGCCGATTTGCAATCTTAAGGATTATCCCTTCAATCATCGAATTCATCTTCTACATCATCCTCATTCATAACTTCGTCAATATATAAATCTTCTTGCCTTGTCTCCATTATTACACGGTTCAATCCGTATATAAGAGCCATAATGCAGTCCTCGTTAAGTCTTGGATACTCGCTTGAGAATGTACCGTCCTTGAGCTGTTCAAATTCAAGCGTTGTCAACTCTTTATATAGGTGCGGCGTTCGTTCGGGGTCAACAACAATCTTGTTACATTGCCTCAGCCATTCCCAACAGTAATCACGGCCGTTGTTTGCACCCCAGCGTTTCTTGGCGCCTATAATATCAAATCCCCAATCCTGCATCTCCTTAATGTTGTCTGGGCGTGCAGAATCGGCAAGAATTTCGACATTTTTATATTTGTTTATTTTTCTGGCAAATGTACTATTCTTGCACCTTCTCGAATATACCTCTTCAACAGGATATAATATATCGGTGTCGCTGTCATAATATGCCTTAATAAAAACCTGCGGATGTTCATATCCGAAGTCTAATCCGTAATTAAAATACGGAAGTTCTTGGATGAATTCATCCGTAAGCTTCCGTGTTTCGACATTATCAAATATTACTCCGCCTGTTCCTGTAACTTCTCCGAGATAGTTGTTCTGATAATATCTTGGCTTATGCTGTTTGAACCATGCCGCGCGCTCAAAGAAGCGTGCCCCGAGCCATTTTTGTGGGACATTGTAATAATAAGAGTGAGCTATATATGTGCTTGGGTCATTGCGCTTTTCCTCGACATACGTGTTCATAAAATTATTGGCGCTCTGCGGTGGGTTGAAAATCTTAACATCAAGAGCCGGTGTGTCAGAACGAAGAAATGTGTCTTCAATGTTATCCATCTGCGCAACTCCTGCCATTTCGTCCGCTTCCTCGTGGAGAAGCATTTTAACATAGCCGAAAGTTACATTGTATGATTTCAAGCTTATAGGCTTGTCCGCACCTACAAACAGCACCTGCTGTCCGGTCTTTTTATATACAGCTCGCATAGGCGAAGTGGTAAATTCCCAATCGTCAATTCTTCCGTGCCGTATAACCGTCTTCATAAATTGGTTATACACAGAGCCTCTCAAGTCCGTCTTGTATCGTCTTGTGAATACACAATGAGCCTGCTCGTCATTATAGATTGTTTCTTCGACAATCGCCGCCCAAAAGTTAGATTTAATTGAACCACGTCCACCTTTTGAGATAATTTCGTGAACATCCGATTCGCCGTTCCATACCTCGTGAATAAGTCGATAGACATTGACAAAGTCTGTTGTTATATCTGTAATCGGTAAGTGGTATTCGTCTTTTGTTGCTTGTTCATCCGTACCGATATATCTCTGTACCGCCTCAAATGCTTTAACATTACCTGTAGCCGCTGCTTTGACGAGTCCTGCCGCCATAAGGGCGTTGACCGTCAGATCTTCGTCTTCGAGTTCGCCCGCAAAAGCCTTGACAGTCTGCCTGTTTTTTCCCTCAAGGGAAGAATTTAATATGTTTTTCATCAACTCGGCTGTCTGCTTTTTCTTACGTCTTGCTTCTCCTGAGGCAATTCCGCCTTTTCTGCCGTTTTCCCTTACTTCTCTCGGGCTTCGTTTGTTGTTAGGTATAAGATTTTCGGCGTTTGGCATTAAATCACCTTACTGTTTGGTATAGCTTGCTTTGAGCGTGCCCTTGCGCCGAGAGTGTGTTTTTTCCATAAGACTTTCTTTTTGCTCAAAGTTACCATTACCCTGTGAATAGTATGTTATGGTTTCACCGTTTGCGTGTGTATACTCGAGGGCGTAATAATTACCCTTATTTGCGCTTATTTTTGCTTCATTAAACTGTCTCGCAGCTTCCTTAAAATATTTTAAGGAAGACTTGCCTTTAGCGGTACTGCTTGCTGCTCCTCTGCCACCGAAATGTTGTAACTCTATATTAAGCATTGTCATTCTCCTTTTGGGCATAAAAATACCGCTGACTGTTGAGTCAACGGTTAACAATAAGTATATTTACAGCGATAGGCGCCCGGATTTCCACCGGGACCTCAACACGATGGAAGGTACTCATTCTTATACTACTACCTATCGCCTTTTTTATTATGCCATATTTTTTTTACTTTAGCAACCATTTTCTTTTCTTCTGTTGTTAAGTTGGCGTATCCCTTTGCCGTGTCATTTTCATTATGCTCATATCCATGATGAGTGTGGGGCAAAACTCCATTGTGCGCTTTTTTTAAGTCAACAGTTTTATTTCGCTTGTTTTCATTATCATGATAAGAAATATAACGAGGTTCGCCATCACTACCGAGAGTAACATATACACGACCTCGTGTCATTGTTTCCAATGGTGCCGAAGCGGATTCGTCATTTTTCTTAACAAACTTTATGTTGCTGCTTTTCAAAACTGATGTATATTCTCTTCCGTAAGGAACACCTTTATCAGATATTCCGCTACTTGCTCCTCTTCCGCCCATTGTATCTTATTCCTTTGCATTTTTCAATCTCTCGGTAACCTTGTTTTCGTAGTAACATACAGGAATGTCCTTATAATCGTACTCAACCTCTCCGCCATATACTAAAATGGCATACGGTTTTATGCGCTTTATCATTTCATCCATACCGCTTCGCCATATCTGCATTGAATAATCACTTCTTTTCACTCCGATTGTGCTTGTAGCGACAACCGAACCTTTTGCGACTCCGTCAAAGCAGAAATCGAAGGTCTCTTTCTCTGCCCAGCTTACTGTCGGAATGACATCAATTCCTTGGTCTTGGAAAAACTGCCCTATAAGGCGACTGCGAAATATGTTCCATATCTTCATCGACATAGGCATATCCATATACAAGCTGAAATCCGGAGTTAAAAAGCACTCAAATTCTGATATTCTGTCTGTGTATTTGTGCGGGCTGTTCCAAAGTCGTTCAAATTGATAATCGTCAACAAAACAATGGATACCTTTGTCCGTGTCCGTACTTGAAAGCATATAATTAAAGCCGATTAGGTCTGTCGGAATAATAAGGCACTTCTCGAGAGTCGGCATTTGATAAAATCCTGTTGTTCTTTCGAGGTCAACAAGGTCAAGATTATATATTCCGTAGGTGTTCTCTCTGTGGGACTTTTTCTCAATCTCGATTTCTTCATCTTCGTTGTCGGATATGTCAAAATCAAAAACGGTCATATCGATATCGAATATTCCGTCAAGCTCAAGGTCGAGAAGCCCTTTGTCCCATTTTGCCTTTTCGGCAACTTTGTTGTCGGCGAGTCTGAAGGCTTTAATTTGCTCTTCGGATAAGTCGTCGGCGACAACGCACGGAATCTTTGACAGCCCGAGCTGTTTTGCCGCTTTATATCTTGTGTGGCCACAAACGATAGTGTTATTTTTATCAATGACTATCGGTACCTTGAATCCGAATTCGTGAATGCTTGCCATAACAAGAGGTACGGCATCGTCATTATCTCGCGGATTGTATTTGTAAGGCTTTATTTTGCCTATTGCAATTTCTTGTATTTTCATTTTTCTGCTCCCAAAAAAATGTGGCGGCTATATAAAATAGCCGCCCTTTGAAGAAAGGAGGTAATGAAAAAATCCCTGTGGTTTTTATTCCACAATATTATTGTAACATATATACAACGGGAATTGTGGGAAATTTTCAACGGCTTTTTTTCAAATACCTTCCTAACTTTTTGCTTACCGAGGTTCTGTCGCTGTGAATCTCGTTGGCTATTTTTTCGTAGGTCATAAACTGTAAGAACCGTTTTTGCATTATAAATTTTATTTCTGCGTCTTTAGTATTTTCAATAAAAGCACATATTTCTTGTTCTTTGGATAGCGCTTGTTCGATTGCTTCGTTATATTCATTTATAAGCGCTGTTCGTTTAATTGCTATTCTTTCAACCGGAGATGATACGCCTAATCCGGTTGAAATACCGGTATAACTTATGCCATTAAGACCATCTTCATTACTCAACTCGTCAATGCGCCGCCGCAAATATTCTATTCGCTTACGGAGATAAAATAAACTGTTTAGTTCTTCGTATGTCATACCAAAATCACCGCCCAACATATAAAAACGAGTAATTTCAAAAACACCTTTGAAATTAAATAAACGGATAATACCGCCGCTCCGATGAAAACAAGAATGACTGCAATGATTTCTATGTATTTTCTCATATCATCACTCTTTTTTTTGATAAATACTTATCCGATTTAGATTATCTGCGTCTACCGAGAATTTCAACAATTTATTCTTGTCAATATTTTTCTCTGTACACTCCATTGTTTATTCCTCCAATGCTTTTTCTGCTGCTCGACAATTTGAAATAATAAGTCCCTTTGCAATATCACCGCGAACAGTAAAGGTATATTCGTCACTTGGCAAATGTACCCATTCGGAACGGTTGGTGAAATCTTCACATTTCTCAGCGAACATTGTGTTAAACTCATCCGCATTATTTGCTGTCGCCATTTCATAACACGCCTTAAAATGCAGACAATCTCGACAATTCATTCTGTATCACTCCTTAACAATTCGGGGTTGATGACTTCAGCACAAATCTCGATTATTGATTTTTTCCTTGTATTTTCGCAACGCAACCGCACCTCAATAAATTCGGGTAAATCGTCATATATTATCTTCATTCTTTTACCTCCTCAACATAGCACCAGCTCTGTGGCGGTCTTGTTATTATAGGTTTTTCACATTCGTATTCCTTGCCTCGATAATGAGGGCATGGGACAAAGCAGTTATGATTGCATGGTTTTTCAAATTCACTCAACTCTTTCGGCTTGTCGTAAATTACAAGGTCGGATATATGCCAACCGTAAAGCGGTTTGCCATTTGCATATTTTTTGAGGTCAGATACCGAGACACAAGGGCCTTCGCAATCGTATGACATATTTTCATAAATATAATCGCATATAAACTCGCCTATAACCTTGCCGCTCCAATCGTCAACAGCGCCACCTGTTGCTTGATGTATATTGACATATTCCTGCAAATTCAAGCTTTTTACACTTGTGCAGTAAATATAAACCTTGAACGGCGTTTTAAACTTGGGTTTCGTCTTCCTGACTTCAACCGTCTTTTCGCCTTTCGCAATAAGCTCACACCATTTCGGTTTTATGCTTATCTGTACGCTTTCAATTCTCTTGTCGCTCATATTGCCATCCTTTCTAATAAATCAGCCATTGTCAGTATATATGTACCGCAATATTCGGGGAGATTTGCTCTCACGAGCGCTGTTGCAAATGGCGGTGGAACAGCATTACCGCAACGGGCAACCTGCTTTGATTTTGGATATGTATTACCGAGATAATCTTTTTCGATAACATAATCTTTCGGGAAGCCTTGCGCTGCATATAATTCTTTTGGCTGTAACATTCTCATTCCGATGTCGTAAATGAAATATTCCGTTCCGTCAATGTTAAAAACGATGATTTCATTATCTTTAAGCTTCCAATCCGTGTATTCGTTTAACATTGCTCTGATTTTTTGCCAATGCCCAAGTCCAAGCCATACATCTTCGGAATACTGTTTAACATACACTTTTATAAAGCTAAAATGCATTGCTCTGGCTGTAATTGTATTGAGAGGTTCATTTATACTTTTGGAGTCCATGTGATTTCTCAATACTGTTAAAAAGCAGTCGTTGAGAAAATGTCTCGGCTTAACAGTAACGGTTTGCAATGGATTTGTAACCGTGTTAGCGTGATCCGCTCCGCTGTAATATTGTGTAAGGAAAGGAGATACCATTCCAAACCTTGTCGCTCCTGCCATTACTGTATCAAGAGGCTTTACGCATTTCTGTCCCAATGAGTTTTGCTGAAACTTTGTAAGAAAAGGAATTTGAACTCCATATCTGCCCGAACCGTCAATTGTCATTATCGGCTTATTGATTTTCTGCCCTCTGACTTCGCTTTTTGCCGTTTCTGAATGGTACTGAATAAGCGAAGGGGCTATTAAATACTGCTTGCACGAACTGACAACCGTATTAAGCGGTTTGTCAATGTCATATATTCGGGGAAGCTGACCGTTTCGCTCTCCGTTGCCGATATGTACTAAATACGGCTTTGCTTCTCTTATAACGAACTTATCAAGCCCTCTTGCTATTCTGCGTAAAGTGTTCGGTACCAATGGCTTGGCTCGCTCAAATATAGAAGGACACGGTAGAGAAAAGTCAATGCATTCTGCTGCTGATTTATAAGGCTTTTTCTTTCCCGTGGTCACTTCAGGACTGTCTGCCGGTGCGTGTGTAGCTTCGGGCCATACTATTGGGTTGCCATCACATCGAGCAATAAGAAAAAATCTTTTACGAATTGTCGGAGCTCCGTAATCGCAGGCTTTGAGTTCTCTGTACTCGACATCGTAATCAAGAGCCTTTAATTGCTCAATAAACTTATTAAATGTTTGCCCGACTTTGCTTTTGACGGGTTTCCCTTTTCGCACGGGTCCCCAAGTCTGAAACTCTTCAACATTCTCAAGCATTATCACTCTTGGCCGGACTTTTGCAGCCCAACGCAAAACAATCCAAGCAAGACCTCTTATTTTTTTGTCAACGGGTTTTCCGCCCTTCGCTTTAGAAAAGTGTTTACAATCTGGGCTGAACCAAGCAAGCCCGACTTTTCTGCCTTGACATACTTTTTCGGGGTCAATATCCCATACCGAAGCTTGATAATGCTCTGTGTATGGATGATTTGTTTTATGCATTAGTATCGCATCGGGGTCGTGGTTAATTGCTATATTAACAGGACGACCTGTAGCAAGTTCAATTCCGGTTGAGGCGCCGCCGCCTCCCGCAAAATTATCAACGATAATTTCATCAAATAAATCGATTTGACCGTTCATTACTTCTTTTCTCCTTATTTGTTTAACGAATTTGTCCCACTTCAATTACTGTGTATCCCTGTTTATTCATATCAACATCCGCTTTCAATTCCAAGTCTATCACAGCAAAGCTATCATCCTGCAATATCCCGGCTCGCACCAAACCGTCAAGAATAAACTTGCCTGAGTAATTATCCGGGTCCCGTCTGCGTTTATCCTTGAAGTGATAGTGCAGAGTTACTTTTGCCCTCGCTATCGGGAAAGGCGGTTTTGGATTGCAAAAAAGATTGACATATCCTGCCCAATGCTTTTTTTCCGTCTGGTATTGAAAATTTTTGTCTTTTGAGCCGTTGCCGATGTACTTGTTGTTGGTTGGCGGAACTAAAGGGATTATGTATTCATAATTCATTGAGTGCTTTTACCTCTTCTTGATGAGTTGCTAAAACTTTATCGTTGTACGATTCTAATAAGATTCTTGTGGATTTTGGCTGCGTTGCATAGTATTTTTCAAATCGTACCCGCTCAAACTTAAGGGCTTCGTCAGACAGGTCGCGGCTCAATCTTATCATTTCACCTTGACTTCCGAGATACAATTTGAGGTCAGGGGGCATTGTTTCCCATAGCTCGGCAACAGTAGCCCGTGCGTTTTCGCCTACCGTTTTTCCGTTTTCCTCAACAACGGTGTATGTAAATCGTTGTTCTTCTTTTTCAACCTTGCGAAGCTTTGTGGTAAGGAGGGAAAAGCGCTCATATGCGGATGGAGCATAGAGCTTGTGTGCCGTTTTAATTATGTCAGCCGGGCAGGGCGGAGAGGATATATTCTGCAAGCAATCTTTCAGACTTACGATTATTAAAGAATCCGGAAAATCTGAGAATACGGAACACCAAATTTTCGCAAGAGCTTTTTCGTCTGTGTCTTTCGCGAAATAAGGATAAATTATTTTTATAGCCATAAGACATTCGGCTATGCATTTTTTAGTTGCCATTTATAAACTCTCCTAACGCTGCTGCCATTTTTTCTGTACCGCTTACATCGCTTACTGTGTGTTGTTTGTTGTCGTAATTGCCTTCGAGAATTTTTACCGCATTGCTTGGCTTGATGATCCAATCAAAACTTGCCTTCCAATCCTTGACTCGTCCGCTTAAGAAGTCCGAAGCCTCAACTTTGACAAACAGCTGTTCCCAGTCTTTTATTTTTGAATTTTTTAAAACCCTTCTTCGACTGTCGGTCATCTGAATGTTCGGAAGCGACACGCATATTGAATTAAACAGCTCGATGATTTTTTGCAACTCTCCGTCAGGAGAGTTATATATTTTACTTTCTTTACTTTCTTTACTTTCTTCTTTTGTGTCGGCGAGTGGCTTTTGAGTGGCTTTTAAGTGGCTTTTAAGTGGCTCAATCGGTGGCTCTTTTTCAACCGCTTCGTCTTGATATTTGCTGTAATTCAGCACTTTAACGAGAGTGTTTCGGTGGCTCGTTTGATAAGCAATTTTCGCGTCTGATTTTAGCAGGTCGAGAAAACGTTTTGTTTTATCCCTTGACCAACCAAATTGTTCCGACAATTTCCGAATTGAAGTGTAAAATTCGCCTCTGTCAACCTCGACAATTTTCTTATCAATCAATAGTTTACAAGGGCGAAAACACGCCGAAAATAGAATGTATTCAAATGCTTGTCCGTAAGAATACGGACGATCTTCCCACAACCAACAATCAAGCAAAGAACGATACGCTTTGATGTATCCATATGCCGCCATTTCATTACTCCTTAGCTTATTAACTTAAATTAAAACGGAAGCCCGCTGTCATCTTCAAAATCTTCGCTGTCTGTGCTTAATTCGCCGTTTTGACTGTTTTGAGTGTAATTACTCGTCTGCGTGTCGAAACTTCCATTTGAGCCGCTCTTTGAGCCGCAAAAGGACACCTTCTCTGCAACTATCTCAACAGCGGTTCGCTTGTTGCCGTTCTTATCTTCATAGGAACGGGTCTGAATAGAGCCTTGAACCGCTATCATAGAGCCCTTGTGGAAATAGCGTGTGACAAAATCAGCCGTCTGGCGCCATGCAACAACGTTGATAAAATCGGTCTGTCTCTCTTCACCGGATTTTACATATGAACGGTCAACGGCAACGCAAAAAGATGTAACCGATATGCCGCTCGGAGTGGTGCGAAGCTCGGGGTCGGCAATAAGCCGACCCATTATAAAAGCACAGTTAATCATTGGTCTTATCCACTTTTGCTTTAAGTTTAACAATGTCTTCGTTGCTTTTTATGTCGGTTTCAATAAGCAACCTGTTTGTAGGTGCGTTAATAATTTTACCGTCATAAACAAAAAGACTGAATCCGGATTTTTCGTCTTGGTATACTTCGTTTACATCGTCTATGATGTATTCCTTATCTGTTCCGATTACGTTAATTCTTGTCATTGTCAATATTCTCCTTTATACTGAATTTGTGATAAAAGCTTTTTGTGCCGTCCTTTTTGGTATATTGAACTCTCTCTGTAAGGATTGGTACGCCGTCTTTTTTGAGCTGTCGGATTATGTCTCTCGGGGAGTTGATATTCAACACGCTCATCATTTGTTTATAAGTAATAGAACCGTTTGCTTGCATATAATTAAACGTTTTGTCCGTTTGGCGTTGTATCATTTTCTTTAACTTCTCCCGTCTCTTCGTCAACATCGACATAGATCGTTTCGTCTGCGACTTCATACATATCTGAAGATATTTCCGATTTTATACTTTCATCCGATGAAATAGCTCTTACGAAATCGGATTTCATCGGAGCGTATTTCAAGACCTTTTTAAGAACGGTTTTCTTGGCCATTTCTTCGAAGTTTGTCTTCCACGGAGAGTATGCAGTTGAATAGGCTCTGCTGTATTTCTCTGCATGTTTTTTTACATCGTCCATAGACATTACTTCAAAGCCGTATCCGCCCGATTTCGTCCTGAATAAGGCATAAACCTTTATCGGGTCGCCTCTGTTGCTGTCGGCGGGAATGTGTAAAAGTTTCGGTTCAAGCCCGTACTGACACTCGAAGGTATCGTTCTCATAAACGACCTGGGCTTGTACAAGTTCAACTTCGCCGCTCCGGTAAGCAAGATCTATAAGACCTTTGTAACCTATTTGGAACTGTACTTCATCAATTCCGTGATTTTTATAAGGAATTAAATAAGCCTGTCCGAGAGGAGTGTTAGGTTCAAGACCGAGCTGTGCTGCATTCATCATCGCGCCGAGAAAGGACTTAGGGGTGCAATCTGCAAGCTTAGGATTTACCGAAATAGCCGAGAGGGTCATTCGAGTAAAACGTTCCGGTGTTATTACACTCGGCAATGCTTTGGCGATTTCACCCTCCATAGACTTAATTAAGCCTTTCATGGAGACGTCTTTTTTTGTTGTAGTTGCTACTTGATTTTGGATTTTTCCCACGATGTTCATTTCCTTTCGTTTATTCTAAAAGTTCTGTATTGTGATTGTTTATAATATCCCGATAGGTCTATGTCGGGATGATCTTGTGTGAATGCTTTTACATCAAATGAATTCCTATTTCCCGTTTTCCAAGTGCACTTGAAATTATCTGATTCGCCATTTTCGGCAGCACCCATAAAAGCCTTGATTTTATTGATTTTTTCTTTCTTTAACGCTTCAAGGTCTCGGATATTCTGCGTTATGTCAAGGTATTGTCTCAGGTCATTTTCATAGCCGATAAGGCTTACTGTAGTACCGTTGTCATCCGGATACATTTCCGCTATTGTATCGGTGGTCGAATCAGAGCCGTCAACAGGAGGTTCTGCATCTGTGTCTATGTAATGCTTGAACCTTTTCTCTTGCTCCATAAGAGCTTGAATCTCTTCCTCGTCTCTTTCAAGCGTGAAGAAGTGTATTTCTCTGCAGTTAACAAGAACAGCGAGATAAGCCCTTTCAAGCTCAGTAACAGCAAGATAATGTGTCATCTGCGCATACCAAGCGTCGGGGAATTCTCCGCCCTTAATCTTCTTCATGTTAGGGAAGCTGTTTGTAGTCTTGATTTCAAGCAATGCTTTTTCGCCAACCACCATTCTGTCAACATTAGCTTCTGCCCACGGGTACTTATCGTTGACGAGCATGAAATTTTCTCTCCTGACTTTTTTCCCTGTTTCGTGCTCAAATTTTTTGGCAACAAACTCTTCAAGATAAGCCCCGACTTCTGTTGTTATGTTGCCTTCGAAAGGTAATGCTCTGCCTGTCTTTTCCGCCCAAAGAGTATAAGCACTCTTGTATGGATTCATTCCGATTATAGAGCCTGCCTCAGATCCACCGATATAAGCTTTTCTGAGATCTAACCATTCGTCATTAGTTTTCCATTTGTATTTTGTTATCATTTCATTACTCCTAATAAGAATTTTAAAATCTTTGCTTTTAACCGCTGCTCGAAATCGATAACGTCCTGTTCATGAATGTAGCCGTATATAATCGCCAAGATAACAAGTAACTCAAAAAAAGATTTAATCATTTCTTTCAACCTTTTACCTCTTCAAACCTTCCATTGACGAGTTTGTAAGGTGTATCGGCTTTAATCTTCTCCCCGTCAACGTACTCGGTCTTTACACATACGGGGATGAACGCACACTCCACTTTGTCATATAGCCATTCGGCGAGAGTAACCCAACTGCCTATTTTTGCTTTGACGATAGAGCCGTTTCCGGCACAGCATATCACGCTATGCTTGCCTGAGCTTGCTATCCGTGCCCAGTCGCCACTCGAGCCTATCTGTGCAGAGTCGCCACTCGAGCCTATCTGTGCACCGTAGCCACTCGAGCCTATCCGTGCAGAGTCGCCACTCGAGCCTATCTGTGCAGAGTTGCCACTCGAGCCTATCCGTGCCCAGTCGCCACTCGAGCCTATCCGTGCAGAGTCGCCACTCGAGCCTATCTGTGCAGAGTCGCCACTCGAGCCTATCTGTGCCCAGTCGCCACTCGAGCCTATCTGTGCCCAGTCGCCACTCGAGCCTATCTGTGCAGAGTCGCCACTCGAGCCTATCCGTGCAGAGTCGCCACTCGAGCCTATCCGTGCAGAGTTGCCACTCGAGCCTATCCGTGCCCAGTCGCCACTCGAGCCTATCTGTGCAGAGTTGCTCTTACTTGATATCTTTTCGTCATCCATATCGTGCGTTTTTGTTTTCGCACTTTTTTCAAGCTCGAAATTAACGCTTGCTTGAACGAGTGCCGAAAAACTGAGTTTGGCTCCTACTTTAAGCTTTTTAGTGCAGTATTTCTGCCCGTCGTCAGTTTTGCATTCGTCTAACGCTTCGACTTCGGCAAATTCGGACGTATCTCCGTTCTCATCAACGAGGGGATAGTAGTCAAGAACAGCAAGCGGGTCTTTACAGAAGTGCATTCCTTTCTTGCACACTTCCGCCGAGTCCTCTTCAAATACTGTATTTTCCGCATACTGCTTTATGTGCTGCTCGTCCGGAGCGCAAATCATACCTTTGCGGAAAGCCTTGTACCCTTTCATTTTTGTACCTCCTTTATTTCTGCTATGGTTTTAACTGCTATTGACATTTTTCTCTTCCTCTCCGGCTATGAAATTAACCGTGCAAACGCTGCTTTGGTTATTTGGGTAATTCCATATTTTCTTTTGATTGTGCGAGGCGAACAGCCGAGGAATTCTGCACATTCCTTTTGTTTCAGACATTCTTTTTCGGGGAATCGTCTGTCGAGTCGCTCTAAATTGTCTCTGTAGCATTCTTTTTCTCGCATTATATTTCATTTCTCCTTTCTGTTGAAATGTGATATAATCGCCGTGAAAGGTGGTGATTATATGAAACTGAATCCCGAATGTATCAGAGCTATTCTTTTGACTGTTGAGAGCTCTGATGATGACTTAATTGTTTCGGCGGGAAGTGATTTTTCAAAATACAAATATCTCAAAAAATACACATTTGAAGAAATCGAATATCACGCAAAACAATGCAATTCGGTAGGATTTTTTGACGAATATCTTTTGGATGTTAGCCATACAACATATATAAACGGCTTATCCTTTGAAGGACATTTAATAGCCGATAAATTAAGAAGTCCCGAAGCAATAAGGAAACTGCTTTCTTTTATTAAGAAGGGGGAAAACTTCTCAATTCAACTGATGATGTCTTTTATTTCCCGTCTATAAGGAAAAAACTGTCAAAAATCTCAACCATTTTCAAATCATTACCGAAGCGGTCTATTTCTTCAAGGATATATTTTCGGTTGATGTTCATATCCTCAAACGAAAGGTGCTTTCCCGTCATTTTTACATAGGCAGCAATAACAGCCCGTCCTGCTATTTCAGCCTTTGCCAGTTTAATGAGGCTCTCGTTGTTCTGAGCCTCGTGATTGATAATGCTGTTGAGCTGAAAAGACGGTGTGAAATTTAACATATCAATCGAATTATTTTCTTTTCTCTGTTTAGAGATGTGGCACTTTATCTTTTTTATGTGGCTCATATTTCTCCTTTCTTTGTCAGTTTTGGAAAAAAACTTTACAAGTCTGATAAATTTTGTTAAAATGAATTTGACCATTAGCGTAAAGGGGATGATTCAAATCGAAAAAATATTTCTCTTTTCTGTTCTCAATATATGTGTTGGCCATGGTGGAGACATAACACCTTAAAACTGTCTAAGGCAATTACTGATACGGCGTTATTTACTGCAGTTAAGCAGATATAAAAAAACAGAGACGGCACTCGCTTAAAATGCTTCACCGTATTAAGAATTCGCATATGTCATTTGCATAATGGTCTTTACAGCAGAACCAAAACTGCTAAAGTTATGACATTTTCTTAAGAACAATGCGTGTGTTGCATTGAGTGAAAACTTGCAAGAAATATTGAGTAAAAAAACTTGGCGAAAACTCTGTTGAAAACACACTTCAGCAGTTTTTTTGAGTTAACAAACTTTACATTTCTAAAGTTTGTTAACAAAAAAATAATGTTCAATACTTGAAAGTGGCTCTCCAAGCACAGACAAAATGTTTGCCATTTCGTCTTGCCTAAACGGTCTATCATGGTGTAGTGAACGATTGAGAGTTACAACTCCGATTGAAGCAGCGGTAGACAGTTCTTCTTGCGTTAAGTTCTTTTCACGCATTTTACCAAGAAGATGTGAATAATCAAACATATACTCACCCCCTTTTGCTATAAATTATGTTTTTATTATATAACTATAGATTTCTAAAGTCAATACAAAATTAAACAAAAAATTCATATTTCTAAATTTTTAGTTGCAAAATCTAAAGAAATATGATACTATTTTATAAAAAAGAAGGTGAGATTTTGGCAGATTTTAAGGAACGATTAGAACTTGCACTGGCTAATAAAAAAATGACGGCAGCTGAATTATCTCGACTCTCAGGGATAAACGAAGGCGCTATAAGTCAATATAGAAAAGGTGCGTACAAAGCTACACAAGAAAATTTGGAAAAATTAGCTTTAACATTGGGTGTTTCTATTGCTTGGCTTATGGGAGCAGATGTACCCATGCATAAAGAAAAATCCTCTCCGGAATTATCCGAAGAGGAAAAGGAACTGCTTGAACTATTCAGGGGTCTTCCCGAGGACAAGCAGAAGATGGTTCTTGAGATGTTGAAGGCTGCTCTTTCAACGAAATCGAAATAATAATCTCAAGAGCCTTTATGAGAGCGTATTCCTTATTTGGCGCAGAATGAATTATGTCTAATAATTCCTTTTCGTACAGTGTCATTTTTACGCTCCTTTCAGAATATCAGAACAAATGTTCGATTGAAGAATATCACAAGTTAATTTCTTTGTCAATAGTTCTATAGTTCTATGTACCAATAATGGGACTCAGGGCGTGAAGGAAAATCTTAGTATAGTTGAAACGAGGAATCATTATGGGGTTTGATAAGTTCGAACACAAAATAGTTTCTCCTTCAGAAGTATCTGAAAGGGAATGAAAATGCTTGAGCAGTTTAAGAACTTATCCGAAGATAAAAAGCAACAGGCGCTTAAGATGATGAACGAGTACTTGTTTGAGAATGACGAGTGATGTGATGTTTTCTATTACTGAACTTAAATCTGTTACAAAGGTAAAAACAGTTTGATATAAAAAATATACCTATATACAGAGATTGGATTGGGCATAAATTGAGAGAAAATTGAAAAAAATTTTTTTGTAAAACGAAAAAAAGTTGTTGACTTCCGTAAATAATTTGCATATAATAATTATGTAAGTACAGTTTACTGTGCTTTACAAAGTTAACCAGCTCTTGATAGTAGATGCCCCACCATAAGGGGATTTTCGAGGTCAAGGGCTTTTTTTATTTTTTTATTAAGGAGAAAAATATGGGTAAAACAGCAATTTTAGTTGACGGTGGATTTTACCGTAAAAGGGCGAATGCCTTGTTCGGACATAAGACACCCGAAGAAAGAGCAAGTGAACTTATTTCTTATTGCAACAAACATATTGATTATGCAACGAAAGATTCTCCAAATGAATTGTATCGTATTTTCTATTATGATTGTCGTCCATTAGAAAAAACCGTTTTCAATCCGATAACTCAAAAAAGCGTGAATTTGAAAAAATCTGAATTGTATTCCTGGTCAAATGATTTTTTCGATGCAATGGCAAGCAAACGCAAAGTTGCTTTGAGATTTGGAGAAATCCTTGAGAGTTCATCAAGTTATGTGTTAAAGCCCGAAGTGTTGAAAAAACTGTTTAGGAAAGAAATCACAGTTGACCAAATTACTGAATCAGATATTTATTTGGAAATTGCTCAAAAAGGAGTTGATATGAGAATCGGGCTTGATATTGCTTCTCTTGCTCAAAAACGGCTTGTTGACCAAATTGTTCTTATCGCCGGAGATAGTGATTTCGTTCCTGCTGCTAAGCATGCAAGACGAGAAGGAATTGATTTTATTCTTGATCCTATGTGGCAACCAATAAAACCGAGTTTGAAAGAACATATTGATGGATTACATACACCTTGTAAGAATCCAAATAAAAAATAAAAAACACCCCCTGCTGGAACAGGGGGCTGCATTAAAAACAAGAGTACGAAAATGACACTGTACGAACTCACGCCGTTTTCAATGCTACATTTATTATAGCATTGAAATCCATACTCCGCAAGTGTAATTTCCGTACACAGAAGGAGTATTTTTTTATGAAAAAAAGAAAAAACGGTTACTATGAGACACAAAAGACCTTTACGATTGAAGGTAAGAAGATCCAACACACTTTTTATTACAAGACAAAAACAGAACTGTCCGAGAAGGAAAAAGCTTTCAAAGCAAAGCAGACAAGAATTGAAAAGCACTATTTTTCTGTTGTTGCTGAGGCGTGGAAAAATTCACATTGGGAAGAAATATCAGTCAATACTCGTATAAGCTATGTGCCTGCATATAACAGGGTGGTCAAACAGTTCGAAGACATTCCCGTTGCCGAGATTACTGCAATCGAAATTCAACAATTTATTGATAAGCTTGCAACGAAGCAATATGCAAAGCAGACGGTTAAGGTGCATAGAATTATTCTTAATCTCATATTCAAGTATGCGATGTTATATGGCTATATTCAGTTTAACCCTGTTGAGCCTACGAAAATTCCCCGACAGCTAAAGAAAAGCAAAAGGGAATTACCGTCAAATAAGGACATACAAAAGGTAATTGATAATGTTGATTCCGAGTTTGGCTTTTTCGCATTTTTCCTGTTATTTACAGGGTGCCGTAAGGGAGAAGCTCTCGCTTTACAGCATAGAGACATCGATATACCGAATAGAAGAATTCATATTCATAAAACGATTGTGTACAGCGAACAAAATCAAAATACACCGATTGTTCAGCAATCGACTAAAACAGAAAGCGGCGACCGCTACATTTACATACCCGATATACTTTTAGAGAAGTTGCCGAGCGGAGATAAAAATAACTTTTTATTCGGCGGAGAAAAGCCTTATACGAAACAGCAATTCCGCAAAAGGTGGGAGAAGTATAAAAGTAATGCCGAAATTAACTTTACACCGCATCAGCTTCGCCACGCTTATGCGACACTACTTTATGAGGCGAATGTTAAGCCGAAGGATGCACAACAGCTTATGGGACACTCTTCAATTCAAGTAACAAATGATATATATACGCACATCAGCCAAGAGAGAGTTGCCCTTGTGTCAAAACAGCTTGACGAGCGTATTTCGCAGATATTACATTAAAAATGTCCGTACAAACCGTTGGAAGCCTTGATAATGCTTGCTTTTTATGCGACTTTTAATCAAGGTGTCCGGAGTTCGAATCTCCGATGGCTCACCATTCATAAAACCCTTAAAAAGCTTGATGTTATAGGCTTTTTAAGGGTTTTATGTTTTGCCTTTTTATGAAATGCAAAGTGCCGAAAGCGGGCAGAATGTTCGTACAAAAGACCGTATAAAAAAGCAAACAGCGAAAACACTTTTTGCTGTTTGCTTTTTTGCATATCGTTATTTTTTATCATTTTGCTCCGATGTTTTTTCAACGTATTCGTCAAAAGTAATCGCTTCATCAAAGAAGTGACCGGGCGTTACATTGATTATGCGGTCGGCAACCGTCTCCACAAACTGATGGTCATGCGATGTGAAAAGTATTGTTTCGGGATATTTGATAAGGCCGTCGTTTAATGAGGCGATGGATTCAAGGTCGAGGTGGTTTGTCGGCTCGTCAAGCAAAAGTACATTTGCGCCCGAAAGCATCATTTTGCAGAGCATACATCTTACACGCTCTCCGCCGGAGAGTACATTCGCTTTTTTTGTTGCCTCTTCTCCCGAGAACATCATTCTGCCGAGCCAGCTCCTTATATCGGCTTCAAAAACAAGGTTTGAGTAGTTCCTGATCCAATCTATAAGAGAATCGTCACAGCCGTCAAAATATGCCGAGTTATCCGTCGGCAAATAACTGCGTGATGTGGTTACGCCCCATTTGAAAGTGCCTTCGTCGGGCTCGATTTCTTCCATCAGTATTTTAAAAAGTGTGGTCTTTGCGAGCGGGTCGCTGCCGACAAAAGCCACTTTTTGCCTCGGCAGTATGGTAAAGCTTACGTTGTCGA
Organism: Ruminococcus sp.; assembly: GCA_022768065.1. Classification (GTDB taxonomy): domain Bacteria; phylum Bacillota; class Clostridia; order Oscillospirales; family Acutalibacteraceae; genus Fimenecus. The sequence goes on along the minus strand of JALELS010000017.1, from coordinate 51,368 downwards.
GCACTTTTCTGTCGCCTATCGTCTTTGAGATTCCCGTTACGGTCAGCACCTCGTTGCCGACTTTGCGGTCGGGCTTAAAATCAACATACGGAAAACGCCTTGACGATACGGGTATATCTTCAACCTTAATGCTGTCAAGGAGCTTTTTTCGGCTTGTCGCCTGTTTTGATTTTGACGCGTTTGCGCTGAAACGGGATATGAAATCCTGAAGTTCTTTGATTTTGGCTTCTGCCTTTTTGTTTTGTTCGCGCATCTGCCGCTGTGCCATCTGCGTATATTCGTACCAGAAATCGTAATTGCCCACATACATGGTGACTTTCTTGTAGTCAATATCCACCGTGTGGGTGCAAACCTTGTTTAAAAAGTGGCGGTCGTGCGATACCACTATAACGGTAGAGTCGAGGTCGATAAGGAAATCCTCAAGCCAGGCTATGGCTTCAAGGTCGAGGTGGTTTGTGGGCTCGTCCATAAGAAGTATGTCAGGATTGCCGAAAAGAGCCTGTGCAAGCAGTACCTTTACCTTTTGGTCGCCTGTGAGCTCGCTCATTTTAAGATAGTGTAAATCGTTTGTTATGCCGAGGCCGTTGAGAAGTATCTCGGCGTCGCTCTCGGCGCTCCAACCGTCCATTTCTGCGAACTGCTCTTCGAGCTCGCACAGCCTCATACCGTCCTCGTCCGTCATCTCTGCCTTGTTATATAAAACCTCTTTTTCGTCCATTATTTCGCAGAGCTTGGGGTTGCCGAGCAAAACGGTACGTATAACATCGTATTCGTCATAAGCGAAGTGATCCTGCTTTAGAACCGAAAGGCGCTCGCCGGGTGTGCGGATAACCTCTCCCTTTGTAGGCTCGATTTCACCCGAAAGAATTTTTAAAAATGTGGATTTGCCGGCACCGTTTGCGCCGATAAGGCCGTAGCAGTTTCTGCTTGTGAATTTCACGTCAGCGTGTTCAAAAAGCGTTCTGCCGCCGTACTGTAAACCTACGTTTACTGCTTCTAACATCTTTTGTTTCACCTCATATATTACTCAAAAAACCGCCTTTGCGGCACACATAACAGCCGCAAGGCGGTTCTTTATTTTAGTCGTTGTCTTTATCGCTATCGCTTTCGCTGTCGGCGTTTTCGGGTTCGCCTATAAGCTCCGGAGACTTGTCCGCAGTGAAAAATTCGTAATTGTCGCTGTGGTGAAATGCCTCTGTGCTGTCGTCGGCTTTAAAGAATACCGTGAGCGTCTGGAAGATAAGCTTGATGTCCTGCCATATGCTGTATTTCTCAATGTACATAAGGTCGAGAACAAGCTTGTCTTTAGGCGAAGTATTGTATTTACCGGCGATTTGCGCAAGGCCCGTAAGACCTGCCTTGACGCGCAGACGGTAGCTGAATTCGGGCAGCGCCTGAGTGTATTCGTCTACGTTCTCTATCATTTCGGGGCGCGGACCGACAACGCTCATTTCGCCCTTGAAAATGTTGATTATCTGCGGCAGCTCGTCTATGCGGAATTTACGCAGGATTTTGCCGACCTTTGTAATTCTGTCGTCGTCCTCGGTTACGGATTTGTTTATTGAGTTCTTTTCTTTCATCGTGCGGAATTTGTAGACCTTGAAAATCTTTCCGTCTTTTGTGGCTCGTTTCTGCTTGAAGAATACCGAACCGCCGTCCTCAGCCTTTATGGCTATCGCACAGGCGAGCATTATGGGACTTGTCACAATTAAACCCACGGTAGATACAAAAAGGTCCATGGCGCGTTTTATTATGCGCTGTTCAACCGTAAGCCCCTTAACCGTAGAAGCTATCATCGGCTTGTCGTCAAGCATTGCGTTTCTGCCGCGAAGCGAAACGACGTCGCACATTTCAAAATTGTAGTAAATATTTTTGTTGTTGGCGTAGCAGTATTCAACAATCGTTGTGCGCGAGGCGGCGGGTACGTCATATACAAATACCGTGTCGCAGCGGTTTATAATGTCAAACAGCTCCGGATTTGTGAAAAGTATGGCGTCCGTTATGAGATACTGTTTTTTATACTTTTTGATTTTCGGGACGATGTTGTTTAACGAATACTTTGAAGTCGTTATAACACAACATTTTTCGGGTGAATTTATCGAGAAGTATACGAAATTTCCGAAGTATGCGAAAAATATGATAACGAGTATCTGAATGAACATAACGAGCAGTAAGAGCAGGGGATGTTCATACTGAAACTTTTGGTTGTTTGCCGCGTTTGTATTCATTATGCAAAGCTGCAAATGAGTTACAATATCGGTAAATACGGTGGAAAGCGTCATAGAGTATATTATCGGCTTGCTCTTTGTTATTCCCACGGAATATCCGCCGTATATTGACATAAGCGCCGAGCCGAGAACGACAAACGTAAGCATTGTTACCGCGGCGGTTCTTGACAGACGCAGCAGCCATTCGTTTTCGATGCCGAAAATAACAAAAAACGTAGCGAACAAAATAAAGAACAGCAGTACCTTTAAGAGAAACATAACCGTCCTTTGGGTTTTCTGTAAAAACTTCATTATATTTACTCCCTGTCGGAAACGTATTTTTATACACGGATATATGCGGTTATTTTACGCTTTTTATCCCTTTTTGTCAACTTTCAACGCACTTTTTCCGACTCGGCATATTTAAACTTCACTCTTTATTTTGTCGCGGCGTTGTTATATAATACAAATAACTCGGCGAGCTTAACGCAGATACGTTAAATATAACGATTTGGAGAAAAGAAAATGGTTGAAAAAACAGAGTATAAGATTTATACGGAGCGCGAGTGCAAAGAGGAGCCGTACCGCAAAAAAGTACGGCTTTTCGGATATGTTGTCGGAGAAAATGCGCCCGTAGTGCTCATTTGTCCCGGCGGTGCGTATAAATTCATCTCGGATTTTAACGAGGGAGAGCCGTTTGCGCGCGAATTTAACAAGAGGGGAATAAACGCCTTTGTGCTTTTTTACAGCGTCGGCTTTAATGCAAGGTACCCCCGCCCCGTTAAAGACGTGGCAAGAAGTATGCAGTTTATAAAGGCAAACGCCGAAAAGCTCTGCGTTGACGGAAACAATATTTCTCTTATGGGCAGTTCGGCAGGCGGTCACCTTTGCGCGTTCTTTTCTTCGCAATACGAAAGGTATGAATCGGATTATTGCGGCAAAGAGTATTCTTTAAGACCCAAAACGCTTATGCTCTGCTATCCGCTCATAACCATGGGCGAAAAGACTCACAAGGTTTCGCGCAGAAATTTTCTCGGAATATTACCCGGCAAGACCGAGATAAATGCGTCGAGCGTCGAAAAGCTTGTAAAGGGGAACTTTCCGCCGACATTCGTCTGGGCGTGCGAGGATGACGGCACGGTTGATTACCGTAACAGCGAAATGCTCTGCGACGCACTTCGTAAAAACAGCGTACCGTATGAATTTAAGCTCTTTAAAACCGGCGGACACGGCATAGGTCTTGCAAACGGCAAAGAACCCGAGGGCTGGTTTGAAAGCTGCTTTGAATTCTACAAAAAGCATATATAATGTATACTTTTTACTAAATTGTATATTTAAAGTGTGAAATAAATGTGGTAAAATAACTATAATGAGAACTTGAAAGGGGTTGGACTTATGAAACATTTACCTGCATATCCGCTTGTGACGGTCGATCCGTATATAAGCGTTTGGAGTATGAAACAAAAAAGACTGTATAAGGATAACACAAGAATGTGGGCAGGTTATCAGAAGTGCCTTCACGGTCTTATGATGATTGACGATAAACCGTATCGGGTTATGGGCGAAAACGGCATACATCATATGCACCAAAAAGTGCTTAAAGTCACTCCGCTCTGTACTACATATGTATTTGAAAAACACGACGTTCAGCTCAAGGTCGATTTTTGGACTCCGGCTTTTCCCGACGACGTTTTGCTTATGTCTTTGCCGTGTGCTTTTATAGATTATGAAGTTACAATACTCGATAAAAGACCTCACTCCGTTTCTGTTTCGCTTTTTGTGGATGAGAACTTCTGCTACGACAGCGAAAAGGGCAAGGAGGTAATCGGCGACGCAGTCAAAACCGACAGTTCATACTACGCATATATGAGGCAAAAAGAGCAGGAGCCGCTTGAGTATTCGGGCGATTTCAACGCCATAAACTGGGGAACGGTTTATGTTACGGGCGGCTTTGTCTCGTTCGGCAAGCCTACGATAAAGCGCAATAAGCGCGACGGTTTTGTGAACTACATTCACAGCGAGCATAAAGCATATGAACCCGTAAGCGATAAATTTTGCGCGCACGATACCCTGTTTTTTGATGACGGGTTCGGCATAGAATATATGGGTAAAAAGCTACGCGGGCTTTGGACGGAGAAATTCCCCGACGCCGTTTCGGCGCTTAAATACTGTGACGAAAAACACGACGAATTGAGAAAACAGGTCTCTTTGCGAAATACGCGGATTTTGCGCGACGGTCAGCGCTTCGGCGATGACTACTGTATGCTTTTGTCAGCTGCGTACAGAGAAGTCATAGCGTCTCACAAGCTTGTGAAAACCGATGACGGAAAGCTTTTGTATATTTCCAAGAACTGCACCGCCGGCGGATACGCCGCCGAGACCGATGTGACATATGCGTCGTCTCCGCTTTTCCTCCTTTATAATCCGAAGCTTGTATTTGCCGAGCTTAACGGTATATGCGATTTTGCGCGTTCCTCAGCGTGGAAGTTCGATTTCGCGCCGCACGATATAGGCACATATCCCATAGCTTGCGGGCAGACATACGGTCTTAAAGCCGAGTTCGGCGGCGACAAAGCAAAAATCTATTCGTCCTCGGACAAAATATATGACGAGGATGAGCAGATGCCCGTTGAAACAAGCGGCGATGCGCTTATACTCGCTTATGCCGCAACGGTTCTTTCAGGCGACAGGAGCTTTATTACCGAAAATAAAGATCTGCTTTTAAAGTGGGGAGATTATCTTGCCGAAACGGGCAATGATATAGCTAAACAAAAGAATGCCGACGACTACGCAAAGGCAATATCGGGCAGCGTCAATCTTGCCGTTAAATCATGTATAGCGCTGCGCTGCTGCGGAGAAATATGCAAAATGCTCGATTCGGACGGAGAAAAATATCTTAAAGCCGCATCCGATAACGCGGCGGATATTCTCGAAAGAGACGAGGGCAGAGAGTGCCTTTCGTTTACGCTCTTGAAGAAAGAAAGCTGGAGCCTTAAATATAATCTTGTGTGGAATTATATATTCGGATTTGACCTGTTCCCGCTCAAAACGGCGAAAAACGAGGTCAATCGTTATATCAAGGTCAAAAACGAGTACGGTCTGCCGCTCGGGCCGCGCAGAGACTATGCGCGTACAGACTGGACAATGTGGGCGTGCGCTCTTGACGACACCGGATTTATGACTCAAAAGTTGTCGGTAGATATAATGCGTATGCTTGACCATACCGAAGATAAATATCCGTTTACGGATTGGTATGATACCAAGAGCGCAAAGTCAAAGGGCAGATACCACCGTCCTGTTCAAGGCGGACTGTGGATGCCCGTTCTCGCGAAAAAGTGGAATGAAATTTTGCCGTGAGATAAAATGCCCGTATGTCGCCGATAACGATATATAATAAGTAATAACAAATAAACAGCCGCCCTCGGAATGTTTCCGAGAGCGGCTTTCTCTGTCTTATTTTGGCTTTTAAGCTTCGTATGTGTTTTTGTATTTTTCGTAAAGCCATTTTATGCAGTCGGTAAGACCGTCGGGCGTCAGGGTGAAATCATCCCTCTTATCCGATATATTGCCTTTTTCATAGCAAAGGTCCTCATGCCATACCTCACCAACTATGTTTTCGTCGGTGTGTGAAATTCTGTATCTGAATTTGTTTCCGCTGCTGCCGTAGTAATCGTTTCCGCTTGTGAAAAAGTTTATTGCGGGAACGTCAAAAATTTCATCGGCTTTGCCCAAATCCCTTTTCATATAATATACCTCTCTTTTGGCGTGTTGTTGCTGTTCTGATTATAATATTAACGGCGAAATTAAGCAAGAAGTTTATTGAATTAGCACTCAAACTAATAGAGTGCTAAGAGTTTACAATTTGTTCATATTTGTATAACAAACGGATAACATTGCGGGGTATAATGATAATTGTAAACAGAAAGAGAGAGCGAGAGGCCGAGAGGCCGACGGAATCTCTTTTGAGTTTGCGGCTCGCAAGTCACCTGACCGGGCGAGCAAAAAATAAATCGGGCAGCAAAATTCAACTTATATCGGAGGAATTTATATGTTTGATTTAAGACCTTATAACCGTAAAAACAATGTTACATCCTATAACCCGTTCCGCGAAATGGATCAGTTCTTTGACGACCCGTTCAGATTCTTTGACGGTAAGGCGCTTGCCGAATTCAATACCGACATCATAGAGAGCGGCAACAATTACATCCTTGAAGCGGATCTTCCCGGTTTTGAAAAGGGCGACATTAAGCTTGATATTAAGGACGATATCCTCACCATCAAGGCAGAACGTCACACCGAAACCGAAAAGAAAGATAAGGACAGCAAGAGTATCTGTTGCGAGCGTTCCTACGGCTCATATTCAAGACAGTTCGATGTTTCCGGTATCGATACCGATAAGATTTCGGCTAAATACGAAAACGGCGTCCTGAAGCTCACAATGCCTAAGAAGGAAGCTCCGAAAGAGACTTCAAAACATCTTGAGATTGAATAATCGAAAGACAGCGCGACCCGGAGAGCAATAGCTCCCCGGGTCTTTTTTGCTCTTAATGCTTATAACGGGCAATCCATATCCATATGCGGAATGTGTATATCGAGATATTCTTTCCCGTATGCCCTAAATCCGTATTTTTCGTAAAACGGAACGGCGTATACCTGTGCGCTGACATACATTTTTTTCGCGCCGAGTGCTTTTGACCTCTTTTTCAGCTCTTCTATAAGCTCCGCGCCGAGGTGTTGACCGCGGTATTCCTTTAATACCGCAAGTCTGCCGAGCTTTGCCGTCTCATTGTCATCTTTCATAAATATGCGTGCCGTTGCGGCAGGGACGCCGTCAACCGTTAAAAGCAGATGATCGCACGTTTTGTCATGGTCGTCAAATTCGGCGGAAAGAGGATATTTCTGCTCATCCACAAAAACTTTTTTTCTGATTGCATCGCCGTCTGGGCAGGGTGTGCCGCCTAAAAACCAAGTGCTCTTTATCATATTGTTAAAGTTCCTTTCGGACCGAAAATTTTACGGCTCCCGCTTTGCGGCTTATTTTGTTATCGGCTTCATCGCAAAGCGGAATTCAATTGAGTCGTCAAATACAAATCTGTATTTCATAAGCGTGTCCTGACCGCAGCTCGCCGTGCCGGTTCCGCGAACAAAACCGTCAATTGAAACAAACGTGGTGTCCTCGTGTATTACGTCTTCGCGGTGACGTGCGGCACAGAGAATTTTTTGAGTGTAATCATGTGCCGAGAAGCTGAATTTCGGAGTGCCGAGGAATGCTAAGCCTTTTCCGTTACCGTCCGTAAATTCCGCAAATCTTACGGCTCCGTGGTTGCCGTTATCCTGAGGCTTGATATAGTCAACGTGCATTTCCTTAACGGTTGTTTCATATAAGCCTATCGGGGATTGACCGTTAAAATCACAGAGGTTTTCATATGGCCCTCTGCCGAGGTATTTCACGTTTGAAAATTCCTTCGGGAGCTCCGCTGTAAGGCCAAATCTCGGCAGCTCTTTCCAGCCGTATCTCTTCCTCGCGAGAGAGGAACGAACTTTAACCGTGCCGTCGGAAAAAACGGTGTACTCTATAAAGCTCTTGTAGTAGAGCCTTTTGCCGTCGGTCATATCATAATAAGCGGTTATTTTAACCTCTTTTTCATCGCTTACGGCTCTCATTCCTTTGTAAACCGCTTTTACTTTAGCGAGCTTTTCGCGATTCCACTTCGGTATGGGATTTACCTCTTCGTTGTCTAACGGAGCGCGGTAGATATTAGGCAAAAAGCCCGAAACACCGCTTAAAGGAGTTTTGTTGATAAGCTCTGTGCCGTCTGCCTCATATGAGAGAATTTCACCCGTGGAACGTGAGAATTCGATTTTTCCGTTTTCAAATTCCGCCGAGTAGCCGGAGTCGCTCTCGGTGAGAAGAACTTTTTTATCGCCTGTTTCGATTGCCGCAGGTGCGTCGCAGAGTATATGCTGTTCTCTTGAAACTTCGTTCCCGTTTTTATCTTCGTAAATTAAATTGAGCGTTACAAGGCGGTCGTCCGGTATCCGGCCGAGCGGCAATGTTACGTCCGCGGTAGCCAACGGAGCTATTACCTTATCTATAACGCCGTCCTTTACCTTTTTGCAGTCAAAGCAAAGCTCCCATTTTATGGTAAGAACATCTGTGCTTAAAAATCTGTATGTGTTTGTAAGACGAAGGGTGTTGCCGCCCGATACTACGGACCTTACGGGTCTGTATGCGTGCTTCATTTCGAGCGCGCCTGTGTGGAGCGTGCGGTCGGGGAATACAAGACCGTCTACGCAGAAGTTCTTGTCGTGCATTTCCTCGCCGTGGTCGCCGCCGTAGGTGTATTCGTACTTATACTTTTTATCATCCTTGCCGTGGTATACCGCGTGGTCGCACCATTCCCATATGCAGCCGCCCATAAGCTTGTCGCTTGAATAAAATGCGTCCCAATATTCTTCGAGCGCACCGGGACCTACGCCCATCGCATGGCAGTATTCGCAGAGAAAAAACGGCTTTTCAAAGTACTTTTTGCCCCTTGTGCCTTTTGCGGTTTTAATAACGTTTTCTATGTCGGTATACATTTCCGATATAACGTCGTAACCGACCCTCTTTGTGCGGATAACGCCCTCGTAGTGTACGGGTATTTCGGGGCATACCGATTTCAAAAATTCACAGCATTTGTCCTGGCATTTATATCCGCCGGATTCGTTGCCAAGAGACCACATTGTAATTGACGGGTGGTTTCTGTCTCTGAAATACATACGGCTTACTCTGTCGATATATCTCGGCGCCCATGAAAGGTCGTTACTTAAAAAGTTGGGCTTGTAAATATTGTATTTGCCGAGGCTTCCGCAGCCGTGGGTTTCAATATCGGATTCGTCAATTATGTAAAATCCCATAATGTCCGCAAGAGTAAGCAGCATCGGGTCGGGCGGATAGTGCGACGTTCTTATTGAGTTTACGTTAAGCTCTTTCATAAGAACGAGGTCTTTTTTTATATCTGCGGCGCTCATGACATAACCGGTTTTCTGATTGCTGTCGTGATGGTTTACGCCTTTGAATTTGATTTTTTCGCGATTGAATTTAAATACGTCTCCGAGAATTTCTATATGCTTGAAGCCGGTATAATTTCTTACGGTGCACAGGGTGTTATCGCCGTCTTTAAGCGTTAAATAGAGCTCGTAAATATTCGGCGTTTCCGCAGTCCATTCCTTTACGTCAAGCGCCGAGAAAGAAAATTTAACGCAACCGTCGGCATCTTTTTCTTCGGCGCATATCTTTTTTCTGCCGTCAAAAAGCTCTGCCGAAACTTTCTTTCCTGCGGTTTCGCCCTCAAGATATACGTCTATATAGAGGTCATATTCTTTGCCGCCGTTTAAACGTGTTTTAACTTCGTAATCGTTTATGTACGCTTTGTCGTATGTGTAAAGCAGTACGTCGCGGAAAATACCGGTCTCTCTGAACATATCCTGACATTCGAGGTATGTTCCCGTGGACCAACGGTAAACAACGCAGAGTAATTCGTTTTCACCTGAAACCAGCATGTTCGTTATATCAAATTCCGCGCTGTTATGCGAACCCTCACCGTATCCGCAGAATTCGCCGTTGACATACAGCTCAAGGCACGCGCAGACGCCTAAAAACGAAATGATGTGAGTCTTGGTTTCATCGTCAACGGTTATCTTTTTTCTGTAAACGCCTACGGCAACCTCTTTCGGAAGCTCCGGCGGAAATAGATGAAATTCGTATCTGCAATTTAAATATACAGGTTCTCTGTAACCTGTTCTCTGCCAAGTGGACGGAACCTGTACTTTATCAAAACGGATACGCTCCGTATCCATTTCATAAGGTAAAATACTCTGGGTTTCGTAATATTTAAAATCCCATTCGCCGGAGAGAACCGTAACCATATCGCTGTTGTAGCGCTCGGTAAGGCAATCGGTCTTTTTAAGACGCGAAAGTTCCTTAAAGGGAACGGTGTATGCTCTTCCCGGCAGTCTGTTTATGTTAAGTGCCGAAAAATCTCTGTAATTGTCTCTGTTTAGCTTGTAAATCACAAAATTTTCCCCTTTCTGCAATTCTTTAAATAGTGTAACATAGAATTAAATCATTTACAATTAAATTACGATATATTATACTCTTTATGTAGAAAAAAGCGGAAAATGTTTTCCGCAGCATCGGTACGGAATTGATTTCCGTCGCACCTTGTACGGCCGCTGCAAGGATAAAAGCGTTTGCTGAAAATATGCGGCCGGAAAGACTGCGGTGATTTTTATGGAACTGTCCGATGTAAAATGGAACGGTAAGACTTATGCCGAATTTCGCGAATATCTCTCGTCCTTTGCCGATAAAAAGTACAGGGATTTTCACTACGGACTTTGCAAGACTTCGTCATATCCCATGATGGGCGTAAGGCTCCCGATAATGCAAAAAATCGCTTCGGAAATAGTAAAGGGAAAGCCTCTTTTGTTCCTTATGGCGTCTTCTGTGCAGTCGTACGAGGAAGTTATGATAAGGGGCCTTGTCACGGCTAAGCTCAAAATGCCGTTAGCGGAAAAGTTTGTATACATAGAGGAGTTTTTGCCGTATATTGATAACTGGGCGGTGTGTGATTCATTCTGTACCGCTTTGAAGCCGAAAAAGAATGAGCTCTATATGCTTTTTGAATTTTGCAGGGAACACGTTTTTTCGCAAAATACATATGAGACGAGAACCGCGGTTGTCCTTATGATGCGTTATTTATTGACGGATGAATTCGGCGAGGACGTCATTTCGATTTGGGAAAATATCGACTGTTCCGAATATTATGTCAGTATGGCTGTGGCATGGGCTTTTTCGGAGAGTTTTATAAAATTCCGCGAAAAAACACTCGAAGTATTTTCGTCCGGAAATACAGACGCCGTAACCCAAAACAGGGCAATACAAAAGATAAGGGATTCTTACCGCGTAAGTGACAGCGACAAGGATTTGGTGCTTAGCTTTAAAAGGTAAAAAACCGTGTGCGGTTTATATGAAAATTTGTGTAAACATTCAATTTTTTGCCGCCGCTATTGAAGAAGAATACAAAAAAGCTTATAATGTGTAAGACAGCGGAAATGTACCGTGACCGCAGAAAAAATAAAGGGATGGTAACTTATGAAGGCACGCAATCTTATTGATCTTGAAGACATCAGCCTTGATGACATTGACGAGATAATTCATCTTGCCGGAATGATAAAGGCAAACCCGTCGATTTTTACCGACGCCTGCCACGGCAAAATAATGGCGACGCTGTTTTATGAGCCGTCCACCAGAACTCAGATGTCGTTTAAAACCGCAATGCTCCGTCTCGGCGGCGAAGTTATAGGGTTTGACAATCCGTCCAATGCGTCCGTGTCAAAGGGCGAAACCTTAAAGGATACCGTAAGGGTAGTCAGCAATTATGCCGACGTGCTGGTTATGCGAAATCCCGTTGAGGGCTCCGCTTATGCGGCGTCTCTCTATTCCAAAAGTCCGGTTATAAACGCAGGCGACGGCGGTCATCTTCATCCCACTCAGACCCTGACTGATCTTGTTACCTTGTCCCACGAAAAGGGGAGACTGTCGGACCTCACCATAGGTCTTTGCGGCGATATGAAAAACGGCAGAACCGTACATTCGCTCGTAAAAGCTCTGTCTAAATATAAAAACAATAAATTTGTTATGATTTCCACGCCCGAGCTTCAGATGCCGGAGTATGTAATAGATATTCTGAAAAAGAGCGGTTGCGAATACAGCTTTTCTTCAAGTCTTGAAGAAGCAATTTCTTCACTTGACGTTCTCTATATGACGCGTATCCAGCAGGAGCGCTTTAAATCCGAAGAGGAGTATGAGCGCCAAAAGGGTGTTTATGTACTCGATGAGGAAAAAATGAAGCTCGCAAAGAAAGACCTTGTTGTGCTTCATCCTCTCCCGAGAGTTGATGAAATTACCGTAGGCGTTGATGACGACAGCCGCGCCAAGTATTTTGAGCAGACCGAATACGGTATGTACGCGAGAATGGCTCTTATTATACTTATGCTCGAAAACCGCGGCGGCAAAGTCCCCGAAAAGACATACAGCACCCACGACAAACAGTGTAAAAATCCGAGATGCGTTACAAATACCGAGAGCTATGTTCCGCACATCTTCTATGAAAACGGAGGTAAGCTTGTCTGCAAATACTGCGACAGCGAGTTGGAAGAATGAAAATACTTATCCTCTTCGGTTCACCGAAGACAAACGGCAGCACCGCAAAGCTTACGGGCGCTTTTATGAAGGGCATAAGAAAAAACGATGATGTTGAAATAGTTCATCTTTTTTCATTACAGCCGAATCCGTGCAATGCCTGCGGATACTGCAAGGCGGCAAACGGCTGCTCAAAAAAAGACCTTGAAAAATTTATGGCAAAGCTTGAAGACGCCGACGCGGTAATTGTTGCGACCCCGGTTTATAACCTGTCTTTTCCGGCGCCGATGAAAGCTTTGTTTGACCGCTTTCAAAGATATTATGAGGCGCATTTCAGAAGAAAAATTGCGCAACCTATAAAAAAGCATAAAAAGGCCGTGCTTTTGGTTACCGCCGGAGATGACGAGGACGAGGGTTACAATATAATAGAAAAGCAGGTAAAAATGTCTTTCTCCGTTATGAATACCGAGCTCGTCGGCGGCGTTCTTGCCAAAGATACGGATAACGGCGGCGTCAAAGAAGCCGATTTACGCCGCGCTTTTGAGCTTTCAAAAATATTATACAGCTGAATGTGCACCGTCTTTCGGCGCACAGGAAAGGAAAATGAATATGTCTGTCACAAAGGTAACTCTTCAAAATTATGCGGAAGAAGTATCGCACAGCGAAAAACCCGTCCTTATAGATTTTTACGCGGATTGGTGCGGTCCGTGCAAAATGACCGCTCCCGAGCTTGAGGCGTTTTCACAGGAATACGACGACGTTAAAGCATGCAAAATAAATGTAGATGAGTCCGCAGATCTTGCCGCGATGTACGGCATTATGTCAATACCGACAATGGTCCTTGTGAAAAACGGCAAGGAAGCGGATCGCCATGTTGGCGGCTGCGAAAAGGCGGATATCAGAGCATTCTGCGATAAAAATATGTAAGGTTGTAATTTTTACCGATATATGCTATGATAAAAATCAATAAATACGGTTTCTGACGTCGAAATCCGTTTTGAGACGAAAGATACGGTGAATAGGTAAAACCGCTGTGCGTTTGCACGGCGTACTTAGGCTGTATCTTTAATGATACAGCCGTTTTTTATATTTTAATTACAGGTGATAATATGGAATCGAGAGTAGCGCTTATAGGGATAATAGTAGAAAATGAGGACGCTGTGGAAAAACTCAACTGTATTTTGCATGAGTACGGAAAATACATTGTCGGCAGAATGGGTATTCCTTACAGAGAGAAAAAAATAAATATTATAAGCATAGCGGTGGACGCTCCGCAGGATATAATAAGCGCAATGTCGGGAAAAATCGGAAAACTCGACGGAATCAGTGCCAAAACCGCGTATTCAAATGTGGTAACAACGATATGACAAAGGATAAATACTGTAAAGCCATAAAGCTTTCCCCCACATCGGGGCTTATACTTTTTATATTGCCGATTTTTGCCGCGATTTTTGCGCTTTGTATAGGCAGGCTCGGTATTTCGCCTGCCGAGGTAGTAAGGTCGATATTCGGAAGAATAACCGGAAATGCCGATTTTGCATCTAAAAACGAGCTTGTTTTATGGAACATAAGAATGCCGAGGATACTGCTCGCAGCCCTTGTGGGTGCAGGGCTTTCGGTTTCTGGCTGCACCTTTCAGAGCCTGTTTTCAAATCCGCTTGCCACTCCCGATACCGTCGGCGTTTCGAGCGGCACCTGCTTCGGAGCGGCTGTTGCGCTTTTTTTCGGAGCCGATTTTATAGTGACTCAAACCGTCGCTTTTTTATTCGGTATTATTGCCGTTTCGCTGACGTACCTTGCGGGCAGTGGTAAAGGTAAATCACTTAACAGTGTAGTTTTGGCAGGAATTATGATAGGGTCGCTTTTTTCGGCGCTTGTTTCGTTTATTAAATCGGTGGCGGACGTAAATTCCGTCCTTCCGGTAATAACTTTTTGGATTATGGGCAGCTTTGCGGGCGCAGGCTATCGCTCCCTTTCGGTGGGTGCGCCGGTGATGATTATAGGAATGGCTGTTTTGTATCTTATAAGATGGCGGCTTAATATTTTAACACTTCCCGATGACGAAGCCAAGGCGACGGGAACAAATATCAAGGCTCTGCGTGCCGTTTCCGTAATATGCGCAACGGCAATTACAGCGTCGTGCGTTTCAATGTGCGGTCAGGTGGGCTGGGTAGGGCTTCTGGTGCCGCATATGTGCCGTATGAAATTCGGAAACAATCATATTTCTTTGCTGCCTGCCTGTATCGGCATAGGTATGACGTTTATGATAATTGTCGATACCATTGCGCGAAGCGCCACAGCCGCCGAGATTCCCATCTCTGTGCTGACCGCAGTTATAGGCGCACCCTTCTTTATAATTCTGATGCGAAAAACAGGGGGGTGGCAGTTGTGACGTTGACTGTGGAAAACGGTTGTTTTTCATATGACGGCAGGCACACGGTGCTGTCCGATATAAACTTTTCCGCGTCCTCAGGTGAAATTTTGGCTGTGCTCGGAAAAAACGGCTCGGGCAAAACCACGCTTCTTCGGTGTGCCGTCGGGCTGCTCAAATGGAGCTCGGGTCGGAGCTTGCTTGACGGCAAAGATGTTTCTCATATGCGAAACAGGGAGCTGTGGAGCAAAATATCGTATGTTCCGCAGGCAAAATCATCCTTCGGCTCATACACGGTGCTTGAGAGCGTCTTGCTCGGCTTCGGGAGCAGTATAAGCATTTTCGGAAAGCCTCAAAAAAGCGACGCGGAAAAAGCGTTTGCCGTTTTAAAAAGACTTAATATAGAAAATCTCGCCTATAAAAAATGCTCGGAGCTGTCGGGCGGCGAAAAGCAGATGACATTGATAGCGCGTTCTCTCGCGTGCAACCCGAAAATTTTGATTTTGGACGAGCCGGAGTCAAACCTTGATTTCAAAAATCAGATAACGGTTCTCGATGTCCTGTCAAAACTGCGAGACAGCGGAATTTGTTGCATATTCAACACACATTTCCCGGACCATGCGCTGAGAACGGCTGACAGGGCATTGCTCCTCGGCGACGACGGAAAGTGCATATGCGGCAAAACAAGCGATATAGTGACAGAGGAAAATATACAAAAGACATTCGGCGTAAATGTCAAAATATCGTCTGTCACGTCGGGCGATAAAACGGTGAAAACGGTAGTGCCCGTAAGCACCGTATAACCGGACGGAAAATTTTAAAATAAATGCGATGAGCATTTTAATGTAATAAAGAAAGAGGTAATGCAAATGAAAAAAGTCAAAAAGGTGTTATGTATTCTCCTTTGCCTTGTGCTCCTTTTATCGGCGGTAGGTTGTTCCGCAAAAAAGGATGACAGCAAAAAGAATGACGACAGCGCGGTGGTAACGGTCGTAGATAATAACGGCAATACCGTAACCGTTAAAAAGGATATTCAGCGAATCGTGGTCTGCGACATTTACCCGATACCGTCGGTGCTTGCCGTATTCTTTGATTCGGCTTCAAAGATAGTCGGTATGGCTCAGCCGAGTATGGTTGCCGCCAAAAACAGCCTTTTGTCGGAGCTTTATCCGGAAATACTCAATGCCGAGACGGGCTTTATAGACGGAACAACCGTTAATATGGAGGCTCTCGCGGCTTTAAATCCCGACGTGGTATTTTACAGTTCCGGCAATAAAGAACTCGGCAAGCAGCTCACCGACGCAGGCTATGCGGCAATAGCGATTTCGGCAAATAAATGGCAGTATAACGCCATTGAAACCCTCAATAACTGGATAGACCTTCTCTCTCAGCTTTTCCCCGAAAACAATAAGTCGGAAAAAGTAAGGACTTACAGCGAGAGCGTTTGCAATATGGTACAAGAGAGAGTAGGTTCAATTCCGGACGCAGAAAAGGCAAAGGTATTTTTCCTCTTCCAATACAGCGCGTCAAACATCTCCACTTCGGGTAATTCATTCTTCGGTCAGTGGTGGGCAACTGCCATAGGCGCAAAAAATGTCGGCGAGGAACTCGATTCCGATAAATCTACCAATGTAAATATGGAGCAGATTTATAAATGGGACCCCGACTTTATATTTATCACAAACTTCAATACCGCAAAGCCCGACGATATTTATAACAATACCGTAGGCAGCTTTGACTGGAGCGGCGTAAAGGCGGTTAAGGATAAGAATGTCTATAAAATGCCTCTCGGTATGTACCGTACCTACACCGCGGGAGTTGATACCCCGATAACCCTTCTTTGGCTCGCAAAGGCAACTTATCCCGAGCGCTTTGAAGATGTTGACATAACCGCAAAGACCAAGGAGTATTACAGCGATGTATTCGGTATAACTCTTACCGATGAACAGTCCGCACGCATTTTTGCACCGCTCACGCAGGCGGGCAAGCTTTCCGTAAAATAAAGACGGAGCGGATTATTAAATTGAATATTACAATAAACGGATCGCGATTTTTCACGGTCCGTTTTTTAACGGTGGGCTTTTATGTTTGCGAGTGAGCGTATACCGCCGCATTTTTGTAAAGCACATTAAATTCCCGATATTTCCTTTAAAATTGTCAATATTGACAATTCGGAGCAAAAATATTACAATTTATTATGGAAAAATAATACTTTGCGGAAGTAACACATATTGTGTTCTTTATAAAAAACAAGTGGGGGAAAATATGAAAAACAAGAAAATTTTAATAATATCGCTTTGTGCTGTTCTGATTGCTCTCGTAGCGGCAGCTTCGGTTATGCTCAAAAGGAACAGCATATCAAAGCACAGTTTGATTTATGCCGATGTAAATGATAATAAGTTGATTTCCTATAAAATATCCGAGAAAGCGGAAACCCGGATTTCTTTTGACGGATATTCGGAATATTTGCTTGTCGGCAAGTATATCGGCGGGGAATATTGCTGTGTTTCCAAGGGCGAAAATTCATTTTTTGATGTGCTGCTGATAAAGAACGGCAATATTGAAAAAACATATCAATTAAGCTTTTGCCCCGATGAAATTGCGGCAACCGACGGCGGCATTTATTGCTTGACAAACGGTAAAATTTACCGTTTAAGTACAGCGGATAATACCGAAAACCTATATAAAGACAATGTTTATACCCATGATTACGGTTTAAATATGCTTATTACCGATAAAGGGGATTTGGTATATTCAAGGCAGGAAAACGACGGAAGCGTCTCTCTTGTGCTCGACTGTGACGGACAGGAAACCGACGTTTTTACATTTAATCCTGATGATACTATTGCCGTGGGACTTAATACAGATAACCGATTTTTATATAAAGACAAAAGCGGCAATTATAAGACGATGGCTGTGTCGGTTTACGGCGGTAAGCAGCAGAAATACGGCAAATCCGTTACATTTGTTCAAGCTTCGTCGGACGGCAAGCTTGCCGTCAAATGTAAAAGACAGGTTTTGGGCGAGTGCTCCGATGTCTATATAGTTGACGGTAAAACGGGTATTGCCGTGTCAACACATTTGGTCGATTTGGATATACCGTATTCGGTTGTTGTAGTGTAGATTTTATAATCTGCTCAAACGCGCGTAATGGGCTTTGACAGGTGCGTCCGTGTAAGCTTATATATGAATTCTTAAATTCATATAACTGTTCTGTTGGATTTGAAAGGAATATTATATGAAAAACAAGAAAAATAAGAAGACTGTTACTGTTGTATCGGTAATTTTAATAGTGCTGATTTTGATTGCGGCTGCTGTAATATCCGTGCACAAATACCGCGAGGCAACCATAAATAAAAACATTCAAAAAATCAATATTTCGTGGTCTGAATTTTATCCGACGAATGAAAATGATTTGAGCAACTTTCCTGCTTATACCGTTAACAACTGCGACGTTTTTTGTAAGTATAAAATCAATGATAACGGCACAGGCGATACTGTGGTAAGAACAGATTTAAAAATCAGTGACTATGTTCCGTATACAATCAAATACACTTTAAAAAATGATTCGGATTATAACATTGAAAGCACACATATTTGCGGACAGTATTCTTCCGATGTCGTTATTACAGAGGTTAACACAGATTGGGGCTATTGGTATGGTCCTTCTGTAAGCTCGCACTCACAGCAAACTTTTGAATCGCTTGTTTGGGTAAAAAAAGATTTAACCCAAAGTCAGGTAGACGAAATTTTCAAAACATTGGAATTTAACTGCGATATATCGGTTGACTGTACATCCGGTAACGAATGGAATCCAAAGACTGTTACATTGAAATGTTCACATGAGTGAAAACACAATGGGATTTTAAAATGTTACACTAAAAGGAGATGGTTATAATTATGATAAAAAAGGCAAATAAAAAAGTTGCGGTTTTAAATTTTGTTATTTTATTTATTCTGATTCTTGTCGGTTTATTTGTTCTGAGCGTTCCCAAATTTGACCTTTCGTCATTGAGTGTCGCTTCATTTTACCTGTATTTCCCGAGTGTCGCATTATTGTTGGTATACTGTATTCTTTATCTTTCCTTTGCCCTTACCAAAAAGGAAAATTCCGCGTTGGGAAAGATATTAAATGTTTATACGGCGCTTATGATTGCGGCGATTGTTATTGCCGTGTGTGCTTCTCTGATTGCGACATTTTGCGGCAAAAACGGGAAAGCCGAAAAAGAAAGATTTTTAAACACCTTCGGTACTCAAGCCTTATTTGGACTTGACAGTGCCGACGCCGATTTATCCGTTGAAAGCTCAAAAGAGAATGAACATAACACACGTAATTTTGTATTCGGTAATACATATATTACCGACCAGAACCGTTCGTTTGTTTTCCGCGGCGAACAAAACAATGACGGCGGAGATTTTGCACTTATAAATATTACCGGAAGCGGTATACTTAATGTGCCAAAACCTATATATGAATTATTATATTCATATTATTTGCTTAACTCTTTTGACTTGCCGGATACCAAGGTCGAACAAATCAATGATGATGTGCAGGGGTGTGCCCGTATCAGCGACTTTTCTAACGGATTCAAGTATGGTTCTTTTCTGTTTTTCAACGGGAAGTCGATTGTTTACTTAAACATTAAATATTCGGACAGTCTTTCGCTTGATAAAGACTATGTTACAGAGCAGTGCGTTCGGTATCTTGAAAATACCAAATAAAGTATATAGACTGTTAAATTTTTAACGCTGCGTATTCTGCAAATTCGGCGAAAAAAGTCCCCCTCCTGATGTATACTCTGCATCAAGAGGGGATTTTTTTGCTTTGTATCCTATAAAAAGTGTTACGTATCAGCACAAACATAGTTAATATATGTCTAAAGTGCGCCGATACGTAACAAAAATCGCAGGACACTATACCGTGACCTTTATGCTTTTCTGCTTGATTGTTTCCGCATTATATACTGCCCAATAACTCTTTGTTCCGTTTGACTGTGCTAAAAACTTCGCTATTTGTTGTTACAACAAGCAAGATACATATCAATCACGTAATGCTCAAATTTTTCGTTGTATTTGCTTGCTTCCCACCCAACCGGGATATAATTCAGCCAATAATCATGACCACGGAAAGGAATTAAATCGTTTCCGGGAAGATTCCCGAGAAACATAAGATTATCTTTCGGAATAGCCTTGTCAGATTCCGAAATCAGTAAAATTCCATCAGGCGATTCTTCGGGGGATAAATCCAAGTCGTATGAGGTTGGAAGTATACCAAAGCTTGACAATTTATCTAAAGACGGAACATTGTCGCCAATCCATTTGTAAACCTGAACAACAGGAACAATGTGTCCGGGCCACCAAGAATACTCTGATACTTTCCTGAAAACGGTATATTTCTCATAGAAACCTTTTTCTTTGCTGTAATTGCTGGAAAAACGGTATGCATAAACATCTCCGAGTTGCCATTTGCACCGGTAAAGTCTATATTTGTATACCTTTTTTTCAGGGGGTTGAGGGGACTCAAGTTTTTCTTTCAGCGTATCAAGAGTTTTTATCCACGAAGTCAGCTGCCTTTCACCGGATTCTTTCCATCGCTGCAATTCTTTGTCTTGCGAAAGAAAATACAACGCTTTTTCTTTTACCTTCGGAAGCAGTCTTCCGTAATTCCATTGCGTATCTGCTAAGGCAAACCAAAACAACGGTTCTTCCTCAACATCTCCCATAATATCACGGTTGCTGTTAATCAGTTCTTGTGTTGCCTCATCATTTGTTTTCCCGCGCTTTAGTTTGTCTATATAATCGCCGCGAATATCGCAAGCAGAATCATTTGAATACAGGCCGGTGCCCCAAGCACCCATTTTATCACCGCCCAATTAAGTTTTGTATAGAAGTGATCGGCATTTACACCGTTTACGGTTTTGCTTGTGCAAGCGCAAGCAAAATCGGATATGTCGTTAAAGCTTGACGCGGTGCCTTTTGTCTTTTTTTCTTGTGCCACTTTTTGCACAACCGCGTTCTCAAAAGTAAAAATCGATTGCGCCACGCGTCGCAATGTGTTACGTATCAACACAAACATAGTTAATATATATCTAAAACGTGTTGCTGTATAGTAAATCGCGACTGAATAAAATTGCTTCATTGCCTTTTCTTATTGATAAATCCTGTAATACATATTATAACAAACCATATGCCACCGATTGTTAAAGTTACAGCAACGCTGACATTATGTAAATGAGTATACGGTGCGTATTCCTTTATAACTCTGTTTACGGCTATAGCAATCAATGTAACCGGTTGTAAATATATTGCCACTTTCCAAGGAGCCTTTACTTTCCTGTACTTTATAAGAGTGTAAACATCCATTCCGAAAATCACCAACAACATAATCATGTATGTCGGCATATCCATAGAATTGCTTTGCTGCAATCGAAAACAAGTCGCCGAAAAATAAAAAAACGGATAATATCACCGATATTACCCATGCGTAAATTTAAAATTCTTTTTGCCGCACTCGGAAGCTTAAAGATTAACCCCTGAAATTCTGCCGTAAAGGGTTTGCCCTCGTCCTTATCCGCACCGATAGTGCTGCCCGCATCAGGTACACACCAAAGTATTATACAATACAAATTTGTACCACAATAGTACCCGATTGTGTATAAAAAGTCAACATAAAAGCAGGCGTAACACGTCGAAATTTGTCTATGATGTTTTTGCGCTTTCGCCTGCGGCGAATGTTTCCGTGAAATAAAGGCAGAGTATAACCCAATATTTACGGATTATTAAAATAAATATTACCAAAAAACGGGTCGCGATTTTTCACGGTGCGTTTTGTATTAAGAGAGAAATGCACGGCAATAATCCTATTGACAATAGTTTTAGGAGAGAGCGCCATGCAGTACAGCAAAGTTGAAATTTGCGGTGTCGATACATCTAAACTGAAGGTCCTTAAAGAAAAGGAAAAGCTTGAGCTCCTGAAGAAAATCAAAGAGGGCGACAAGTCGGCGCGCGACAAATTGATAAACGGCAATCTGCGCCTCGTTTTGAGCGTTATACAGAGGTTCACAAACCGCGGCGAAAACCTTGACGACCTTTTTCAGGTCGGCGTAATAGGACTTATAAAGGCGATAGATAACTTCGATATTTCTCAAAATGTCCGCTTTTCCACATACGCGGTACCCATGATCATCGGTGAAATACGGCGCTACCTCAGGGACAACAACTCGGTGCGTGTCAGCCGCTCCGTCAGGGATACGGCATACCACGCACTTGGGGCAAAAGAAAAATTGCAGACGAAGCTCGGCAGAGACCCCACGGTTGACGAAATAGCAAAGGAACTCGGCACGAGCCGTTCGGACGTAGTTCTGGCGCTTGAGGCGATAGTGGAGCCGGTCTCGCTCTTTGAACCGGTTTACTCCGACGGCGGAGATACAATATATGTTATGGATCAGGTCGGCGGCAGCGAGACGGATACCGACTGGCTTGACGAAATCTCTATTAAGGAGAGCATAAAGGATTTGTCACAGCGTGAAAAAAAGATACTGGCGCTTAGATTTATGAAGGGAAAAACGCAGATGGAGGTAGCGTCGGAAATCGGCATTTCGCAGGCGCAGGTGTCAAGGCTTGAAAAGGGCGCAATTAAAAAGATTAAAGGATAGTGTTATTTTTGCGCCTTTTGCGTCATATGTATTTATGGCGGAGGTGTTTTTATGGTTTGCAGTGTGCAGGATCTCAGGGAACGCGAAATAATAAATCTGAAGGACGGTGCAAGGCTCGGCTCTGTTTGTGATATCGAAATAGACACTTTAAGCGGTTCTCTTGTTTCGATAGTCATATACGGTAAGGGCAGACTTCCGTTCAGGGGCGGCAAGCCGAAAGACATCAAGATAAAATGGGATGAAATTGAGGTTATAGGCGACGATACCATACTTGTGAATTTTGACTGCCCCGATGAGCTTATGCCGCAAAAACCGAAAAATCCCATAGATACGCTTTTCAGACAATAAAATTGAGGGGATAACATAAAGACGCGAAAAGACCGGAGAGTATCCGGTCTTTTTGCGTTTGAATATGGGTTTTTATTTTTTTGTTACGGCACGGTGCTCTTTAAGTATTTCCGCGAGGCACAAAAGTCCCTCTGCGATAATGCCGGCCGCTATACCCGATACGACAGCATATACTTTAAAAACAAACATAACGATTGCCGTAAAAAGCGATGCCGCACAAACCAGTCGGCATATTCTGCGATAAGCCTTTATCTGACCGCCCTCAAATCCTGCGCCTGTCGGTGCAAAGATAAAAAGAACGACAGTACCGGCTGCCGCCGCAAGCAGCATAAAAAAAGAAGCTTTTTGTACGGCGGTCATTTTTACCGCAATTATGAACGCCGTTATTATGGCGAGAGACGTTATCTGACATTTTAATTCCGTATCCATGTGAAATCCTCCGCCGAAAAGGCGAAGCAAAAGGAAGGAGATAAAAAATGCGAGCGCTCCCGGCAAAACTTTTAAGACCGTACCGAGAATGACCGAAACAAGTAAAAATTCTATTATATTGAGGAGCCAAAAGATGCCGTATCCGCAGACCTCGACATCTTCCGCCTCAATAATTTTTTTGCTGTTCAGCCATTTTGCGATCTGTTCCGAAAGAGAACCGATCATTTACCGAGCTTTGAGAATTTCTCAAGACCTTCCGGCTTTTTCGGCTGATACATAAATGTGGTAGCTGCCGAATTGGCACTGCCTTTAACCGATGCCGTGATGAGGGTCTTTGCGAAGCTCCTCATGGTTTTTTCCGCCTTTTTCATTTGACGATTCCTCCCTTTATTTTTTCGGATTGAGGTCTTGCCCTCTTTCCAAACACGATTATATGTGCTATAATAACACAAGTCAATGCAGATTGCTAAAGTGTTAAATCGTTGAAACTAAAATGTTTAAAATTAAAGTAAAAGGGGAATTTACACTAAAAGGTGGGGCTAAACGATGAAAATCGACTACAAAACTGCGGGCAAAATGATTGGCACTTATCGAAGAAAGGAAAAAATCAGTCAAAAAGAGCTTGCAAAAACTGTGGGCATAAGTAACAACTACTTGTCTAACATCGAAAACGGGTATACCGTGCCGAGCCTGGAAATTTTTACGGAACTCAGCATTGCTTTGGGAAAAACACCCGATTTTTTCTTGCTCGGACATATCAGGGAAGATACCGTAGGTAATATCGAAGATTCTTTAAAACTCTGCTCAAAGGACAAGCAAAACCTTATCTACGATATTGTCGAACTCCTCAAAGATTGAAATTCGGCGAATTTTGTAATATAATACAAAATCGGTGCAGGCAAAACACCGCGACTTATTTTACTTTGAGGGGGATTAAAATGAATATTGCAATTTGCGACGACGAGCAGGTTTATGCGGATGAAATCAAAAAGCACGTCGATTGTTATTTTACACGCAGAGAAATTCCGCATAAAACATATGTGTTTACTGACGGAAAAGCGGCGACGGAGTCTCAGGTGAAATTCGATATTGCGTTTCTTGATATCGAAATAGGGTCTGTCAGCGGGCTTGACGTCGGCAAAGCGATGCGGCAAAACAATCCGAGTATAGTTTTTATAGTCGTTACGGCATTTTCAAAATACCTTGACGACGCGCTGGATTTAAAGGTGTTGCGGTTTCTTGAAAAGCCGATAAACAGCGAAAGACTCTATGCCGGTTTAGACCGCGCCATAGATACTTTAAACGATACCACCGTCAGCTTTTATCTGCGCGACGGCGATATGGACTATAAAAAGATACTGCTGAACGACCTTATTATGATAGAGACGGACAGGCGCAGAACAAAAGTATATACCGACACCGAAACCTTCCGCACCAAGAAAAAGCTTTCGGAATGGCGCGAGGAGCTGTCTGAACCGTTCTTTATGATGCCGCATAACAGCTTTATTATAAATATGAATAAAATAGTGAAATTCTCAAGAACGGAAATAGAGCTTGAGGGCGGCAAAAACCATTATACCGTGTCGGTTGCTCCCAAACGTCAGGCAGAGACAAAGCGTATACTTATGAGCTATTTTGAAAGCAGGCGATGAACTATGCTCGGCGAAGTTACAACCGTATATGTTTTTCTGATAGAACTCAGTGCCCTTCTTTTATATTGTTACCGCGTGTTCGGCATAAGACGTAGGGTAATATCAACGCTTTTTATGGGTATAGCCTGCTTTGCCGCTTACTATTCGATAAATAAGCTTACAGGCAACAATGTGGCGCTGAATATAGTTTGCGGTCTCATTGTGAAGTACGTGATAATAAAGTTCGGATTTAAAACAAATCTCAGAACGGCTGTTTTTCACAGCGCCTTGCTTACGGGCGTGCTTACGGCGACGGAGTTTATAGGGATATTGCTGATTTCGGGAATATTCGGTATAAACATAGCCGATTACAGGTCAAACGACGTTTTGTACGCTATGTCGGCGGTAATTGCAAAAACATTGTATCTTATTTTCTGCCTTGTGGTTTCAAATTTCAAGTCGCGTGAAAAACAGCACATAGATCACGGGCATTCCTGGTACTTGTTGATTTCTCCTTTTTCAAGCGTTTATATTATAGTTCTTATAGCAAGGCTGTCGTTGCTTGTGAATATCAGCGGCTCACTCGCATATGCCTGCATAGGCGGCAGCGTTTTGCTTTTTGTATCGGACGTAATGGTGTTTTCCGTATATGAAAATATGCAGCGCAAATCCGAAGAAATTATGAAAGCCAATATGGAACGCCAGCGCGAGGACATAAACAGAGATTATTACGCCGTACTCGACAAGCAAAATGAGAATATGCATATTTTGGTGCACGATATTAAAAATCATCTCGGCGTAATAGAGAGTATAGCCGATAACGAAGAAGTTACGTCTTATATAGGTGAGTTGTGCAGTAATATCGGGAAATATTACGCCGTGTCGCAGCTTACCGGCAACAAAATGCTTGATATTATAATCGGCAAATACACAGCCCTTTGCAGCAAAAACGGCCTCAGCTTTAATGCCAAGGCTTTGACTTCAAATCTGTCATTTGTGCAGGACAGCGATATTTCCGCAATGGTCGGCAATTTGCTCGACAACGCCTTTGAGGCGGCGAAACAGGCAAAAGACGGTAAAATAGAATTTTCTCTTTATACTTTGGACGGCAAAAGTTGTGTTGTCAGCGTTATAAACACCGCTTTGACCGAGCCGAAATACGAAAACGAAGTTCTTGTGAGCGCCAAATCCGACCCGAAGTCCCACGGATACGGCATAAAGAGCATTAAAAAGACAGCCGAAAAATACGGCGGCAGTTATTCGTGGTTTTATGACGACAAAAACAGGGAATTCCACGCAATGGTTATGCTCCCGATTCCCTCTGTAAGCTGTTAATGTAATCAGCTTTACATATTGTTTCGATTAAAATGACCGTAAAAACTCCGATAGGCACTTTAGCGCCGATCGGAGTCTTTTATTTTAGTGTCACAATACACGTAGCTTGTTATTTTTTTGACATATAACGACGTATTTGTTATTTATTTGCCTAAAAAATACGTTTTTGTTCATATTCCGTTCATAAATAGACTGTACTATATTTATCAACAAATGTCTATAAAGGGGAAAGACTTATGGAGAAAAAGAGGCTTGACAAGAAAAAAATCAAAGAAACAAATCAAAAACTAAAAAAGAACTTCTTTGAAATAGATGATGATAATCATCTCAGCGGTTATGAAGTTTTCTATATCTTTATGATCTGCAATGTTATAGGCTACTGCGTGGAGATGGTATTCTGCTATCTCAAGCACGGGTACTGGGAGAGCCGCCAGTCGCTTATATACGGTCCTTTCGGTTTGGCTTACGGTCTCGGGGGAGTGCTTTTAAGCTATCTCCTGTTTAAGGACACGAAAAAAGCTTGGTGGAAGGTATTTATTAAGTCGTATATTTGGGGCACTGTCGCAGAATATATCTGCTCCCTCGGCGAAGAACTTGTGTTCGGTCACGTCTCTTGGGATTACAGCAAAATGCCTCTCAACATCAACGGCAGAGTTTGCGCTCTTTATTCGGTATTCTGGGGACTTATGGGTCTTGTATGGGTTAAACTCATATATCCCTTGTTTATGAAGCTGATACATAAAATACCGCTTAAAATAGGCAAGGTGCTTTTCTGGATAATGTTTATCCTGATACTTATCGACATCATTTTGTCTTGTGAAGCCGTGTCCAGAAGAAATGCCCGCGACAAGGGCGTACCGCCGCAGAATCGCTTTGAGCAGTTTATGGATAAGCACTATACGGACGAATTTCTTGATAAGGTTTACGCAAATGCCGTTGCAACATCTTAACGGCGCTAAGATGGTTGGCATTATCTTTTTTGCGGCATAGTATGTACTGTGCAACCTTAAAGTAAAGATTTGGGCAAACGGCGGCGTATTATGCCCTCCGGTGAGCGAGCCCACATTTTACCTTGTATTCTTTCAGATACACAAAAGCCGAAGTAAAGACTTTGCATTCATTGATTGCTCAGCCGCTGCTTCGGCATATTTTTTGCCCCGACAACAGCAAATATGTGTAAATCACAAAAACTTTACATATCATAATTCGTTATAATTAACAAATAAGAGTACCTCGTTTTTTACGTGAATTTAACGCAAATTTGTGGTACTCTTTATATTTTTATGTTAAAATTAGATAAATTTATGTTTGGGAGGAAGACAATGGAAAACAAAATACTTGATGACCCTAACAGGAAATACGTTCCTAAAAAAGAATTTATAACATATTCCGTTTCTGCGCTCGGGCAGGGTATGATATATGCGATAATGTCGTCGTATATATCCGATTTCTACTTAAATGTACTTCGCGTAACTCCTATATTCGTACTGCTTCTTATGCTTTTTGCGAGAATATGGGACGCAATCAATGACCCCCTTATGGGTATGATAATGGACGCCCACGAGCCGAAACGCGGCAAAATGCTGACTTATATTATCGCAACGCCGATTCCGATAGCTTTGCTTACGCTGTCGCTGTTTTATGCCCCTGATATTTCAATGACCGCAAAAATGATATATGCGTCAGTTACATATGTCCTGTGGGGAATGATATACACTATGTCGGATGTTCCGTTCTGGAGTCTCCCGAACGCGATGACGCCGAACCCCTCGGAGCGCGGCAGCATACTGTCTATTGCAAGAACAACCAACGGTATAGGCTCCGCCGTGCCTATGGCTATATTTATGATACTCGGATTTATTCTGCCGTCGCTTACCGGGCTTTCGGGGCTCGCACTTGAAAAGACAAAGTATATGACAATTGCTTTGGTAGCGTCGATAATAGGCAATTTGCTTTTCGTAATGACCTATTTCAGAGTAAAAGAGCGCGTAAAAATACCCAAGCCGCCGAAGCGTCAAAAGGGCGAGCCTTCCTCTTTAAAGCTTATATTTAAATGTAAACCGCTTATGCTTGTTGTTATAATGGGCATATTGGCGTCGGGCAGATATATGTATCAGGCGGCGGCCATACACGTTGCAAGATATTCGTTCTATATCGGAAAAGACCTTACCGGTCTGTCACCCGAAGAGACGGAGCAGGCGCTTCAGTCAAGTATATCGCTTGTAAATACGGTGTTTGCCGTAGCTACGGCTGTCGGTATGTTCGGCGCTATGCTTATAGTCCCGAAGCTTATCAAAAAAGTCTCTTATAAAAAGCTTATAGTCGTTTCCTGCATACTCGGATTTGTTTCGAGCTTTGTTACCTTCTTTATCGGATACAATCACTTCTGGGCGTGCATACCGTTTGTTATGCTTTCGTGTGTTCCGTGTGGCGTCATAAACTGCGTATCCTCCGCAATGGTCGGCGACTGCCTCGACTATATGGAGCTTACAACGGGCCGCAGGCAAAACGGACTCGGAAATGCCTGCCAATCATTTGTAAATAAACTCGGTAACGCGGTTTCCACAAGCGTTATAGTGCTTATGTATATCCTGACCGAGCTTGACCTTAACAAGATAGGAACCTCATATACCGTAAATCCGCTCACTATGTCGCACGGCATAAGAGAGGGTATGTTCTCTCTTATTTCGATAGTTCCCGGTATATCTCTTCTTCTTTGTATGATACCGATGTTCTTCTATGACCTCACAGGCGACAAAAAAGAGCGTGTGACAAAAGAACTTGCCGAGAAACGCGTAAAAGAGGGTATGGTAATCAGCGAATAATGTTTTTTGCCGCAGATAAGCCGTAAAAAATTGTATGTTAAATCAAACTTTAACCTAATCTTAATAATTTTGCTCTTTACAATCTTGTCAAATGTGTTATCCTATAAGAAAAGACTTGACACAATTTGAAAATGTGTTGAAAAAGATTTGGAGGAGTAAATACGAAGGCTTATATAAATCGCATATTGCACGGCGAAAACAAAGCAAAAAAATGGGAGATAATATATTGGTGGGTTCTCAGAGCCGTTATGGTTGCGGCGCTCATTGATTCGATTTTCGTGAGAAAAGACGTTCAGCAGAGCTTGCAGACAGCCGCCAATTTGCTTCTTATGTTCCTGTGGGAAATATTTATGCTTTTTCCGGAAAAACGGTGGATGCACTATGTTCCGTCATATATTCAGGACTTTTTGGCGGCAGGGCTGTTTATGGGTTCGTTCGGCGGCGCATATATGGACCTTTACTACAGCTTTCCTGCATATGATGTTGTGATGCACAGCGTCGGCGGAGTTCTTTGTACGTTTGTCGGATATGAAATTCTCGTCTGTATGCAAAAGCGCGACAAGGTTAAAGTGGATTTGCCGATTATTATTCTCGGTGCGTTCGGCATATCGTTTTTTGCAGGTACAGCCTGGGAGCTGTTTGAATTTACGTTTGACCAGGTAGCTCCGCAAATAGGCGACGCGCAGCATTGGTCGCTTGCCCTTGCCGAAAAGGCGGCGGAAGAGCACGGCATAGGCTTGCCGAACATAATCCCTGCGAGAGACCCCATGCGCTATGCTCTTATTGATACTATGGAGGATACCATATGTAATACGGTAGGCGCCGTTGTGGGTTGGATAATTTTGAAAATTCGACCGTATCACCACACGGGCAAGCACAACGTAAACGACCTTTTCAATACATATGCAAGGGAGAATAAGGTAGCGGAAAGCGTAAAAAATTAAAATAAAAAATGAGTTGAAAAATCGGTACGGTAACTTTTGCCGTACCGATTTTTTTGCATATCAAAGCGCGGACGACGCAAAATACTAAACGCAGTAAAATGTGTCGGGGTGCTCATATGAAAAAGTTGCTTAAAATGTCGGCTGTAATTTTAATCGTACTTATTGTTTTTTCGGCGTGCGGAAAAAACGAGAGCGTCGGCGGAAAAATCTCGTCATTTCCGCCGCGCGGCGAACGGGTCGTAACGGCAATAGGCGATTCAATAGCCGCCGGCTATGGGCTGGATTCGCAGGATGACAATTATTTAAAGCTGTTTTCCGACAATATCGGAGCGGTGTTAAACAATGATGCCGTCAGCGGTTATGACAGCGGCGAGGTATTGTCGGCTTTGTCCGATGAAAAGGTTGTGGCAGACATAAAAAATGCGGATATAGTTGTAATATCCGTAGGCGGAAACGATTTTTTTCACCGCAAAGACATTATGATAGAAGCGCTTAAAAACGCCCTGCTGCACGGCGAGGGATTTTTCCCCGAAGAAGTGACGAATATATATGAAGAATACGAAAAAAATCTTTCGTGCATAATTGACGGGATAAAGGATTTAAACCCCGATGTTTATATTATAGTGCAAACGGTTTATAACCCGTTTTTAAAACAGATACTGAGTTTTTCTTATATAAACGTCGGCAAAACGGTAAACAGATATGTTACCCGTCTTAACGACTCGATAGAAACCGTTTGCAAAACAAAAAGCAGGGTTTTTGTCTTTGACGTTGCTGCGGAAATGAACGAGGACGCCGAAAATTTTTACGGCACGGAGGAAAAGCTCGACATTCACCCCACAAAGCACGGGCACGCTACGCTGGCAAGGGTGTTTACCGAAAAATTCACCGAGCTTTTAAATGACTGAATGCGGCGCCGCGCAAAGTGAAATTTAACCCCTGAAGCCCTCTCCGATTATTTCGTTGGCGCCTATAACCACAGAAAAAGCCTTTGGGTCGGTCTCTTTGACGGCAGCCGTAAGAAAAGCCGCCTCCTGTATTTTTACGGCGGTTATTAAAACGCTCTTTTCTTTATCCGTGTATCCTCCGCGCGCATTTAATATGCTGACTCCGCGGTGAAATTCGTTTGTTATGCGTTCTTTAATCTCTTTGCCGTGCTCGGTCACTATAAATATCAGCTTGCCGTCGCCCGCGCCGTAGAGAATATAGTCAATGGTTTTTGAGCTTAAATATATTACGATTATTGAATAAAGCAGGTTTTCGACGCTTTTGTACACAAAAAACGACGAACCGACCACTAAAATGTCAAAAAATAAAATAATCCGCCCCATAGACAGGTGCGGATGTTTCAGTTTGATAAGCTTTGCCGCCGTGTCAACTCCGCCCGTGGTTGCGTTGCGAAGAAAAACAAGCGCCAGACCCGCGCCTCCGGTTACCGCGCCGAAGAGCGACGAGAGCAATCGGTCGCCCGAGTAGACGGGTAAAAATGCACAGGTGTAATCTATTGTAAACGATACGATAAATGTGGCGGCAAATGTCTTGGCTATAAAGCCTTTGCCGAGCTTTTTATATGCCAAAAAGAAAAGCGGTATATTCATAATAAACACCGCCGTGCCTATAGGCAACGAAAAAAGCCTGTTTAGAATGGTGGCTATTCCCGTAAAGCCTCCGTTTATTATACCGTTGGGCGCAAGAAATGTGTTTACGGAAACGGCATATAATATGCCGCCCGCCAAGAAATAAAATATGCTGACCGTAAATTCTTTTGCGGTTTTATAAGTTATTTTCCCCGTCTGCGTTTTCTTCGCCGCCTTCGCATATCATACGGAACAGCTCTTCAAGGCGTTCTTCGTCACCCTTTAAAAACAGCCATCCGAATAAGCTTTCGAGACCGGTTGCGTAGTGGTAATCACCCTCCGATTGATTTTTCGGCGTGTGGTTTGTGTGAGCGTTTCTGCCGCGCTTTAAAACCGATAATTCGTCATCTGTCAAATGCGGCATTATAAGCTTTGCCGCTTTTGCCTGAGCCGCGGCGTTGACCGTTTTTACCGAAAGCTTATGTAATTTGTCGGCAGGGCGGTTTGCTTCGAGCACAAGGCGTTTTCTTGCAAGCAGTCCGTAAACGGCGTCGCCGAGAAATGCGAGTGTCAGGGGACTTAAATTATTTATATTATTTTCCATTATTTGTTCCTTATCCGAAAAATTTGATTTTGTATTCGCGAAATTTTTTAAGCAGCTCTTCCTCTGTGAGATATTCGGTGAGACAGCCGACGCCCGTTACGCATTTGCCGCCCGTTATATTTCCGAGCAGTATGCAGTCCCTGAACCGATAATCGTTGAAAAGACCGTACATAAACCCGGCAAGAAATGCGTCACCGGCTCCGGTGGAGTCTACGCGCACATATTCGTCAATGACGGGGACGGTAAAGGCTTTGCCGTCCTCCATACCCATACAGCCGTCCTTATCAAGCTTGACTACGGGATTTTTAAAGTATTTCGACAACACCGAAAGCGCTTCTTCGGGCGATGCGGTTTCGGTTATTTTCATAGCTTCCTTTTGATTGGGAACGTAGTAGTCGCAAAGCTCTATAAGGTCGCGGTAAAGCGAAAAGCTCATATCGTCGGTATAGCCCGTGTCCAAAACCAAAAGCGTGCCCTCGTCTTTTAATTTTCTGTATACGTCACAGTATCCGTTTTGAACCTCAACTATTTTGGCGCCCTTTGACATTTCGTAAATTTTTTCAGCGGTGTCGTCGTTTTCTTCGGCGTCGGGGCCGTAGGTTACAAATGTGCGGTCCTCGGGAGTTATCATTGCGGACGTAATATTAAGAGGCAGCACGCCGCCTTCATACAGGTTCGTTATTTCAACACGGTTATCGCGGTACTCGTTCGCCGCAAAGTCCGAAAACATATCAAGACCGAGCCAGGTGGCGGTTTTGACCGGGAGATTCAGCCTGCCGAGATTTACCATAGTGCCGGGGACTCCTCCGCCGAGACACAGCTTGAAACCGTCGGAATAAAGCTCTTCGCCCATCTGCGGCAGTCTTTTAAGTCCCGCGTAGAGAATATCTATGTTTGTTTTACCCGTTCCTGCTATAAAAGACATTTTAATTTTCCTTTCGCTTCGCTTGCTTATTTCAAAAATACTTTTATCGTGATATATGCTGTTATCATACAACATTTTAAGATATAAGTCGAGGTGTAAAATGCATAAATTCCCGTTTCGCGGCATTGTATTGTACTGAAGACGGCAGGGGATTGTCACCGAAAAAACGCTCTTATTATGCAGATTTATGGCCGACAGTCCGCAATGCGTAGGTAACACTGATATAAAAGCAAGTTCTGAACTTATTTTTTTATTGACTTTGCATAGTTTCTATAATAAAATATTAGGTATACTTTTGAGAAGGAGAATTTATATGGATTTAAAACCGCTTATCGACAAAAAAGACGAAGCCGCACAGTATATGATTGATGAAATTACTCATATCTGTAAGGATATGGATACGCGCAGCCCCGGCACTAAGGGAGAGAAAGAGGCTTGCGAGTATATGGCAAAAGTTCTTAAAGAGGACTGCGGCTGCGAACGTGCCGATGTTGAATCGTTTAAAGAGAACCCCGGCTCATTCTTCGGCTGGATATACTTTACGATTACCTTCGTACTTTTGGCAATTGCGCTTTACTTTGTAGCGCCGATTATTTCGCTTATTCTCATTGTTGCAGGTCTTACAATAGTATTTTTACAGTTCGGTCTTTACAAAAAATGCGTTGACCGTTTCTTCCCCGAGCTTACCGGTCACAATGTTACCGCCGTTAAAAAGTGCACCGGCGAAGTTAAGCGCCGCATATTTTTTAACGGACATCCCGACGCAGCTTGGGAGTGGCCTGTAAACTATGCGCTCGGCGGCGTCGGCTTTGAGGGCCACGCCATAATCTGCGGCATAGGTGCTGTTTATTACATAGTTATTTCCATTATGTATATGGCAAAATACGGCGTTTCTTTCGGCGTTATAGACACTTCGTCGTATCTTTTCAAAATGGCTCTTTGGGGTCTTCTCTTTGTTCCGTTCCTTGTAGGCCTTTATTGGATGTGGAATAAAAACCGTATTGTTGACGGTGCCAACGACAACCTTTCGGGCTGCTATATGGGTATTGCAATTCTTAAAGCTCTCAAAGACAACGGCATTGAATTTGAAAATACCGAGGTAGGCGTTATCCTTTCCGGCTCCGAGGAAGCGGGTCTTCGAGGAGCAAAAGCTTGGTGCGAGGCTCACAAGGGCGAGTTCGATGATGTTCCCACATTCATTTTCTCATATGATACAATTCATGACCCGAAATATCTTATGACAAATTACCGCGACCTTAACGGTACCGTAAAGGCCGATAAAGATGTTTCCGACCTCTTTATGGAAGCCGCAAAAGAATTGAATATTCCGTGCAAAAAGGGTTGGGTTCCTCCGCTCGGCGGTGCTACGGATTCTGCCGCATTTGCACAGGCAGGCTTCAGAGCAACAGGTGTTACGGGACTTAATCACAAGCTTGAAGATTACTATCATACCCGCCGCGATACATACGATAATATGAACGCCGAGGGTCTGGCAGGCTGCTATGCCGTCAGCGTTAAGGCTCTTGAAATGTTTGATAACGGAGCAAAACAGTAAATCGGTTGTAAAATGCGACGAACGGAGCGTCCCGAAAGCGCTTTAGTTGAGTAAAATTTAACGAAATGTGCTTCTGCGCCGCTTTTTACCTTGACGAAATGTAATTTTCGGTATAAAATCTAAACATAAACAGCGAAGGCGTTGTGATGTAAGTCACAGCGCCTTTTTTGTTTGTATGAGGCAGGCGTTTGGTCTTCGTACCGATTGGGAGAAACGCAGCCGATTTCTGTCATACGAAAAGCCGCGATTTTTACTGTTTCTGTCACAAACGGCTTTTTCGTGCATTTTCCTCATCCCCTTGCAGCTGTCTCGGCGGCTCCGCCCTCTTTTTCCGCCGAGACAAAAGGGGTAAATCAGCCCTTTTCATTTTAATTTATTGCATAGGAAACACCGCCTCGGTAAAACGGGGCGGTGTTTCCGTATAATATCTGATATTAAAGCAAGGCAGTAAAAAAGGCTGTAAAAACCATACTTTTTACAGCCCCGATCTGAATATTAAAATTACTTTTTCATGCCGACAAATTCATATCCGCGAATTATATCTTCAACCTCTTCAAGCACGCCTTTCCAAAGCTCGGCTCCGAGGGACGCATATTCTTCGTTTTCTTTTCCCTTACCGCACAGCATAGAAAAACATCTGCCGATATTATGAGGTATGTCGCTGTTTTTCCTGATGGCAAGGTAATAAAAACTGTACTCCGCGCCGTCGGAAAACTCCTTATAGAATTCTCCCGCCTGGTCATGTATGTCGTCATACAGTGCGTTTATGGCCGTGTTGCGGAGAATGTTGTTCGGCAAAAGCGAGTTTATTTGGTACTCTGCGGCGAAAAACATAAGTATTTTTATTTGGAAAATTTCGCTTTGGGAATATTCTTTATCGCCTATAATCGGACGAAGCTTATGAAGCAAAACGTCCTTGTCGAGAAAAATCGAGGCGAGATATACTCCGAGACGCTTTGATTTGTCAATGTTGCCGTTGCCTCTCTCCTCATTCATTTTGGAAATAAGCCCGACTTCGTCAAACTTGTCGTCTTTTTTTTCTTTTTTGAAGATTTTTACATCGCTGTCGTCCATAATAAACCCTGCCTTTTAGGCTGCCTTTCTTAGGTTAATTTGACTTTGCGGCTTCCTCAGCGGCTTTTTGAGCCTTTTTCTGCATTCTTCTGATTTTTGCTTTGTACCCGAGAAGTTTCGTAACGGCGTCATCGGGAACGTCAACGTCGCCCACCGAAACCGGATACCTGTTGTAAAGTCCGCAGAAATCTGTTCCGCCTGTCATTAAAAGCTTGTTTTTGGTAGCGAGTTTTTTAAGCTCGGCACGCTGTTCTTCGGTTGCCGACGGGTGCCATACCTCAATTCCGTCAATTCCGCATTCTATAAGACGCGGTATCGAGTCGATGTTTCCGTAGAGATACGGGTGGGCGAGCACAGCTATACCGCCCGCGTCGTGAACCGCACCGACAACTTCCTCAATATCGGGATATTTCGGAGTTACCAAGATGTTGCCGTCGGTTTCTTTGTTAAACAGCTTGTTATAAAGATCACCGAAAATGGTGTTTGTATAACCGCTCTCCATAAGAGCCTGCATTATGTGCGGAATAAAAATGTTTGTTGAGCCGGTGGCGCATTTAATTATAAATTCAGCCGAAACCGGATAACGCTTTGCAACCTGCAGCATCATAAAGTGAGCCGCCTTTTTGCGCGCAAGCGAATTTTTGTGGCAAAGGCCCTGGAGCCTGTCCGGGGCGTCGCTGAGATAGCAAAGTATATCTACACTTTTTCCCGTTTTTTCGTCACGTGATGACAGCTCAACTCCGGGGATAACATTAACCCCGTATCTGTCGCCTATAATTTTTCCTCTTACAGTACCTGCGAGACAATCATGATCTGTTATGGCTATTGTCTCAATGCCTTTTTTCTTTGCCAAAAGAACCAAGTCTTCAATTCCGAGTGAACCGTCGGACAGCTTGGTGTGGCAGTGTAAATCTCCGCCCAAAATTTTCCTCCTTGAATTACCTTACCTTACATTACATACACACTGTTTTTACACTAAATGAGTAATTTACACCGAAAAAATGATAAATAAAAGCGCAAAATCCCTCAATATAATACGATATTATTATACACTTTTCGCTAAGTTCTTGCAAGTTTAATATTTTTTTCACAATCAATTTGTCGTATTTAGACATACAATATGTATTAGCGACGATATTATTGTTAAATTTTTGTGTGTTCCTACAAAAAAATACTGCCGTTTGTCCGTAACAGCAGTATTTTACGCAAAAAATCCGCCGCATTTTAAGAGTATTTACGGTATTATGAGCTGTCGAGTTTGTTATATTTGCGCCGTCGGGCGCAGCTTTTGACCGCATTTAAATAAACGGTTCGCTGTTGTTCTTTTGCGGCACTTTAAGGTAAGTGTTAAGTGTTCCGCTTTTTGAAAGCGTTGCCAAAAACACATCGGCAGGGGACGATATACCGTTTTTCTGAAGCCTGTTTAAAAGCTCTGTTTCGCTGCATTTGACGCTCCTGAGATTTGCCTTTAAAACCCTGCCGTCAACTATAACATTTACGGGGACTTCGGCTTTTTCGGGATTCAAATTCATATCGCCGGGAGTAGCCGGACGGTACTCGGATTTCGGCAAAAAGCTGATAAGTCCGTTCGGCTCCAATATGGCACATTCGATTTCGGACAGGTCAAAATAACCGTTTGTACGGCATTGGCATAAAAATTCGGTAACGCTTATTTTGGCTTTTATTAAATTTTTTTCATATAAAATTCCGTTTTCAAAAAGTATGTCGGACGTGCCTACGCAAAACTTGTTCATTTTTACGCTCTGACGTTCAAGCAGAGATATGAGAAGCGAAAAAAGTGTGTATACCGCCATTGCCGTCAGCGGAAGCAGAAAGTTTTTCTCAAGCGAAGTTGCCATTTCGGCGGCAATTGAACCTATTGTGATACCGTTTATATAGTCAAACAGGTTTAGCTGTGATATTTGCTTTTTCCCCATAAGCTTTGTCAGCAAAAACAGCGCGACAACCGAAAATGCCGATGTGAATATTACCTTTAAGACATCATTCATTTGAACTTTGCGGCCTTTCCGACTGCATTTGTGGTTTTGTTACGTCTTATTGCAGTCCGATAAAACGTAAAAATACGCCGATAAAAGCAAAAACGCAATGTTTCGGCTTTGTATTTTAAATTATTGGTGCAAAAGCCGTAGGTTATTCAAATTAAGTGTTGACAAAAGGGTACTTTCTTGTGTATAATATTCAAGCATTCGCAAGTGATGCGGTTTGCTGATATGGCTCAGGTGGTAGAGCACATCCTTGGTAAGGATGAGGTCGGCAGTTCGAGTCTGCCTATCAGCTCCAGAAAAAGGACTAAGCTTTTGCTTAGTCCTTTTTCGTGTTTATATTTATAAGCTGTTTTTATAGTCGTCTATCACAAGGCGGTGAGTAGACGGAATGTTCTCTGGTATTTCTTCGGGATAAAACCACTCGAGAGCCTCCGATTCGCCGTCGTTTATCATAAGCGTTCCGCTGAAATCCTTTGTGGTATAGGCGGTCACGACAACATACCATTCGTCGCCGTTTTGCGCTTTACAAAGGTGATCTTTCCCCGAGTACACACCGAGCAGTTTAAGGTTTTCGACGGTGAGATTTGTCTCTTCCCGAACCTCGCGCACGGCAGTTTCAACGGTTGATTCGCCAAGCTCCATAAGGCCTCCGGGGAGACCCCATTTGCCTTTCGGATAGGTTCTTTTCTGCATAAGGATTTTGCCGTCTTGGTTTTCTATGATTACAAGACTGCCGTTAAGAATAATCCTTTTGTGACCTATCAGTTTGCGTATATCCTCGATATAGCCCATATATTAAAGCTCCTTATACATAGACGACGCGCTCTCTTTTGTCGCATATTCGGTGACATTCAGAACCTGATATTTTGTGACCTTTTGCCCAAATGTGATTTCGATAATGTCGCCTGTTTTGACATCATATGAAGCGCGTGCAGCCTTACCGTTTACGGTAACGTGTTTTGCGTCGCAGACCTCGTTTGCCACGGTACGCCTTTTTATGATACGCGAAACCTTTAAATATTTATCAAGTCGCATTTTTTCACTTCCTTTACGCTTTAATTTTAAAATAAGAGCCGCTCTAAGTCAAGAAATTAAATTGTTGAATTCCTACTGTTTTTGTATTATTATAGTAGCGATATGTAATGTGATGTTTCCCGACTCCCTACGTCGGGCAAAAGGATATATATTTATGGATATAGACACTAAAGAAGTGCTCCGCTACCTCGGGTATAAAGGGCATGAGGCGGATGCAAAAACCATTGATCTTATTAACCATGTTAAAATTGAAATAATCACGTCCATTCAGCCGAGAAGCTTATACAGGGAGTGCAAGCTCGAATACCTGTCCGACAGCGCCGTAAAGCTTGACGGTATCGAATTTCGCTCGGCAAAGCTTGTAAAGCACCTGCGAAATTCCGACAGAATATTGCTTTTTGCCGCAACACTCGGTATGCAGAGCGATATTCTCGTAAGGCGCTACGCAGGAGTAGATACCGCGCGGGCGGCGGTTATGCAGGCGGCAACGGCGGCGGCTGTTGAAAGCTTTTGCGACGATGTCTGCGAAAACATAGCAAAGGAAGAGGAAAAGCGCGGCTATTTTTTAAGACCGCGTTTCAGCCCGGGTTATGCCGATTTGTCGCTTGAGAGCCAAAAGGAGTTTTTTAAACTGCTTGACTGTACCAAGCGTATAGGACTTACTTTGTCCGAAAATTGTATGATGATACCCACAAAGTCCGTTACGGCGTTTATAGGGCTTACTAAGGATAAAGAGTGTAATTTTAACGCCTGTGCCGAGTGCGGCAACAAAAACTGCGAGTTCAGAAGAGGTTAAGCTATGAAATTTATCGACCTTTTAGGTAAAGAAAGATTGTTTTTTGACGGAGCCATGGGCACAATGCTCCAAAAAAACGGACTTGCGGCGGGCGAAATTCCCGAGACATGGAATATTACTCATCGCGATACGGTATACGCTATTCATAAGGCGTATGTGGACGCCGGGTGTAATATAATA
Organism: Ruminococcus sp.; assembly: GCA_022768065.1. Classification (GTDB taxonomy): domain Bacteria; phylum Bacillota; class Clostridia; order Oscillospirales; family Acutalibacteraceae; genus Fimenecus. Next base: position 11,685 of record JALELS010000017.1, on the reverse strand, counting down.
AAATCAAACACGTTCGGTGCGAATGCACTGAAATTCAAGGGCACCGACTACACCGTGGAGGAGATCGTCACTTCCGCGATAGATATAGCTAAAAAAGCCGTATCGGGCATTGATAAAACCTTTGTGGCGCTTGACCTCGGTCCCACCGGCAAACTCTTAAAGCCGTACGGCGAATTACCGTTTGAGACGGCATACGAGCTTTACAAGCAGCAGGTTATCGCAGGCAAAAAAGCGGGTGCCGACCTTGTACTTATAGAGACCATGGGCGACACTTACGAAATCAAAGCCGCCGTGCTTGCCGCCAAAGAAAACTGTGATTTACCGATAATTGTAACCATGATATTCGATGAGAGCGGCAAGCTGCTTACGGGCGCCGACATCAAAACGGCGGTATTTATGCTTGAGGGTCTCGGTGTTGACGCAATAGGTTTTAACTGCGGTCTCGGACCCCGTCAGATGCTCTCACTTTTGCCCGAGCTTTTAAAATATTCAAGTACGCCTCTTGTTGTAAACCCAAATGCCGGGCTTCCGGAATGCGTCAACGGGGTTACGTTTTTCAACGTTACTCCCGAGGAATTTGCCGATGATTTAAAGGAACTTGCCGAAATGGGCGTTTCTTTGCTCGGCGGTTGCTGCGGAACTACGCCTGAGCACCTGAAAGAGGCTGTAAAGCTGTGCAAAGATATTCCCGTTTCACCTGTAAAGCCTAAAAACATTACAGCGGTTACATCATACTCAAAAACGGCTGTAATAGGCGAAAAACCTATAATAATAGGCGAAAGAATAAACCCGACCGGCAAGAAAAAACTCAAAGCGGCGCTCGTTTCGGGCGACAGCGGCTATATTTTTTCCGAGGCTCTGTCGCAGGTCGAATGCGGAGCCGACGTACTCGATGTCAACGTCGGTTTGCCCGAAATTGATGAACCCAAAGTAATGTGCGATACCGTTAGGGGTATACAGGGCATTACCAATCTTCCGCTTCAGATAGATACTTCCGACCCCGTGGCAATGGAGCAGGCTCTTCGTATATATAACGGCAAGCCGCTTATAAATTCGGTAAACGGCAAAAAAGAGAGCATGGAAAAAATCTTTCCGCTCGCTAAAAAATACGGCGGAGTCGTGGTTTGTCTTACGCTTGATGAAAGCGGCATTCCCGACAGCGCCGAGGGCAGAATTAAAATTGCCGAGAAAATAATAAATACCGCAAAAGAATACGGTATAGATAAAAAGAACCTTATAGTAGATACGCTTGCCATGACGGTAAGCACCGGGGCGGAAAATGCAAAAAGAACGTTACAGGCTCTGTCGTATGTACGCAACACTCTCGGAGTGAATACTGTTTTGGGCGTTTCCAATATTTCATTCGGACTTCCGAAACGTGATAATATCAATGCTGCATTTTTCACTCTCGCCATGGGCAACGGACTTTCGGCAGGTATTATAAATCCGAAATCCGACAGTATGATGAATGCTTTTTATTCCTATTGTGCGCTTAACGGATACGACGAAAATTTTGAAACGTATATCAGCAAGACATCCGATTCGGCGCCGACGGCAAAAAATGATAAAACCGACCTTAAAACCGCGGTTATAAACGGGCTCTCGGGAGCGGCGGGTGAAAATGCAAGAGAGCTTTTAAAAACAGAGCAGCCGCTTGATATTATAAATTCTTATCTTATCCCTGCGCTTGATATTGTGGGTAAGGGCTTTGAGGACGGAACGGTCTTTCTGCCGCAGCTTCTTATGAGCGCCGATGCGGCAAAGGCGGCATTTGACGAAATCAAGGCAAGCATACCTGCCGAAACAAACGGCGACGAGAAAAAGAATAAGGTCATTATAGCTACGGTTAAGGGCGATATTCACGATATCGGCAAAAATATAGTAAAGGTATTGCTTGAAAATTACGGCTTCGACGTAATCGACCTCGGCAAAGACGTAGACCCCGAAATTATAGTCGATACCGCAATAAAAGAGAATGTTAAGCTTGTGGGTCTGAGCGCTCTCATGACTACAACCGTTGTGAATATGGAAGAGACAATTCGTCTTTTAAGAAAACGCTATCCCGAATGTAAGGTAATGGTGGGCGGCGCGGTTATGACTCAGGATTATGCCGACAGAATAGGCGCCGATTCTTACGCGAAGGACGCTATGGGTGCTGTGCGTTACGCCGAAAAGCTGTTTTCCGAAGAGTAAAATGACGCATTGAAAATCGGATATGTTAAAAGGCTTTGTGTGATTTTATGCTTGCACAGAGCCTTTTTGTGCATATTGCGAAAAAATATCCTTGCAAACGGATTTTGTATATGGTAAAATTACCGTTACAATGTAATGAAAGAGGGATATATATGTTTTGGTTTTTGGGAGTTCTTGCGGGAATTCTTTTGAGCGTTGCGGATATTTTTCTGCTGACGCGCAAAAAAACCGCACCTGCATGTATTATTGCGGTGTTACGCGACACGATAGTGAGTAACTTAGCGTCGCTCGGAATTATGTCGGTTATACTTAAAATACCGAATGTGCTTTTAACATCACTGCACGGTAAATGGTATCCGCTCAAGTATTTTGTGTTTGTTTTGGCTGTCGGGCTTGTATTTTTGTTCGGCCGCGGCGTTGTTGAGGGTGTAATATCCTTTTCGCATACAAAGCCGAAACACAAAGTCGGCGCATGGGTACTTCGCATTATATCAATGCTTTTGTTTGCTCTCGGTATGGCGGCATTCACGGCTTCTATCTGGGCGGCAGATACATTTGCCGGACTTACGCCCGATCAGATGATAATAAATCTGAATTCCGATAACGGCGGCGCAAGTTCCGAAGTTATGAATACGCTTTTCCAAGGTCCTGTTTTGCTGACATCCGCGGCAACAATTCTGTTTTGCGTATTCGCTTTTTCAACGAGAAAAATCTTATATAAGCTCCATGAAAAACAGCGTACCGTATTTTCGGGACTTGCAAGACGTCTCACGGCTCTTTTCTTAGCGCTTCTTATGCTTTTCGGCGGCGTGGCGTTCGGTGTTAAAAAGCTTTCTCTTCAAAAGCTCTATGCGGCTTATGCAGATGATTCACCGTACATAGAAGATAATTTTGCCGACCCCACAAAGGTTAAAATGACCTTCCCCGAGAAAAAGCGCAACCTTATCCATATTTATCTCGAATCTATGGAGAACTCGTATTTCTCAAAGGATCTCGGCGGATATATGGATACAAACCTTCTTCCCGACCTTGAAAAGCTCTCAAAAGAGGGCTACAATTTCTCGGATCTTCCCGAGGGCTTCGGCGGTAACCCGACTTCGACGGGCGGTAACTGGTCTGTGGCTTCAATGGTAAATATGAGCAGCGGCTTGCCCATGAAAGTGCCGGTCGGCGCCAATGCGTACGGCTCTGCCGATAACTTCCTGCCGGGTGCTACCACAATAGGCGATATATTAAAAGAACAGGGATATAATCAGACCGTTATGTTCGGCGCAGATGCCGCATTCGGCGGACTTGATTTCTTCTTTGAGGAGCACGGCGACTACAAAATAATGGACTACAAGCGTGCGAAGGAAGATAACTTCATTCCTCAGGATTACAGCGTTTGGTGGGGATATGAGGATGATAAGCTCTATGAATACGCAAAGATGGAGCTTACACGTTTGGCAGGCGAGGATAAACCGTTCTACTTCGTTATGGAAACGGCAGATACGCACTTCCCGGACGGCTATCTTTCACCCAATGCCGAAACCCCGTTTGACAAGCAGTATGCAAACGTAATCTTCTACAGTCAGGCACAGGCGACCGAGTTTGTACGTTGGATACAGTCTCAGCCGTTCTATGAGAACACTACTATCGTAATTAACGGCGATCACCTTAGTATGGACCAGAATTTCTTTAAGGATTTCGACCCGAATTACAGGCGTACATGCTTTAACCTTATACTTAATCCCGCACCGAACTGCACTTCGGCTCCCGATACTCGCTTCCATAACCGCGAGTGGGCTGTATTTGATATGTTCCCGACAATGCTCGCAAGTATCGGCGTTGAGATAGAGGGTAATAAGCTCGGCATAGGAACCGACCTCTTCTCGGATACACCGACTCTCTTTGAGCGTGACGGAACGGATTTCGTAAACGAAGAGCTTGAAAAGCGCAGCAATTTCTATAACGAGCATATTCTTGTCGATTGGTCAAGAATAGGCGGCGGCGATAAAAAAGACAAATAATAAATCACGGGATGTAAAACTTATGTTTTACATCCCGTTTTTTGCTTACAGAACTTTGTAGCTGTTAAATAACTATGCCGCCGTTTACGGAGATTACCTGCCCCGTGATATATGACGATTTGTCATCGGCTAAAAATGAAACCGCATTTGCCACGTCTTCGGGAGTGCCGAGCCGCATTACGGGTATTTCTTCACGCAGCATATCCACGGTATCTTTGCCGAGCTTTGTTACCATTTCGGTGTTAATAACTCCGGGTGATACAACATTTACCGTAATTCCCGACGGAGCAACTTCTTTTGCGAGCGCCTTGCTGAGCCCTATAATACCTGCCTTTGCCGCGGAATAATGCACTTCGCACGAGCCGCCCGTCTCGCCCCACATAGAGGAGATGTTTATTATTTTGCCCGCTTTCCTGTGAATAAAATAGGGGAGCACCGCACGGCAAAAATAAAATGCGCCGCTTAGATTTGTGTTTATCATATCAAGCCAATCATCGTCGGTTATATCGGTAAAGAGCTTTTGAACCGATATGCCGGCGTTATTTACGAGCACGCTTATTTCGCCGAATTCATTTTCAATCTTTTTCGTTACCGCATTAACATCGCCGCTGCTTCTTATGTCGCATCGGTACGCTTCGGCGCTGCCGCCCGAAAGTCTTATTTCGTCGGCTAAAGCGGCGGCTTTTTCCGCGTTTTTATTGTATATAAGCGCCACCGAAAATCCGTCATCGGACAGACGTTTGGCAATTTCGGCGCCTATCCCTCCGGAGGCGCCCGTAATTACGGCTAAACTCATTTTATCGCTCCCTTAGAAGTTGAATTGATTATGAAAATTTCTGCTTTAACGTATAACCGCTCGGTTTATTCAACCGATTTTCGGCAATACAAAAGTTATGCGCGGCAATGGCGAAAATGTGAAAAGTCGCCGTGCACACCCGTTTTCGGCATATCGTATTCGGCTTTCGCCCGTTTATCATATATTAACACATTAAAAGCAGTTTCACAATCTTTGTCTTTGAGAATACTAAAAACAGAACTTTTTTGCTTTTTTCTCTTGCAAAAACGGCGCGGTTCATTTATAATATGTGAGCAGCTAAAGTAAGGCTGTTTTTGTTTTGAATATTCGCTGCCGCAGCTCGGCTGACGGAACGACAATCCACAGACGACAGAGCCTGTCGATTTCCGTTCAAAGCAATTTAATTTCATAAATGCTACTGTGGCTCAGTTGGTAGAGCAGCTGATTCGTAATCAGCAGGTCGCCGGTTCAAGTCCGGCCAGTAGCTCCAAAACCTGCGGAAGCGTCGTGTTTTCGCAGTTTTTTTCTTTTCAAAATATATATGATAAAATAACCTCACGAAACGATAGCAAAATCAAAGATCTTGACCGTTTCGGAGAACATTGAATGACTGAATTGCGGCTTTCGCCGCTGCACTCCGTGCCGCCCCTGCTGCCTCAGGGGAATTTATGATATAACCTAATCAGCTTTAATACAAATAATACGGAGTAATATTATGAAAATAATAAAGTATGAAAGTAAATACAGAGACGACTTAATTTTTATGGTGTTAGAAGCCAAAAATGCACTAAACAGAGTCCCGACATTAAATGAAGATTTATTGGATATTGACGAGTATTATTTCAATAAAGGAGATATGTTTTGGATAATGCTTGATGATAATAACAGAGTAATCGGCTCTGTCGGATGTAATCTATTGCAAAATGGTAAGGCAGTATTGCACAGGCTTTATGTTAAAGCTGATATGAAGCGACAGGGGATAGGTACAAAGCTATTGGAAACAGCGGAAGATTTGGCTCGAAAAAACGGCAGGACTGTTATGGAACTTCATTTAGGAGAAAAAATTTATAGAGTATTACATAAGTGTTGTTAATCCACTTTTAATTTACTGCTGTGTTGTATTCTGTGATAACACAGCTATTAAAAAACAGCCGGTTCAGGGTGTAAAAGAACCGGCTGTTTTTCATTGCTTTTAGTGTCCTCATATTTTTTCATCTGTTTTGTAATCAGCAGGCCGCCGAAAGAGTCCGGTCGGCAGCTCCAAAAAATCTTCATTCGCAAGAGTTAGTTTTTTTGTTATGGCTAACAAGTTATTACATATCAGTACAAATGCAGTTAATAAACGCTTAAAATGCGCTGGCAAGACGGTTGCAACACTCTTGTGACTTTAGCGTCTTGCTGTTTTGTTATATATTCATAAAAAGTCTTGACATATTGCTGCATTATTTGTTAATATGACAATGTAGTGTTACGCTTAGTAACAACAAAAGATGCGGATGCGGAAAGAGGGTGTTTTTTGTGTAGCGGATTCAACGGAAATCACACCGAAAATACGGTATAACAAAAAGTTATGGAGTGCGGCAAATGAAAAAGAAGTTTAAGTTTACGGCACGGGTAATATCGGTGATATTATCCGTTTTACTTTTCGCGGATATACTTCCGCTTCAGACATTTGCGGCGGACATTGCCGAATCAAGGAACATCAGCGAGAGCGGAATGTCATTGAATTCGGAAACCGCCGAAACGGATAACACGGACGAAAAAGAAGACTCGCCGGTTATTCAAGGCGAAGTTAAAGACAAAAGAGACAAATACACGAAAACATTCAGAATGAGTGACGGCAGCTACCAAGTGGTACAATATACGTCACCTGTACATTTCAAAGGCGAAAACGGCAGTTGGGAAGATTATGACAACTCGTTAACTTCCGTAGATGCCGAAGACACAGAACCGCAAAACGGTGCAAGACGGATAAAAAGTCTTGTTTCTCAAAAAGATTATTCCAACAACAGCGCTGATTACGATATTCGTATTTCCGAAAAAATAAACGATACCAAAATAGCCGAAATATCAAAGAACGGCTATAAATTGTCGTGGAATTACGAAAACATAAACAAAAAGAGCGGCACGGTAAAAAGCAAAGAAGATGACAATGACCCCGCAACTCTTGAAAATGCCAGCTCTGAAATTTTATTTAAGAGCGCATTTTCCAAAACGGACATTCAATATATAATAGGCACAGATTCCGTTAAAGAAAACTTTATACTTAATTCGGTTAAAGCACAAAACGAATTCATTGCCGAATATAAGTGTGAGGGATTAACTGCTTATCAGGTAGATTCGAGAACAATCGACTTTAGGACAAATAACGGAGATGTCATATTTACACTCAACGCCCCGTATATGTATGACGCAAATTACGAAACAAGTAATGATATTGCATACGAACTGGTTTCTCAGTCGGGCGGTACGGCAAAAATCAAAATGATTGTTTCGAGTGATTGGCTTCAAAATAATGAGCGTAAATTTCCCGTAACGGTTGACCCGCTTATACAGACGAGCCAAGAACTGAATGATGAACATAACCTGCAAAGTGCGTTTATTTCTTCAAAAAATGCAGGAACTTGTTACGGCAGAGGCAGTAAAGACTATGAAGGCAGCATATATGTGGGTAAGACCAACGGCTACGGAAAGACCTGCGGATTACTCAAAATTGCCAATCTTCCGGAACTCGGCATTAGCGACAAGGTAGTTCACGCAGAACTTGATTTGTTTGCAACAGCATGCTATCCGGAACTTCAGGTAAATCTTCACCGCGTAACAACCGATTGGCAGCAAAATACCGTTTGTTGGAACAGCGGCGTTGGTTTTGACTCTTCTGTTATTGATTATCAGACCGTTCAGACAATGGAACGCTATGATGAAGGCAAGGACAGATGGCAGAGATTTGAAATAACCGATCTTGTGCGCGGTTGGTACAGCGGCGAAATTCCCAATTACGGCGTATTTTTGCGTTCCGATAAAGAAAACAGCTCAAGCCAAGCTCGCGTATGGTTTCTTTCAAGCGCTTACACAACAAGCGATATTGTAAGACCGATATTGCGCCTTTCATACCGCAATATGTCGGGATTTGAAGATTATTGGTCATATACCGACCTTTCCGCCGGTCAAAACGGTTCGGCAAGCGTTAACAATTACAACGGAAATCTTGTTTACGCACAGCCGGTAACAACGGACTGCGGCGGAAATCTTATGCCCGTCAACATTTCGCTCGTATATAATTCAAATGTTACCGATTGCGGTTATTCATATATGGGTAACGGGTTCCTAACGAATTATCATGTCTATGTATGTTATGACGCAGGTACGGCGCCGCAAGGCTATAGATTTTTCTTACACGATGCCGACGGTACAAAACACTGGTTCTATTATGATGAAAGCGGTATCGGAAAAGATGAGGACGGTCTCGGATACACCTTGCAATATCTTCCCGACGAGGATAGATACAAACTCAAGGATAAAGACGAAAACGTCATGTATTTCAACCACGACGGGTATCTTACGGAAGTTGTTGCTCCGAACGGCGTTAAAACGGTTGTCGGATATGATTCCGTTAACGGACACACCCGCCTGAAAACAGTAACGGACGGTGCCGGCAGAGTATATACATACGAATACGAACTCAGCGACTATGCCGAATTTTGTACCGGTATAACAGACCCCGCAGGCAGAAAGACCGGCTTCTATTACTACCAAGGCAAGCTCGCGTACGTAGCCTTTGCGGACGGTACAGGCTGCAGTTACTCATATAATGATTATTCGCTGCTTTCGGTAGTAACGGACAGTATGAATAAACAGTTTGTTGCCGACTATGATTCATCATCACAACACCGCGTAGCAACTGTTGAAACAGGCATAGCGGGAAATTACCCTGTATTTTATGCGTTCTCATACAGACAAAATGAAACTGACGTAACCGACAAGCAAGGACGAACATTAACATATCAATTTAACGATTACGGTCAGACAAAAGGAATAGTTTCCGATGAGGACGGAACAGCAAAGTTTTTTGAACTCGGTAAAAGCACAGATAACGATAAAGCAAATCCCGTGTCAAATAAAATTTTATCGCAGTCGCGCGTGCTTTCAAGCGCCACCAATTATATGGTAAATCCGCAGTTGGCAAACGGATTTAACGGATACTGGCAATACGCAGATAATCCCAACGGAGCGTATGAAATAAAGTACGATACCGAAAACGGACATTTCGGAAGCGGTTGCTTGCAGATAAGCAAATCCGATAATTCGGCAGGCAAAGCATATTTGGTACAATCGTTTGACAAATATTTTCTCCCGGCAGGAACATACACCCTTTCCGCATACATTACCACATCGGATGTATGGCTGACCGGTGACGGAACAAATCTCGGCGTTGAGATTTGGGGCGACAACGGATTTGAAAATGCCGTATATGCAGACAGCATAAATCACACCATACACGGTGACGACCAATGGGAACGCAGAAGCGTTACATTTACAATCGACTCCGGCAAATCCATACGTGTTACAATGGGTCTTAACGGGAATGCGTCGGGTTATGCTTGGTTTGATGATGTTCAGCTTGAACGCTCGGGTTCCGAAAGCTGCTTCAACCTTGTAGAAAACGGTTCGTTTACAAACAACCTTACCGGTTGGGAAAATGTTGACCCTAACACAGTTACCGGCGCAGGACTCAACGGCTTTGACTGGTGCGGCATTTCATACAGTGACGTTACCGATAAGTTCCGCGGAGCACTGCAATACATAAACGTATCGGGACATAAAGACGATGTGTTCAGCTTTGGTATGTGGCTCAAGGGTGACTCTGCACCCACAGACAACGGTCTTAAAGGAAACGACCGCTGCCAACCTGCTTTCAAAATAGCGCTTCACTATTATGACGCCGCGGGAAATTGGCTCGGTATGCAGGATTACAATGCCAATTGTGATGTGAATTCATGGCAATTTGTAACAGGCAAAGCAAAAATCCCCACAGATTATGCAAAGATAGCAATTCAGGCAGTATATTCTTATAACGTCAACACTCTTTACACCACAGGTGCTTTTTGCTATAAAGAGGATTACGGCGAAACATACGATTACGATAAAAACGGCAACCTTGTTTCGGCGGTTGACCTTCAAAAAACCGAATCGCAATTTGCATATTACGGCAATCAGATGTCAAAAATGCTCAATCCCTCTGGCAGTAAGTATATGTATACATATACGGATAAAAAGGAACTGCTTTATGCTCTTTCTTCTGACGGACAGGATTACGGCTTCTATTACGACGACAAGGGCAATGTGACCAAAACCGAAATGGCGGCACGCGCACCGGCGGTAAAGCTTGAGAGCGGAAAAGAGTACATTATTGTCAATTCTTATTCGGGAAAGAGCCTCGACAGCGGAGATTCTCCTGCGGTGGGCAACAGCGTAGTTACATACTCTTATTCACCGGGATATGAAAAACAGCACTGGGTGCTTGAAGCAGTCCCCGGAGAGACCGATGTATATAATATACGCTCCGTTCACTCGAATAACGCAAATCTTTATCTTGACATAGCTGACGGTTCGTCGGCTCAGGCAGCACCGCTTCAGCTTTGCACCAAGAATGGCAATTCGGCACAAAAATTCAAAATAGTCAAAAAGCAGGATAATACTTTCGGCATATCCACAGGCTGTACCGACTATACGCGCGTTTTGGACGGACAACTTGATACCGGCAACGAAATAATTGCTTCACAGACCGTAAAACAGGCAAGCTGGAACTCCGACAGTCTGCCCGAGGGTATGCGTTGGTATTTCTACCCGGCAGAATGGCAGGAAAACGGTGCTTCCATTATCAGCGAAGCGACATATACCGACGATAAGAACTTTGTCGCCACGTCAAAGGACCAGCTCGGAAATGTCACTTCATATAACTATGATACGATAAAAGGTGTTTTAAACAGCTCGACAGACGCTCTCGGCAGAGAAACATCTTATACGTATAATGCCGCAAACAGCCGCCTTGAAAGCGTATCATCGGGCGGTATGACAAACAGCTACGTCTATAACAACGCGGGTCAGGTTACAGACATTGATGTAAACGGTGCCGTTAAATACAAATTAGGCTATGACAGTCTCGGCAGAACAACGGAAACAAAGGTCGGAAACGGTACATCATACCGCATGCTCTCAAGCTTTGAGTATGACTCTGCAACGGGACTTCTGTTGAAACAAAATTACGGCAACGGAGATTGTATAAATTATTCTTATGATAATCTTGACCGTTTGTCGTATAAAATGTATAATGGAGACGGTAACAGAAAGCTAAGCTACAGCTACGGCAGAGACGGTAACATTGCATCAAGCTTCGACAGTGCTACCGGTGAAAAAACAGTATTCTGTTACGACCTTGCAAACCGTGCGGTCGGTCAAAAAACATATGTGGGTTCAACGCTTTCTTCGCTATTCACGTATACCTACGCCGATAAAACAAATTACCTTGTGGGTGTTAAACACAAGTTTGCACTCGGTGAGCAAACCATCGGTTATCGTTACGGTAATTTAAGTGTCGGTGAAATGCCCGACCAAATATACGGCGTTACGTGGAACGGCAAGGAAAAAATTGGCTATTCTTATGACGGATTCGGCAGAATTACCGAC
>JALELS010000032.1 GCA_022768065.1 Ruminococcus sp. | reverse complement strand
CATTCGAGGATTTTCAAAAACAGTTAGCCGTTCATCAGCGCAACTACAACAATTTCCCTATGCGTCCTCTTAACTGGCGCTCTCCTAAACAGGTCTTATTTGCTTTCCCTACTCTGTAACACATCATTGTCAAACCTACATTTTCACCTATTGCCGAAAATTTTTTCCTGAAGAGAATAGGCTTGGTTTTTTCTTCTTTTCTCTTCGTCGTTAGACAGCACAAATATACCGTCCGATTTTTTTAATAAAACATTGCCCTCTCTGACTTTAAAAGGCAATGAATCAACCTTAACATTTAAAAACTTACCGTCGGGGCACTCTAAAACCGCAATATTGTTTTCAACTCTGTCCACAACAAAAAACTCATTCATAGCTATTTCTCCGTTGATATATAAATGTGTTCACCGTCACTGCCGACAACAATCGTACCGCTCACATCGGTACGCTTATACTGAATACCGAGTTTGTCGAGCGTATCGAGAGTCTTTTCCGACGGCAGATTGTATTGATTATTTACACCGCAAGATATAATTGCAAGCGTAGGGTTAACGGATTTCAGAAAAGCTTCCGAAGAAGATGTTTTACTGCCGTGATGCCCGAGCTTTATCACATCAGCCGAAACATCAAATCCGGCATTTAAAATATCTTTTTCAGATTTTTTCACGGCGTCGCCCATAAACAAAAATGTATTTTTACCGTAAGCCGCCTTAATAACCACCGAAGAATTATTCAGTTCTTCATAATCAGCGTTAGGCGCCAAAACCGAAAAATAAAATCCGTTTAAATCATATCTGTCCCCGGGAGTTGCGGCATAAGCCGTTGCACCGCTTTCGGATATAGTCTGAAGCAAATTTGTATAAATGTTTGTATCGGGCATATTCTGCTCTGTATAACGCGGCATAATTATGTTGGCGATTTCAAAATTTCGAATGATTTTTGCGGCGCTGCCGATATGATCGGAGTGAGCGTGAGTTAAAATAAAATAGTCTATCTTTTTGATGTCAAGTGCATTAAGATATGCGGCAATCTTATCATATGCGTCTGTATCTCCGGAATCGATGAGAACCGTTTGACCGTTGCAGGTTATAAGTTCACAATCCGCTTGTCCTACATCCAAATAACTGACCATAAACGGATATGTGTCGGCGCTTGCGGTCTCATTTACGCCAGCAGAACGATAAATAGAACTCCAAGATGGAAATACTTTCCCGGGAAAATACGTAATTACTGCGGATATTATAAGCAAAACGGCAATAATTACGGATATCAATATCTGCTTTTTACTGCTTTTTCTTCTTTTTGCCATATCTGTTGTTACCCTTTTTACCGTGAGATTGTTTTGCGTTGGTTTGTTTGGTTCCGGGACGCGGCTTTATCAAGCAGTTACTTCCGAAGCCGATTAAATCCTGTCTTCCGGAACGTTTAAGCGCCTCTTCAACAAGGTCGTAATTTTTCGGATTGAAATACTGCATTAAAGCTCTTTGCATTGCCTTATCGTGCGGATTTTTTGCCACATATACCGGTTCAAGCGTATACGGATCAAGTTCAGTATAAAACATTGCCGTTGAAATTGTTCCCGGAGTAGGATAATAATCCTGCACCTGCTCCGGGTGTAAATGTTCTTTTTTTATAAATTCCGCAAGCTTAACGGCATCTTTTAAAGTAGCACCGGGATGCGATGACATAAGATAAGGAACAAGATACTGTTCTTTTCCTATATGCTTTGTATAGTCGAAGTATTTTTTTGAAAATTCTATATAAGCGTCTATATGCGGTTTACCCATTTTGTCGAGAACCGCGGCAGAGCAATGCTCGGGTGCAACCTTGAGCTGCCCACTTATATGATATTTTACAAGTTCTTTGAAAAAGTCGTCATTTTTATCCTTCAGCATAAAATCATATCTTATTCCGGAGCGTATAAAAACCTTTTTTATACCCGGAAGTTTTCTCAGTTCTCTCAAAACGTCCAAATACTCTGTTTCGTCGGCTTTAAGGGCGGGACAAGGACTCGGTGCCAAACACTTTTTACCTTTGCACAGACCGCTTTTTAATTGTTTTTCACATGACGGATACCTAAAGTTTGCAGTCGGCCCACCGACATCATGTATATATCCTTTAAAGTCCGGCAGTTGCTTTAGTTTTTCAGCCTCGGCAAGAATGGATTTTTTACTTCTTGATGTTACAAACCGCCCCTGGTGGAACGCCAACGAACAGAAATTACACGCACCGAAACAGCCGCGGTTATGTGTTATTGAAAACTTTACTTCATCAAGGCCGGGAACACCACCGAATTTTTTATACACAGGGTGATAGTCACGCGTATAAGGAAGAGAATACACAAAATCAAGTTCATCTCTCGTTAACGGCGGCATAGGCGGATTTTGCACAAGCATCATATCACCGTGGCGCTGTTTTAACAACTTCCCGCGTATATGATCCTGCTCATCCTGCTCAATTCTCACAGAAACAGCATATTCCTTTTTTGATTTCATCACGTTCTCGTAAGACGGGCATTCTTTGCCGTATAGTGGAGTCTCAAAAACGGGAACGGCATAACACGTTCCTTTAATATCATGCATCAAATGTATATCTTCGCCGTTCTTCAAACGGTTTGCAACTTCGATTGTTTGATTTTCTCCCATACCGTAAATAAGCAAATCAGCCCCGGAATCAAAAAGAATCGAAGGATGAATCTTATTATCCCAGTAATCATAATGAGCGAACCTGCGCAGCGAAGCCTCCAGACCACCTATAATTACAGGAATATCATTATAGGTTTCTCTGATTTTTTTGCAATAAACAGTTACAGCTCTGTCGGGCCTTTTTCCCATTATCCCACCCGGTGAATAAGCGTCTTTGCTTCTTGGCTTTTTAGCAACGGTATAGTGTGCAACCATGGAGTCAATATTGCCGGAGGAAAGCAAAAATCCGTACTTAGGTCTGCCAAAGCGCATAAAATCACGCGTACTGTTCCACTCGGGCTGTGCCAACACGCAAATTTTAAAGCCCTGTGATGTCAGTACACGTGTAATTATTGCGGCCCCGAAACTCGGATGATCAACATAAGCGTCTCCGGAAACATAGACAAAATCCGGCCTGTCCCAACCAAGCTCAGTCATTTCTTCTTTCGTTATAGGTAAAAAGCCGTTCATAACTTACTCCGAAACTTCCGTATCTTCGTTTTTCTCGTCTGAGGCGGTATAATCCTTTGACGCTCCGCCCTGAGCCAAAGCATTCATCTCATACCACTGTTGTTTTGTTACGAGAACCTTTCGCGGCTTACTGCCCTCATAAGGCCCTATAATATTGCGCTCTTCAAGAGTATCTATTATTCTCGCCGCTCTCGCGTAACCGAGTTTAAGTTTTCTCTGCAACAAAGTTGTTGAGGCCATCTGCGCGTCAACAACAACCTCTATAGCTTTCGGAACCATTTCGTCGGTTTCGCCGTCGGAATCTTCCCCATCGGAAACGGGTCCGCCGTTTTTCTTCTTTTCCATTGCCGCCTGGCGTTCAATTTCATTCATTACTTCATCATCATATGAAGATTTTTCCTGTTTCTTGATGTAATCGACAACGTTTTCAACCTCTTTATCCGAGAGGAAGCAACCCTGTATACGCTGCGGTTTTGCAATACCTACAGGATAAAATAAAAGGTCGCCGTTACCGAGCAGCTTTTCGGCTCCTGCGGTATCAATAATTGTACGCGAATCGATTTGTGATGAAACTTTCAAGGAAATACGGCTCGGGATATTAGCCTTGATAAGTCCCGTAATTACATCAACAGACGGTCTCTGAGTAGCGATAACAAGATGCATTCCGGCTGCACGTGCCATCTGAGCCAGACGGCAAATGGAATCCTCAACTTCGTGCGGTGCTGCCATCATAAGGTCAGAAAGCTCATCGATAAAGATAACGATTTGCGGCATCTTTTTCTGCCCGATACTATCACATATGCTGTTGTATCCGCTGATGTCGCGTACATTATTATCCGAAAACGTTTTATATCTTGATAACATTTCGGTAACAGCCCATGCAAGAGCACCCGAAGCTTTACGCGGGTCAGATACAACAGGAACTATAAGATGCGGAATTCCGTTATAGACCGTAAATTCAACCTGCTTCGGGTCAATCATAAGAAGCTTAACTTCATCGGGTTTTGCATTATAAAGTATGCTGACAATCATCGAGTTAAGGCATACCGATTTACCCGAACCGGTAGTACCGGCAACCAAAAGGTGCGGCATTTTGGCAAGGTCGGCATATGTGCAATTGCCCGCAATGTCTTTGCCCAGCGCGACAAAAAGCTTTGATTTTGCATTTCTGTATTGGTCTGTATCTATAATTTCGCGAAGAGTAACCGTAGAACGGTTTTTATTAGGTACTTCTATTCCGACTGCCGCCTTATTTGGTATCGGAGCTTCAATTCTGACGCCCGAGGCTGCAAGATTTAATGCTATATCGTCCGACAGATTGGTTATTCGGCTGATTTTAACACCTGCGGCAGGCTGGATTTCGTAACGGGTTACCGACGGTCCCCTGCTTATATCAACAATTCTGGTTTCGACTCCGAAGCTTTTAAGTGTGTCAACAAGCTTTGTAGCGTTTGCCTTAAGCTCATCTTCATATTTCATATTTTTCCCGTTCTTAGGCTCTGCAAGACAATCCAACGGAGGCAATTGATACTCCGCCTTCGGTTCGTTATTTTCATCGCCCGACAAATTGTCTTTTACGGTTTTTAACGCGGCGGCAGAAGCAGCCATAGCCGCAGAATTTTTTGCCGTCTCTTCTATCGGTTTTGAAATTTGAGAATCGGCTTCGTCACCGTTCATATTTTTGATTATATCGTCAAGAAGTACAGGTCTTGATTCAGGAAGCTCGTCCTTTTCGGTATCGTCGTTTTGCTTTTTGTCCTCAACGTCATTTTGAACGGTATCGGCCGTTTTTTTCTTTTTCTTTGTCGTTTTATCCTTAACAGGTTCAGGACCTAAATCAACATCGGGATTAAAGTTTTCGCGATTGCGCTCTTCCGCACTCGCAAGCTGTTCGAGTTTTTCCTCACGGTACTCGCTCACTTTCTTAACGGGACTGTAAACACCCTTCATCAATTTTTTTAATGTTGTGCCTGTCATCAACATTAAAAATAAGAACATCAATATTAAAATAATGGCTATGGCGGCAGGCTTGCTGCTGCCGGTAGCAAGCAACACAGCACCGCCGATTATTGCGCCAACGGCACCGCTACCGACAAGAGAACCGTCAAATCTGTATGCGTTATAAGCGTCTTTGACATTTTCAGAAAAATCAACAACACCGTGAAATCCGAAAATATGTATTGCGCTTGTTAAGAGCATTATCAGCATTGCTGCCTCAAATATTTTAGCTCCGATTTTTTGGTCAGTTTTGTCAAGTGTAGCCATAACGGCAACATAGATTAAAACCAAAGGCCATATAAATGCCGAAAATCCGAAAAGGCCGAAACTGAGTGTACGCAAAGCGCCCCAAAGGCCTCCGCCGTTTATAAACGAAAGACATATGAAGAAAACAGAAACGGCAAAAAGAATTATTGCGGCAAGCTGCCTGTTAGCCGCCGCTTTTTCTTCGTTTTGCTTTGCATTTTTAGCCGGAGAGGGTCTTTTTCCTCTTTTCGGCGGAGTAACTTTTTTATTTTTTGTTGCCGGCATTTAATTCAGCTCCATTTAACATCATTAAAAGTGAATTTTGAATATCTGGCACGCAAGTGTAAATATACCGATTGCTATGCAATAATATCCGAAATATTTAAACATATCTTTTTTAAGTATCCACTGAAGAAGTTTTATACAAAGAACACCGACTACCATAGCAGTAATTATACCTATAACCGTTGGTAATACCTCGATGCTCTGGTGAATTTCGATTGCTTCTTTAGCCTGAGAGATATTGGCGGCAATTATTGCGGGAATGCCCAGAATGAACGAATACTGAACCATATATTCCTTATTTACGCCGCATATCATACCTGTTGATATTGTCGAACCGGAACGCGAAAGTCCGGGAAAAGCCGCAGCAAATGCCTGAGCAATACCTATAGCAAATGCATCGGTTGTATTAACTTCTCTGACAAGCTTCTTTTTCTTCGATATATATGTAGAAGTGAGAAGCAATACGGCTGTTAAAAGGAAACTGAAGCCCTCAACCCAGAGGTTATCGTCCTCGGCAAATCGTCCGCATACATCCATAAGCTTTTGTCCGCCGCCGACCGGTATAAGCAAGAAAAGCAACGGAATGCATGAAAATACAAACATAACAAGCATTTTTCTTGTTCCGGTTATTTCCTTAAATTTAAATTTACCGGTAAAAATGTCTTTAATCAATTTAAAAAATTCAACAATAAGCGCCCAAATAGTCTTGTAATAAACAATGAAGACTGCAATCAGGGTACCCATATGCAGCATAACATCAAATAAAAGAGACGTATCGCTTGTTGTTCCCAAAAGATAATGGAAGAGCGATAAATGTCCGCTGCTCGAAACCGGTAAAAATTCGGTAACACCCTGTACTATTCCTAAAATAATCGCTTTTAAAATACTCATAGTATCCTCCGATAATGAAATTTTGGATTAAAATATTTTGAAGATATATAATCATACGGATTTGTGGAACGCAAAGATATTGCGGTACATTTTCCGTTAATATTTCTGTATTCGACATAGCCGCCGTCAATAGGCTTAACGGAGTTTTCGGGTGCCGAAAAAGGGAAAATCTCGTAAGGCGAAACAACAGAATAAAGAACCATTACTTTTTCTCCTCTTTTATCATACCGTAAAGGCAATCGAGAGCATCGGACAGACCGCCAAGGCAGTCGATAAGCCCCTCTTTTACGGCGGTTTCTCCGTCAAGAACCGTTCCGACATCCATAACGAGTTCTCCGGTGGCTGTCATAAGCTCTCTGAATCTTTCGGATTTCATCGAAGAATTATCGGCAACAAATCTTACTATTCTTTCCTGCATCTTGTCAAAATAAGACAATGTCTGAGGAACACCAAGCACAAGCCCGTTCATTCGCACAGGATGCACAGTCATTGTTGCCGACGGTACGATAAAAGATTTTTTTGCGGAAACCGCCAACGGCACACCGATTGAATGTCCGCCGCCGAGAACAAGCGATACCGTAGGTTTTCTCATACCGCTTAAAAGTTCCGCGAGTGCAAGACCGGCTTCAATATCTCCGCCGACGGTATTTAAAATTACAATCAGCCCCTCGATATCTTTGCTTTCTTCAATAGCGACGAGCTGAGGTATAACATGCTCATATTTTGTTGTTTTATTTTGCGGCGGTAATATGAAATGCCCTTCAATCTGCCCTATTATAGTAAGGCAATGAATATAGTGCCCGTCCTTAGAAACAGTAACAGATCCGGTCTCAACAATCTGTTTTATATCACCGTCGGTATTATCATCTTCGCTTGACAAATCATCCGGAGCCGCCGATGGAGTTTCATTCGGAGAAACAGGCTCAATCAAATTATCATAGGTCATAATGACACCCCCCATACAAAGTCATATATCATTATGCCCATAATAACTCATTTTATATTTGCCTTAAATATTGTAGCACAAATGTTTTTTTATGGCAATAGTATTGCTCCCCTTAGAAAGAATACTGTTATCACACTTGACAGAATAATATTGAACTTTTTTAATTTCCTTTATTATTAAAAATCAATAATCATACCTTCGGGTGCGACATTTATAAAAAAATTTAAACTTTTTTAATATTTTTATTGACATTTTTCTTATAATGAATATAATAGTAGTTATTGAGGGGATCAAATATTTTCCAGGCAAAAAATTTAGTTTACCGCTTCTTTCCGCGGTAAGCTTTATTTTTTGTTTTTTCATTAAAATATATTACTTTCACATTATATAACTTTACATCGCTCAAGATTATGCTTATCGGCGTTTTTCACAGTTAATGTTGACATTTTATTGAATTATGATATAATATAACAGAAAGCTGAAGCTTTCTTAAACATTTTATTTAACATTTAGCAAGATGCATGGACCCGAAATATTTTACCTAACCCCTATGGTAAGATATTTTGGGTCCTCATCTTTATATAATCAAAAAAATTCAAAAATATTATTGTTAAATGAAAATTCCCTTTACAGCCAAAATTTCACTTGATAATTCATTGACAAAGTATTCTATATGGATTAAAATAAGATTGTTAAAAATGTGAAAAAGTTAGGGGCGATCTATATGGGTTACACAGTAGCTCAAAAACTTATTAAGTCACATCTTGTCAGCGGAGAAATGAAAGTCGGCAGTGAAGTCGGTCTCAGAATTGACCAGACTCTTACACAAGACGCAACCGGCACTATGGCATACCTCGAATTTGAAGCCATGGGCATAAAAAGAGTTAAAACAGAACTTTCGGTTGCATATGTTGACCATAACACCCTGCAGACAGGATTTGAGAACGCAGACGACCATCGCTTTATAGGCAGCGTTGCAAAGAAGCGCGGAATCAGATTTTCTCGTCCGGGTAACGGCATTTGCCATCAGGTACACTTAGAGCGTTTCGGCAAACCCGGAAAAACGCTTATCGGCTCTGACAGCCATACACCCACGGGCGGCGGTATCGGTATGCTCGCTATGGGTGCAGGCGGACTTGATGTAGCAGTTGCAATGGGCGGCGGCACATACTATATTACCATGCCGAAAATTGTCAATGTACATCTTACCGGGAAACTCAGCCCTTATGTTACTGCCAAAGACGTAATTCTTGAAGTCCTCAGAAGAATGACTGTTAAGGGCGGCGTAGGCAAAATAATCGAGTATACAGGCGAAGGCGTTAAAACTCTCTCGGTTCCCGAAAGAGCAACTATAACCAATATGGGCGCTGAGCTCGGTGCAACAACTTCGGTTTTCCCGTCCGATGAAATAACCAAGGCATTTCTTGAAGCTCAGGGCAGAGTTGAAGATTGGTCCGAGCTTTCGGCGGACAGTGATGCGGTTTATGACGAATATATCGAAATAGATCTTTCTTCTCTTGAACCTCTTGCAGCTATGCCGCATATGCCCGATAAAGTAAAAAAGGTTTCTGAAATAGGCAAAATAAAAATCGATCAGGTATGCATAGGCTCATGCACAAATTCCTCCTTAATGGATATGCTGAAAGTTGCAGCTATATTAAAGGGTCACACCGTTGCCGAAAACGTCAGCCTGAGTATCGCTCCCGGTTCAAAACAGGTGCTTAATATGCTTGCACTCAACGGAGCTCTCTCCGATATGATAAATGCCGGTGCAAGAATTCTCGAAAGCGCTTGCGGACCGTGTATAGGTATGGGTCAGTCGCCTAATTCAAAAGGTATTTCTCTCAGAACGTTCAACAGAAACTTTGAGGGACGTTCCGGAACCGCAGACGCAGGAATATATCTTGTAAGTCCCGAGACTGCCGCGGTATCGGCAATCACCGGTGTATTGACCGACCCGAGAGAAAACGGTGAACCGCTCCACATCCTTATGCCCGACAAATTTATTGTTAATGACAATATGATAGAAATGCCTGCTTCAGAAGAAGATGCAGACAAGGTTGAGGTTATTTACGGTCCTAACATCAAACCGTTCCCGAAAACCGAAAAATTGCCGGAGAGCATTGAGGCTAAAGCGCTTCTCAAAGTCGGAGATGATATAACAACCGACCACATTATGCCTGCAGGTGCCAAGATCCTCCCCTATCGCTCAAATATACCTTACCTTTCGCAGTTCTGCTTCGGAGTATGCGACAAGGAATTCCCCGACAGATGTAAAAAGGAAGGCAAAGGCATTATAATCGGAGGCGCTAACTACGGTCAGGGTTCTTCGCGTGAGCACGCAGCTTTGGTTCCGCTTTATCTCGGCATAAAGGCTGTTATCACAAAATCATTTGCAAGAATTCACTGTGCGAATCTTATCAATGCCGGTATATTGCCTCTCAACTTTAAAAACCCCGATGATTATGTCAAGATTTCAGAAGGCGACCTTCTCAGCCTTAAAAATGTAAAGGACGAGATTCTCTCAGATAAGCCCGTAATGTTGCTTGATGAAACAACCGGCGAAGAATTCGAGCTCAAATATGATTTGTCAACGCGCCAGAAGGACATTATCCTTGCAGGCGGTCTTCTCAACTACACAAGAGAATCATTATAACAGGAGGATAAAAATGACTGAAGAAAATTTGCAGGAAGCTTTAAAAAAGTTTGAAGCACTCGTTCGCGAGCAATCGGAACGCTCTGACAGAATTAAAGCTCAAAAAGAAAGTATTGACTATGACAAACTTGATAAAATAGTTATCGGCGTGTGCGGCGGAGACGGCATCGGACCGATTATCACAAAAGAATCGGCACGAGTTCTTGAGTATATGCTTGAAGACGATGTTAAAGCAGGAAAAGTTGAATTTAAAGTCATTGACGGACTTACGATTGAAAACAGAATTGCTCATATGCAAGCCATTCCAGACGATGTTCTTGAAGAGCTTAAATCGTGCCATGTTATTTTAAAAGGTCCGACAACCACTCCTCAGGCGGGCAGCGGTATGCCAAACATCGAAAGCGCTAATGTTGCTATGAGAAAAGCCCTTGATTTATTTGCAAATGTTCGTCCCGTAAAGGTGCCGGAAAAAGGAATCGATTGGACATTCTTCCGTGAAAACACCGAGGGCGCCTATGCCGTAGGTTCAAAGGGAATAAATGTTGACAACGACCTTGCATTTGACTTTGTCGTAGCAACAAGTGAGGGCTCAGAGAGAATTGCCAGAATGGCATATGAATATGCACGTAAAAACCACAAGGATCGCGTATCCATTATTAACAAAGCCAATGTAATTAAAACAACTGACGGTAAATTCCTCAACATATGCAAAAATGTCGGCAAGGAATATCCTGAAATCACCACTGATGAATGGTATATCGACATAACAACAGCAAAACTTATCGATGAAAAACGCCGCAAGGACTTCAAAGTTTTCGTTCTCCCCAATCTTTACGGCGACATTATAACCGATGAAGCTGCTGAATTCCAAGGCGGCGTCGGCACGGCAGGAAGTGCAAATCTCGGAAAAAGATATGCAATGTTTGAAGCTATACACGGCTCTGCTCCGCGTATGATTTCCGAAGGAAGAGGTCAGTATGCCGATCCTTGCTCAATGCTCCGTGCTACAGTTATGCTTCTGTCGCATATCGGTAAGCAAGACAAAGCCGGCCTTCTTGAAAAGGCACTTGATTACTGTATGTTTACCGATAAAAAATATGTAATTACCGGACGTGAAGACGGTGCAACTTGCAGCGAATTCGGCGATTATATAATGGAAACCGTTCAAAAGCTTTCAAAGTGAGGTGAACTGAGTAATGGCAAAAAATGATTCGGTATCATTATCTGTTGTTAAAAGACTTCCGAGATATTATCGCTTTTTGGGTGAAATAAAAAAGAGCGGAACAGTTCGTATATCATCCGGTGAGTTGTCAAAAAGGATGGGTTTTACCGCTTCACAAATTCGCCAGGATCTTAATTGCTTCGGAGGCTTCGGTCAGCAGGGATACGGATATAACGTTGAACAGCTGTACAAAGAAATAGGTTCTATACTCGGTGTCAACAACCATCTTAAAACCGTACTCATAGGTGCAGGAAATCTCGGACACGCTATAGCTTCTCATATGTCTTTTGAAGCGCGCGGCTTTAACCTCATAGGTATTTTTGATAAAAATGAAGCGCTTGCAGGTAAGCTTGTACGTAATATTCCGGTAAGACATATAGACGGTCTGTATGATTTTTGCCGTGATAACTCCCCTGCCGTTGCGGTGCTTTGCATACCGAGCGATAATGCTAAGGAAATTGTCGATGAACTTGTTAAACTCGGCGTAAAAGGATTTTGGAATTTCAGTCATTACGACATTGCTTCCGATTATCCGAATGTTGCAGTTGAAAACGTACACCTTTCCGACAGTCTTATGACTCTCAGTTATCATGTAAGTAACCTTTAATTACAATCAATACAAAAAAACGATATCGAAGTGAAATCTTCGATATCGTTTTTTATTTGTCTGTGACAAAGTAAACCCCCTGCTATGCAGGGGGGAAAGAAATAGCTTACAGCGAGGAGTGGAGTAGACAAGGAAAAAGCTCCTTGGTATATTAGAAGTGGTTTGCCGACCACACGACTAAAAATATCAAGGAG
>JALELS010000028.1 GCA_022768065.1 Ruminococcus sp. | reverse complement strand
GAAAGCATAAAAGAAACCCCTTTAGGGGTAGCTGAAAAAACAATGCAGTCGGCAAACCTTTTCAGCGCCCCTTGAGGGGGTTGTTTGTAATGCGCCCTTCTAGGGCGACTCAGGCCTCCGGCTTAGCCGGAGGTCCTGACTGTTCTCAATTAAACTTTTAAGAGACCTTAAAAAATCTTCATTTTGAAAGTCTTTTCGCTTATGCGGACCTTTTGTTCTGCCGCCCGACATACGTATTTCACGGGAAATATGCCTTGACTGCAAAAGCCCGTCAATGTTTCTGTCGGTATATATTAAACCGTTTTGGTTTAAAACTTTTGCATTTTTGGCAAGACACATAGCCGCAAGCCCAAAATCCTGAGTTACTACAATATCATCGGGCGCTATAAGATTGACTATTTTATAGTCTGCGCTGTCATTACCCTTTGAAACTGTAATGGTTTGTGCGTTTTCAAAAATCAATTCATGAGAAGTATCACATACAACATAACACGCTATACCGTATTGTTCGGCAACATTTACAGCCAGTTCCGTAACAGGACATCCGTCGGCGTCAATAAAAATACGCATTTTATTCTTCCGCAAGCGCATTCAATTTTCCAATGCATTGCCTACATATTTTATTTCCCTTGTATTCGACAATATCATCTACGCTGTCACAAAAAATACAAGCCGGAACATATTTTTTTAATACAATTGAGTCATTGTCAGTATATATCTCTACAGCGCTTTTACCGGCTTCGAGGTTTAAAAGCTTACGGGTTTCGGTCGGTAATACCACCCTACCCATTTTATCAATTCCACGGACCATGCCCGTAGACTTCATATTATTCACCCCTAACATTCAGCAAAAAGCAACAATCGGAACTTCCTTTTGACATAATATAGCATTTTAAAATAATTATGTCAACGAAAATACAATATCTATTTATCATTTCATATGAATATACATTATATTGGTGATTAATATGATGAATTATATATGGTGTGCCATAATTCTGCTGAGTATATTTTTTTCTTTTGTCTGTGGCAACACAGCGGATTTATCAAGTACAGTTATAGCTTCCGGCAAAGAATCCGTTGAATTTTTGATAGGTATATTGGGCATATTTTGTTTTTGGGGAGGCATTATGAATGTTATAGAAAAATCGGGACTGAACAAGCTGTTTTCAAAAGCCCTGTCCCCTATTATAAAATTGCTGTTTAAAGATGTAAAACCCGAAAGTAAACTTTTTGATGCAATAAGTCTCAGTATGGCAGCAAGTCTGTTAGGTCTCGGCAACGCCTCAACTCCGCTTGGTATATCGGTTATGAAAGAATTTGCAAAAGACAGACCAAACGAATATACAGCCACAAACAATATGGTTATGTTTGTAGTCTTAAACTCAACAACTTTAAAGCTGTTTCCATCTACAATAGCAGCAGTAAGGCAAAATAACGGCGCCGCAAATCCCCTGGACTTTTTGGCGGCTTCGCTCGTGGCCTCTTTTGTATCGGTCACAACAGGTATTATTTTGACAAAGATGCTCGGCGGTAAAAGATATGAGTAAAATAGGTGCTTACATATTCGTTATTTTCATTGCAGGAACAGTATGTTATTCGCTCTTAAAAAAGAGAAATATCTTTCAGGATTTTACCGAGGGCGTGCCGTCCGGCCTTAAAACCGGATTAGCCATCTTCCCGGCTGTTACGGCAATGACGCTGGCAGTAAATATGTTCACTAAGTCGGGTCTCTGCGATTATTTAACAAAACTTATAACGCCTGTTTTTATAAATATCGGTATTCCTGCGGAATTGATACCTCTGATAACAATAACGCCTCTGTCGGGCAGCGGTTCACTTAGTATATTTGAAAACCTGCTCAAAAACTACGGCTGCGACTCTTTTATAGGCAGATGTGCATCCGCCGTAATGGCGTCAACGGAAACAACTTTTTATGTAATAACCGTTTATTTCGGAGCAATAGGTATAAAAAAGATAAGGCACACAGCTTTTGCTTCGCTGTGTGCCAATATGGTTAGCGTAATTATAGCAACACTAATGGTGAAATTTATTACTTTTCAATAAGAGAAACGCCTGTCATTTCAGCAGGTTTTGCGAGTCCCATAATGTCAAGCATTGTAGGCGCGAGGTCGCAGAGTCTGCCGCCCTTTTGTTTGAGCTTGCAATCATAACCTACTATAATCAACGGAACGGGATTTGTTGTATGTGCAGTAAACGGTGTTCCGTCCTCGGCATACATTTTATCTGCATTACCGTGGTCTGCGGTTATAAGTGTAACGCCGCCCATCTTATTGACTGCGTCAACAAGCTTGCCGACACATTCATCAACAGTTTCAACAGCTTTTACCGCCGCAGGGAAAACACCTGTATGGCCTACCATATCACAGTTAGCATAGTTAAGAATTACAACATCGTATTTTCCGCTGAGTATTCTCTCACAAGCCGCATCGCATACTTCATAAGCACTCATCTCAGGCTTTAAGTCAAATGTTGAAATCTTGGGGGAGTCGATAAGAACTCTGTCTTCGCCCGGATATACTTTTTCTTCGCCGCCGTTGAAGAAGAATGTAACGTGTGCATATTTCTGTGTTTCGGCTATGCGAAGTTGCGTTTTTCCAAGCGAAGAAAGATATTCACCCATAGTGTTTTTAAGAGTCTCAGGTGCAAAGGCAACTTCAACATTAGGCATTGTCTCATCATACTGAGTCATGCAAACATAATAAAGCGGGAAATATTTTCTCTCAAAGCCCTTGAACTCCGGATCAACAAAAGCTCTCGTTATTTCCCTTGCACGATCAGGGCGGAAATTAAAGAATACAACCGAATCGTGTTCCTTGATTTTGCCGTCTTCCGAGCATACAGTGGGCATAACGAATTCATCTGTAAGATGCTTACCGTCACCGTCGATTGTTTCATATGACTTTTTAACT
This sequence comes from Ruminococcus sp., assembly GCA_022768065.1. Lineage (GTDB taxonomy): Bacteria > Bacillota > Clostridia > Oscillospirales > Acutalibacteraceae > Fimenecus. Next base: position 46,445 of record JALELS010000028.1, on the reverse strand, counting down.
GCATCAATGGCGTTTGAGTTGTGGATTCCCTCTCCGTCAACCATGGCTCTGTATGCCATTCCGACTCTATCCCACATATTATCACGGTCCATGGCGTGAAATCTGCCCATTAAGGTAGCGATTTTGCCTACACCGATTTCGCTCATCTTATCTTCAAGTTCTTTAATGTACTCAACACTGGATGCGGGCGGTACATCACGACCGTCAAGAAGGCAATGAACATAGACATCCTTAATGCCGTTGCGTTTAGCGAGTTCCAACAAAGCATAAAGATGAGAGTTGTGGCTGTGTACTCCGCCGTCCGATAAAAGTCCTATCAAGTGGAGAGCCGTACCGTATTTTTTGCAATTTTCGACCGCACCCATAAATGCCGGATTCTTAAAGAAGTCACCGTCGGTTATTGCCTTTGAAATTCTTGTGAGTTCCTGATAAACGACTCTGCCTGCTCCTATATTGGTGTGACCTACCTCGCTGTTACCCATTTGACCGTCCGGAAGTCCAACGTCCATTCCGGAAGCTCCGATATAAGTCATGGGGTCGTTCTTCATAAATTCGTCAAGTCGCGGAGTATTAGCTGCTTTTATCGCATTACCGTAATCGGACGGATTGTAACCGAAGCCATCCATAATACATAAAACAACAGGTTTTTTCATTTAAATCACCTTATCTAACTATTCTATAATTATTTAGAAGCAGCGGCAACTATCACGGAGAAGTCCTGTGCTTTAAGAGACGCACCACCGATAAGTCCGCCGTCAACATTTACTTTAGAAAGAAGCTCATCGGCATTTTTCGCATTCATAGAACCACCGTACTGAACGGTTACACTCTCTGCTGCATCCTTGCCGTAAACTTCTTCAATAGCTGCTCTTACATAACCGTTGCCCTCATCAGCCTGATCGGATGTGGCCGTAACGCCTGTACCGATTGCCCAAACAGGCTCATAAGCGATTATTACATTTGCAAGCTGTTCCTTTGTTACATTGGTAAGTGCCATCTTAGTCTGGAATTTCAAAAGAGTTTCGGTGTAACCGAGTTCTCTCTGCTCAAGTGTTTCGCCGACACAAATGATGGTTTTAAAGCCTGCATTCAAAGCTGCAAGAGCACGAAGATTTACAGTCTGGTCAGTTTCACCGAAGTATGTTCTTCTCTCTGAGTGACCGACAATAACATATTCAACTCCCGCTTCTTTGAGCATATCTGCCGAAATCTCGCCGGTATATGCACCCGAAGCCTTAAAGTGAATGTTCTCCGCACCGATTTTAATGTTAGAACCCTTGGCAGCCTCAACAGCCGTAGGAATATCAATGTACGGTACGCAAAGCACGACCTCGCAGTCCGCATCCTTAACGAGCGGTTTCATCTCTTCGATAAGAGCCTTTGTTTCGCTCGGAGTTTTATTCATTTTCCAGTTGCCTGCAATAACAGCTTTACGAAGTGTTTTATTCATTTATTATTACTCCTTTATTATAATTAACAGGTGAGTAAAAATACCCACCTGTATTGTTCCGATTATTTCTTGTCGTTAAGGGCTGCAATACCGGGGAGCTCTTTACCTTCAAGATATTCAAGCGAAGCACCGCCGCCTGTTGAAATATGCGACATCTTATCGGCAAAGCCAAGCTTCTGTATAGCTGCCGCAGAGTCGCCGCCGCCGATAATGGAAATAGCATTGCTGTTTGCAATAGCGGTAGCAACAGCTATTGTTCCGGCTGCAAAGTTGTCCCATTCGGAAACGCCCATAGGTCCGTTCCAAATTACGGTACCGGCATCTTTAACAGCGTCGGCAAAAATCTTCTGAGTTTTAGGTCCTATGTCAAGACCCATCCAACCGTCGGGAATTTCGTCGGAATTAACAACCATAGCCTCAGTATCGGGTTTATATTCTTTACCTACCTTATTATCAACAGGAATGAGGAATTTAATGCCTTTTGCCTTAGCCTTATCCATCATCTCTTTGGCAAGGTCAACTTTATCGGCCTCAAGAAGAGAATCGCCTATGCTGTGACCGAGAGCTTTCATAAATGTATAAGCCATACCGCCGCCGATAATAAGTGTATCGCACTTATCAATCAAATTGGTGATTACGCCGATTTTATCAGAAACTTTTGCTCCGCCGAGAATTGCAACAAGCGGTCTCTTCGGATTTTCCAAAGCTCCGCCGATAAACTTAATTTCTTTCTGAATAAGATATCCGCATGCCGCAGGAAGGTAAGCAGCAACGCCGGCAGTTGATGAATGAGCTCTGTGAGCCGAACCGAAAGCGTCGTTTACATAGAGGTCTGCAAGTGAAGCAAAAGCCTTGGAAAGTTCGGGATCGTTTTTAGTCTCACCGGGCTCAAAACGAACATTTTCAAGAAGCATTACTTCACCGTCTTTAAGTGAAGCGGCAAGGGCGTGGGCGCTCGGGCCGACAACGTCGTCAGCCATTTTAACTTCCTGACCGAGAAGCTCCGAGAGACGGGCTGCAACGGGCTTCATAGAAAATTCAGGATTTACCTGGCCTTTCGGTCTGCCGAGATGTGAGCAAAGTATAACCTTTGCACCGTTCTTTATAAGATACTGAATTGTGGGAAGAGAAGCAACTATTCTCTTGTCGCTTGTAATAACGCCGTTTTCCATTTTAACGTTAAAGTCGCAACGAACGAGAACTCTCTTACCTTTGACGTCGAAATCTTCGACTGTCATTTTGTTTAAAGCACTACTCATTTTTTACATCCTTTCGGTTGATAATTAACATCTTTTATTTTGTTTATTTTATAACAAACACAGAATTTTTTCAAGTATCGCTACGGATAATGGACGGAAAATATTGTTTATTTTTTGTAAATTTTGCACAATAATTAAATTGTGTATGCAGACTTGATTTCATCTACCCTTTTAAGTACCATATTTTTCAGCTCGTTTGGAGAGCTTACCTGAATTTTACCGCCGAATTGAATAATCCAAGAAACAAGTCCGTCATTGACTGCCGAATTGGCGTTTAAAGTGAATTTTGACGGACCGCTTTTGTGAATATTGGCGTCCTCGCCGAACCTGTCAAGCACATTTTCCACAATATCATCGCTGCAAAGTAAAGAAATCGGCTTAGGCTCACCCGAAAACATACCAAAGTGTTTACTTGCGTAATCGGCGGAGTCAAAACTGAATTTATACGGCGAAACTTCCGAAAACGGTCGTGAAAAAGACTCCTCCATAATTTCGGTATGCTTTATTCTGTCAATCCTCATAACCATCAGATTATCGTATTTATCTTTATTGCCCACAAGATAATAGTGGTCGCTCGACCAAATCAACGAATACGGGCTTATCACGTGCTCTTTTTCTTCATAAGCTTTGGTAGGATCGTCAGATATTATGCGCCGGCGGTAAATTATTTTAACTTTACGTCCGTCGCCGATAGCGCGGTCAAGCTTGTCAATTGTATAATACAATTCTTCATTTTTGCACTTCGGTCTGTTGTCCACATAGACCTGTGATTTAATTTTTTTCGCCTGTTCTTTACTTGTCAGGGTAAATATTTTATCCAAAAGCTGCTTGGTCTTTTTCGCCGAAATAAAGTTGGCGGCTTGTACCGCGTCGCTTAAAAGCCGCAGTTCGGCAAGCTCAAATTCACGACTTGCAAGGAAATAACCGCCGCCGGAGCCGTTGCACTTAATAATATCATAACCAAAATCAATAAGGTTTGAAATATCGCTGTATATAGACTTTCGTTCTGCGGAAATGCCGTGATTGAGCAAGTAAAGCTTTATGTCCTCGGCGTGTGCGATGTGATTTTCGTCGGTATTCTCCTGTAAAAACTTCAGTATATAAAGAAGTTTAAGTTTTTGATTGTTTGTCGCCGCCATAAATAGCCCCTCAATATTTTAACTGACCGTTTATATCTTTTAGAACATTCTCATCGATTTTAAGAACCGCTCTGTCATATGTGTAAATGCCGTTTACTTCATTTTCAACATCGCTTACCTGAGTGTAAACTGTACCGGACAGGCCCTTATCTATTATCGGGATAATTTGCTTATCCAGCAGTTTTTTGTAGGCTTTTGTAAGGCTTTCTTTGGATTTAAACATAAGATAGCCGAATGCTTTTTTCTCATTCCATGTATGACCGGGAACTATATTTGAATAGCCGCCGAATTCAGTAACGACAAAAGCACGATTCTTTGATTTTCTCAGATGAATCGGGAGGATATATTTATGCATACTGTCAACATCTCCGCCGCCCTGATCATACCAGCCGCTTGCGTGGTCAATAACGCGATGGCTGTCAAGACTTCTGACAAAATCACAGACTTTCAAAGCATCAAACTGCCCCCATGCCTCATTGAACGGCACCCAGCAGTATATTGACGTTACACTGTAAAGCTGTTTTATCATTTCTTCAAGCTCTTCATAGTAGTTGCGACGCCATTTTTCATCGCCGCGGCTGAATCTGTTGTATTTGTTATCCTTGAGTTTGTAAATACCGACATTAGGTAAAACTCCCGCGTAGAAATCGCCAATGTATTCTCCGCCGCTTACCATATCCTGCCAAACAAGCATGCCGAGTCTGTCGCAATGATAATACCAACGCATAGGCTCAACTTTAATGTGTTTTCTCAACATATTAAATCCGAGACGTTTCATTTCGGAAATATCAAATATCATAGCTTCATCAGTAGGCGCCGTAAGTCCTCCGTCGCACCAATAACCCTGATCCAAAAGGCCCTTTTGGAAATACGGTTCGTTGTTAAGGAAAAGGCGTGTTATCCCCTTTTTGTCGCGCCCTATTGAGAACTTTCTCATGCCAAAATAACTTTTAACAGAATCGACTGTTTTGTCGCCGATTGAAACTGTAATAAACAAATCATAGAGTTTGGGATTTTCGGGCGACCAATACTCGTACTTTTTAAGCTTGATTTCGTCATGCGGCTTAACTGTTTTCTCGGCTAAAACGCTGTCGCCGTCCATTATCTTGGCTTTTATTTTAACGCCTTTCATTTCGGCGGATAAGTCTATATCGATTGATATAGCATTGTTATCAATATCGGGAACAATATCAAGCTTTTTAATGTAGCAGCTGTCAACCGCTTCGAGCCAGACCGTCTGCCAAATACCCGATGTAGCGGTATACCAAAAACCGTGCGTCTCATTAACCTGTTTGCCGCGTTGTTGCCAGCCCGAATCCGTGGGGTCAAATACGCAAACCGAAAGTTCGTTTTCGCCGTCGTGTAAAAAATCGGTAATGTCAAACGAAAACGCACAATATCCACCGATGTGGGAACCCACAAAAGTATCGTTAATGTACACTTTACATTCCCAATCAACTGCTCCGAAATGTAAAAAGATATTCTTTCCTTTAAGTTCATCATTCAAAGTAAATTTCTTAAAATACCAAAGTCTTTCTGTAGGCTTCAAGCCTTTTTCGACCTTTGACAGAAGACATTCGGGAGCAAACGGGACTAAAATTTTGCCGTCGGTATCAGTCGGTTTTTTCTCACTGCTGTCCGATATTTTGTAGTCATAAAGGCCGTTGAGATTTTGCCATCCGTCACGCACCAGCTGAGGCCGCGGATATTCCGGCAACGGCATTGTGTCGGAAACCTTGTCGGTAAAAATACTTCTCATTATTTGCAACTCCCTTTTATACAATAATTGGTAATTATTATATAACAAAATGTCTAATTTGTCTATTGATATTGAAAAAAACATTTGGTATAATAACGGAAATTTGCGGATATGGTGAAATTGGCAGACACGCAAGATTTAGGATCTTGTGCCGAAAAGCGTGCAGGTTCAAGTCCTGTTATCCGCACCAAAACGCCGTTTTTGAAAGCGGCAACAAAAAACGCCGGCAATCCTTGTATATCAAGGACTTTCGGCGTTTTTTCACTATTAAAATGCTATTCGTTTTTGCGGCATTTTGTGCATTGAGGCTATTTAAAAGAAAAAACGCAAGTCAAATGCAAGTCAAAACTTGCGATACACCGAAAGCTTTTAATTGCTCTCTTTGCACTTTTTCTCTTTTGCAAATCTGCGAACGCTTATAATTACATCGACTAATATAATCAAGCCGTTTGCGCCGAGTGCAATTCTCAAAAAAATATCAAGCCCGGTACACATCGAAATTATAAGCAATGCACAAAGAGTAAGAATCCAAAAGTTTTTATTTAACACTTGTAAAGCTCCTTTCGCGGTAGGATTTTGTTTTTGCTTTTACATCTTAATTTTATTTATATACCGAGCAGACTTTGTATCTGCTCTTTCTTGTTACGCCGATTTCGACTCTGTAAGATAACATTTAACATACTGTTTTAGAATACTCTTCACTTACTCAAACCCTTGGTTTACATATAGATATAGTTTAGTCTTTGTCCTCCATTTCATCTATCTTATCTTCAAGGTCGTCCATAAAGTCACCGAGTTCGTCGCATTTCTCTTCCCATGCCTCAAACGCTTCCTCATCTTCCTCGGAAGGGATATCATCTTCCAATTTAATTAACATATCTTCAAATTCATCGTATTTTGCCTGAAGCTGTTCAAGACTCCAACCATCGGTATTATCTATATCGAACCCTGTTATGTCTTCTTTCACGCCAAAATCCATCTTAGCTTTTTTACCGCTACTTAGATCAACGGTAATCTTTATTTTGCATTTACCTTTTTTTGCATCGGATTCCGGTTTTTTGTTAATATTGTTCATTGTTTGTATCCTCCTGTCAAATTCTCTATGCGGGTTAATTCTTTGTCCATAAAGAACATTGCCTATGCTTATTTTAATTATAACAATACTAATGTCCCATAAAGCGTACTTTTGACTGACACGATTTCTGCCAAGCAGACATTTTTGCGGACAACTGTTATGCAGCACTTAAATTTCATAAATCCAAAAAGAATATCCGGAATTTAATTTAATTGAATTATATAAAGCATTGAACTTACAAGCATATTTTGATAAAATATTTATGAAGGAGGTCTTTTGATGATACTCAAATTAAAGCCCGCATTTAAAGATTATATTTGGGGAGGAACAAAACTCCGCGATGATTTCGGATTTAAAAGCGACTTAAACAAAGTCGCCGAGGGGTGGATGCTGTCCTGTCATAAAGACGGCGAAAATATTATTGACGGCGGAGAATTTGACGGTAAAACATTGTCCGAAGTCATTAAAAAATCGGGAAAAGATATACTCGGAACAAATGCACAAAAATATGACTTTTTCCCCATTCTCATAAAACTGATTGACGCTAAAGACAATCTTTCCGTTCAGGTACACCCTGACAATGAATATGCACTTCGCGTTGAGGGCGAATACGGCAAAACCGAATGTTGGTATGTAATTGACTGCGATGAAGGGTCAGAACTCATATACGGTTTTAAGAAGAAAATTTCAAACAAAGAATTCAGGAAACGCATTGAGGACAATACCTTTTTAGATGTAGTAAATCACGTCAAGGTTAAAAAGGGCGAATTTTTCTTTATTGAATCCGGTACCCTGCACGCAATAGGCAAAGGAATACTTCTTGCAGAAATTCAGCAAAATTCAAATACTACCTATCGCGTATATGACTACAACCGCCTGGGTGCAGACGGTAAACCTCGCGAACTTCACACCGAAAAAGCCCTCGACGTTACAAAATGCGAACCGCCGAAAAATAACGGTGTAATGCCGCCTGTTGTTAAGAAAGACGGGTATGATGAAAAGCTCCTTACTTCGTGTGAGCTGTTTTCCGTCAAAGATATCACCGTAAACCAAAGTTATATTTCCGTAGCGGATAAGCACTCATTTGTGTCTGTACTTGTTATCGACGGTAACGGCTCATTAACTTGCGGACAAGAGACTTTTACGTTAAAAAAGGGCGACAGTTACTTTATAAGTGCCGACAGCGGCGAATTCTCTATATGCGGAAATGTAAACATAATTGAAACAAGAGTTTGACTTTTTTTAATTGTTTTATTGACAATAGGTCTGCACCGTCATATAATACTAATGCAAAATATTGCTGTCTTCGAGGCGGGGTGAAATTCCCCACCGGTGGTAAAAGTCCACAAGCCATGGCTGATCGGGTGCAATTCCCGAACCGACGGTACAGTCCGGATGAAAGAAGATGTACTTAAGCTACACTTTCACCTCGCAGGTTATATCTGCGAGGTTTTTGTTTTGTTTGACAGCATATTTCAGTAAAAATATGAAAGGTTTGATACCATGTCAAGCAGCAAAAACAACAAAAACGAAAAGAAAAAGTTAATGTCGGGATTTCGAATCAGAAAAATGACTGTAACCGCTATTTTAGCGGCTATTTCAACCGTGCTTATGTTTCTGAGTTTCAATGTTCCGTTCATGCCAAGTTTTATCAAAATGGATTTTTCGGAGCTTCCGGCGCTGATCGCCGCTTTTGCATACGGTCCTTTGAGCGGTGTTATTGTTTGTCTCATTAAAAATCTTATAAATCTTTTAAGTACGCAAACAGGCGGCGTCGGCGAACTTTCCAACTTTATTTTAGGGTGTGCGTTCGTTCTTCCGGCAGGGCTGTTTTATAAACATAAAAAGACGAAAAAAAGCGCCGTTCTCGGAGCGATTTTCGGCGCTGTGATAATGGCGGCTTTCAGTATGGTTTCAAACTATTATATTGTTTATCCTATATACGCAAAGTTTATGCCGATGGACGTTATCATTGCGGCATACAGTACTATTTTGCCGTCCATAAAAAATCTTTGGCAGGCTTTATTTGTTTTTAACCTGCCGTTCACCTTTGCTAAAGGTCTTGTAAATGTTCTGATAGCAACGCTTATTTACAAGCCGCTCTCACCCATTTTAAAAGGCAAGAATATTTAAACTGATTTTATTGACAAACGTCGAAAAAGATAGTAGAATACTATCGAAATAAATAACAATCCTTATAAAGAGTGGCGGAGGGATCGGCCCTGTGAAGCCCGGCAACCTGCACTTAGATGCAAGGTGCTAAATCCCGCAGCATTTTGTGCTGAGAGATAAGGTGAGTTCTGTAGGACGCCTTATGCGAATTCAGCACAGGCGTTCTTTTTTGATTGTTAAACATAAAGGAGTTAATTTTAAAAATGGCAAAACATCTTTTCACTTCAGAATCGGTTACCGAAGGGCATCCCGATAAAATATGCGATAATATCTCCGATGCCGTTCTTGACGCTATTCTCGCGCAGGATCCGGACGGCAGAGTTGCTTGCGAAACAACATGCATAACCGACCAGATAATGGTTATGGGTGAAATCACGACAAAGGCAAAAATTGATATTGAACAAATCGCACGTGATGTTGTTTGCGAAATAGGCTACGACTCGCCCGAAAAGGGATTTGACGGTCACACCTGCAAAGTTCTTATCGCTATTGATAAACAGTCACCGGACATCGCTCTCGGCGTAGATAAATCATACGAACTTAAAGAGGGATACGATGACAGTTACAATCTTCACGGTGCCGGAGATCAAGGTATGATGTTCGGTTATGCCTGTGACGAAACCGAGGAACTTATGCCGCTGTCAATCTCGCTCTCACATAAACTTGCAAAGCAACTTACTAACGTCAGAAAAAACGGCACACTCCCCTATCTTCGTCCCGACGGCAAAACTCAGGTAACAGTTGAATACGACGAAAACGGTGTTCCTAAAAGAGTTGACACTATCGTTATTTCTTCTCAGCACAGCGCAGATGTCTCGCTTGACCAAATCAGAAGCGACATTGTAAAATACGTTATCAAACCGATTGTTCCCGAAAATCTTTTGGACGACGACACAATTATTTATGTAAATCCGACGGGCAGATTCGTCACAGGCGGTCCTGCAGGCGACAGCGGTCTTACCGGAAGAAAAATTATTGTTGACACTTACGGCGGTATCGGTCGTCACGGCGGCGGTTGTTTCTCGGGAAAAGATCCCACAAAGGTTGACCGCTCGGCTGCTTACGCTGCTCGTTATGTCGCTAAAAATATCGTTGCGGCAGGACTCGCAAAAAAATGCGAAATTCAAATTGCTTATGCAATCGGCGTAGCACATCCGGTATCTGTTATGATTGATACATTCGGAACCGGTGTAATTTCCGATGATACATTAAGTGAAATTGTCACCGAAACATTTGACTTACGCCCAGCGGCTATAATCGACAGCCTCGACTTACGCAGACCGATTTATCGTCAGCTTGCGGCATACGGTCATATGGGCAGAACAGATCTTGATCTTCCGTGGGAAAAGACCGATAAAGCAGATGATTTAAAGAAAGCTGCAGGAATTTAAAAAACTGCATAAAAATCTTTTTTCGGCTCATAATAAAAGCGAACCATTTAAAGGAGTTGAAAAAAGATGTTAGACAGAATTGCATTGATTCTTGTTATCATCGGCGGTATCAATTGGGGTTCAATCGGACTTTTTAAGTTTGATATTGTCGGATGGATATGCGGCGGTCAAGATGCAGTTATCAGCAGAATAATATATACTCTTGTTGCATTGGCGGCAGTATGGTGTATATCATTGCTTTTCAGGCAAAACGAAATGCTTGTTGCCGATAACGACGAAAACAGAGCATAAAATAAAAAGTCCGGCTCAGCCGGACTTTTTTTCTGTAATCTTTGTTTTATCTGCAACGACATAAATCATATTGTTTGTGTAATACACAACTTTACCGGGTAATGCTCCCGACGGCTTTTTAACATTTTTTACCAAGGTGTAATCTACCGGAACCTTTGTGTTTTCTTTGGCCGAGCTGTTACATGCCGCTATAATGGCAGCCTCCGAAATGGCAAGATCCGTAAACTCCCGTTTATCGGAAACAAGTATTGTATGTGAACCCGGAACACCTTTGGTATGAAACCACATATCATAATTTTTGGCTGTTTTAAATGTAAGCTTATCGTTTTGCAAGTTGTTTCTGCCGACAAGAACCCTAAAACCCTCGCTTGTTATATATTCAATCGGTGGGAGTTCACGAGGCGGTTTTTGCTTACCGTTTTTATGTTTCTTTATAAAGCCACCTATAACAAGCTCGTTTCGTATGCTTGCGATTTCGCTTTCTGTTTCGGCTCGCATAAGACTGTCTTTTACAGAATCTATATATAATAATTCCTGCTCACCGTTTTCAATTAAATCGGCGAGCATTTTTTCTGCCGTATGCGCTTTTTTATAGTCCTTGTAGTATTTCTGAGAATTTTTTGCAGGCGATAAAGCCGGATTTACCGGTATTTTGACAAGACGGTTGTTGTCATAATAATTTTCGACTTCATAATATGAACAACCCGAGCTTAATTTATATTGATTTGCGCTTATAAGCTCTGCATATGTTTTCAGTGTTTCCTTATCAGCACACTTTTGCAGTTCGGCCCTTTGGTTAGCTATTTTTCGGCTGAGACGCTCGGTGGTATTATTCAAAATTTTAATTATATCTCTTGCCTTCACTTTCATACGCAAAGCAAGATCGCGTTCATAATAAAACACATCAAGAGCTTCCGAAACAGATGTAAAACTCTCTTTTTTAAATAGGTTGCCGTATTGCTTGATATCAATTATCGAAAAATCATACGGGTTACCGTCAATATCAAACAATACGGTCATATGCACTTTGTCACTCGTTAAATATGACTTTAATTCGGATATGGCTCTTTCGAGAGAATCCCTGTCACACTCGGAAACCGCAATATCCTCTTTATATGTTTCGTCCGCAATTTCGCGGCACATAAGAGGAGAAGAACCCTCAACAGAAAACAACAAAGACTTGCTCAACTTCAAATGAGAATTCAGCAGTACCGAAGTGCATATATCTTTGACTTCATCCTTGAGAATATTACATTTTTTCTGCTGCGGCGGCAATATATATGTTACAGAAGGCAGTATTTCTCTGACGGATGATTTATTTTCATCTACCCTTTTTACAGCGTCGATTATTTTTCCGTCATTACCTATCAGTATAATATTACTGTGCTGCGCCATTATCTCGACACAAACAGTAAGTTTAACCTTATCTCCTATTTCGTTAACAGCGTCAAAATCCAAAAACAGTATTCTGTCAAGGCCCGATTGACGAATGCTACGAAGAATTGCTCCGGTAAGCTTTTTTCTGAAAAGCATACAAAGCATCGGCGGTTTTTGCGGATTTTCAAGTGAATGAGAGGTTAAATGCACCCTTGCCGAACTCGGCTCTGCCGACATAAGCAGTTTGTATGCACCGTTTCTTGTTCGCATATTAAAGACCAATTCAAGCCTTGACGGCTGATTGACCCTTTCCACCCTCGCGCCTATTAACTTTTCCGTTAATTCGTTTTTTATATAATATAATGTAATACCATCAAGAGCCATACTGATAATTCCTCAAATATTCTTAATCGGAGTTTTTTGCTCCGCAACTTTAAATTGTATGTCTTTAAACTTAGCCCCAAGTAAATTACACAAACTCACCACAGCCGGAAATTCGGTCTCATAATGTCCGGCAGAAACAAGCAATATTTCTTTATCGGTTGCATCCAGAAACTCATGATATTTTCCGTCACCAGTAACAAGCGCATCGGCACCGCTTTTTTTGGCATCCGATACAAAATCCGAGCCTGCACCGCCGCAAACCGCAACAGTCTTTATTTCTTTTATACAGTCATTATATCTAAGGTGCGCCGAAAGGCATTTGCTCACGTATTCCGAGAACAAGTCCGAAGTCATCGGTTTATCAAGCTCACCTAACATAAAGCAGTTGTCATTACTTGAAACAACATTATGCAAATTCAGTTTTTGTGCCAAAACCTTATTTACACCAATAGGTGATAAATCGTAGTTTGTGTGAGCGGAAATAACCGATATACCGTTTTTAAAGCAAATTGCCGCCGGTATTCTTTCGGTAAGTGCTGACAGAGAACCGAAAATTATCGGATGGTGGGAAACAATAAGGTCATACTTTCCGTTAATCGCTTCTTCTAAAACTTCTGCAGTAATATCAAGCGTAACCAAAGCCTTTGAAACATCACAGTTGCCGCAATTCACCAAAATACCGCTGTTATCCCACTCAAGCTGTGAAGAAAACGGTGCAAAACTGTCGATATAATCATATATTTCGCTTAGCCTGCTCATATTTAATTTCCTCCAAAATTTCACCTATTTTGTTTGCATCATAACCGGAATTTTTAAGTGCCGTATACTTTTTTTCAAGCCTGCTTACAATTTTATTGCAAAATTCAATTTCATCCGGATTATTGCTGTAAACCAGATTTCCGACATAGAAGTACCACTCGCCAAAGTCAGCCCCTTCTTCGGTATATTCGGCGGACAGTGCAAGATACAGTCTTTTACCTTCTCTTACAACCGTTTCCTTTGTAATTTTATAACCGTTATCGCACAAAAAAGCCCTCAAATCTTCAAAATGAGTCATTGGCTGCATAATAATCTGTTTATTATTTTTAAGCCATGGTGCGTCGCCGATTATTTTGGCTATAAGCTCACCACCCATACCAGCTATAACAACAGCGTCGGCCTCGGTTTCTTTAATATTTTCAAGTCCGTCGGAAAGCCGCAAAACCACTCTATCTTCAAAACCATATTGTTTAACGGTTTTTGCCGCATTATTCAGCGGTCCCTTATTTATATCACAAGCCACAACAGTTTCCGCAAGCTTATTTTGAAGCGCATAAACCGGTATGTATGCGTGATCGGTTCCGACATCGGCAAGCTTTTTGCACGGAGTTATCAATTCGGCTGTTTTCAGCAAACGAGGAGTTAAGTTAATCATAATTACCGTAATTTAAAGGCTGTGTTTTGAGCACAGCCTTTTTAAATCAGTTATTTTTTCCTTTTAAAAATTCGTTGATATTCTCAACAAGTATGTCCGGGTCAACGCCGTGAACCATGCAAGCCTGCTCTACTGTTTCGCCGCGCGATGCGGGGCAACCTAAGCAATGCATACCCATTTCAAGGAAAAAAGGTGCTGTATCTCTCTCAGCGTCAAGGATGTCGCCGATTGTCATATCTTTATTGATTTCTGTCATAATTAAAACCTCCGATTATGCTTTTGCGACCGCTAATTTAACTTTGCCGTCGCCAATCTCAACTTCTTTGGTAAGATCTGCGTCAGAAAGAGTTCCGCCGAGGATAAGTTCATCGGCAAGAAGCTCCGACTTGATATATTCGGTCTTTTCGCTGAGAGCCTCAATAACGGCCGTGTCAAGAGACTCAATTGCCATTTTAACTCTCTGCTCTACCTCATATCCGGCTTCTTTTCTTATAAGCTGACACTGTCTGACCGTATCACGCACCAAGCCCTCTTTTATGAGTTCCTCGGTAAGTACGGTATCCAATGCTACAACGCCCTTATCGTTCTGAAGCTCGGCAGATACAATACCTTCTTTAGTTTTTGTCTGAACACTGAATATATCAGCGGCAAATTTTTCGTTCCAACCGGGAACGGAAAATTCATTTCCCTGTTCAACCGCAGAAACAAGCTTTGACATATCATCCCCCGAAAGCGTTTCAAGAGTCTGCTTCATCTTGTTGACATTCTGCTTGAGAACAGCACCGGCTACCTTAAAGTTTACGGTCAGATATTTATCCTCAAGAACATTAACATCATCAATATATTTAATATTCTTAATGTTAAGCTCATCAAGTATTATCTTTTCAAATACGCCTATTTTATTTGCGGTTTCGCTGTCACAGCAAACATAAAGAGTTGAAAGAGGCTGGCGAACCTTGAGCTGCTGCTCATTGCGAAGTCTCATAGCGGTAGCTATTATCTCTCTTGAAACAGCCGTTTTTTCAACTATACCGTCATCCTCAAATCCCTCTATCGGCTTCGGCCAATCGCAGAGATGCACGGAGATCGGTGACGAAGGCATAACTTTTCTCGTAAAGTTCTGCCAGATATGCTCTGTCATAAACGGAATAACAGGTGACATAACAAGAGTTGCGGTATTAAGTGCATAATAAAGTACCCAATAAGCAGTCATCTTATCTTTTTCATCACCGGTTTTCCAGAAACGACGACGGTTTGTTCTTATATACCAATTTGATATATCGTCAACAAATACCTCAAATTCTTTTACAAGCATATAAACTTTATAATCATCATAAAGCGCTTTAGCCTTTTTGAGGAATTCATTGGTGCGAACAACAAGCCATATATCCGTAGGAGTCATAGCGGACTTGTCCGGAGTGTAATTTTCAAAATTGGGCTTGTCGATTTTTGCGTATGTCTCAAAGAATGTATAAATATTCCAATACGAAAGAAGCTTCCTTCTCGCCTCGTCGCCAAGATTGTAACCGAAACGAACGTCGTTTGACACAGGAGCGCCTGCATACAAATAACGTATTGTGTCGGCACCTATCTTTTCAGCCGCCTCATCGAATTTAATCATAAATCCGGTTTTTGAGAACTTTCTTCCGTCTTCGGCTATTACGGCGCTGTTTGTAAGAACTCTCTCATAAGGAGCTTTGCCTTCGAGCACGACGCTCATAAACAACTGTGAATAGAACCAAAGTCTTACCTGCTCATGCATTTCGGTAACCCACTCTGCAGGGAAGTTCTTTTTCCACTCTTCTTTATCGCGGAAATAGCCGAGTGTTGAGTATGGAACAATGCCGGCGTCAAGCCAAACATCACCGATTTCCGATACACGCGAAACCTCTTTACCGCAATGCGGACATTTAATTTTAATCTTATCTACCCAAGGTCTGTGAAGCTCGGGTAATTCGTCAACAAGCTTAGGATCTACCGCAAGAGAACGAAGCTCTTCTTTAGAACCAACAACGGTTACATGGCCGCAATCGCAAGGATAAAACGGAAGCGGCATACCGTAATAACGTTTACGGGATATATTCCAGTCTCCCATATTATTTAACCAGTCGTTCATACGTTTGCCGTTTGAAGCAGGTTCCCACTTAACGGTATTGGCGGCTTCGATAAGCTTCGGACGTATCTCATCTGTTCTGATGTACCAAGCCGGTACAAGTCTGAACACAACCTCCGATTTACATCTCCAGCATACGGGATAGCTGTGCTCATGCGGCTCAACCTTATAGAGCTTGTCAGCCTCTTTAAGATGCTCAAACACCTCATCGGCAACAGTATGGCTGTCTTTTCCGGTCATCCAACCGAAGCCGTCAAGATATATGCCCATATCGTCTATAGGCATAACCTTTGCAAGACCGAGTCTTTCACCAAGCTCGAAGTCCTCGACACCGCATCCGGGAGCTATATGGACTATACCGGTACCTTCATCGGCAGCAACATCTTCCCAAGCAACAATTTTATGGTCTATACCGTTCTGAGCGGGAATATCCGGGAAACATGTCTCGTAGTGATAACCTACAAGCTCAGAACCCTTAAATGCACGAAGTACCTCAACTTTATCATCGCCGAGATGACCTATTGCATTCTTTGCGAGAATCAATGTCTTTTCGTCGCTTTTTACTTTAACTTCGACATAGTCAATTTCAGGATTAACCGCAAGCGCAACATTAGAAGAAAGCGTCCAGGGAGTTGTTGTCCAAACAAGCATTTTAGAGGGAATTTCTTTAATGGGGAGCTTAAAGTAAACCGAATTATGCGTCATCATTTTGTATGAGCCGGTCATTTCGTGTTCGGAAAGCGAAGTTCCGCATCTCGGACACCAAGGCATAGGCTTATACTCACGCTGAATCCATCCGTGCTCATCACATTTTTTAAGGAAATACCAAATGCCGGCTATGTTTTCATCGGTGTTTGTATAGTAAGAATTATCCCAATCCATCCATTGGCCGAGACGTTTGGACTGCTCGGTAATAATTCCCGAAAAATGCTTAACACGGTCTTTACAAGCTTTTGTAAACTTGTCCATACCGTAGTTTTCGATATCTTTTTTAGTCTTGAAGCCGAGAGCTTTTTCAACCTCAACCTCAACCCAAAGGCCCTGTGAATCAAATCCGTTTTGATAACGGCAATCACAGCCTTGCATTGCATGGTAACGAATAAAAATATCTTTTATACTTCTGCCCCATGCATGGTGTATACCCATGGGGTTATTAGCTGTTATAGGACCGTCAACAAAACGGAACATTTTATGGCCGCGGTTCTTTTCGCGGAGCTTTTCAAAGCATTTTTCCTTTTCCCAGAAGTCCATGACTTCATGTTCCATATCAACGAACATATTTTTTTCATCTGCCACTTTATTTTTTCCCCTTTCAGAGCGCGATTATTAAAGCCATAATATTTAGATTATATCTAAAAAAGTCAATATTTACAAGGCTTTTTACTGATTTTTTTCATTAATTTTAGGAATAATGTTGGTTTCATCGACAATATATATAGGGCGGTTTTTCACTTCAAGATAGATTCGCGAAATATACTCACCCGCTACGCCGAGAGACAGCAGTATAAGCCCTCCTATAACAAACACGGCACATATCAATGAAGGATATCCGGGTACGTCGGAGCCGTGAATCAAAGTACGTATAAAAATATAAATTGCATAAATTATACCGATAAGGCTGAATACAGAACCTATATACAGCGATATTTTCAAAGGGGCGGTCGAAAATCCTATAATACCGTCAAGCGCGTATCGCAGCAATTTCCAAAACGACCATTTCGTCTCACCTGCCACGCGGCTGCTGTTCTCATGTTCAAACCATTTAGTCTTAAATCCTACCCAACTGAATATGCCTTTGGAAAATCTGTTATATTCCGGCATAGAAATAATTGCATCTACAACCTTGCGCTTCATTATTCTGAAATCCTGTGCGCCGTCCTCAATGCCTGTGTCCGAAATTTTATTGATAAGTTTATAAAACTGCTTTGAGAAAACGCTTTTAAGCTTTGCCTCGCCTTTTCTGTCTATACGCCTTGCGGCCGCTATATCGTAATCTTCGTTAATAAGTGCGTTCATCATATCCGGAATCAAATCCGGAGAGTGCTGCAAATCGGCATCCAAAATTCCGACATATTCCGCGTCCGACATCTTCATACCGGCAAGCATGGCGGCTTCTTTGCCGAAATTGCGCGAAAAAGAAATATATTTTACATAATCATATTTTTCCGCGTAATCGCGCAGTAAACCGAGTGTATTGTCGCGGCTGCCGTCGTTAACAAAAATAAACCTTACCGTAACATCGTTCATTTTATCTTTGACATCTTTTACCGCTTTTAAAAAGAGCGGCAAAGACTCCTGTTCGTTAAAACAAGGAACTACAAGATCAAGCGTTCTCAAAGATATACACTTCCTTTAATTGGTCTTATGATAGTATAACATATTATGTGTCAAAAAAAAACAAAAAAATAAGCGGTATAAAAACCGCTTAAAAATCACAATTTAAATGTTTTTTCTCCGCAAGATATTTTTGTTTTGTCGCTTGACCGCCCCTTATATGACGTTCGGCCTTGTTAACCTCTAAAACTTCCCTTACCTCTGTATATAAAGCCGGGTTTATCCTCCTCAGCCGTTCGGCAACATCCATATGTACTGTTGATTTGCTCACCGAAAACACTTTAGCTGCGGCTCTTACGGTGGCTCTGTTTTCAACAATATATTCTCCCAATATTACAGCGCGTTCTTCAACAGTATCATTCAAAACAAATCCCTCCTTAGTCTATCAATAATTGATATGACAAAGGAGGGACAAATATTCTTAAATTATTTTAGGCGTAAATTACTTTGTGCCGAATATTCTGTCGCCGGCATCGCCGAGACCGGGAATAATGTAGCTGTGCTCATTAAGTCTCTCATCAAGAGCAGCGCAGAAAATATCTACATCGGGATGAGCCGTAGTAAGAGCTTCAAGGCCCTCGGGAGCGGCAATTATACCCATGAATTTAATTGACTTCGGATGGAAAGTCTTTATCTGATCTATTGCGTCGATTGCCGAACCGCCTGTTGCAAGCATAGGATCAAGCACGATTACTTCGCGCTCTGATATATCGGACGGCAATTTACAATAATACGGAACGGGTTTTACCGTAACCGGATCACGATACATACCGATATGACCTACCTTCGCCGACGGGACAAGAGCCAAAACGCCGTCAAGCATTCCGGTTCCGGCTCTGAGTATCGGAACGAAAGCGAGTTTTTTACCCGAAATAACTTTAGCCTTAGCAATGGCAATGGGAGTTTCGATTTCAACTTCCTCAAGAGGAAGATCGCGAGTAGCCTCATAGCACATAAGCGTTGCTATCTCTGAAACAAGTGCTCTGAATTCTTTAGAACCGGTATTTTTATCACGGAGCAGCGTCAGTTTGTGCTGAATAAGCGGATGGTTGGTAATAGTAACCTTACCCATAATTAGCCTCCAATAATTTAAATTTTCTAAAATATTATATAACAGCCGTCAGGAAAAGACAAGATTTTTTTATTTGTTTTCAATTTCGGTTATCTGATCAATTCTTCTTTGGTGACGACCGCCCTCAAATTCGGTTTTTAAAAACACATCGGTCAACTCCGCAGCGAGACCCGCACCTACTACCCTGCCACCGAGGCAAAGAATGTTAGCATTATTGTGAAGTCTTGTGTATTTAGCACTGAAATAGTCGGAGCAGCAAGCCGCGCGTATGCCCTTGACTTTATTTGCCGCCATAGACATACCTATACCGGTACCGCAGCATAAAATACCGAGGCCGCCCTCGTCAGCTAAAACACCCAAGCACGTCTTTTCGGCAATCGGTGCGTAATCTACCGATTGCGTAGAATCCGTTCCGCAGTCAACTGTTTTATAGCCCTCTGCATCAAGATGTTTTTTTAATGCCTCTTTCAATTCAAATCCGCCGTGATCTGCTCCTAAATAAACCGTCATTTCTTTAGCTCCTTTTTCTTTTTTAATTCTCTCTCTGCCTGAGGCAGTCTTAAATAAACCGGTAAAAGCTCATCGGCACTGACCGGTGTTGTACCTGAATAAATATATTTTTCCGTCAGAAAAGCCGTACTCGACGCACGCTGATACCTGTATTGTGCATCCGCCAAGATAATATTGTCAAAGCTGCCCGAAAGCTTTTCATAGGTTACTGCGGCGCCGTCACCGGCAAATATAACGGGCTTATCTATACTTTTTAAACTGTCCGCCAATTCCGATATGAGCATTGCACTGTCGGGAGTCAATCTTTTGCCGTTCTCAAAAAGCGCCGTATACACCTGAGAGCATCTTGCGTCCATAAGAGAGCAAACTATACAGTTCCTGTCAAAAAAAGGATACGCTATCGTCTCAAGCGTTGAAATGCCGAGACAAGGCTTGTCGGCTCCGTCAGCCATACCTTTTACGGCAGCCACACCGATTCTGACCCCTGTAAAAGAGCCGGGGCCGTTTGAAACGGAAAATACATCTACCGAGCCAATATCGGTTTTGGTATTATCAAGTATATTTTTCACCATAGGCATAAGGGTTTCGCTGTGTGTCAGTTTAACATTTGTAAACTCTTCGCCTATAAGTATCCCATTATCCAAAAGCGCAACACTGCAAGAAACAGCCGAGCTTTCAACAGAAAGAATTTTCATCTTTAACACCATCTATTTTAATAATACGATCATTATCGGAATCGCCTTTTTCCATATATATCCTCACAGTATTCTCAGGCAATGCGTTTTCAACATTTTCGCTCCATTCAACACATAAAACCGCACCCATATCTATATAGTCAAAAAAGCCGGTAGAATAAAGATCGTCCCAACTCTCAACACGGTACATATCAAAATGACAAAGTTCATTATGCTCACCATAAACATTTACAATTGCAAATGTAGGGCTCGAAACATTACACGTAAGCCCCATACCCTTAGCAATACCGCTGATAAGAGTTGTCTTACCCATTCCGAGACCGCCGTAAAAAGCCACAACCGTTCCGCCGCTGAGCTTCTTTGCCAATTTTTCACCCAACACGATCGTTTCTTTTGCGGATTTACTTAAAAACTCTACCATTTAATCACCTTTGTTATTTTAGCATTAAATTTATTATCAGTAAATACTTTTTTGCTTGAAAATATCCGCTTACCATAATATAATAAATTGATAATAAATTCGGAGGTGAAAATATGAAGAAGTTTTTTTTGACCGTAAAGAGCTTTTTAAAAGAAACCGATATTTTATTGTTTTCTCTTTGCATTATAACCTCCACATTCGGTTTATTGATGGTTTACAGCGCCACACGCTATACACTTAAAGACGGCGCCCATTTTTCGAGAGAATTTATAATAATGTTGCTTGCCGTTTTTCTCGGAATTATTGCCGCTTTGTTCTTATCATACTTTGATTATCAAGTTTACACCAAATTTTGGCCGGTTATAGCTGTTTTCTGCGTCCTGATAATGCTCGCTCTCTTTAAATGGGGCACAGGACCGTCTTCGAGACCCGACGCCAGAACATGGCTTTCAATAGGACCTATAAATTTTCAACCGTCTGAACTTGTAAAAATCGGATTTATTATAACATTCGGTGTGCACCTGGATAAATTGAAAGAAAAAATCAACAACATTTTCAGTATCCTTCAGCTCGGCGCGCACGCGGCTGTTCCGATAGTTCTTGTAGCGGCAACCGGCGATATGGGTTCGGCACTTGTATTTATGGTTATTGCTGTTGTTATGATGTTTGTCGCAGGTGTTCATTGGGGATATTTTCTCGGCGGTATAGCTTTGGTCGGAGCGGCAACTCCCCTTATTTGGACATATGTTTTAAAACAGCTCCAAAAAGACAGATTTTTAGCGCTTATTTATCCCGATTTATATCCTGATATTATATATCAGCAGCAACGAGGTCTTAACGCCATCGGCGCCGGCGGCATTACCGGGCAGGGATTGTTTAATGGCGCTTACACACAGGCAGGAGCTGTCCCGGAGAGCCAGAATGATATGATTTTTTCCGTTGTCGGTGAAGAATTGGGATTTATCGGCTGCATAGCTGCACTGCTGCTTATCGTTTTGATAACTGTAAGAATTATTTATGTCGGTAAAAAATCAAGCGAACAGTCAACCAACCTGATATGCACGGGAATGGCTGCAATGATAATCGGTCAGATGATAATAAACGTCGGTATGTGCTTAATGTTACTGCCCGTTATAGGTATAACGCTTCCGTTTTTCAGCGCCGGCGGTTCTTCCAACCTTTGCATCTACTTAGGAATAGGCATAGTTATGAGTATTTACAGGCACAACTGTGATACGGGCGCCGTGAATATAAGAGTATATGATTCGTTAAAAAATTAAATTGTGCTACTCGATATAACACAAATAAAAGCAAATACAGCAAAAGAGCACGGACAAACTCATGTTTTGTCCGTGCTCTTTTGAGTGAGCGCAAAAAACAACCAGTCCAGCCCCTCAAAAACTAAATGCTGTCTTTTGCGCAAAATGCGGACTACCGTTTTTCAGGTAGCAAGCTTATTATAAGCCATTAAAATGAAAAGGTCAATATTTTTCGACAAAAAAATCTTTTTTTCGCAACTAAAATATTTTTACACCTTTTGAAGCTTCGCAAGGCGTGCCATAATTTTCTTTGTGCCGGCTTTAGTGAAAGCAATTTCGAGCAGTAAATCGTTTCCCATAGGCGTTGTTTTTGTAATAATACCTTCCCCGAACACCTTGTGAATAACCGTGTCTCCGACTTTATAATCAATACTGCCAGTTGTGGTTTTCTGTGACACCTTGCCCGAGCCGCTGAAGCCGCGATCGATATGACGTTCTTTCGCAGAAGCGGAAGAAGCGACATACGACGAGTGTTTTGCGGTCTTATCGAGACCCGCCATAGCTCTGAATCCTGTCTCCTGCCTGATATTCAGCAGATTTTCGGGAATTTCGGAAACAAATCTGGATTGACGGAAATAATTTGTGGAACCGTATAACATTCTGCTTTTGGCCTTTGTGATATATAATTTTTCTTTTGCCCTTGTTATACCGACATAAGCGAGTCTGCGTTCCTCTTCGACTTCGGTTTCATTGTACATACTTTGCATACCGGGGAATATCCCCTCTTCGAGTCCGGGCATAAACACCACCGGGAACTCAAGACCTTTTGCCGAATGAAGCGTCATAAGAACGACGGCATCCTCACCCGCGTTATAATTGTCAATATCGGTAAGTAAAGCTATTTCTTCGAGATAATCGTTGAGGGTTGCATCTTCATTATCTTCTTCGTATCTGACAAGGTTCGATTTAAGTTCGTTTATATTTTGCATACGGTCGTCGAACTTTTCGGGATCGGTCCGAAGATAATTTACATAACCCGTTTCTTCTATAACACTGTCATAAAGTTCCGGCAAGCCTACTGTTTCGGAGAGAGACATAAGCCTATCCATCATTGCGGTAAACTGACTCAGTTTACCGGCGGCGCGCTTTAACACCTCATATTGATCAGCCGTTTTCAATACATCATAGAGTGTAATACCGAGAGTCTCTGCAATCTCGCCGGCTTTGGCAACCGTAGAGTCTCCTATGCCGCGTTTCGGCACATTTATGATTCGTCTCAATCTTACGGAATCGGACGGATTGTTTATAACGTTAAGATAGGCATGTATGTCTTTGATTTCGGCTCTGTCATAGAACTTATGACCGCCTATAATCCTGTACGGAATGGCATTTTTTACAAGTGCGCGCTCAATTGAGTTTGACATTGCGTTCATCCTGTAAAGGACTGCATGATCGCTCCACTTTCTGCCCTTTGCCACAGAATTTAAAATCTGCTCGGCAATATAACGCGCCTCATCTGTCTCATCCGCAGCGGTGCTCAGTTCGATTTTTTCTCCGCAGCCGTTTGCCGTCCATAAATTTTTGCCCTTACGTTCGGTATTGTTGGATATAACCGCATTGGCGGCGTCAAGAATATTCTGAGTGGATCTGTAGTTCTGCTCAAGTCGTATTACAACCGCATCTTTATATCGTTTTTCAAAGCTTAAAATGTTTTCAATGGTAGCACCTCTGAAACGATAGATGCTCTGATCGTCATCGCCGACAACACAGATATTTTTATATTTGTCTGCAAGCAGAGATGTAAGCACATATTGAGCATGGTTCGTATCCTGATACTCGTCCACCATTATGTATTTAAATCTGTTTTGGTAATGGTCAAGAACATCGGGTTCATTTTGCAAAAGAGCAACCGTATTGGTTATAATATCATCAAAATCCATAGCATCGGCATTTTTTAAAAGTTGCTGATATTTTTTATAGCACTCGCCCATTTTGCGAAGTCTGACATCATTGCCTGCCGCTTTTAAATAATCGTCCGGAGAAATCAACGAATCCTTGGCCTTGCTGATTTCGTTCAGTATAGTTTTATGCGACAGAAATTTATCGTCAACACCGAGCAATCTCTGGCATTCTTTCATTACGCGCTTACTGTCGTCGGTGTCATAAATTGTAAAATGAGATGAAAATCCGAGTCTGTCTCCGTTTCTTCTGAGTATGCGCACACATGCAGAGTGAAATGTACTTGCCCAAATATCCGCAGCATCGTCCCCAAGCATTTTGCCGAGACGTTCTTTAAGCTCATTTGCGGCTTTATTTGTAAATGATATCGCAAGAATTTGCCATGGTTTCGGTGCGTCATAAGACAACACATCACGCATTTCCTGATATACCGAACCGTCACCGTCAAGATAACGCTGCATAAGGTCAACATCGTAATCATCGGGAGTTCTTGAGGCGTTTTCGGAATTATAAGCATCGCCGTATTTTATCAGATTGGAAATACGGTTAACAAGTACAGTTGTTTTACCCGAACCGGCGCCTGCGAGAATTAAAAGCGGCCCTTTTACTTTAAAGACCGCTTTTTTTTGCATATCGTTCATTCGAGAAAAATCTTTTTCAATTATGTTTTTTCTTATTGCCAGAAATTTATTGTAATCCATCTGTTGTATGTCTCCGATATTATTGATTAAAAAGGTTTCCGCCGTGACAGTCTATTGCAACCGTAAGTGGGAACTCACAAAACTCAAGCTTTTTTACGGATTCGCAGCCAAGCTCCGGAAATGCAATCACTTCACAACTCTTTATGCATTTTGAAGCAAGTGCCCCGGCACCGCCTACGGCACAAAAGTATACAGATCCGTTACGTACGATGGCTTTGCAGACTTCGTCGGAACGCGGTCCTTTGCCTATCATCGCTCCAAGGCCCATATCTAAAAGCCGCGGAGAAAAGACATCCATTCTGCTCGAAGTCGTCGGTCCGCAGCTGCCGATGGCAAGTCCCGCCGGAGTCGGGGTAGGTCCCGCAAAATACTGAACTGCCCCTTTAATGCCATACGGAAGAGGCTCGCCCTTATCTATAAGCTCAAATATTTTTTTATGAGCAGCGTCACGCGACGTATACACGGTTCCGCTCAAATATACGGTGTCGCCGGCTTTAAGCGTCGGTGCAGCCGTCTTTATATCCTTTGTGTTAATATGGTAAAGAGCCAACCTTATCCCTCTTTATGTTGATTAAAATTAAAAACCGTTGAGGAATCAAGATTGAACCCGTCCTCAATCCTCTTAGAGTCGTTTTCAGCCGTATTCTGTAACGATTTATTATTTTCGTCATCAATTTTAATTGATACATCAGGTACAAAAGCCGGTGCATTTTTCCTTTTAGCAAGCTCATTTGCAGAAACGGACATTTTGTTAGCAAGCGCAGTAATGCTTGAATGAAGCTCATCAATTGAGCGATTAAATTTCTCGGATATTGCATTGACTTCAGCCGTAAGTTTGCTGATTTCAACAGCCTGCTCCGAGATCTCAGCCGAAGTTTTTGCCGAAATATCGGAGGCCTTAACATTCGCCGCCGAAACAATTTCGTCGGAATACTTGCGTGCATCCAAAAATGCAGCCCCGAGCTGAGCTTCTGCGGTTTTGATCTTTTGCTCCTTCAGTTCAAATTCGCCGACAGAGGCATCGTATTTATCCGAAATTTTCTGTAATTCGGAAACCCTTGTATTTAACTCAAGATTCTCGTGCTTCAATGCCTCGACAGTATCACATTGAACGTTATATTTCTCCTTAAGTTCTTTTAAAGAAGAATATTCGTCGGATAATTCGCTTATCTTATTACCGAGCTCGGTAATTTTGATTTCTCTGTCGGTATATTTCTTTTGAAGATCGCTTATTTCGTTTTTCAGCTCTTCTATGTACGAAATAACATCCGAACGGTTAAATCCGCCGAATATGGCAGAACGGAATATTTTTTCGGATTCCATCAGGATTCCCCCCATCTAAAATTACACAAAATATTTTAGCAGATTTCTATATCAAAAACAACACATATTTTAATTTCAACGTTTGATTTTAATAGACTTTTGTTGTATAATTAAAAGCAGTTAATGATTTTGAGGTGAGACTATGGCAAATACAACAGGCAAAAAAATTAAGGATGCTGCGATAATAGGCGGATGTGCATCTCTTATCTACCTCGCTATAGGAGAAATTTCTTACAAACTTTCGCTTTCACGAGGAGGCCTTAACAGCAAACTTATTACCGATATGGTAGCTAAAAGCGCCGCAAAAAAGCCTAAGGACGAATACAAAGAAAGGCTTGACCGTATGATTGATGACGGTGCAGACTGGTTTATGCATCAAGATGCGGAAAAGGTTATTATCGAAAAAAAGCATCGCCAATCACTTTATGCCGATCTTATTCGCCCTGAAAAGCCCAGCGACATATACGTTATATGTATTCATGGCTATACATCTTCGCCAGCCAATATGGGCATTTATGCAAAAAAATATCATGAATTGGGATACAACGTCTTACTGCCGAGCCTTCGCGGACACGGAGATTCGGAACAGGATTTCATAACAATGGGATGGAATGACCGCCTTGATGTAATTGAATGGATAAACTATATTGCCGAGCGTCATCCCGAATCCAAAATAATACTTCACGGAGTTTCAATGGGTGCCGCAACTACTATGATGGCAACCGGAGAAAAACTTCCCGAAAATGTAAAAGTTGCAATTGAAGATTGCGGTTACACCTCCGCCTGGGATATATTGGGCTTACGACTCACAAAGAGCATAAAACTGCCGAGATTCCCGTTTTTGTATAGTGCAAACATCGTAAATCTGCTCAGAGAAAACTTCAATTTAAGAAACGCTTCGTCTGTAAAACAAGTTAAAAAAAGCGTTACGCCTACCCTATTCATTCACGGTGAAGCCGATACCTTTGTTCCGTATGAAATGCTCGACAAGGTTTATTCGGCTGCCGCTTGCGAAAAAGAAATGCTGTCGGTTCCCGACGCGCCGCACGCAAGAAGCGTTTGCGCCCACCCCGACATATACTGGAAAGCCGTAACCGACTTTATCAACAAGTACATT
Source organism: Ruminococcus sp. (assembly GCA_022768065.1). Classification (GTDB taxonomy): domain Bacteria; phylum Bacillota; class Clostridia; order Oscillospirales; family Acutalibacteraceae; genus Fimenecus. Next base: position 19,230 of record JALELS010000028.1, on the reverse strand, counting down.
TGATTTTAATATTTTGGCAAAAACAGCTCTGTTACAATCGGTAACAGAGCTGTTTTTTAGTTGTTCAAATTGTTAAATCATAGCTTAAATCAAGCAAATCACATATTTCGCTTTTCGGAACCGTACCATCCAGAAAAACGGTAATCCATTTTTCCTTATTCATATGGTACGCAGGGAAAAAACCGTCTTTACTTCTCAATGAACCGATTAAAATCGGGTCACTTTTAAGGTTTAATATGTCAACCGGTTCGTCACTTTCGATACCGAATTTACTCTTAGGCAACCTCATAACAAGCGCAAACCACTTTTTATTTTCGGGATGCCTCAGCACTGCGCTTACACCGTCGCTAAACGGATAATCCGGCTCAATACCGTAACGCTCATCGGCCAAACGGAATAAATCGTCTTTTCCGAATTTTTCGCTCATTTAAGTTTAATTGCTTCTTTAGCTTTTTCTTCGATATGAGCGGCATCCAAACCGTAAATATGCAAAAGCTCAACAGCCGGACCGGATCTGCCGAAAACATCTTCAACGCCCACTCTAAGAACGGGTGCAGGACATTTTTCACATACAACTTCGGCTACGGCACTGCCGAGGCCGCCGATAATATTATGCTCCTCGGCAGTAACAACTGCACCGGTCTTTTTCACGCTGTCAACTATAATGTCGCTGTCAATAGGCTTAATGGTTGCCATATTTACAACTCTTGCGGATATACCGTCAGCCTTTAAATTCTCGGCGGCAATGAGAGCCTCGTTTACCATAAGGCCTGTTGCGATAATGGTAACATCGGTTCCGTCAACAAGTACATTGCCTTTGCCTATTTCAAAATTATAATTTTCATCAAAAACTCTCGGAACCGCGAGCCTTCCGAATCTCATATAAACAGGACCGTCATGCTTTGCCGCTGCCAGCACGCAAAGACGAGCCTCAATGTCATCGGCAGGATTTAAAATAACCATATTGGGTATAGAACGCATAAGTGCAATATCTTCGCAGCACTGGTGGCTTGCGCCGTCCTCGCCGACCGAAATACCGGCGTGTGTAGCGCCTATCTTAACATTTAAATTCGGATACGCGATAGAATTTCTGATTTGCTCAAAAGCCCTGCCGGCAGCAAACATTGCAAACGAACTTGCAAATACTGTGTGACCAGTTGCGGCAAGACCGGCAGCAATACACATCATATCAGCTTCGGCGATGCCTGAGTCAAAAAATCTGTCCGGGAATTCCTTTTTGAATTTACCTGTTCTTGTCGCCTCTGCAAGATCGGAATCCATTACAATAATATTTTTATCTTCATGCCCGAGTTCGATAAGAGCCTTACCGTAAGCATCTCTTGTAGCGGTTTTTATAACATCAGCCATAGTTTATGCCTCCAATTCTACCAAAGCGGATTTAAGCTCATCCATTGCTTTATTATACAGTTCTTCGTTAGGAGCTGCTCCGTGCCAATTAACGGCATTTTCCATATACGAAACACCTTTGCCTTTGACAGTTTTCATAATAACGGCAGTAGGCATTCCCTTGCAAGCTTTAGCATCGTCAACAGCCTTTTTTATAGCATCGAAATCGTGACCGTCTATTTCAATGGTATTCCACTTGAAAGCGGCAAACTTTTCGGCTATCGGATAAGCTGAGTTAACCTCTTCTATGGAACCGTCAATCTGAAGTCCGTTGTAGTCAACAAACGCGGTAAGATTATCAAGATGGTGGTTGCCGGCAAACATAGCTGCCTCCCAAACCTGACCTTCCTCAATTTCTCCGTCACCGAGAATTGTGTATACTCTGTAATCCTCTTTGTCGATTTTTCCGCCGAGAGCCATACCAACGGCGCAGGATATACCCTGACCGAGAGAGCCTGTACTCATATCAATACCGGGAACCTTATTCATATTGGGGTGACCCTGTAAATATGAATCAGACTTACGAAGGGTTTTGAGGTCCTCTACCGGGAAATAACCTTTAAGTGCAAGTGTGGCATAAAGAGCCGGAGCTGCATGGCCTTTTGACAAGACAAGTCTGTCTCTTTTGGGGTCATGCGGATTTTTCGGATCAACATTCATTTCTACATTATAAAGATATGAAAGCAGATCACATATCGAAAGAGAGCCGCCCGGGTGCCCTGCCTTAGCACAATAAATGCCCTCTATGGCACCTATACGAGCTTTACAGGCAAAAATCTTTAACTGCTTTTTTAAGTTTTCGTCCATAACATTAGTCCTCCTTATAATCATACATTATGTAATTTAGCAAGTCGGCGACAGCGCCGTTATTACAATGACAAGCTTCAAATTTCACTATGTCATGTATAGCCTTTGGTGCTTGCCCGCAGCAAGCCGATAAATATATGCTTTTAAGCATTTCGTAGTCGTTGAAATAATCACCTATGGCTGCAGTATGCTTGTGCTGAATTCCGTATATTTCGGCAATTTTTTTAACTCCTACGCCCTTATGTATACCTTTATCAAGCATTTCAAATGAAGATATGCTCGACGCCATAAAATTGACCTGAGGATTTTCAATTGAAAGCAGATATTTTTTTACCGAGCCGATTATCGTCGGAAGTCCCAGAAATATAACCTTGCCCCACTCATCGGGCGGAACTTGCTCTATCTTTGAAAATCTTTTATGCGGCAACAATCTGTCAGCATGCAGCATTACATTTGCAAAGATATGTGCATTAACAGCATATGCTTTGTCCTTAGTTAATATTTCAACTTCCACCGACGGAAATTTTTTCATAACAGCCTTAACTATTTCAAAACCTGCGGGATTTATCGCCTGAAACCAAAGCATTTTTTCATGCTCATAGTCATAAACTCCCGCACCGTTTAGTATAACCGCCGGAGTCGAAGAAATAGGCAACCCCATAAAAGGGCCTCGCATTGTTGCAACATTTCTTCCGGACGCCAAAGTGAAATGTCCTTTTTTATTTACTACAAACTCTTTGATTGCATCATAATTACGCTGCGGGAGTTTTCTGATTTTGTTATTGAGGGTTCCGTCAATATCCGAAGCTACAAGCCAGTCGGAAAAATCGGTTTTAGTTTCACTCGTCAACAGTCAAGCCCCCTATAAACTTTTTAAAGTAACCCGGCAAATCAGATGAAAACTCAACATATTCTTGAGTACGCGGATGAATAAAACCGATAAGCCCGGCGTGCAGGCATTGCCCGTTAAGAGCAATCTCTTCCCTTGTTCTCGGAGTTCCGTAAACACAATCTCCGGCTATAGGATGCCCCAAATATGCCATATGAACACGAATTTGATGTGTTCTTCCCGTTTCAAGTCTTAGTTTTAATAAAGAATACCCTTTATATTCACGCAAAATCTCATAATTAGTGACAGCATTTTTTGAATTTTTATCAGTTACCGCCATTTTTTTGCGGTCTTTCGGATTTCTGCCAATCGGAGCTACTACTTTACCCGACGATTCTTTCAAATGACCTATTATAACGGCGCGATACTCGCGTGTAAAACTGTGCACTTTTATTTGCTCTGCCAAAGCCCTGTGAGAAAAATCATTTTTTGCAACTATAAGCAGTCCGCTCGTATCCTTATCGATTCTATGAACAATACCCGGCCTTAAAACACCGTTAATTCCCGAAAGGCTGTCTTTGCAATGATATAACAAGGCATTAACGAGCGTATTCTCATAATTACCGGGTGCCGGATGCACAACCATACCTTTCGGCTTGTTTACCACAAGCAAATCATCATCTTCATATACGATATCAAGAGGAATATTTTGGGCTTTAACTTCTAATTTAACTGGCTCTAACGGAATATATTCGATTCTGTCATCGGTTTTAAGCTTATAATTCTTGGTTACGGCCTTTCCGTTTACACTTACATTGCCGCAGTCAATGGCCTTTTGAATAAAAGATCGCGACAAATCGGGAAACACCACGGATAAGTATTTATCAATACGTACACCGTCAAATTCCCTGTCGGCAAAAATATTGATACTACTCATCTTTTTTACCCTTTGAAGAATCGCTTTTTGATGTCTTGGCAGTGTCGTATATCAAATAAACTATAAGAATTGCGGCACCGACAGTAACAAGAATATCAGCAAAATTAAAAACCGCAAAATTCACAAACAGAGGCTCGATATAATCAATAACATACCCTCTGAAAATTCTGTCTATAAGGTTGCCGAGCCCTCCGGAAACTATTAAAGTAATCGCCGAATACGCAACTCCGAATTTAAGCTTTTTGGAAAGCAAGAAAATTATGAGCACTGCCAATATAACAGCAGTAAATACGGATAAAACGGCAGTATATTTACCAAAAGAACCGAAAGCGGCTCCGGTATTTTCAAGATAAGAAAGCTGAATCACTTTCGGAATGACCGTTAAGCTGCCAATCGGTTCTAAGTATTTTAATACAGCGAGCTTTATCAACTGATCAATTACCACCAAAACAGCAATTACGATTACGGTGAGAAATTGAATCATCAGTTCACCTCAACTATTTATTCTTATTTCTTTTTAAAGAAGCTCTTGAACGACACCGGTTCGTCATCCTCGTCGTCTTCATCATCAGCTTTATCGCTGTCTGACGAATCGTCCTCGGAGGCAGAATTATTATCATCTGCCGAGCCGTCTTCATCGTCAAGATCCACATCCGAAACATTCAGCGAAAAACCTGAATCGGAATCATCGTCGGGATGCGAATCGGAAGAAATGTCGTCATATTCATCGGCAGGACCTATATCCGAAAGAGAAAAACGCTCTAATCCCGAATCGTCATCTTCTTTTTCATCATTATCTTCCTGAGCTGCCGCGGGCTCTTCGTTCTCTGCCGGCTCCTGCGGCTCTTCCGCTTTTTCCTGCTCCGGCTCGGTTTCTTCTGCTTTTTCTTCCTCTTTAGGAGCAAGAGCGGCTTCTTTCTTTTCAATTTCTGCAAGCTTTTCTTCAGCCAATGCAGGAAGCTCGTTTATAAGGTTCAAGTGCTCCTTGTACATTGAGATAAGCTTGGATCTGAAGTCCGAGGACTCCTTCTGCAGCATATCAAACGCAAGGCTCTCCTGAGTTACTTTTCTGTTAACCGTGCCAAGAATTTCATCAGCCTGTTTTTTAGCCTGAAGAATTGTTCCGTCGGCTTCATTTTTAGCCTTAGCTACAATATCGGCAGCCTCGCCCTTTGCCGAGGAAAGCATACCGTCAACTTTATCCTGCGCGTCGGCAAGATCGTTTTTAATCTTTTCTTTTGCGTCGGCAACAATCTTATCGGCAAGCTTTTGTGCAGCCAAAAGAGCTTCTTTTAATGAATTCTCATCCTTTTTATATTCTTCCACTTTGTTGGCAAGAAGGCTTATTTTCTTAACAAGCTCGCCGTTCTCTTTAAACATCTGTTCATATGAAGAACTTACTTCGGCCAAAAAGCTGTCAACATCGTCGGCTCTGTACGAACCTCGACCTGTAGTTTGAAATTCTTTTTCTTTGATTTTATCAGGATTGAGCATAGTTTTACCCCTTATTAAATTTATTTGGATTCAGATTAAAAAAACATACCGTTGTTCTCGAGTTCGTCTAAGAGATCACCCATAACATCGACATTGTACGGTGTTATTATAAACGTACTGTTTGCAACGCGTTTAAACTGACCGCCGTTGGCATATGCCACGCCGCTCAAGAAATCCACAAGGCGTCTTGCGACATCTCTGTTTGCGGATTCAAGATTTAAAACTACCGTTCTCTTTTCGTTAAGATTATCCGCAACAGCCTTTGCCTCTTCAAAGCTCTCGGGCTTTGCGAGAACTACCTGCAGCTGAGCCGTTGTATTGATATTTACGACTTTATTAGGATCGTTTCTGTCTCTATCTCTGTCTCTTGAAAAAGAACGTGACGAACGCGGTGCGGGAACATCGTCATCCTCGTCTCTGTCTTTTGATGAGTAATCGCCGGAGTCCAGATCATCATAATAATCCTCTTCAGATACATTGACCATATTTTTGACTTTGTCTAAAAAACTCATTTTTCAGTCCTCCGCTTAATATATTCTCGGTCCGAATATCTTTGAACCGATTCTTACGTGATTTGAACCTTCAAGGATTGCCGTTTTGTAATCGCCCGACATACCCATTGAAAGCACATCCATACATACATTATCTATTTTTTTGCTCTTAATGTCAACATACATATTGTATATATTCTCAAAAAATTTACAAAGTTCAGTATTTTCTTCACAAATCGGCGGTATTGTCATAAGACCGCATATATGAATACCGTTAATTTCTGCTGTTTCATAAAGTACACTGTCAAGCTCTTCGGGCATTATTCCCGTTTTGCTCTCTTCACGACCGATATTGACTTCAAGCAAAACATCGGTAACCAAGCCTTTTTTGACGGACTGTTTACCGATTTCCTTGGCAATCTTAACCGAGTCAACAGACTCAATCATATCAACTTCCCCTACTATTTGGGTCGCCTTGTTTGTTTGCAGATGTCCGATAAGATTCTTTCTGACTCCGTCCAACTTGAGATTGGGCTTTTTGCGAAGCATCTCTTGTACCTTATTTTCACCAATGAGAGTAATTCCGCAGTCGAGAGCATGATTTATATACATCTCATCAACGGTTTTTGTTACCGCCATAAAATCAATATCCTCAGGACGCCTGCCGCTCTTTATCGCCGCCTCGGCTATATCCTCACGTATTGCTTTAAGATTGTATTCGATGTCGGAAAATTTCGCGTCAATTAAGGATTTTTCCGTCATAAAGATCAGTCCCTTCTACTATAATTTCATCATATTGTTTTAAATATCCGCTCTCACCGTCGGGAACGGAGCAAATTGAATACTCGGAATCGAAGTACACAATATTTATCTTTTTAAATTTTACTATGTTGCCGTTTAAAACATAAACGCCTTTTTGCCCATCTACTTCGCGGACCGCCTTATTGTTTACCTGATACCCCGTATATGTATTAAAAATAAGCTTAACGGGATTTTTACGCAAAACAGCGTATTTTTTATTCATAAGATTGCATTTAAGGATAATTGAAGTTCTTCCGTCGGCGGCATCATTGATTTTAACAACCTCTGCCGACAGCGGTTCGGCAGTCGTTCCCGTAAATTCAACGGTTATCTTTCCGCCGACCTTTAAAGATGCGGCATCCTTATAATCTATAACGCAGAGGATATACCAGTTAAAAGCGTCAACAAGTTTACCCATATAACTTGAATTGTCGGTATTCGGCAATGTACTGCCGTCAAGAAGTGCATCTATTTTGTCGGTAGTAAGATTTAAAATTCCGGTATATGATACGGCGTTTTCGTATCCGTCAACGGTGCTTATATAATATCCGGGGTTGTTTGCCTGTATCTTTGTATAACCGCCCTCGTTCTTTTGAAGCTCGCTTAATTTTGAATTTAATTCATTTAATTTTTGCGACGGATCTATAACTGTTCCTGTTGATAATTGACGTGACGTAATGGCGTCTCTCAGTGTGCTTTCCTTTTCCGAATAATTATCAACTTCTCCGGTATTTATCGCTGAAACCAAATCGTCACAAGCGGAATAAATCCTGTTATCAAGCGTTTCAACATCATTTGTCTGAACGCCGACTTTGTTTTGAAGCGATGAGTAATACGCAATATCCTCTTTTACTTTTTTCAGTTCATTATAATTTCTCGCCGCGTTTTCGGAATCGAACACAACGGCAACATCGTCACCGTTTGCCACACGCTTACCGTCTTCGACAAGCGGAACCAAAGTTCCTGTAACATTCGCTTTTATAGGTGTTTCGTCGCGCACAACAAATGCCGAAGTAGACACGGAATTTGACACGGTTTTTTCAAGAGCTATCTCGGTTTTCACAGGGCTGTAATTGATTTTATACACCTGATACATGAATACGCCGATAATAATCAAAGCAAATGCAACATATAAAAACGGGAGATATTTTTTCTTCTTTTTTCGTCCGTCAAACTTTACGACTTTTTCATCGTTCAAGAATACCCGCCCTTTCTATAATTTCATAAACCTTGTTCAGCATTTTATCTCTTGTATCATACTCATCGGGATAAACCCAATTGATGTTTTGATTTCTGCGAAACCATGTTAATTGCCGTTTGGCGTAATTGCGCGTTGCACGTTTAAGATTTTCAACACATTGAGGAAGCTCGGCTTCACCCGAAAAATAAGGCTTTAACTCTTTATATCCTATCGCCTGAACAGCCGTATTTCCCATATTGCCCAAATATGTCTCTGCCTCATTTAAAAGTCCGCTGTCAAGCATTAAATCGACACGCTTATCTATTCGCTCATACAATTTTGCCCTGTCTCTGTAATTTATCCCGATAAAAATCGGTTCATATTGAGATGGCTCCGATATTGATTTTTTCAATGCAGAGCTCATATTTTCTCCGGTAGAATAATAAATCTCCAAAGCCCTGATTATTCTTTTAACATTGTTAGGGTGAAGTGTAGCAGCATACTCCGGGTCAATGGCTCGAAGCTTTGAAAGCATGGCTTCGCTCCCCTTTTCTTCACATTCCTTTTGTAATTTTGCACGTAATTCATTGTCGGTAGGCGACTGTGTAAATTTTATATTATTTACAAGACTGTCAATGTAAAGTCCGGTGCCTCCGACGATTATAGGTAATTTTCCACGTGCGTGAATATCTTTAATATACTTTTCGGCGTCACAAACATAATCTGCTACGCTGTATGTTTTATCGGCAGGCAAAAAGCCTATCATATAATTCTTAATGCCGTGCATTTCATCTGCGGTCGGCTTCGCAGTAGCTATATCCAAACCCTCATATATTTGCATTGAGTCCGCAGATACAATTTCACCGCCGAACCTTTCGGCACAGGATATCGAAAGCGCCGTTTTTCCCGAAGCGGTCGGACCGACAATTACCAATATTTTAATTTTATCCATTACTGGATTCTCCCGAATTGCTTATCTAATTCATATTTTGTCATTTCAACAATAACAGGTCTGCCGTGAGGACAATAACGAACATCATTGTCGGTAAGCAACTTTTTTACAAAACGCATTAGCTCATAATCGCTGTTATCGTTGCCCGCTTTAATAGCGGCTCGGCACGCGATTGAGTGATAAATCCAATCGAGTTTCTCGGGCAAAATATCTCTTTGATTTTTGAGCAAATATCCTGCTATTTCAGTAATCAAAGAAACAATGTTTTCCTTTTCGAGATTTAAAGGACAAGCCCTGACAATCACGGTTCCCTCACCGAAATCGTCAATTTCAAACCCGCTCTCTCTCACGGTGTCTATATTCTCCAATATTGCAGTATACTCTTCCTTGCTCAAAGTAACGCTTATCGGAGACAAAAGCATTTGGCTGCCGTTTTTTCCGTTTTCCTTTTTCAGCTTGTTAAACAACATTCTTTCATGAGCCGCATGCTTATCTATTATTATAAGCTTTCCGTCAAATTCGGCAAATATATACGTCTTAAAAGCTTCACCGATATAACGTATATCCATAGCCTTTTCATTGTCGTCAACAATTTTAACTCCGGGTTCTTCGGATATTTCCGTTTTATTTTCGTTTATCGGCGGCATAACTGTCCTAGTCGGCGCGGCGGTTCTTACCGACAAATCTATTGTGTCGTCATCATTGCTTATATTGTAATTCGTTTTTCCGCTGTCATAAAAAACTTGTTGCGGTTTATTCGGAATATAAGCATTCGGGTGTTTCTCCGCGAAAGAATTATAACCGATATCGGAGCTCGAAGCGATAGACGGAGTCTCATCGATTATAAGTCTTTCCTGTACGGGCTCTGATTTTGCAGGTTCAAGCAATTCATTGCGTTTAAAGCTCGCCTGCGGTCTTGAATCATCACCGCTCAATGCATTTTTTGTCGCATAATAAATAACGTCAAAAATTGCTTTTTCATTTGAAAAGCGAACCTCGGTTTTTGCGGGATGCACATTAACATCAACAGCCTGAGGAGGCGTAGTAATGAATAAAACACAAGCGGGATATCGCCCGACCATAACGGAATTTTTGTATGCCTCGTTGAGCGCGGCACACGCGGTTCTGCTTTTTATAAATCTGTTGTTTACAAAAAAAGTCTGCATTGAATTTGAGCCGCGCGAATTAAACGGTTTGGATATATAGCCGCGAACGGTTATTCCGTTTATATCATATGACGCGGGAATCAACGTTTCGGCAAACTCTTTACCGTATACCGAATATATCGCCGAATACAGCTCGCCGTTTCCGGAAGTGCATAAAAGCTGCTTACCGTCTTTAATAAATCTAAACGATATTTCGGGATGTGAAAGTGCTATTTTATCCACAATTCCCGCAACAGCCATTCCCTCTGAACGATCTGTCTTTAAAAATTTCATTCTTGCGGGAGTGTTGTAAAAAAGGTCTCTTATAATTATAGTTGTACCGACCGGGCAACCTGCATCCTCACATTTTGAAAATTCACCGCCCGATACGGTCATTCTTGTACCTATATTGCTGCCATTTGTTCTTGTAAGCATTTCGGTATGCGAAACAGCCGAAATTGAGGCGAGTGCTTCACCTCTGAAACCAAGTGTACCTATTGAAAAAAGGTCATCTTCCTTTGATATTTTACTTGTCGCATGACTTGTAAAAGCCAACGGTACATCCTCGCGTGAAATACCGCTACCGTTATCGGTTATACGTATGTACTTAATTCCGCCGTTTTGTATTTCAACCGTAATGTCTTTTGCGCCTGCATCGATTGAATTTTCAACAAGTTCTTTGACAACCGAAGCCGGTCGTTCAACAACCTCTCCGGCGGCAATCAGTTCATATATACTTTTTGGTAATCGGTTAATTTTCGGCATAATAACACCTATTGCTTTGCTTTATTTGAAAGTTCGTATAATTTTGACATAGCTTCAATCGGAGTAAGAGTATTGACGTCCAACGCTTTAAGTTTGTCCAAGATTTCATCGTTATTGTTTTGCTCGAAAGAAAGTTGAAAATCCCTGCCGGATTCGGGCTTATTATCATCGCGGAACTCTTTTTTTGGAATTCCCTCCGCCTCAAGAGATTTAAGAATAGCTCGAGCTCTTCTTACAACGCTTTCGGGTACACCTGCAAGTTTTGCTACGTCTATACCGTAACTGCCGTCGGCACCGCCGCGTACAATTCTGCGTAAAAATGTTATGTCATCACCGCGCTTTTTAACGGCAATATTGTAATTTTTAACGCCATCAAGAGTATTTTCAAGCTCTGTCAGTTCGTGATAATGCGTCGCAAACAGTGTTTTTGCGCCGATTTTATGCTTGTCCGTAACATATTCGAGAACAGCCTTTGCTATACTCATTCCGTCATATGTCGATGTACCTCTGCCGATTTCGTCGAGGATAATCAAGCTCTTTTTTGTGGCATTCTCAAGTATTTCGGCAACTTCATTCATTTCAACCATAAAAGTCGATTGCCCCGACGCTAAATCATCTGATGCGCCAACACGTGTAAAAATGCTGTCAACAAGCCCTATTTCGGCACTCTCGGCAGGAACAAAGCTTCCCATTTGAGCCATAAGAACAATTATGGCAACCTGACGCATATAGGTAGACTTACCTGCCATATTCGGTCCGGTTATTATAAGCGTTCTATTATCTGTACAATCAAGAGTCGTATCATTCGGAACAAACGGCGCACCGCCGAGCATTTTTTCTATGACAGGATGCCTGCCGTTAACTATGCTTATACGATCTCCTGCATTAACCGTAGGGCGAGAATAATTATTTGAAACAGCAACAAAAGCAAGACTGCAAAGCGCATCAAGAGTTGCTATTGCCTTTGAAGTACGCTGAGTGCGCTCATACTGCTCGCCGATTTTCTTGCGCACGGAGCTGAATACTTCATATTCAAGGCTGACTATTCGTTCCTGCGCTCCGAGGACTTTGGTTTCAAGCGCTTTCAATTCCTCTGATATGTATCTTTCGCAATTCGTCAGAGTTTGTTTTCTTATGTATTCATCCGGGACAAGCTCCTTAAAAGCATTTGGAACTTCATAAAAATAACCGAACACCCGATTGTACCCGATTTTCAGTTTCTTAATGCCGGTTTTTTCCTGCTCATTTTTTTCAAGTTCGGCAAGATAAGACTTTCCGCCGTTTACTATATCGCGAAGCTCATCAAGCTCGGCATTGAAATTATCCTTAATCATACCGCCCTCTCTTACGGAAAACGGTGCGTCTTCACTTATCGCGTCATTGACAAGATTATAAACGTCTTCGAGAAGGTCAATATTATCATAAACAGATTTCAGCATAGAAGACGTACAACCGGAGAGCATCTCTTTTATTCTCGGCAAAGGAGACAGCGTGGATTTTAACGACAAAAGCTCCTTCGCATTTGCCGTATTATAAAGAACACGGGTCATAAGCCTTTCCATATCATATATTCCGCCCATAAGCGACATAAGTTCTTCACGTAACGGCGTGTTCCCATAAAGCTCATCAACCGCATTTTGCCGCCTGATTATAGCGGCACAGTCATACAACGGACATTCAGTCCAATTGCGAATAAGCCTTTTGCCCATAGCTGTTTTGGTTTTATCCAAGACCCACAGAAGTGACCCCTTTTTCTCACGGTCACGCATAGTTTCGGTGATTTCAAGGTTACGTCTTGTGGAAAGTCCGATTTTCATAAATCTCGAATCGGAATAGAAATTTATGTTTTTTATGTTATTGAGGTCATTTCTCTGAGCATTATATAAGTATGAAAGTGCAGCACCCAAAGCACAAACCGCACTTTTCTTATTTTCAAGATCAAGTGAATCAAGACTGCTCTTCTCAAAATGAGAAAAAACGGTGTTTTTGCATTTTTCAAAGTCGAATTCGGACGACGGTAATGTTTCGGCGGTAGCCTCCGTCTTTTTGCTGACAAAAGTACAAAACCTTTTAAGAGTTGAGGTTTCTTTATTCATAAGTATTTCGCTCGGCATAAACCTCGCGAGTTCATCTACCGCTTTTTCATCATAATTTTCGGAAAACTCAGTTAAATACAGTTCACCCGTTGAAACATCAACAAAACAAAGCCCTAAGCCGTCAAACAAAAGGCAGCAAGAGCAAAGATAGTTGTTTTTTGTTTCATCAAGCATACTGCTTTCGATAACGGTACCGGCAGTTATAACACGTATTACATCACGTTTTACTATACCTTTAGCCGTTTTAGGATCCTCAAGCTGCTCACATACGGCAACCTTGTACCCCTTACTGACAAGCTTTGCGATATACCCGTCAGCACTGTGAAAAGGAACGCCGCACATAGGCGCGCGTTCCTCCTGGCCACAGTCGCGACCTGTTAAAACAAGGTCAAGTTCTTTTGACGCCGTTTTGGCATCATCAAAAAACATTTCATAAAAATCGCCGAGACGAAACATAAGGATAGTATCGCCGTAATCCTTTTTTATTTCAAAATATTGTTTCATCATAGGTGATAATTCAGCCATTTTTTTACCTCGGTAAAATAAAATTTATTAATGACCGCAGCCGCTGCATGAAGAGCATTCGCCGCCGCAGTCGTGCTGATGAGCTCTCGGGTCACAGGTCTCGGGATCTTCGCCGTTTACGCAAAGGCCGAGAATGCCGGTGATATAATTCATCATATCGTCAACAGCCTGTCTTGCTTTTTCGTATTCCTGCATATTCTTATTAGCCATTATCTGAGAATAAATGCCCTGAAATTCCTGATTGTATCCATTCATTTTGCCCTCATCCGGCTCGTCCTTTGCGGCCTCAACCTGATAAGACATCTGTATAAGTCTTATTTTGCCCATAAGGTCGTTGAGTTCCTCGTCGGCCTCATTTGCAAGTCTTGCTTTTTCAAAATTAAGGTAAGCCTCGTCCTGCTGAATAGCAGCGCCGAGCTGCCTTGCCATTTTTTCAAGTTCCATTTTTTACTCCTTTAAAAGTTGTTTTTAAATAACCCTTACGGGATAATTTACTGTTGCAATTCGCCCTTTAATATCCAATTAAGCGGCTCGGTAACTTTAACGTTTCTGAATGAACCTATCAGACTGCTGTCACCCGGAAATTCGATAATAATATTTCCTTCGGTCCTACCCGAAAGCATACCGGAATGGTTTTTAGACTCCGATTCGACAAGGACTCTGTAAATATTATCTTTCATTTTAGCGGTTCTTTTTGACGCAATCGACTCCTGAAGGTCACAAAGTTCTTTAAACCACTTTGATTTTTCTTCTTTAGATACGGGGTCCTCCATCGACGCCGCTTTTGTACCCTCTCGCGGAGAATAAATAAATGTAAAAAGTGATGTGAATTCCACTTCTTTTATAAGTGACAACGTATCTTTGAATTCCTCATAAGTTTCACCCGGGAAACCGACAATAACGTCGCTTGTAAGTGATAAATCGGGGATTTTTTCTTTTGCATAATTTATCAGTTCAAGATACTTTTTACGATCATAATGCCTGTTCATTGCCTTTAAAACGCGATCGTTTCCCGATTGAAAAGGCAAATGCAAGTGCTTTGCTATTTTTTTGTTTTCCGCAATTACATCTATAAGTTCTTTGGTGCAATCCTTTGGGTGTGAAGTCATAAACCTTACCCAAAAATTGCCGTCAAGGTTAGCTACTTCACGGAGAAGTCCCGCAAAATTCATATCGGAAACATTGTTTTTTCCGTACGAGTTAACATTTTGCCCCAAAAGCGTTATATCTTTATAACCCTTTGCGATGATATCCTCAGCTTCGTTCAAAACAGCCTGCGGTTCTCTGCTTCTCTCTCTGCCGCGCACATACGGCACTATGCAGTATGTGCAAAAATTGTCGCAGCCATACATTATCGGCAACCAGGCTTTAATACCTCTGTCGCGATAAATCGGTATATCCTCTGCAATTTCGCCGTGACCGTCCGGAGCATAAAATACACGTTTGTTTCCCGAAATCGTCCTGTAAAGCAATTCGGGGAGCGATGTAACCGCGTGCGTACCGAATACAAGGTCAACAAACGGATAACTGCTGTATATCTTATTTCTGATATGCTCTTGCTGCATCATACAACCGCAAAGAGCAATAATAAGATGCGGATTATCCTTTTTGTACTTCTTTACGGCTCCGACGTTTCCGAATACTCTGTCCTCAGCGTGTTCGCGCACGGCACAGGTATTATAAAGTATTAAATCGGCTTTTGATACGTCGTTTGTAAACTCGTAACCCATCTCTTTGAGCATACCCATTATGCGCTCGCTGTCGGAAACATTTCCCTGACACCCGTATGTATGGATAAATGCTTTGGGAGAGCGTTCATAAAACTCAGCCGCCAAAACCGCCTTGACTTTGTCCGTGAACTCTTCCTGTCTTATTTTTTCTTCTTTTGAAACATTATACTTTTCTGACAATTAAACAACCTCATTCGGCAACATAAAGTGAATCGAGCCAAGCTAAAACATCATGGTAAACAACATCCTTGTCGCTTTCCATAAGTATTTCATGCCTATCGCCCGGGTACATAACTACGGTCGGCTCTTTTCCGGCTAAAACCAAATTATCCGAAACAGCCATAACGCCCTTGCCGTTAAGGCCCACAGGATCAAGTGCGCCTGAAATAATCATTATCGGAAGATCCTGAGGAACCTCCGACGCCCATTCTTTGCGCGACGCATCATTGGCAATTGCAAAAAGATCTCTGTAACCGCCGAGTGTGAACGTAAAACCGCAAAGCGGGTCATCCTTATATGCTTCAATATTATCGGCATTTGCGCTGATCCATGATAACGGTGAAGTTCTGTCGGGAACCATTACGTTAAAAAACGCATTCATGGCACTGCCCATAATTTCATATTTGGTGTGAGGTCCGAGCTTTTCGCAAAGCTTGTTTATGGGCTCTTGCAGAGCGGCGGCAACTGCGGGAAGCTCGCCTGTTCCGCAGAAAACAGCTCCGTTCAGTTCATCACCGAAATGAGCTGTATAAACTCTTGCACAGAATGAACCCATACTGTGTCCAAAGAGAAAATACGGTAAATCCGGATATTTCTTTTTCATAATTTTGGTAAGTATATGCATATCATCTACAAGGCGCTTATCACCGTTCTTTTCGGCAATAAATCCAAGTTCAGATGCGTCATTTACCGATTTTCCGTGCCCTAAATGGTCATTTCCGCACACAACAAATCCGTTAGATGCAAGATACTTTGCGAATTCATCATAGCGCCCGATGTGCTCTGCCATTCCGTGAGCTATCTGGAACACGCCGCGCGGAGTGAGTTCATCATCTTTCCAAATGAGCGTTCTTATCTTGTTAATTCCGTTTGAAGAATTAAAATATGCTTCGGTACGAACAATCGCCATGGTATTTTCCTCCAATTTATACATACTTTCATAATATAGTATTATACATTATTTTTATCTGTTTGTCATCATTTTTTACCCGTAAAAGTTAAATAAATCAGATTGTTTAGGCGAGCATTTTTTCTTGTCGCCTGCAATCGACATATTTAGCACTTTGTGTATTTTTTGTATAAAAAATTGGTAACAATGTATATAAAAAACGTCTGTTTGACGATTAAATAAACTTGCATACACTTTACCAAAGTGATAAAATTATTATAATAAATTAAAAAGGAGTTAATATTTATGACTTACGAACAGATTGTATCAAAAGTTAAAGCAAAATATGCAGATGCAGATGCTTCTTCAATCAGCGGAACCGTTGCTATTCAGATAAATCTTACAGGCAAAAATGTAGAAGGTATTTTCTACATAGAAGCAAAAGACGGCAAGGTTAATGTTGAGCCTTATGATTATCATGACAACAAAGCCGTTGTAACCGTAGCACCTACAAACCTCTTAAGAATACTCGACGGTAAGCTTAAGCCCGCCATCGCTTATACTACCGGTAAGGTAGCTGTTGACGGCGATGTAAATGCCGTACTTCAGCTTATAGACCTCGCAGTTAAATAAGCAATACAGTTTCAACATATAAAAAGCACCGCACGATTTTAATAATCTGCGGTGTTTTTTTTGCGTTAAGAAGCTGAAGTGTTTATACTTTTTGTAATTTTATCATTTATTATTACCTTATCGCCCGTCCTGACCGTAGGGCCGTCGTTCCCTACCGTAGCCCCGTTATAATCAACAATCCTTACCGAGTTGGAAATATTTTTATATGCGGAGTATAGATTCCCGGCGGTTTCTGTATCTTTACAAATCAGCGTTTCGTTATCACAGTTATAAATATTTATAAACCCGTTATATGACAGACTGCCTCTCAATGCACCGTCGGTACCGTATGACTTACCGGATATTTTAATTTGCGGACGCACATCGGATTTTAATATTTTAAGCTCAACTCTCATAACCGCACCGTTTACATTAAGGGAATTATAACTGTCAACCGATCCGGTAAACCTAACGGTGTTGCCGCCGGAAAGCACAGTAGATGAATTATAATTAAACCTGAGACCCGCGATAAATGTTCTTGCCGAAACAAGTTCCAGAGCAGTATTGTCATATTCAAGGTCAATATAAACGGACCCGATATCTTTACCGTTCAAATGCACATCAACATTTATTATATCGCCGACGGCCCCGCTCTCGCTTACTGCAAACGCAGAATCACTGTTTGAAGCCGCAAAAACAACCGAACAAAGCACACACAAAAGTACGGCTGTCAAAGTCAATATTGAAACTGTTTTTCTCAAATGCTTCACGTCGTCAACTCCTTTGTGTTTTTTATATAATAACATACTTTTCTCGCAGAAACAATTTTATTTTTCACTTTATGACTTTATTTTACAAAAAGATTGATGTATAATCCATTTAAAATATTTTAGGAGGTCTGTTTCGTGAGTAATCAGCCTATCACAGCCGTTATTGTGGGAGCCGGTCACAGGGCGTTTGTATATTCAAAACTTGCCCTTACCGATCCGGACAAATTAAAAATTGTCGGCGTTGCCGACCCGGATAAAACTCGGCAAAAAAAGGCAATGGAAATGTTCGGTTTCCCGAAAGGAAACTGCTTTGACTCGGCACTTGAGCTCTCTGAAGTTCCTAAATTTGCAGATGCCGTAATCAACGGCACAATGGATGAACAGCATGTTGAAACATCAATTCCCCTGCTAAAAAAGGGCTATGATATGCTTCTTGAAAAGCCCTTTGCAACAAACGAAAAAGAGATGCGCGAGCTTGTATCGTGTGTAAAGGAAAACGGCAACAAAGTAATGATATGCCACGTACTGAGATATACGCCGTTTTACCTGTCGATTAAAGAAAGAGTAGCTTCCGGAGAAATCGGTGACATTATAAATATACAGACCTGTGAACACGTAAGCTATCATCATCTGTCAACATCGTATATCAGAGGTAAATGGGCTAACTCCGATGTTTGCCACACTTCAATGCTTCTTGCAAAATGCTGCCACGATATAGACCTGATGATGTGGATGATGTCCGATACACAGCCGAGTATGATATCAAGTTTCGGCAGCAAGTTTCAGTTCAAACCGGAAAATGCGCCAAAAAAAGCCGGCACAAAATGTCTTGTCGACTGTCCGCTTGTTGACACGTGCCGATATTCTGCCAAAAGGCTCTACCTTGATCAGCCTGAGCGTTGGGCATTTTATATTTGGGATAAACTTGAGGGAATTGAGAACCCCACAGATGAAGACAGAATAAATCTGCTTAAAGGCGACAGCAACTACGGCAGATGTATTTACAAATGCGACAACAATGTTGTAGACCACCAGTCGGTGCTCGTGAACTTCAAAAACGGAGCAACCGGTACGCATAATATGGTCGGCGGTTCGGCAGGACCGATGAGACGGATACATATTATAGGCACAAAAGGTGAAATCTACGGTGATTTTGAAGAATCCAAATTTACCGTGGCAAAAATTCATCCTACCAAAACGGACGAAAAAACGGTTGAAGTTGTCGATCTAAATGTAAACGGTGATATGGTAGGCGCTTACGGAGGTCACGGCGGCGGCGATGAAAAACTTGCGGCTGATTTTGTCGAGTTTTTAAGAGGCGGCAAACCCTCTCTCGCCTGCACTTCTATATTCGATTCGGTGGCAGGTCATCTGTGCGTTTATCTCGCCGATAAATCACGCGAAGAAAACGGTATGCCGCAAAAAGTAAATCTGTAATATAGTCAGGACCTCCGGCTAAGCCGGAGGCCTGAGTCGCCCTAGAAGGGCGCATTACAAACAACCCCCTCAAGGGGCGCTGAAAAGGTTTGCCGACTGCATTGTTTTTTCAGCTACCCCTAAAGGGGTTTCTTTTATGCTTTC
>JALELS010000019.1 GCA_022768065.1 Ruminococcus sp. | reverse complement strand
TTTTACTTTATCCAAGAAATTTTTTCAATTTCCCGAATTTACTGTTCGTACTTTCGTACTTCTAAAACTCTTTAAGTCTTTCAACTTTAAGAATCTCAGGGTTCCTTGTTTCTTGTCGTTGTTTAATTTTCAAGGTCCATTGTGTGCTCGGCGCTTTTGGTTTTGCCCTCTCGCCTTAGCGCTCCGATATAATATCAAAATGAGCGACAAAAGTCAACACTTATTTCCAAAAAAATCACATCTTTTTTTGCCTTTTTGAAACGCCGCCGGGTGTTTTTTGCAATGTAAATAAAATGCCGAAGCCTGTTTTCAAATTTTAGTTGAATTTGGCTTCGACACTGTTTTTACTGTATTTTTAGGCTTTATCTGTCGTTCAGCGGAAGATAACTTTGGTCTTTTGACACACTTTTATAAGCAGGTCTTATAATTTTATCGGTATTTATAAGCTCCTCTATCCTGTGCGCCGACCAGCCGGTAATTCGCGCTATGGCAAATATGGGCGTAAACAGCTCCACGGGAATACCGAGCATACTGTAAACAAAGCCGCTGTAAAAATCCACATTTGCGCTGACGCCTTTATATATTTTGCGTTTCTCGCTTATTATTTCTTTAGCGAGCCTTTCCACCGTATTATAAAGGGCATAATCGCCGCTTCTGCCCTTTTCATCGGCAAGCTCCTTTGTAAAACTCTTGAATACTTCGGCACGTGGGTCGGAAACGGAATAAACCGCATGACCCATACCGTAGATAAGCCCTTTCTTGTCAAATTCCTCTTTATTTAGAAGTCTGTTAAGATAAGCACGGACTTCGTCCTCATCTGACGTGTCACGAACATTCTTTTTAAGGTCCTCCATCATACGAACAACCTTTATATTTGCGCCGCCGTGTTTAGGTCCTTTAAGAGAGCACAGAGCAGCCGCCATAACCGAATAAGTATCGGAACCGGAGGAAGTGACAACGTGAGTTGTAAAAGACGAGTTATTGCCGCCGCCGTGCTCCATATGGAGTATCAGAGCGGTATCGAGTACAAGCGCCTCAAGCGGAGTGTAACTCTTATCGGGTCTCAGCATACGCAAAATATTCTCGGCGGTAGACAGTTTCGGGTCCGGCCTGTGAATATACAAGCTGTCATTGCAAAGGTAATGATTATAGGCATGATAAGCATATACCGAGAGCATCGGGAACAGACTTATAAGGCTGAGGCACTGTCTGAGAACATTATCGAGCGAAATATCAGACGCATTGCTGTCATAAGCCGCGAGAGTCAAAACGCTCTTGGTCAAAGAGTTCATGATATCCTTGCTCGGAGCTTTCATAATAACGTCGCGTGTAAAATTGGTGGGCAAAGTTCTGAGAGACGACAAAACCGAAATAAACTCGCTCAGCTCATCTTTAGTCGGAAGCTTTCCGAATAAAACGAGATATGACGCCTCCTCAAAGCCGAAACGGTTGCCGCCCCTGCCTTTTATAAGGTCCACGACATTTATACCGCGGTAATAAAGCTCGCCGGGGCACGGAACTCTTCCCTCGGGAGTATCTTCAAAAGATTTGATTTTTGAAATTGAAGTAAGACCTGCCAAAACGCCGTTTCCGTTTTTATCGCGAAGTCCGCGTTTTACGCCGTATTCATCATAAAGAACTGGGTCTATATAACCCGTCTCTCTGCAAACATCGGCATATTTGCCGGCATACTTCAGGATATCGTTTTTGCTGTATTTCATTTTCTCTCCTCATTTCCGGCGGTAAACGGTAATCACCGTCAGTATTATACATGCTTTTCGAATGTAAAGCTTTTAATCCGTTATATTATGTATTATACCTATTTAATCGACACTTGTCAATTAACGTAAAGTTAAGAAATTATTAACAAAAAGAAAAGCGGTTAAAATACTGTTATTTTACATGGCAAACGGCAATAAAAAACAAAGCCCCCGAACGAACCTGATAATCGTTCGGGGAAAAGCGTTTGTGATTTTATCAGTCAAGGAAATCCTTGAGTTTTTTGCTGCGGCTGGGATGGCGAAGCTTACGAAGAGCCTTTGCCTCTATCTGGCGAATACGCTCTCTCGTTACATTAAATTCCTTGCCGACTTCCTCAAGTGTTCTCGGATGTCCGTCCTCAAGTCCGAAACGAAGCGAAAGCACCTTTTCTTCACGTGCGGTAAGTGTTTTAAGAACCTCGCCGAGCTGTTCTTTTAAAAGTAACATTGACGCGGCGTCTGCCGGAGCCAGGGCGTCGTCATCCGGAATGAAGTCTCCGAGATGACTGTCCTCCTCCTCACCTATCGGGGTTTCAAGAGAAACAGGCTCCTGTGCGACTCTGAGTATTTCACGCACCTTCTCTACGGGCATCTGAAGTTCCTCGGCAATCTCTTCTGCCGTCGGATCTCTGCCGTTCTTATGGAGAAGCTGACTGTTTGTCTTTTTAACCTTGTTGATGGTCTCAACCATATGAACGGGAATTCTTATGGTTCTCGCCTGATCGGCTATCGCTCTTGTTATAGCCTGACGAATCCACCATGTGGCATAGGTAGAGAACTTAAAGCCCTTGGTGTAGTCAAATTTATCGACCGCTTTTATAAGACCGAGGTTGCCCTCCTGAATCAAGTCAAGGAACTGCATACCTCTGCCGACATAGCGCTTTGCAATGCTGACTACAAGACGAAGGTTAGCTTCGGCAAGGCGCTGTTTTGCCTGCTGGTCGCCGTCGGCTATACGCATTGCGAGCACCTGCTCCTCTTCTGCGGTAAGAAGCGGAACACGTCCGATTTCTTTCAGATACACCTTGACCGGGTCATCCATTGCAAGATTATGCGTATCTGCGCTTGCTGCCGCGGCGGCATCCTGGCTTTTGGGCAATTCGGTATCGAAATTAAGGTTGTCCAATTCAACATCGCTGAAATCGTCTATAATTTCGATATTCATACTTTCGATAGTTTCATAGAGCTTGTCAAGCTCTTCCATATCGAAATCTTCCTCAACTATCGCGGCGTCAATCTCCTGCGTAGTGAGTTTACCCGTAGCCTTGCCTTTTTCGAGCAACGCTTTTACGGAGTTTTTCTTTTCGCCTGCTGACGTAGCAGCAGAGGTGTGGTTTGTGTTGTTGTCCATATTTTTCCCTCACACATATATGTATTTTTTATTTAAACAGATTTATGAAGTCCTCATCGGACATTTCGGACGGTTTCACACCGATATGTCTATTCTTTTCATCCTTGAGCACGTTTATACAATCCTCACATTCCCTGAGAGAATTGGAAATATCGGTTGACAGGGTCTCTATTCGCGCTATAACGCTTATCTCATCGGGAGTAAATTCCGACGCGAGAAAAGACAGTCCTATCGGTCTTCCGTCTTTACTTCGCTCCGATATTGCCGAAAAAACACGTCGGTTGAAATCGGTAACAAAAAGCTCGGGTGACAATTTGCTTTCAAGCTTTCGGTAAAGCTCCGGGTCGGACATAAACGACGCTATGAGTATCTCCTCTGCCTTTGCGGCACGGAGAGCTTTTGCGCGCTGTGTGTTGACCTTATTTATCTTATCGCCCTGATTTATAACGGCATCACGCACTTCGCGATAAAGTTCGTTTCTTTGTTTTTTAGCGCGTTTTGCACGTTCGATTTTGACTTGTGCAGCTATTGCGTCCTTATTCACCGAAAACTCTTCGGACAGCCTCGAAATATATATATCGAGTTCGACCGGACTGTTAAGCGACGCCAAAACAGCCGCTGCCGCTTTTAAATAATCGCTTCTGCCGGCAGGAGACGATATATCATATTTTGAGCGCTCGGAAAGAAGCGAAAACTCAACGTCGTTCGCCGCCGAATCAAGGCAACGCCTGAAGCCCTCGGCGCCGAATTTTTGTATTATTTCGTCGGGGTCCTTGCCGCCGGTCATATGTATTATACGAACCTTGAGGGTTGTCTTGCCGAGTATATTTATCGCTTTTCTTGTTGCCTTTTGCCCTGCCTCGTCGGAATCGTAACAGATAAAAATTTCGCCCGCATAATGGGAAAGCAGATGCGCCTGCTCTTCCGTGAGAGCTGTACCGAGACCCGCTACGGCGTTTGTAAATCCTGCCTGATGCAGTGAAATAACATCAAGATTGCCCTCGCACAGAATTATTGAATCGCTCTTAGACTTTTTTGCAAAGTTGAGGGCAAACAGATTGCTGCCCTTTTTATAGACAAGCGTGTCGCTTGTATTTACATACTTGCGGTCACTGTCCTCATCGTGAATACGTCTGCCGCTGAAAGCAATAACATTGCCGCGCAAATCAATAACCGGAAACATAGCCCTGTTTTTAAACGCATCGTAATAATATCTTTTTCCGTTTTTTACCGTTGACCTCAGAATATTCGCCTCATACAGAAGCTGCTGGCTGTAGCCCTTTGACACAAGATAATTTTCAAGCTCATGCCAAGAATTAGGAGCGTATCCGAGCCCGAAATGACGTATCGTATCATCGGTAAGACCGCGCGAATAGAAGTATTCAAGACCCTGCCTGCCCTCCGGCGAATAGAGCTTTGCATGGAAAAACCTTGCCGCCTCGCGGTTGGCGCCGTACATCTCGGTTCTTTTTTTGCTGAGACCCGCGTCAAATCCGTCTTGCGGCATAGATACACCGTGCCTGTCGGCAAGGAATTTAACAGCCTCCATATAATCGAGGTTTTCGATATTTCGTATAAAGGTTATGACGTCTCCGCCGTTGCCGCACCCGAAGCAATAATACGACTGTGTTTCGGGATAGACCGTAAACGACGGTGTCTTTTCGTTGTGAAACGGGCAAAGCCCCGTCAATATTTTGCCCTTTCGTTTAAGCGAAACATATGAGGAAACGGTAGATTCAATATCGGCGCGGCGGCGAAGATCATCGAGAAATTCATCGCTTAAAGCCATATAACATCACCTCTCTCAAAGATTGTCCCACCCAATCCAGGACTTCGGAATAAACAAATTATTGTACACATGGAGAACGTAGCTGTCGGACATTCCGGCGACATAGTCGCAGGCGGCTCTTTCGGCGCCCTCGCTCAAATAAATAGACTCATATTCGGTAGGCATGGAAAGAGGGTGACTTGTGAAATAATCGAACAGCGTTTTTATAAGCGCTTCCGCCTTCTTCTCCTCCCCCTTGCACACGGGATTTGTATAGACGTTGCGGAACATAAAATCACACAGTTCCGAAAACGGTTCTGTTTCATTTTTACCGAGGACTATATCG
Source organism: Ruminococcus sp. (assembly GCA_022768065.1). Taxonomy (GTDB): domain Bacteria; phylum Bacillota; class Clostridia; order Oscillospirales; family Acutalibacteraceae; genus Fimenecus. The sequence continues at coordinate 96,483 of JALELS010000019.1, read as the reverse complement.
TCGCCGCTGTTATTTATTACCGACGTAACAAGAGTATTTATTCTGTCTGACTTACTCTTGCCGAGAGCATCTCTTATATCATTTGGGATACTGTCCTCAGACAGCACTCCCGCAACTATCGCATCATCTATATCGTGATTTATATACGCTATTTTATCGGACAATTTAACTATTCTGCCCTCAAGAGTATCGGCTTCTTTGCCGGTAGTATGGCAAACTATACCGTCGCGCACCTCATATGTAAGATTAAGCCCGTCCCCGTGTTTCTCAAGCTTGTCCACAACGCGAAGGCTCTGCTCATAGTGTTTAAAGCCCAGCGAGCAAACCTCGTTCAGCGCTCTCTCGCCGGCATGGCCGAAAGGTGTATGGCCGAGGTCGTGGCCGAGTGCCACCGCCTCCGTGAGATCCTCATTGAGTCTCAATGCACGGGCGATTGTACGCGCTATCTGCGCGACCTCAAGGGTATGGGTAAGTCTTGTGCGGTAGTGATCGCCTGCCGGAGACAAAAACACCTGTGTTTTATGCTTTAATCTGCGGAACGCATTGGAATGAACTATTCTGTCGCGGTCACGCTGAAAAGAAGTCCTTATGGGACATTCCGGCTCTTTCCTTTGCCTTCCTCTGCTGTTTTCGGAGAGACACGCATTTGGCGACAGCGTTTCGCGTTCGATTTTCATGGTGGTTTCACGTATTATGTCAGGCACACTTTCACCTCAATTCAATTATATATACGAAAGAAAACGCATTTTCCCTTTTTTTATTTTAAAATTTATATTTCGGCATATTTCTCGCCCGTTTTTTCGGCGAAAAATCTGCCGTTTGACGAATCGACTATAAGTTTTTTAAGGCTGTCGGTCTTTTCGCACGGAATACTGAAGCAGACCTTTACATTATCGGCAAAATCCGCAGAAATCACCGTTCCGCCGTTTTCGGGAATGAGAGACGCAAGTCTGCCGTAATAATTGTAATCGGAAACTACACAAAGCTCGTCACACTTTGCCATAGTTATAATTTCGCCCGAATCAAGAGCTATTTTTGCGGTATGCGAATACGCCCTTACGAGGCCGCCTCCGCCCAAAAGTATGCCGCCGAAGTACCTTGTTGCGACAACGCAGACATCTTTGACGTCGCTTTTTTCGAGAACATCCAAAACCGGCACACCCGCCGTTCCCTGCGGCTCGCCGTCATCCGAATATTTTTTAATATTGCCGTCACGCAGTATGTATGCATAAACATTGTGCTTTGCATCCCAATGCTTCTGCCTTATTTCGGATATAAAACCGTTTGCCTCCTCTACTGTTTTAACGGGACAAACGTAGCCTATAAAACGCGACCGCTTTTCGGTGAATTCATCGCAGGCTCTTTTTTTGACCGTTTTATAGCTCGGCATATTTTTCACCGCACTCCTTATAAAAATCAAGAAGCGGTACAAAAGTACCGCTTCCCTAAATTACTTATCAAGATTGTATCTTTTCTTGAATCTGTCAACACGTCCGCCGGTATCAACAAGCTTCTGCTTACCGGTGAAAAACGGATGGCATTTAGAACAAATATCAACGCGGATATTCTCTTTAGTAGAACGAGTTTTGTACTCGGCGCCGCAAGCACATTTTACGGTCGTCTCTTTGTACTCGGGATGTATGCCTTCTTTCATTATCTGTCACCTCTTTCGGGAATACATATTAAGTTACATTTTAACAGCGATAGAAATTCTATCATACTTAGCTTTAAAAAGCAAGCATTTTTTCAAATTTTATATATCCAAAGTCACAGTTTTGTTAAGGCGCAGCGAAAAGATAAGCGTTTCTTTGACAGGCTGTGAAAAAATCTCCTCTGCAGCACGCTTATAAATCGAAAGCTGCCCCGAATACCTGCGTTTGAGTTCTTCCTCGTCTTTTACGTTATCCGTCTTGTAATCGACAACAACCGTCTTTCCGTTTTCGCAAAATGCACAGTCGATAACGCCCTGAACAACGGTCTTTTCGGACGAGAACTCCCTAGGTACATCGCTGTTTAATTCGCCGAGCGGAACGGCAATCGTAAATTTTTGCTCCCTATACACTTTATCGGAATTTTTAATGCGCTTGAATATTTCGCTTTTGAAAAATCCCTCGAGCATTTTTTTGTCTGTTGCCGACGCCTCGGATTCCGTCAGTTTTCCGATAGAAACGAGTCTTTCGATTTCTTTTTCGACGGACTGCTCGCCCAAATCCAAATCGCAAATTTCAAGGAAACGGTGCGCCGCCGTTCCGCGCATTGCCGGAGTCATATCGTTTTTGCACAGGAAGTCCGGTTTTGCGGTAAAATACCAATCGAGACTGCGCGAACCGGTTTCGGCGGAAGACGCGGACATTTTCGCGGCATAATCGGAAAGACGTGAATACCCGTAAACATATGAAGTCCGTTTTTTAATTTCTTCAAGCATATTTTCATCCGGTGCGGCAACGGCTTTATCGTCGGCAAGATACTCTTCCGAAGATACCGAAGTAACACACTCAACATTAAGCGGAAAATCCGCCTTACAAATGCCGTATTCGGGTTTTGCCGCAAAACTTCTCAGCAGTTTTGCGTCTTTGTGCCACATAAGACTCGGAATCAATATATCGAGATAAGACGCTGCCTTTTTTATAAGTGCCGACGAAAGATTTCCGTCGCCGTAAAGAGACGCGCTGCATTTTCCTACAAGGCGCTCGGGATTGTCGGAAGAACCGACTATTATAAGCCGTTCTCTCGCTCTGGTCATTGCGACATATAAAATTCTGAGCTCCTCTGCCCTTTCGCTGTCGCGTATCGCAAGACGGCAGGCATAGTGCTGCAGAGTCTCAAAAACTCTGCCCGTTTTGTTTACAATTCGTTTAATACCCGCTCCGAGAGCGGCGGCAGGGTCAACAAGCAATGCATCATACTGCGACATTGTATTGATTTTATTGCCGCAACCGGCAATAATGACCACGGGAAATTCAAGACCTTTGCTCGCATGGATACTCATAATTCTTACTACATCGGCATATTCGGAGATGCCCGTGGAAGAGTCTATGCTGCTGTTGCCGTCTCTTGTACGCGCCAAATAACGGACAAAGCCGGAAAGTCCCAAATCGGAATTGCTTTCGTAGTTTTCCGCATATTGCAGGAGAAGGAGCAAATTAAGGCGCCGTGTATCGCCATCCGTCATAGAAAGAACGATAGACGGATACGCCGTTCTCTCATATATTGAGCGCAAGAGGTCGCTGACGGAGCACGTGGTACTCATCTCTCTGTATTCTGTGAGACTTTTTATAAAGTCGCGGCACTTTTCAAGCCCGCTTTCCGAAACGGCGTTAAAGAGATACCCGTTTCTTTTTTGTGAGCGGATAACCGCAAGGTCATCGGCGGTAAAGCCGTACAGAGGCGACATAAGAACCGAAAGAAGCGGAACGTCCTGCAAAGGGTTATCAATAATTTCAAGGAATGACAGCATTACATTTATTTCGGTGTTTTGGAAAAATCCGCCTCTCTTTTGATAATACACGGGGATATTTTTCTTTGTAAGGGCGTCAAAGTAATCGTCCGCTCCGCCCATTGCTCTCATAAGTATACAGATGTCCTTATACATTATTGGTCTGTACCCCGTTTTTGTTTTTACGGGCATCTTTTCGTCTATCAGCTTTTTTATAACATCGGCTATATGACAGGCTTCGGGAAGACCTTCACAGCAGATTGCCGATTTATCCACTATATGAAGCTCGGCGCACGGAAAATCGGTCTTTTCGTAATCGGCACCCGCTTTCAGCGATTCGTTGTTGTCATAATTTATACCGCAGCTGTCCTCGCTCATCACTCTGCCGAAAACATAGTTTATATATTCCGTAACCTCTTTACGGCTTCGGAAATTCTCATCGAGATTTATTTTTGCAGGATAATTTTTGCCGTCAAAGTCGGGCAGGCGCTTGCGCTTTTGTAAAAATATTTCGGGCATGGCAAGCCTGAAGCCGTATATACTCTGCTTAACGTCGCCGACGATAAAAAGATTTTCTTCATTATCGGACAGCGCTCTAAAAAGCATATCCTGCGCTTTGTTTGTGTCCTGATACTCATCTATCAGTATTTCCGTATACTTATGCGAAAGCTCTTTTGCAAGGTATGTTCTGACGATGTTGTCATCATCGTTTCTGCTCACGAGCAAGGCGAGAGCCATATGCGAAATATCGGAAAAGTCGTATGCGTTTTGCTTTTCTTTGAGCTCCGAATAGTGTTTTGAAAACAGCATAACCGCCGAAAACAGCTTGATAATTACACTTCTGAGCTCTGCGGTATCCTCGCGAAATTCTTCCTGTGTGACGCAAACTTCTTTTCCGAGAGAAGTATACGTTTTTTTACAATCGTCTCTAAGCGACTTAACACGTTCTTTTAAAGGAGAGTCCGCAAAATCCTTTGGGGCGCTTTTCAGCCTTTCGGGTTTGAACCCGTCAATAAGAGATTTAACGCGCTCCCAATCGCCGCGACACGCCGCATTATACGTCGCTTTATAATGCATACTGTCGGAGTAAATCGCCGGTAAATAGCAGGCTTCAAGCTCCGGTTCTTCACGGAGCATAACCGCACATTTACCGAGAGTTTCGCCGCAATAGCGGACCTGCTCGATAACGTCCCTTAATATTTTTTGACCCCACGGCGTCTGCTGCGGCAAGAGGGAGGAATTATAGAGCCTTACCACGCTGTTGAGCCATTTTTTGGGGAAAGCGTACGCACAGGCGTTCTCGTAGAGCTTGTAAATAACCTCGGAGAGTTTATCGTCGGTTCTGCCGCTTATCAACAGCTCCGTAAGTGATTTAAACTCTTTTGAACCCTCTTCGTAAAGCTCCTCCAGGGTTTTGTCCGCAGCCTCTTTTATAAGAAGCTTTTTTTCGTTATCGTCAAGCGTGCGAAAATCTGGGGTAATGCCGAGAGAATCGTAATTTGCCCTGACAAGCTTTAAGCAAAACGAATCTATGGTGCAAATATCGCTTGCAGGCAGCATCATACGCTGTCTTGCGAGATAGCGATTGCCGGGGTCAGACTGTAAAAGCTCTGTAAGGCGCGCATTTATACGCTCTTTCATTTCGGCTGCCGCAGCTTTGGTGAAAGTAACAACAAGCAGGCTGTCAACGGGACACGGATTTTTTTCGTCGCAGATACGCCTGATAACGCGTTCAACAAGTACGGCAGTTTTGCCCGAACCTGCCGCGGCGGATACCAAGACCGAACCGTTGCGCGAATCTATTGCGTTTTCCTGCGCCGCAGTCCATTTGATTTTCTTTTCAGCCAACGTCCTCACCCTCCTCATTCAGCGCTTTTTTCGCATCTTTAAGCGACATTTTTTCTATTTTTCTTACGGGCGCGCCTTGCTCAAATCCGCAAACGGCATAATAATCGCAATAGGCGCATACATCGCGGTAATTTGTGCTCTCGCACGGAAGAACCTCTATCTTTCCGGCTTTCAGAGAATTTGCCATTTCGCGCAAAATACCGTCTATCTCGGTTTTGAGCTTTCCGAGTTCCTCTAATGACAGCAAATCGCCCTTATAGCCGCCGTTCTTTTTGTCGCAGGTTACATTTATAAAGCGGCCGCTGACGTCTCTGTCCATACCCTCTATGGCGTCTTTGTCGTTTACGACTATACCGCTGAGCCTTGACTTTTTGATTTTGCTTTCAAGCACTTCTTCGCTTTTTGCATTTCTGCCGAGATCATCGGCGGCCTTTTTGGCAGGCATATATAATACTCCGCACGGAAAAACATCACCGTACTTTTCTTTTCCGTTTTCTCCGAGAGCAAACAGATATATAAGCATTTGCATATTAAGACCCGAGAGTACGTCGGACAAAAGAAAAGTTTTGCCGCCCGACTTATAATCTATGACGCGCAAATACGTCTTGCCGTTTTTTTCCATTGTATCCACTCTGTCTACCGAACCGCGGATTTTCAAAAAGCCACCATCGGGAAGTGCCACGGCATATGACGGAATTTCTCCGTCCTCATCTATTTTGACCTCAAATCCCGATGGCGTGAAATCGGATACCTTGAGTTCTTCCGCAATTCGTTTGACCACTTCAAAAAGAGAATCGGAAAGGCGATTATAAAGATATAAAAATCTCTGCTCTTTGTTTTCTTTTCCGCCCGTTGTCTCATCGAGATATTCCGATAGTAAATTTTTAACTATCGTTTTGATGTCATTATCGGATAGCTCAATAAGCTTCGGTTTTGAATATAAAGACAAGATATGTTCAAGCACAAAATGTATAACGGTACCGCTCTGTGCAGGGTCAAGTTCGGCAGTTTTTCTCGGCTTCGCGTTTAACCCGTATTTGCAAAAATATTCAAACGGGCATTTGTAATACGTTTCTACGCGTGACGCGGAAACATACATACTCTTCCCAAACAGGGAAATTGCATTTTTCGGGTCTTTGATTTTTATTTCTTCCCCCGAAACCAGCCTGTCAAGAGACTTAATTTGTGACGAATACTCGTTTTTGCCGCTGAAATATTTTTTCAGCGTTGCAATAAGCGCAGTGTTTTCACGATAGCCGGTTGCAAGCGCCCTGAACGCCGAGGCATCGCTCTCTATGGGATACAAGGAATCCAAAAGTGCCGTATCGAGCTTCGGAACATTCGGGAAGGCAGTAACAATGTTATCGACTATTTCGGACGGCCGCATAGAACCGCCGTCAAAATTTGAAAGCGAATAAGTTACATAAAGCTTTTCGGACGGCGATGTTAAGGCGCGGTATGCCGTAAATTTTTCGTCAACCGCTTTATACTCGGCGGTTTCCGCAAGCTTCACGCCTAACGAACCGATTATTTTACGCTCGCTGTCGCTTAAAAGTCCCTCGGTTGAAGGGTCAAGCGGAAATACGCCGCTGTCGGCACCTATAATAAACGTCACCTTGCAGTCGGAAACCCTGATTCTGTCCGCCGCGCCGACAGTTACGCTGTCAAGCTCCTGCGGCAATGAGCCGAGAGTTACGGCAGACAGTAAAATATCGAAAAGCTCGCTGTATCGTTTCGGTGTTACAACCGCCTTGCCTATTGCCGACGCCATTTTGCCGAGCATATCCATAAGCGTTGCCCAAACGGTATCCTGCTCTTCGCAAAGGACTGTATCGCCCGACGAAATTAGATACTCGGTCTTTTCACGGAGCTTTGCGGTAACACCGTTTTTCACAAGAAAATCATAGATGAGCTCCGACTTTTTCTCACCGTCGGCATCTTCAAACGCCTTTTTAAATGTCAAAATCGGCAAAACCGATTTTTTGCGAATATCATTCAGCCTAATTAAAGTCTCTTGGCTTTTTTCCGTCATGTCGACACCGAGTCCGTTGGGATTTTCGGTAAAATCCCTGCGCCATTTTGAGCCGTCGATATTCCATATAAAAGCATAGTTTTCAAGCTCAGATATTTCATCGGCCGACAGAGCGGTAAGACCCGTTTTCAAAAGTCTCATAAAGTTTTCCGTGGAAAAGCCCTCGGCACAAAGCATAAGTAAACATTTTACAAATACCATAACGGGCTGCACACCGATAGGCTTGCGCTTATCTTCAAATATCGGCACGCCGTATTTTCTGAAACTCTCGATGAGTTCCTTGTCATAAGTTCCAGCGGTGCGCTCTATAACAGCTATATTGCGGCACCGAAGCGCGGGGTCGCATCTTAAAATTTTTTTGATTTCGCACGCGACAAAATCCGCCTCATCCGCCATATTTCCCGCCGCACACACTACGATATTTTCACATTCTTTTTTATACGGTTCGGATTCTTCACCACACAGATATTTTTCGAGATAAACAAGTTCGGGACTTCTGCCGTCTTCTTTAACATTTAATATTTCGGGTTGCGAAACACGTACATTTTGCTCTGCGGCACACTCTTTAAGATATGAGAACTCCGAATTAACATTTTCAAAGACGGAAATGCCCTCACGGGATAAATCTCTGTCGGTACAAAGGGAAATATACACATTTTCAGCTTTCGGCAAAATGCTCTTAATGCAATTTCGCTCCTGTTTTGTAAAGCCGCAAAAAGCATCGAAATAAACGGCTTTTCCGTCGAAGAAGTCGGTTTCCGATATCATATCGGCGGCAACGGTTAACAAATTTTCATCGTCAAAAAAGCTGCGACTCACCAAGGCGTCATATGTTGCCGTTATCAGTGCAAGCTCGGAAAGTTTTTTTCCGAGAGACTTATTTTCGGTTTTTTCGGAAACCTCCGCAATTTCATCCGGCGAGACGGCGCACTGCTTAAGCTCGGTAACAAAAGTCAAAAGTGTAGACAAAAGTGCCGGCTTTGATGAAAACTTTTTAAAGTATTCGAGTTTTCCCGACAACGCCTCAAGCGATAGGCTCATCATCACTTTGCGCGTGCCATCGTCAATCGTCTTATTGAGAGCTTTGCCGTACTGCTCGTTTATTACGAAAGCGAGGCGCGTAAAGCTCAATATATCAACATTGAGCATTTTTTGCGCACCGATTTTTTCGAGAATACTGCGTTCACTCTCAAACGAGAACTGCTCGGGAACTATGAGTATACACTTTTTATTTTCGGACGCTCTCTCTGCTATAAGAGTTCTGATTTTTTCCGTTTTGCCGCTGTTGTTGCGGCCGAGTATAAAGTTAAGCATTTTGCGCCCCCCTTTTATGCTGTTTATATAAAATTTCAATATAATCCGAAAAACGCCAACGAATGCGGCTTTAAAGAGACGGTAAGGTCTTTTTCACATTTTGAAACATCTTTTCTCGCCCATAAATCACGAACCGCACAACCGCCCACGATGCCCAAATCCGAAAACTTCAATTTATTACATTTTTCTTCGTCGGAAAGATTGAAAACCGCAACCGCAGTACCGTTTTTTATTTGTGTCTGCCACACCTCAATGCCGCCTTTATTGTATACAAACAACGGCTTTTCGGAGTTTTGATTCACATTTATAACTTCGGGATTTGTCACAAGAGACAGAGTGTAATCATCAGTAAGGCGAAGCTCGCCGCCGAAAAAAAGCGGAGAGCGGAAAACAGACCACAAGGTCATCATGGTTTTTTGCTCTTCATTTGTAAACCCCGAATCACGCCCCATATCGCCCATATAAGAGCCGTCAATGCAAAGCTTGCCAAGCGGCAAAATATCGCAATCGGGAAATGAACCGTCTTTTACATACGGATACCACTTTTCGCAGAGCGAAAACATATCGAGAAGCTTATCCCATCTGTCCCAAAAATCGCCCGAAATACGCCACATATTCGCATTTTCGGAGAGATGCTCGGCCTTGTTTAACGGTGCTGGACCAGGCGACAGGCTCAGTACCATATCTCTGCCGGAACGGTCTATTGCAGCCCGTATCATTTCGATTTCTTTTTCCGCGGAATACGGGTTTTGCGGACTGAACTCGGTATTTGCTATATCATCGACTTTTACAAAGTCAACGCCCCAAGAGGCATACAGTTTAAAAAGAGAATCGTAATATTCTTCTGCTCCCCTTTTTTCCGTATCTACCCCGTACATATCGGTATTCCAGGGGCACAGCGAAAACCCCGAAGCGATATCGCGCGCACGGGCGGTTGTGCCGTAAATACGCGTATTTCGGTGAACCGCCTGCCGCGGAATACCGCGCATAATATGGATACCGAATTTTAACCCCATAGAGTGAATTTTATCGGCTATCGGCTTAAATCCCGCGCCGTTTGCGGAGGACGGAAAGCGATTTACCGCAGGGATAAGACGCGAATATTCGTCCATACAAAGGTCGGCAAAGTTATTGTATACATTGCCCTTTGCCAAGGGCTCATACCACTGTATATCACAAACAACATATTGATAGCCATATTTTTTCAGACGATCACGCATAAACTCGGCATTCCCGAGAAGCTCATCTTCGGTTACGCCGGCGCCGTAGCAATCCCAGCTGTTCCACCCCATAGGTGGCTTTGTGATAAAATTCTTCATAACTTCACCCGACAATCATTTGTTTTATTATACAATATAAGGCACAACAAAACAACCGAACTTGGAAAATATTAAGACAAAGAAAAAGCCGGCACGGATAAGGCCGGGCATTCATAAGAAAGTATTGGTTTCTCGCATAAAAATCTCTTATGCTTTTGTCAAAAAGCCTCGCAAGGCGACAGCCTTGCTTCGTTTCTTGACTTCGGCATAAAAAATTTTTATAGCTATAAAACTGCGAAGCACTTCAAAATAATATATTTTTGATACAAGAAAGGGCAAACCCCTCAGATAAGCCCTGGCTTATCTGAGGGGTCAATTATTATTGGACAAAAATGTTGTTTTGAAGCAACACTGCCTTATAAACACCCAGCCGAATCCCGTACCGGCAACAAGCAATTATCGTGCTTATTTCTTTTCTTTACCGTTTAATGCCTCGGAAAGCGTATGCCAGCCGAGAACGGCACATTTTACACGCGCAGGCATATGTGAAATATCACGGAGTGCGGACGCTTCTTCAAGGCTTTCGATTTCCTCTTCGGAGGCTTCGCCTTTAATCATCTTCAGAAAGACGTCGCCGAGTTTTAACGCGTCCTCTTTTTTCTTGCCTATAATCATACCGAGCATAATATCCGCGGACGCCTGCGAGATAGCGCATCCGTCGCCGACAAAGGCACCGTCGGTTATTGTATCGCCGTCGGTTTTAAGCTTGAGCCATATGTCGTCTCCGCAGTTGGGGTTAACGCCCTCTAAGACTATATCGGCATCGGGCAAATCGTGCTTAAACTCCGGATGAACATTGTGCTCCGTAAGTATTTCATTGTAAAAGCTTCTATTCTCCATAACCCATACGCTCCCTTATTGTTGCTACGCTGTCGGTAAATTTATCGACCTCGTCCTCGGTATTATAAAAAGCAAAGCTTGCTCTTGCGGTGGAATTAAGTCCCAAGTGCGTAAGCAGCGGCTGTGCACAGTGGTGACCGGCTCTTACGGCTATACCGTCCGCAGCCAATATTTCGCTTATATCATGCGGATGGACGTTATCGACCGTAAATGTAACTATTCCCGTGTGATCATCGGCATTTTCGGAGCCGATAATATTTACGTGTGGGATTTTTTTCATTTTTTCGATTGCACGTGAGGTAAGTGCAATTTCACGCTCGCCTATATAGTCAAATCCTACTTTTTCGATATAATCTATTGCCGCATTAAGGCCTGCGGCGCCTGCTGCATTTACGGTACCCGCCTCAAATTTATGCGGCAACTCGGCATACACTGCCGATGTGCGCGTAACGGAATCTATCATCTCGCCGCCCGACAAAAACGGCGGCATTTTTTTGAGTAATTCCTCTTTGCCGTAAAGAACGCCTATGCCCATAGGCGCCAAAAGCTTATGACCCGAAAAAGCAAAGAAATCTGCATCGAGGTCTGTGACGTCAACCTTCATATGCGGTGTGCTCTGTGCTCCGTCGACAACCATAACGGCGCCCTTTTCGTGAGCGAGCTTCGCGATTTCTTTTACGGGATACTCTCTGCCGAGCACGTTTGAAACCTGCGTCATTGCGACAATTTTCGTCCTGTTTGTGATAAGCTCTTTCACCTTTTCAAGGTCTATGCTGCCATCCTTATCACATTCTATGAATTTAAGCTCGGCACCGCAGGTTTTTGCCACCATTTGCCACGGCAAAAGGTCGCTGTGATGCTCCATTATCGAAACAACTATCTCGTCGCCTTTTTTTACATTTGAAAGCCCGTAACTGTAAGCTGCAAGATTGAGACTTTCCGTGGTATTTCTTGTAAAAATTATCTCGCTGCTCTTTTCGGCACCGATAAATTTTTTGACGGTTTCTCTGGCGTTTTCATAGACCTCGGTAGCCTCGACGCTCAAAGAGTAAAGTCCGCGCAAGGGGTTTGCGTTGTAATTTTTGTAAAAATCGCCCTCGGCGTCAATAACGCACTGCGGACGCTGTGAAGTCGCGGCATTATCGATATAAATTATTTTATTCTGCATAAGCAGCGGAAAATCTTTTCTGTAATCGTAGTGCATTTTAAAGATCCTCGTCAAGTATTTTGATTATGAGCTTTTCGGTTTCTTCGTCGCCCGTTTCGCGAGCCAAACGCTCAATGGCAGCTCTCGCAAGAATATTTTCCGCCTCGGCTTTTCCTATACCGCGGCTCTCAAAATAAAACAACGTTTCATCGTCAAGCTCGCCTATTGTTGCGCCGTGATTGCCGACAACATTTTCTTCGGCACAAAGAATCAGCGGTACGGTTTTATTTACCACTCCGTCGCCGAGCATCAAAACGGTTTCTTTTTCGTTGCCGACGGAATCGGACGAGCCCGTTTTAAAGTCAATTGTGCCTCTGAATATTTTTGAAGAAGAATCCTTCAGCGCACCGCTTGCGTTTATTTCGCTTTCGGTGCTCTTGCCGTAATGATTGACAACAAGGTTGATGTCTACGGTCTGTTCTCTTTGCCCGAGATAGCCTATATCGGATTTAAAGCTGCTCTTATCGCCCGTAAGCTCAATGAGGCTGTCGGAATAAATATCACCTTTGCCCGGGAAAACCTGCAAAAGCTCTACCCTGCCGTTTTTATCGCAGGAAGATGTTACTTTATTGTAAACAAGCGACTTTTCGCCGCTTCTTTGCACCTGAATAAGGCGCACAAGAGCATTTTCTTTTACGTTAAGCTCTGTTTCGACGGCAAGATTATTTTCCGCCGAGAGAACTTCGATAACGGTAACGGAGCTTTCGCTTTGCGCGTTTACAGTAACTTTCTTGCGGCTGAATTCGTTTTCGCCGTTTACCTCGACGCGCACTACCTTTTCGCGTTCCGTTACGTCAACGGTAAGCGGAGGTATCTCGGTTGTGCCGTTTTCGTCCCAAGAAAGAGCCGTTTCATTTACACCGAGCCGATTCCAAGTCCTTGTCGGTAGTCTGTTTATCAAAGTCATATAATTCACCCTTTCCAAAAGACCTTTAGTCTATACTGCCTTTCATTTCAAGTCTTATGAGGTTGTTCATTTCAACGGCATATTCAACGGGAAGCTCTTTTGAGACGTTATCCGCAAAGCCGCTTACTATAAGGGCGCGTGCGTCCTCTTCGCTCATACCGCGGCTCATAAGATAAAATACCGCTTCGTTGCTGATGCTGCCTATTTTTGCTTCGTGACCGACTGCTGCGTCTTTAGTGCGTATATCCATAGCCGGTATTGTGTCCGAACGCGACTGCGAATCAAGCATAAGAGACTGACACGAAACCGATGACTTTGTCCCTTTTGCGCTCTTTTCAACAACAACGCTGCTTCTGAAAGTGCTTATTCCGCCGCCCTTGCTTATTGAACGGGTATTCATATAAGAACTTGTGTTTTTGCCTACATGAACGACCTTTGCGCCCGTATCAAGGTTTTGACCCTTGCCGGCAAAAGTGACGCCCGTAAACTCCATACGGGAATTATCGCCTTTTAAAATGCTCATGGGATAAAGGCAGCCGACATGTGAACCGAACGAACCCGAAACCCACTCGATAACGCCGCCCTCTTCCACGAGAGCGCGCTTGGTGTTAAGGTTATACATATTTTTAGACCAGTTTTCGATAGTGGAATATCTGAGTTTGGCGTTCTTTTTTACATAAAGTTCCACACAGCCTGCGTGAAGGTTCGCAACATTGTATTTCGGAGCGGAGCAACCCTCGATGAAATGGAGACTTGCGCCCTCATCGACAATTATAAGCGTATGCTCAAACTGCCCTGCTCCCTTTGCGTTAAGTCTGAAATACGACTGAAGCGGAATTGAAACCTGCACACCCTTAGGTACGTATACAAACGAGCCGCCTGACCAGACAGCGCCGTGAAGAGCGGCAAACTTATGGTCGCGCGGAGTTACCAGCTTCATAAAGTATTTTTTTACCATATCGGCATACTCACCGTTCATGGCGCTCTCCATATCGGAATACACAACGCCCTGTGCCGCGACCTCGTCCTTTACATTATGGTAAACAAGCTCCGAATCGTACTGCGCGCCGACGCCGGCGAGAGATTTACGCTCCGCTTTGGGAATACCGAGCCTTTCAAAGGTATCTTTAATATCTTTAGGCACGTTTTTCCAATTGTTTTGCATTTTTGTGTTGGGACGGACATATGTCGCGATATTATCTATATCAAGTCCGTCAAGAGACGGTCCCCAATCGGGCACTTTCATCTCGTTATATATCTGCAAAGACTGAAGACGGAATTGCTGCATCCAAACGGGGTCGTTTTTCTCCTTGGAGAGCTTGTCTATTATTTCGGGAGTAAGTCCGCTCTCCATACGGTAAGCGTCGTGCTCCTCATCTCGTATATCATAGACACTGCGGTCAATGTCTTCGATTTGACTTTTCTCTTTCATTTATAATCACCAACTTTTTATGGGATAAATCAGATATTGCCGAAGCCGTTTTCGTTAATTTCGCCGACAAGTGACGCATCGCCGTTTTTAACGATAACTCCGTTTTCCATAACATGAGTTTCGTCAACGGTTAAAGCTTCAAGTATTCTGGTGCTGTGAGTTATGATAAGCAGCGAACCCTTTACTCTTTCTCTGTAAAGTCTGACGCCGTTTGAAACGGTACGAACCGCGTCTACATCAAGACCGGAATCGGTTTCGTCGAGAATGGCAAGCTTCGGCTCCAGCATCAGCATTTGAAGTATTTCCGCCTTTTTCTTTTCACCGCCCGAAAAGCCTACGTTTAAATCTCTCTCGGCATAAGACTCGTCCATAGAGAGAAGCTTCATGGTTTCGGAGAGTTTCTTTTTGAAATCCCAAAGGCGCAGACGGCTGCCTGTTTTCTGCTCGAGAGCGCTTCTTATAAATGCGCTGAGAGTAACGCCCGGTACTTCAAGGGGATTTTGGAATGACAAAAATATACCCTTATTGGCTCTTTCGTTAACGGGAAGATCGGTTATATTCTCACCGTCAAATATAATTTCACCGCTTGTGACGGTATATTCCGGATTGCCCGTTATGGCGTAGCCGAGCGTGGACTTGCCTGTTCCGTTCGGTCCCATAAGGACATGTGTTTCATCTTTGCCGACGGTAAGATTTACACCGTGGAGTATCTCCTTTTCACCGGCGCTGACGTGAAGATCTTTGATTTCAAGCAGATTGTTGTTTTTCATATTACATCATCCTCGTTTTCGTTGTGGGAATCACATTTACAACATTGATTTTTTTGTTTATTTTTAAGATCGAGAATATCTTTGAGCGTATAGCTGTTAACATACTCTTTTATATGCTCCTCAAGTCCGAGCCAAAACGGATACGTATAGCAGGAATCGCCTCTGTCACACTTTTTGCCGTCTTTGGCAAGACACGATACGGGGGTAAGCTCACCCTCGGCGGCATATAAAATTTCGCCGACTTTATAGTTTTCCGGCGCACGTTTTAATCTGTATCCGCCGGTTTTTCCGATAGCACTCTCGACAAGCTCGTTTTTTGAAAGCTCTGTCATAATACTCTCAAGATATTTTCGGGAAATATCCTGTCGTTCCGCGATATCTTTAAGGCTGATATATTTATCGCTGCCCTGCTCGGCTAAATCAAGCATAACCCGCAGAGCATATCTGCCCTTTGAAGATATCATCATAAAAAGCACTCCTTTCCGTGCGGTTTCACAACAGTGAAACTGCCGATTACAGCACAAAAAGATAACAAATTGTTTTAATCTCCTATCTTTCCACTAGCAATTATACTTCTCAACTCCCACTTTGTCAATAGGAATTAACTCTCCTTACAAAAATGGACATTTTGCATGTAAAAGTTTATTTGCGCACAAAAAAGCGGAATGGGTGTTGCCCATTCCGCAAGCGAATATTTCTTTTCAGTCGCCGAGCTTATTGTACTCTTCATCCGAAACCGCTTCGCACCATTCGTTTTTGCAGTTTTCGCCGGGAACCTCAATGGCTATATGGCTGAACCAACTGTCCTTTTTGGCTCCGTGCCAATGCTTAACCTCCGGCGGAATCATTATTACCGAACCGGGTTTCAGGCTGACCGGCTCTTTGCCCTCTTGCACATACCAGCCCTCGCCTGCCGTGCAAATCAAAAGCTGTCCGCCGCCTTTTGCAGCGTGATGGATATGCCAGTTATTGCGGCATCCGGGTTCAAAAGTGACATTTGCGGCAAAAAGTCCGCTGTCGGGAGAGTGAGCGGATTTAAAAAGGAATTTCCGACAAAGAACTTTGCGTAAGCGGTATTCGGCTCTCCTGTACCGAATACGTTTTCTTTTTCAAAATCTTTTGCATCAGTAACTTTCATAATAATTCTCCTAAAATTAAATTTAAGTCAAGAATTCTCTTACTTGTTTAAGTTTACAACTTGGAGTACGCTCTAAGTCAATATGTTTTTTAAAAAAATTTGCGTTTTTGTAAAACATAAAAAGGCAGCCCGCAAAAGCGGACTGCCGAAAAAACATTTTTAATTACGCTCAACCGACACGATAAATCGTGCAAAACGGTTCACTCTTAATAGAGAGTGCTTGCGTTTGAGCTTGTTGTAGATGTGGATCTGCTGTTATACTTTGAATTAACGGTATAATTTTTGATAAGCTTTTCCTGCTTCTTCGCAGCCCATTTAACTACGGATTTGTTGACTTTTTTAGCGTAGTCGCCCGTATCGGAAATGAGTTCTTTATCAAATTCCTCAAACTTGGTGCTTGCAAGAGAGCTTCTGATATTTGCTTTCCATACGGTTTCATCGGCTGTGCCTACAAAATACATAATATGATAGCCGTAGGTTGTTTCGATTATGCCGGTATCACCGGGTTTTCTTGAGGGGTCAAAGCACCAGTCATTAAACTGAGTAACCATCTGACCGGGCTTTACGTCTTCATAAAGACCGCCGTTGGTATTTGAACCCGTATCATCGCTGTTGTTGTTTGCAAGAGTTGCGAAGTTATCCTCTGTGGGATTTTCAAGATACTGGTCGTAAACCGCCTTAGCCTTGCTGTAATACTCCGACTTTTGCTCGTCGGTGAGATTTGCGGTGCTTCCGCTGCTGTCGGTAGATTTAAACTGGAAAAGAATGTGACGTACGTTTACAGCCTTTGTATCGTCAAGGTGAGCCGTAGCCGTAATATACATTACAACATAGCCGTCGTCTGCCTCGATAACACCTACTTCGCCGACCTTTCTGTCGGAGGAAACCGCCCAATCGGCCGCTGCCGAACCGAACGAACTGCTGATTGAAGAATATGTTGTATCGGACAAAGCAACCGAGGATGAAGTGAGTGAAGAATTGTAGCTCTGAGCCTGCTTGAGAAGGTCGTCGGCGCTCTTGACATTTGCCGCATATTTATCCGCGGCAGTCTTTGCCTCGCTCATAGCAGCCGTATTTGCCGCTGCCTTTTCTTCGTCGGAAGCATCGCTCTGAACATCGGCGTTTGCGGTTACCTTAAACGCAGACACGGATAGAGTGGTGTAATTGTTGGGATTTGCCTGATACTCAGCCATAATCTCATCATCCGTTATCGCATCGGATATTTCCGTCTGCTTCTGCTGTGCGTATTTTGAAGCAAGGGTGCTGTCTTCGAGAGCGGCTCTGAGAACCTTTTCGGTTACGCCCTTGCCGTATATTTTCTGAATATAGCGGTCAAGTGAAAAATCGCTGCTCTCCGCATTTGTTTTGATGCTTGCGATTCTGTCGTCAATCTCGGCTTTTTCGTCATCGTTGAGAGTAAGGCCGTTCTTTCTTGCCAAATCCGCATATGCTGTATAAGACTGCATATAGTTCAGCGCAGAAACCTTAAGGAAATCAGCCCATGTTTTGATTTCCTCGTCAGTATTGAGGCTTGAAGTATCACCGGTGTAATCCTGATCCATAGGAGTTTTTGAAGTGTCGTAGCCGGTATACATCTTGCCCATGCCGGAACCGTAATATGTATCATACTGATTAGACATATTATAATAGTAATTATAGAGCGTCATATAATAATAGTTATACGTTGCCACAGTGTCCTTTTCGGAACCGAATTTAGCGGCTTTGAGAACCTTTTGCGGAACACCGAAGAAATTGAGTATACCGCCTACGGCCGCAAGACAAATAGCCACAGCGAGAACAATAGCTATAACCTTGCCTATTATCCTGCCCGCCTTTGCCGCGTTCGGGTTCTTTTTAGACTGCTTTTTGGCAGCTTTGGCCATACGCTGCTTACGTTCTTCTCTGTAAGCCTCGGCAGCGCTTTTTTCACGTTGCTTGTTTTCCATCAAGTTTTCATCCTTTACAAAATGATTCTTCAGTGAAATACTGATAAACAGATACATTTTATACTATTTTTTAAAAAGTTACAAGACAAAAAGAAAAATTTTTAGCAAATTTAAAAATTGTTCACGATTATACCGCGCCGCTCGACAAATAAAAATCTGTTTTCGGCTATTAATCAATAAATTTCTTGACATACTTTTTGCACACATTTATAATAGATAAATTCAAATTTATATGAAATTGGCACAAACGGTTTCATATGCTGAAAAGAGGGAGTCAATGGAAACTAAAACAAAAAGCCCACTTGAGAAAAAGAGCGCGGCCGACAGCAAATTATCCGGAAGAATTTGGTTTAACATTTGCCTTTTCGGATTTACCGGTCAAATGGCATGGACGCTTGAAAATATGTATTTCAACACGTTCCTTTACAACACGGTTTACGAGGGCGGCAAGGTAACCGGTTCGCTTTCGTCAATGACGGCAATAAAGCTTATGGTAGCTTTCAGCGCCGCAACGGCGGTTATTACCACATTTATAATGGGTAATTTGTCGGACAGGGTGAACAAGAGAAAAATATTTATTTCTCTCGGATACATAATCTGGGGTATTACAACCGGAGCATTCGGATTTATAACAAAAGACAACATAGGAAATCTGTTCGGTATCTCGGATTCTTACAAGGTCATTACCGCTACCGCCGTTACCGTAATCGTTATGGACTGCGTTATGACGTTTTTCGGCTCAACGAGTAACGACTCGGCGTTTAACGCGTGGATAACGGACGTTACGACGCCGAAAAACAGAGCCACGGCGGAGAGCGTACTCGCTATACTGCCTGTTGTTGCGATGGTAGTTGTAATCGCTTTCGGCGGTATGATAGACGCAATCGGCGGATATCCCGTATTCTTCTTTGCCATAGGCGGATTTGTCATAGTCTGCGGTATTCTCGGTCTGTTTACGCTTAAAGACTCCAGAAACGGAATACACGAGAAAAACGGTAACTACTGGAAAGACTTGGTTTACGGCTTCAAGCCGTCGGTAGTTAAAGAGAACAGCAAGCTCTATCTTGCATTCGCGGCTATATGCCTTTTCCAGACGGCGGTTCAGGTATTCTTCCCCTATCTTTTGATATATCTCCAGCACAGCCTCGGATTTAACATTGAGGACTTGCTCGGATACATAACAAAGCCCGTACTCATTGCCGCGCCGTTTGTTATAATCGCACTTGTTGCCGTAATAGTTCTTGTCGGCAAACTCATTGATAAAATCGGCAAAAACGTTCTCTTATTTGTTGCGATAGCGCTGTTTGTAGTCGGTCTTTTCGCCGCTTCGTTTATGCACACCGCAGGCAAATTTGCACTTGCCGCAATTCCGCTCTTTGCCGGATACGGCCTGCTCGGCATAATGCTTAACTCAACGGTACGCGACTATACGCCCGAAGATAAAACCGGACTTTTCCAGGGAATAAGAATGATATTCTTTGTGCTTATCCCGATGATTGTGGGTCCGTCCGTGGGAGACTGGGTTTGTAAGGCGAATGCCAGCGGAACATACGTCGGCGACGACGGTTTGTCGAACTACGAGCCGTGCGCGCAGATGTTCCTGGCGGCTGCAATAGTTGCGGTACTTGTTTTAATACCGTGCATTATACTCCGCAAAAAGGGCATTAACAAAAATACCGATATTAAAGAATAAATTTAAATTTGCACAGATACATAAAAGCGCCTTGCAATTCGGCTCTCGGCTGAATTGCAAGGCGCTTTTTACTGCCAAACGGTATTGCATCGAAAAAGGATAACAAGCGGTTATTTCAAAATAATTTTATAAAATACCTTTTTGCCCTTTTTTACTATTATGCTGCCGTCCGAAAAATCATCGGCGCTGACGGTTTCAACGACAGAGGTTACTTTTTTGTCGTTTACGGAAACTCCGCCCTGCTCGATAAGGCGTCTGCCCTCGCCCTTTGATTTGGTCATACCGGATTTAAAAAGAATGTCGTTTACGGCTATTTTTCCGTCGGTAAGATCATCTTTTGAAAGAGTGTAAGAAGGCATATTATCAAGGTTTCCGCTTCCGGAAAACAATGCTCTTGCGGTCTGCTGAGCTTTATTTGCCTCTTCTTCGCCGTGAACAAGCTTTGTAAGCTCAAAGGCGAGTATTTCTTTGGCGGTATTAAGCTGGCTGCCCTCCCACTTATCCATCTTGTCAATTTCTTCGAGAGGCAGGAAAGTCAACATTCTGATGCATTTGAGAACATCTGCGTCGGCTACGTTTCTCCAATACTGATAGAACTCAAAGGGCGAAGTTTTGTTGGGGTCGAGCCAAACCGCGCCCGACTGAGTTTTGCCCATCTTTTTGCCCTCTGAATTCAGAAGAAGCGTTATCGTCATGGCATAAGCGTCTTTACCGAGCTTCTTCCTTATAAGCTCGGTTCCGCCGAGCATATTGCTCCACTGATCATCGCCGCCGAACTGCATATTGCAGCCGTAATGCTTAAACAGATGATAGAAGTCGTAGGACTGCATTATCATATAGTTAAACTCAAGGAAGGAAAGACCCTTTTCCATTCTCTGCTTATAGCACTCAGCTCTAAGCATATTATTGACCGAGAAACAAGCGCCGACGTCGCGTAAAAGGTCGATATAGTTGAGCTTTAAGAGCCAATCAGCGTTATTTACCATTATTGCCTTATCGGGTCCGAATTCAATAAAGCGCTCCATCTGCTTTTTAAAGCAATCGCAGTTATGCTGTATGGTTTCGGGAGTCATCATGGAACGCATATCGGTTCTGCCGGACGGGTCGCCGACATAACCGGTGCCGCCGCCTATCAAAACGACCGGCTTATTTCCCGCCATCTGAAGACGTTTCATAAGGCAGAGCGCCATAAAGTGTCCTACATGAAGCGAGTCCGCCGTCGGGTCAAATCCTATATAGAAGGTTGCTTTACCGGCGTTTACAAGCTCGCGTATCTCCTCTTCGTTTGTTACTTGGGCAATTAAGCCTCTGGCTTTTAATTCTTCGTAAATTTCCATTTCAATTCTCCTTTTAAATTATCGGCATAAAAAAAGCCCTCTGCCAAAAGACAGAGGACGAAAAATCGCGGTACCACCTCGGTTTGCCTTTTCCTCACGGAAAAAGCCTCGTGAAGTTATAAAAACTTCGGCAATTAACGCTTGCAAAACGGCATAACCTACTGTGTTTCGGAAATGCGGCTCCGGGACGTAACTTCAAAGAGCTTTTTACCGTTTCGCAGCAACCAACGGCTCTCTTAAAAAAATTTACTCTTTTACTTTGACCCTTCGCGGCCTGTAGAAATATGTGCTTATTGTACCATTAAAAAAATATTTGTCAACCTTTAATCGTCAATTTCGGCAGACGAGAGTAATTCCTCTGCGCTGTTTAAAATACTTTGAGTAACGGTAAGACCGCCCATTATCCTCGCAAGCTCATACTTTCTGCCGTCATAATCGAGAGAAGTTATACACGTATAAGTGCGCCCGTCCTTCTCTTCTTTTAAAATAAGTTTGTGCTCGTCGGCAAAGGCTGCTATCTGCGCCAAGTGAGTTACGCATATAACCTGATGTGTTTTTGAAAGCTCTTTCATCTTCGCGGCAATCTTTAACGCCGCTCTGCCGCTTACGCCGGAATCAATCTCGTCAAAAATGAGCGTGTCGATGTCGTCAAGCTCGGACAATACGCACTTGATGGCAAGCATAATTCTTGAAAGCTCGCCGCCCGAGGCTATTTTGGACAACGGTTTCGGCTCCTCGCCGGCATTTGCCGAGAGTAAAAATTCTATATTGTCTATGCCGTTTTCATAAAGCTCGCCGACAGAATCATTCACAATAAACTTAACCGACGGCATATCGAGAAACGCGAGTTCTCTTTCGACATCGGCGGAAAACTTTTTGCCGGCTTCAATTCTTATTTCGGAGAGCTTTTTCGCCGCGGCGAGAGCCTCGTTATAAGCTTTTTCCGTTTCCGCGCGCAGCTGTTCGGCTCGCTCGTCCGAAAAAGACAGAGCGTCTCTCTCTTTTTCGGCATTTTCAAGATAAGCGAGTATCTCTTCCTCGCTGTCGCCGTATTTTTGGGAAAGCCTGTAAATAACGTCAAGGCGCTCTTCGGCTCTTTCGGTTTCGGCAGGGTCATAGTCGAGCGAATATATTTTATCGCGAAGCTCCTCGGTATATGCGCTGAGATTCATCGCGGCGTCATTGACACCGTTTGCCGTCTCGGCAAAATCCGAAGAATAACCTGCCGCCGACAGCAATTTTGACGCAGCGTCCGCCGCAATATCGGCAGCACCCGGCGTTTCTCCGTCACCGTTAAGCGCTGCATATGCCGTATGCAACAAATCGAGGACTTTTTCGGCATTTCTGAGAAAACCGAGTTTTTCGGTCAATTCATCTTTCTCCCCCGGTCTTATATCCGCCTTTTGTATTTCTTCAATCTGATAATTGAGTATATCAAGCCTGCGGTTTTTCTCATTTACATCTGTATTGAGGGATTTCAGCTCGTTTTTCTTTTTTATATACAGCGAATAAAGTTCTTTGAATGCATTAAGCTCTCTGCCGCTGCCTGCGAGCTTATCAATAAAAGAGCAGTGCGTCTCAGGCGATAAAAGGCTTTGATTATCAAGCTGGCCGTGGATATTTACAAGCTGCACGCCCAGGGTTTTAAGCATGGAGACGGTCGCCGGCATACCGTTTATGCGGCAGACGTTTTTGCCGTCCGGGGTTAATTTGCGGCTTACAATCAGCGTATCGTCTTTTTCTATGCCGAGCTTTTCAAGCGCATTTTTTACATTGTCGCCGATGTTTTGAAATTCGGCGCACACCGACGCGCTGTCCGACCCGCTTCGTATAAGCTCACGCGAGGTACGCTCGCCCAAAATTGCGTTAAGAGAATCTATAACGATAGATTTACCTGCACCGGTTTCACCTGTCATTACGTTAAATCCATTTTCAAAATCAATAGACGCGCTTTTGATAACGGCTATATTTTCTATCTGCAAATTTGAAAGCATTTTTTCAGTCTCCGTTCAGCATTGCTTTTATCTGTAAAGTAAATTCACGCGCCTCCGAATCGCTGTGACAAAGCACGAAAATAGTGTCGTCGCCTGCCAAAGTGGCAACTACTTTTTCAAGCTTCATTGCGTCAACCGCCGCCGCGGCGGCATTGGCGGTGCCGGAAAAGCACTTAATGGCGCAGATATTGCCTGCGGCAGCCACGGAAATTACGGACTGCGAAAATATAGAATAAAATTTCGCGTTGTCGTCATCGGAACCGCTGCTCCCCACGGAATATTTTGAACGTCCGTTTTTTACAGGTGTTTTTATGAGTTTCAATTCCTTTATATCGCGCGAAACGGTTGCCTGAGTTACATTGT
This sequence comes from Ruminococcus sp., assembly GCA_022768065.1. GTDB lineage: Bacteria > Bacillota > Clostridia > Oscillospirales > Acutalibacteraceae > Fimenecus. The sequence goes on along the minus strand of JALELS010000019.1, from coordinate 72,907 downwards.
AACCGTTCTTTTTAAGAAGCTCCAAGAGTTCATCCTGCGTAGTAACGGCGTTTTCGGTTATAAGCCTTAAAATAAGTTCATGTCTTTTCTTTTTCAACTTATGCCCTCCTCTGCGCCAATTTGCTGTTAAGCACGTCGATAAACGATTCGTTTTTAATTCTGATAAAGTCCGCGTAGTATTTTGACTTGCCTACTCTTATACAGTCGCCGGGACAAAGCTCTACGGAATCGTCTCCGTCGCAGGAAATTCTGATTTTATCGGACGTATTTTCGGGAATTTTTACCGAAAGCACGGAATCATTGCCGAAGATGAGCGACCTTGCAAAAAGCGAGTGTGTGCAGATAGGAGTTAAAAGTATACTCTCGATTTTCGGGTCTACAACAGGGCCGCCTGCCGACAGCGAATACGCCGTGGAGCCTGTGGGTGTGGAAATTATGATACCGTCCGCATAATAATCGTTGATTTTTTGCCCGTCACACTCAACGTTCAGCTTAACGAGCTTTATCTGCTCACCTCTTGCGATTACTACATCGTTAAGGCAGCAATCAAGCGTTTTTTCACATGAGCCGTTTTTAACGGTGACATCGAGCATCATTCGTTTATCTATTGTATAATTGCCCTCTATAAGTTCCTTTAAAAGCTCCAGCTCGTTTTTTTCTATACCTGCCATAAAGGCGAGATTACCGGCATTGACGCCGAGTATCGGCTTTTTATATTTAACCGCTTTACGCGCCGCGTGGATAAGCGAGCCGTCGCCGCCTATGGCAATAACAACGTCGCAAAGTGACAAAAGCTCTGCTTCGGGTAAACCGACGGCTTTGATTTTATTACCTATTTTTTCCGCGGTCTCCGTTTCAAAATAGTATTCGGCGTTGTATTTTTCAAGGTATTTACATACATCGTCCGTAACCGAAAGCGCATGGGAGCGCGTTAAATTCGGCAGCAATGCAATTTTCATTTTTGTCACCCGCTTTACTGTAACGTATTGTGTGAAAGCTCGGCTACTTCCGATTCTTTGCCTTTCACAGCATTTACATTGTTTTGCTCTTTTCGGAGATACATAAGGTATTCTATGTTGCCCTCGGGACCTTTTATGGGCGAAAAATCAAGCCCGAGAACCGAAAAACCCGTATCAAAAGCAAAATCCGTGATTGTTTTAATAACTTCGGCGTGCGTTTCTTTGTCGCGTACCACGCCTTTTTTGCCGACCTTGTCGCGGCCTGCCTCGAACTGCGGTTTTATAAGACATACCGCTTCGCCGCCGTCGTTTAAAAGCTCGAAAAGGACGGGCAAAATGATTTTCAGCGATATAAATGAGACATCCACGCTCGCAAAATCAAGCTTTGTGCCGATATCGTCAATTGTAAGATAGCGGAAATTTGTGCGTTCCATATTCACAACGCGTTCATCGGTACGAAGTTTCCAGGCAAGCTGACCGTATCCCACGTCAACCGAAAACACCTTTGCCGCTCCGTTTTGCAGCATACAATCGGTAAATCCGCCCGTTGACGCGCCTATATCCATACATATCTTATCTTTAAGCGAGAGGTCAAAAGACTTGACGGCTTTATCGAGTTTATAGCCTCCGCGGCTGACAAACGGCATTTGTTCGCCGCGAACCTCGATTTTATCGTCTTCTTTCACATTTTGACCCGATTTAAGGACCTTTTGCCCGTTTACAAAGACCTGCCCCGCCATTATCAGAGCGCTCGCTTTAGCGCGACTGTCGGATAAGCCGCGTTCAAAAACGGCTACGTCAAGCCTCGTCTTTTTTTCCGCCATCGTCATACTCCAAAATTGTTTTTATCATACCGTTTTCATCAAGAGAATACTCGCTTAAAAGCGCGGATACCGCCGCGTGCTTTACAAACTCGTTATCTACGGCGGTTAAATCGAACTTACCTTTAAAGCCGTTTTCCATCATCATTTCGGAGAATACCGAGCCTATACCGCCGGCTTTTATTCCCTCTTCAAAGAAAAATACCTTTTTGCATGAGAGAACTTTTTTTACAGCGTCCTCCGAAATGGGCTTTATACGGTTAAGCTTTAAAACGGAGACGTTATATCCGCGGCTTACAAGCTCATCTGCCGCAGAGCAGGCATAAGAATAAAGTCTGCCGTATGTGACAATAAACGTGTCCGCGTTTTCTCTGCCGTAAACCGCAAACGGTTCAAACGAGAGATCGTCCGACTCCGGTACGGGTTTTTCCGTGCCGCGCGGATAACGTATGGCTACCACGCCGTCACTGTGATATATCGCCCTTATAAAAGCGTGTTTTAACTCCGTGTATGTAGACGGTGAATAAACCGTTATACCGGGTATTCCGTTTAAGAACGAAGCGTCAAGTATACCCTGGTGCGAAATACCGTCCTCACCGACAAATCCTGCGCGGTCAACCGCAATTATCATATGGAGATGCTGCATTGCTCCGTCGTGTACCAATTGGTCATAACACCTTTGAAGAAACGTTGAATACACGGCAAATATAGGCACCATACCGCCCCTTGCAAGTCCCGAAGAAAAGGTTACGGCGTGCTCTTCGGCTATGCCGACATCATAAAATCTGTCGGGGAACTGCTTTTTGAATTTTTCAAGACCCGTGCCGAGAGACATAGCCGCGGTTATGGCGCATATACGCTTATCCTTAGAGGCTATATCGCACAGGAAATCGCCGAACTCGGCGGAAAAATTCGTGCCGCTGTATACAGGCTCACCCGTATTTATATTGAATTTTGAAATTCCGTGGAATTCGCTCGGTGACTTCTCGGCAAAATCGTAACCCTTGCCTTTTATAGTATTGATATGAAGAAGCACAGGTGCATTTACCATTTTCGCACCCTCAAGCGCCTCGCAAAGCTGTGTTATATTGTGACCGTCAATTGGTCCCATATAACGGAAGCCGAGTTCCTCAAAAAAGGTGCTTTTATAGATTAAATTCTTTAACCTTGTCTTTGATTTAAAAAGCTGCTCCGATATTTTTTTGCCTATGAGCGGTATTCGATTGATTATCTTTTCGGTGCGCGCCTTTAAACGGAAATAACCCGGTTTTGAACGAAGCACGGCAAGATACCTTGCGACAGAGCCGACGTTTTTTGAAATAGACATCTCGTTATCGTTAAGTATAACTATAAGTCTCTGCTTAGACCTGCCGGCATTGTTGAGCGCCTCATAAGCGAGCCCGCCCGTGAGCGCACCGTCGCCTATTACCGCGATGGCGGTGTGCTTATCGTTATTAAGGCTGTTTGCGGTTGCAACACCGAGAGCCTCTGAAATTGATGTGCTCGAATGTCCGCTGTAAAAAATATCGTGTTCGCTTTCGGACGGATTTGTAAAGCCCGAAAGTCCGCCCTCGCGGCGGATAGTCTCAAATTCGGGATACCTGCCCGTCAGGAGCTTATGCGTATATGCCTGATGACCGACATCCCATATGATTTTATCCTTGGGCGAATCAAAAACTCTGTGGAGAGCGATGGTAAGCTCGACAACACCGAGATTTGACGCCAAATGACCGCCGTTTTGCGAAACCGTATCTATAAGAACCTCTCTGATTTCCTGTGCCAAAAGAGGCAATTCATCTTCATTGAGATTTTTTACGTCCGCGGGCGATTTAATTTTATCAAGATACTTCATTAAAAGAACTTCCCCCGAAGGCCTGTTATTTTTTCCTTGAAGCAAGCTTATAGGCTAAATTTTCAAGGAATGACGTATCGCCGTCGAAAACGCCGAGAGCGTTTACCGCCTCTTTGGTCAATTCGTCAACGGTAGCCTGTGATTTTTCAATACCCATAAGTTTAACGTACGTTATCTTTTCGTTTTTGTCGTCGCTTCCGACGGGTTTGCCGAGTGTGGCGGTATCGCTCGTGACGTCAAGTATGTCATCCACAATCTGAAAAGCGAGACCTATATTTTCGGCATAAACGGACGCTGCGGCTATCTTTTGCTCATCGTATTTTTCCGATGCGAGACAGCCCAAGGTACACGCCGCCTTTATAAGAGCGCCGGTTTTAAGACGGTCTATCGTTTGAAGAGCGGAGAGAGTGGGTTTGCTTTTTTCCGCTTTGAGGTCAAGCACCTGACCGCCGACCATACCGTTAATACCGGCAAGATTTGAGAGCGTAAACAGCGCCTCTTTAAAAGTATCGACTTTAACATCCTCGGCCTTTGAGAGCGTTTCAAATGCAAGGGTCAAAAGTCCGTCGCCTGCCAGAAGAGCGTACTCCTCGCCGAACGCCTTGTGGCACGACGGCTTGCCGCGCCTCATATCATCGTTATCCATACACGGAAGATCGTCATGAATCAGCGAATATGTGTGAATCATCTCTACGGCGCACGCAAACGGAAGAGCCCGCTGCACATCGCCGCCGCACACACGGCAAAACTCAAGGGTCAGCACGGGTCTTATCCTTTTTCCGCCGCCCTCGGCGCTGTATTTCATCGCGTCAAGAACAAGGTCCTGACCGTCCGAAACCGAGCCGAGGTACACTTTCAGCGCCTCGTCTATCATCTCAAGATATTTTTCGTGAGTATACTCCATAAATATCACTCCGTCTCTTTGTTTTTAAGCTCCGTTATTTTCTGCTCTGCGTTTTTAAGACATTCGCTGCAATAATCCGAAAGGCGCGTGCCCTCTTCAAAAAGCTTGATTGAGTCATCAAGTGAAATGTTCTTGTCTTCAAGCAGTTTTGATATTTCTTCAATCCGCGTTACGGCGGACTCAAAAGTCTGTTTCATTGTGTTATCTCCTTAACCTCACAAACGGCGGTACCGTCGTGAAATCTGACATCGATTTTATCTCCCTTCGCAAGCGCTTGCGACGAAGATATATTTTTTCCGTTTTCATCGGAAACAAAGGCAAAGCCGCGCATAAGCACCGACATAGGGTCAAGCTTTGACAGCGCAGAGGCGGCAGATATAAATTCCACTTTTTTGCCGCCGATACGGTTTTCATAAGCAGACAGCATTTTTGAAAAAGCCGTATCAAGGCGCTGACTCCGATTTGACAGCATTTCGTCGGGAGACTTTAAAATTCCCTTTGAAGTAAGGTATTCGAGTTTTGAGCGCCTGTCGGAAATCCCTGCCGAAACGCTTAAATACATTCTGTTTTTTGAGGCAGCCAAGGCATACTTTAATTCGTTTGCGTCGGGAACCGCCAATTCTGCTGCGGCGGACGGCGTGGGAGCGCGCATATCCGCAACAAAATCGCAAATCGTAAAATCGGTTTCGTGACCTACCGCCGAGATAACGGGAATTTCCGAATTATAAACAGCTCTCGCAAGGCCCTCGTCGTTAAACTCCCAAAGATCCTCGATAGAGCCTCCGCCCCTGCCGATAATTATAACATCAGCCGCTTTTTCGGAGTTAAACAGATTGACCGCGTTTATAAGCTGCAAATGAGCGCCGTCTCCCTGAACCAAAACGGGACAAAAAACTATTTCGGCATAAGGAAAACGTCTGCCGAGAACATTTATAATATCGCGTACTGCCGCGCCAGTAGGCGAAGTGATAACTCCGACCTTTTCGGGGTAAGGCGGCAGCGGCTTTTTATGAAGTTTTGAAAAAAGCCCTTCTTTTTGCAGTTTCTCTTTCAGCTGCTCATACGCAAGGTTGAGAGCGCCGACGCCGTCGGGCTGCATATCGTCAACATAAAGCTGATACTGCCCGGACGCCTCATAGACGCTCACTCTGCCTCGGGCGATAACTTTCATTCCGTCCTCGGGCATAAATTTAAGCCTTTTGGCGGAGGAATTAAACATAACGGCTCTGACTGCGGCGGAATCGTCCTTTAACGTAAAGTAAAAGTGACCTGTGCGGTAATGATTTGTGAAATTGGATATTTCTCCGCTTATAAAAATATTTGCAAGATTTTCATCGGCGTCGAAATTTATCTTGATGTATCTGTTGAGCTGAGAAACGCTCAATACCAATGTATTCTGCATTATTTTCTCCGATCATACATAATAGAAGAGAGTACCGCCGTACCTGCCGCATTGTCCGCCGAAAATGCGGGCTCGGCGAAAATCGCGTTGTATTTATCACGAAAATAATTTTTAATTCTCTTGTTTGAAGTGACGCCGCCCGAAAATACGACCGGCAAAGAACCGTACTTCGGCATAAGAGCCTTATACATACCGTCAAGCGCAGCAATAACGCTGTCTATACAAAAAAGCGCAATATCGGATTTTTCGTAATTTTCGGACAACATTTTTTTACACTTATTTTCAACTCCGGAAAGCGAACAGTCGGCATTTTTCATAGACGGTCTTATTTTAAATACCGCATTGCTTTTTTCCGACAGTTTTTCAAGCTCCGGTCCCGCAGGGAAATTCAGCGAGAGCATAACCCCTACACGGTCTATTGCCTGACCCGCTTTTAAATCGGACGAGCTCGCCACTATTTCGGCGTTTATAATATGCTCGTTATCGGGTTTTACCAAAACGGCTTCCGTGGTACCGCCGGATACGTGAAACGCAATAAACGGCTCGTTTAAAAGATCGAGCCTACCGGCGGAATAAAGCGCCGCCGCTATATGCCCCTCTTGATGAGAAAAGCGGTAAAGCGGAACCGAAAGAGCCCTCGCCGCCACGGTTGCCGCCGAAATTCCGACCAAAAAGCACGGCATATATGAGCCTTGCACACGCCGCGGTGCATAGGAAACGCCTATTGCCGAAATTTCTTTTTCTTTCACTTCACCGAAAAGCCTGTCCGTTATTTCGGGAAGCTGTACCGTATGGTGAAAGACTGCGTCGCTCTGACGTATTCCTTTTTCGCCCTTTTTTACGGGCAGCAGCATTTTTTCCTGAAGCAGCACATTGCGTGAGCTTTCGTAAATTGCCGCCGAAGTCGTATAATTGCTCGTATCTATTCCGAGAAAATCACTCATTTTTATTATCTCTCGAATAGCTTCCCAAAATCCCGTTTACAAATGACGCGTCCTCTGCCGTGGCGTACTTTTTGGCAAGCTCAACCGCCTCGTTTATGGATACGCTCTCAGGAATAGAGTCAACAAACATCATCTCACATATGGCAAGACGAAGTATGGCGAGAGTCACTTTGGGAAGTCTTGATTTTTTCCAGCCTATGGAATACTTGTCTATGACGGCGTCAACGGCGTCTATGTTTTCAAATACAGCCTTTGCGAGAGACGAGGCAAAAGCCGACTCCGAAAACACATCTGCCTCGGCGGCATATGAGATTATATCATCCATAGAAGTATCCATATTAAATTCTTTTTCAAAAATAAGTACGAACGCCTGCTCGCGTTCTTCGGTTCTTGTCATAGCTTGTCCGCCCCCGATAATTTAATAAAACAAAAACCGGTCCTTTACCGCCGAATACAGCAAAGAACCGGAAAACGTCAGTTTTTCAATTCGTTAGGTTCGCAGTAATCAACGCCCTGTACGCAAACATTTACCTTGCTCACAACTTTGCCGGTCATACTCTGCACGGCATTTTTGACGCTTTGCTGAACGGCAGTGCATACAGACTGAATATTAAATCCGCTCTTAATATTTATAAAAAGCTGAACTTTAATATCATTGTCAAGGCTCCACACCTTAACGGCGTGCGGCGCTTCGGAAAAATGCGTCTGCGTCAATAAATCCGCAGTGCGACTTGAAAAGCTCCCGAAGCCGTCTACATCCTTTACGGCGTTTGCGGCAATAGATGCGATTACGTCATTTGAAATAACAACTCCGCCGCTCTCACGATTATCGTTATAACTCATGTGGTTACCCACCTTTCGACATTGGAACAATTATATTTCAATCGATTATTTGGTTTAAGTATAACACAGGCAATTGAAATAATCAATTAAAATATGTAGTCCCATGCCCTATTTTGCCTCAATAACGGTAACCTTTGACGATGGTAAACCGGACTTTGCCGTTACAATATCCACAATCTGCGTCAGCGCTTCGTCGTTAAGATAACCCTTTTCAACCGTAACGGACGCGGACTCGCCGAGAGAGACAAGACATTTTCCGCCGAGTTTTGCCGTTATCAGATTTTCTATATCGCCTTCATCTGTTATGTTTTTTGTAAGTTTTTGGAGTCCGTCCGACGCTTTTTGTTTACTCTCGGAGTCGGCGTCGGAGCTGTTTATTACGTCCTCAAACGCTGATTTTGCCTCATCGTGTGCGGACGTCCTCTTGAGCTTTGCTTCCGAAAACCAATCACTCTCGGCGGATGCCGCGGTTCCGTTGACATACTTGGCGTCGCCGAGATTTACGTTTATCGTTGTTGTCTCGCCCTCCGCCTTGCTCACGCTTTTTGCCTCGGGTTTTGTGTAATACCAATTGACGAACATAGCCGTCCCGAGGGCAATTACAAGTCCCGTCAAAACAAGATGCTTTCTTTTTATTGTTGCGCTCATCATTTTGCCTCCGAATTTTTCATTTTTAATACTGTTATCTTATTTGAGTCCACCGAGAGAGCCGCTCTTACGGCGGAGGTTATACTGTTTTTCACGGCGGCATTGTCACCGCCGTCGCATACTACTATCACTCCTCTGACCTCAGGCTCGGTGGTCTTTAGTATCACTCCGCTGTCGTCATCCGTCAGAACATACTTTTTCTCATAGGACTTTTCTGATGTTTTATCGCCGTTTTTGGAATTTTCCTTTTCATCTTTTGCATACTGGGTCTGCACCGAAGTGTCAAGCGTTACCATAACCTGCACCCTGCCGGCTCCGTCCACAGAGGAAATAATGCTTTCGAGACGTTTTTCAAGCGTTTCTTCATATGACGATACGGAATCCTTATTTTGCTCGCCTGTTTCCGTTTTCTTATATGAGCTTTTCGGGATAACCTCAGAGAGGACTATAAACACTATGCCGAGAATTCCCGCAGTGACTATCAAAAGCAGTTTTTTATCCTTTTTCAGTTTTTCGGAAAGCTTTGGCATCTTTTTCATTGTTCATCCCTTATTACTCTTATTATTTCCCGTGAAAATCCGGTGTAATCCGTCGCCGCGGATATGATTTCATCGTCCGACGGCGCATCATACGGTACGGACAAACACACATTACTAATCTCTATGATATCGTCCGCTGTTTTATTCATATCAAAGGTTATATCGTTATATTCTATCTTGCGGGAAGAAAGCGCTTCGGAAAGGCTTTTTTTAACGGCACTTTCATATGCCGATATATTGTCGGCGGTGACTTCTTCCGCCTCGTCGCCGAAAACGGAAAAATCGGATTGCAAAAAAGCCTCTGCCCCGTTTTTTGTTGCCGAGCCTATCAAAAAAAGCAAAAAAATCAAAGACAGCGCGGTACCCGCGGTCTTTTTGACATTGCCCTGCGGCAGCAAGATGCGAAACAGGGACATAATTACCGAAAAAACACATACAGACAGAAGCCAAAGTTTTACGTTGCTCATTTTACGACCTCAATGATAAAATTACGCCCGTAGACAGTATAAAGACAACCGCCGAAAAGACCGTTATCGTATTTGTGAGTGACAGAACTCCCGAAACGCCGTCGAGCACTTTTACCGCATTTTCTTCGCCGAGCAATCCGCAAAACGCAGAGCATATATTGACGGCTGTCATCCATAACAGCATCTCGGTTATTACGGGAATATTGACAGCCGCTATCGCAAATATACCGAACGCCCCCACGGTACTTTTGATAAGGTTCAGACTGCCGAGAACCGAAGTATAAGCGTCGCCTATGGCGCCGCCGACTATGGGAATGGTATTTCCGGCAAGCAGTTTGACCCCTTTAACGCTTACGCTGTCGGCGGAGGAAGCGAGATTGCCCTTTATTGTGACCAGACCCACGAATACGGTTGACAAAACACCGAGGACAATCGAAATAATCTTTTTTAAAAGTGAGATTATTTTTGCCGAATTGACATTGTCCGAAACGGATGATAAAAGCGTAACCATCATAATAAGTCCCGTTAAAGGGACAAAAAATACCGATGAAAGCTGTGATACCGCTTCGGCTACCGCAAGTTCGAGAGCACTGTAAGAAGCCGATGTAAGCGTCATACCGCTTGCTGCCACCGTCCCCGCAAAAACGGGAATATAGCCCTTCATAAAATCCGCCGTCAGCGCAACCGACGAAACCGCCGAAGAAAGTGTATTTGCCAAAGGTACGGTCAAAACGGAAACTATCAAAAAAGAACATACCGTGCCGACGGAATATTTTTCTGCGGTCTTTGATGGGGCTAAGCTGCCTACTGCTGCCGCAACAACCGCTATCGACAGCACAATACCGAGCGTTTTTACGGGTTCTTTCAGTTTACCCCTTGCAATATCTATAATGCAGGTTATTATTTTTCTCGGCGAAGCGCTTATAAGCGAATCATAATCTATGTTTTCAATACCCATTGACTTAAGTATTTCGCTTGTCCCGTCGCTTATTTCGACGGCAAATTCATCGGATATGTTTTTTTCGTCGCCGCTGTTTGCGGCATACGAGACAACAGGTAATAAACATATCACGGACAACACAAAAACAAATGCAACAACCGTTTTTTTCACTTTCCGCAAAGGCTTACACATAATTTGATTATTTCTCCGATCACAGGCAGTATCATACCTATTATTGTTATTTTTCCGATAAGCTCCGCCGTCTTTGCAAGAGCCGTTTCGGAGGCGTCGCGGCATACGGCGGAGGAAATCTCAGTAACTGCCGACACGCCGGCTATTTTTACCATTAGCTTTAAGCTTTCGGTATTTATTTCCGCATCACCGAGGCTTTCGCCGATTTTATCAAATAGCACGGAAAATGCCGCAACAGCCGAAAAAATCACGGTCAAAAGGACTGCTATACGAAGCAAAAACGAATATTCGGGTCTAAGCTGTTTTATAACGACTATCGATAAAACGCCGGTCAGAATTATGAGTATCAGTTTAATCATATGTCAAACGTCGAATCTATGATGCTGCGAAGATCGCCTATGCCCGGCAACAGCATCATAACTATTACAACTATTCCGGCAATGACTGTCAAAGTTGCGTATTCCTCGCGCCCCGAACGCGACAGCACTTGATAGAGCACAGCCACGATTATCCCGATTGCGGCAATTTTAAAAATGAAATCAACTTCCATACTTCCTCCGTTTTAAAAAAGAACTATCACGGCAAGTGCGCCGAAAAGTACGCCGAGCGAGCCGTAAACACGCGGCGCACTCATGGCTCTTTCGTGAAGCTCCTTTTGCCTGAGTTCAAAATATGATATATACGTATCGCAGTTTTCAAGTTCGCTCTGCTTATCCGCCGAGCCGAAAGTATCGGAAAAAGCCTTCAGCTTTTCAAGGCAGTCCTGCGGCAAGCACGTATCGGATTTGTTTTTATCGATCGCGTTTTTCCACGCCAATGAAAAGCTTTCGCCCTGACGAAAACGCTCCCTGGCGTCCTTTATAAAAAACATATTCTTATATTCGGACTCAAGAAGGCTGTCTAATATCTTGTCGGCAGGGGTCGATACATACGATATCAGAGTCCTTATGTATTTGAGCATTGAGATTACCGAATACGCCTCCCTGTCGCTCGCCGTTATCGTCATCGCCTTGTTTATCCCTGCAAGGCTCAGAGCCGCAAATATCATCACAAGACCCACAGTTTTCATAATCTTCCGCTCCGAAGTCAAATATTTCCTTTATCTTTCCTATATTCTTCCCTGTATCCAAAAATACGGCGGCGTCGATAAGTCCGCTGTCCAAAAGCTTCTGAGTGCCATGCCGCAGATAAAGCTCGTTAAGGCTTGAGGCGTGCGCGGTAACGATAAATTTAACTCCGCAGGCAATACCGTTTAACACCTCGTTTGCCTCGCTTTCGCTTCCAAGTTCGTCGCAGAATATAATGTCGGGTGACAAAGTCCTCACCGCGGTCATTATTCCGTACGGTTTCGGGTAAAAAGAGAGAATGTCGGCATTAAAACACTCCGAGTTTTTTAGGCACGAGAGCTCACCGCGTTCGTCAATGACGGCACATTTGTAAAAACCTCCGATAAGTCCGTCCGAAAACTTACGCACAAGGTCTTTTAAAACCGTTGTTTTGCCCGACATCGGTGCGCCGGCAACAATAATGCTGCGCGGTCCGTTCGGGAAAAGTCTGTCCGATAATGCGTCGGAGCAGCCTTTGATTTCACGCGCCACTCTGATATTTACGGACGAGAGATCGCGTATTGCCGTAACAGCTCCGTTTTGTATAACGGCGGTTCCGCAAATACCGACGCGGCAACCGCCTTTCAGCGTTATAAACCCGTTTACAAGGTCGCTTTGGTGGCTGTATACGGAATATCCGCACATTTTTGTAACCATATCCGAAATTTCGTTGCCCGTTATAACCGGAAGATTATCCGAACAGATAAAGCTCATTCTTCCGCCCGAAGTTATAAACGCACAGCCGTTTCTCATGACTATCGACACTGGTTTATCGGCTCTGAGACGTATTTCGGTTATCTCATCGCAGACATTGGGCGGAAGTTTCAGAAAAAACGCTCTTATACGCGGCGGTAAATAATAAAAAATATCGCTGAGAAAATCTTTTTCGCTTTCCATTGTTTTTCACCTCGGTTTATATATATGTTACTTGTCCGCGAGTAGAACTAAATTCTTGAAACAGACAAAGCAATGTGGTATACTGAGGTAAAAATTTACCTATGATACACAAGGCACCAAATAATTAAACAAAGGAATAACCGAAATGAGCAAAACCAAGGTCAAAAATAAAAAAGAAACCAAATTTTCACTCTTTCTGAAAAACAACAAATATATTTTGATAGCGGCGCTGATTGCCTTTGCCGTAATGCAGCTTGTTTACTTCTGCTTCAGCCTTATTCCCTACGGCGATATGACAATACTCAGAATGGACCTCTACCATCAATACGGTCCGCTGTTTGCCGAGCTGTACGACAGAATCACAAGCGGCGAATCGCTTATCTACTCGTGGAATTCCGGTCTCGGAAGCAGCTTTCTCGGCAATTTCTATAACTATCTTTCAAGCCCGGTTACAATACTCATTCTCTTTTTCGGTCATAAAAACATTCCCGAAGCCATAGCGGCTATGATAGCGGTAAAAGCCATGCTATCGGCAGGCTCTTTTACCTACTATATTAAGAAATCCCTCGGCAGGCACGACCCGACATCGGCGGCATTCGGCATTTTATATGCTTTTTGCGGCTATTTTGTGGCGTATTACTGGAATCTTATGTGGCTTGACGCCATGGCGCTGTTCCCCGTAATCCTGCTCGGAATCGAGAGGATAATAAACAAGGGCAAGCCCACTTTTTACTGCGTTTCGCTCGCCCTGATGTTCTTTGCCAACTACTATATGGCATATATGATATGCATTTTTGCCGTTTTGTACTTTCTCACCTACTATTTTGCAAATTACTCGATTGAGCAAAAATTCGACAGAACCTTAAGCAAAAAAGCGCCTCTTTCAAAGAAGCTTTCAAATTCGCTGTTTTGGAGCTCGGGAGTTAAATTTGCCTTTTACTCCATAGTCGCCGTACTGCTTGCGGCATTTGTGGTTATTCCCCTTATATCAATTCTCTCCGACAGCTCCGCAACTTCAAGCGGCGCTCCCACCGAATACAAAAAATATTTCAGCACGTTTGATTTTCTCGCAAACCATCTCGCGAGCTCGGAGCCCACAATAAGAAGCAGCGGCAGCGACGTTTTGCCGAATGTTTACTGCGGCGTGCTTACTCTGCTTTTGGTTCCGCTGTTTTTGTTCTGCAAAAAAATCAAGGCCCGTGAAAAAGTTTCGTATGTCTGCCTTTTGGGCGTGCTTTATTTAAGCTTTAATATAAATTATCTCAACTTTGTATGGCACGGCTTCCACTTCCCCAACGACCTCCCGTACAGATTTTCGTTTATGTACTCGTTTGTTCTGCTCGTTATGGCGTACAAGGCGCTCATACACATAAAGGACTTTTCGGGCAAAGAAATATTGGCGTCGGGGCTCGGATTTGCCATGTTCCTTGTTCTTGTTGAAAAAATCACATCTAAAAACATCGGCGATATGTCGCTCGGACTCAGCATAATATTCGGCGTAGGTTATGTTCTTATATTGAGACTGCTCAAAGACAAAAAATTCCAGGCGTCGGCGGTTTCCATACTGCTTTTGTGCACCGTGACGTCGGAAATAGCTCTCGGCAACACAAATCACTATTCAATGAATCAAAACAAGACTAACTATACAAGCGATTACGATGATTTTAAGACGCTGAAAAAAGAGCTTGACGACTACGACGGCAACGGCTTTTACCGTATGGAGCTTACAAGCCTGCGCACAAGAATGGACACTTGCTGGTACGATTACAACGGCGTTTCGGTATTTTCGTCAATGGCGTATGAGAGCGTATCGAATATGCAGCAGGAACTCGGTATGTTCGGCAATTACATCAACAGCTACACATACAATCCGCAGACGCCCGTATATAACGCGATGTTCGGTCTTAAATACCTTGTGGATAACTGCGGATATTATTTAAACGACGAGCTCTATTCAAGCCTCATGCAAAACGGTAAATTCACGGCATACAAAAACAATTACGCCCTGCCCATAGCATTTGCGGTAAACAACGGTGTTGCCTCTTGGTCAAGCAAGGACGCCATAAATCCGTTTGAAGCGCAAAACAACTGGTTTGAGGACGCGACAGGCGTTTCAAATGTACTGACACAGGTCAATATAAACGATGTTACGTACAGCAATCTTAACGCATTCTCGGATATGCAGTTATCGGCAGGCATACTCGCTTATAACAAAAAGACATCAGGCGCTTCGGCAAGCTTTACGGCAGAGATAGTGCCGCAAAGCACCGCAAACGTATATGTATATGTAAAATCTTCGGTAAGCGACAACGCGACAATCACTGCGGACGGATTTTCAAAGACATTCGACACCGACGACGGATATATAATCGACCTCGGCGAGCGCACACCGGAAGATACCATTTACGTGGACGTACCGATAAAATCCTCCGCAGCCGACAGCGGAACCATGTCTTTCTATGTTTACTCTCTTGATATGGACAAATTTAAGGAAGGATACGAAAAGCTTTCGGGAAGCGGCGAGCTTAAAATCACCTCTTATAACGACACGGAGATATTCGGCGACATAACAGTTAATGACGGTGAAATGGTATATACCTCTATCCCCTACGACACAAACTGGGAGGTTTATGTTGACGGAGTTAAAGTAAAATCCAAGGATATTGTCAAGATTTCGGACAGTCTTTTGGGATTTTATACCGAACCCGGCGAACACGAAATTTACTTCCGCTACTATTCTTACGGACTTAAAAACGGCGCAATAATATCGATAATCACAATTATCATCGCCACTGTTTTGATAATAATGAAGCGCCGCGGACTGCTGTTTTACAAAAAGAAAAAACAGGACAAGTGGCTGATGCTGTGTTCCGAAAAAGCTCCGATAACCGAAAATGTTTATAAGGAAATTTCGGCTTCCTCCGCACAGAGTGCAGAGCCCGTACGGCAGACTGCCGATGAAGAGCCGCCGATGCAGGAAACGGAGCCCTCGGACGAAAAAAATGAAGTGCGGGAAGATGATTCCGACCCAGCACCGCACGAAGATAACGAATAAAAACCATTTCCGTAACCCGTTTTAGGGTTTTTGAGCGAAGAACCACAGGTAAACCCCGATGAGCTGTAAAAACAGTTCTCATCGGGGTTATATTTTTCTCGCAAAGGCGTTTGACAAATCAAGCATTTTACAATACCATATATACAGAATTTTTTTGAAAGGAAATAAGTATGTCTTTAAAAAATGACATCCGCTCGGAGCTTGAAGCGCACCGCGGAGAGGATATTTCCGGTCAATATCTTGCCGAAAAGTTCGGCGTATCGAGAAACGCCGTATGGAAAGCCGTAAATTCGCTGAAGAATGACGGATATGAAATAACTTCGGCAACGAACAAGGGCTACCGACTGTTAAAGGGCTGTGATATTATTTCCGAAAGCGCAATAAAGACATTGTGCGACAAGGATATTGACATAACCGTATGCGAAACCGTGGACTCGACAAACAACGAGGCCAAAAGGCGGCTTGCCGACGGTAACATCTCGGGGACAATGCTGATTGTATCGGATGAGCAGACGCTCGGACGAGGCAGAAACGGAAGAAACTTTTATTCGCCTAAGGGTATGGGAATATATTTTTCGCTTGTCACCTCGCCTAAAAGCGACCTGCCGTCTGCGGTTGGGATAACGTCATACGCCGCGGTCTGTGTGGTGGAAGCCATAAAAGAGCTTACGGGAACGGACACCGAAATAAAATGGGTCAACGACATATATTTAAAAGGCAAAAAGATTTGCGGCATACTGACAGAGGCTGTATCGGATTTTGAAACGGGAACGGTCAACAACATCATTGTTGGTATAGGCATTAACCTTAAACCCTCACCGTTACCGGAGCCGCTTAAAGACAAAGTGGGATTTTTGGACTGCGACAAGCCCATAAAAAATGAGCTCGTTTCGTCGATAGTTAATAAATTACTAAAGTATGACGAGAGAAGAGAAAACTTCATAGACGAATACAAAAAGCATTCCCTTGTAATAGGCAAGAAAATAACATACACAAAAAACAACGCCGAATTCTGTGGCACGGTTCTTGACATAGACCGTGACGGAGGTCTGATAGTAAAAGATAAAGACCGCATAACGGTGCTGAAAAGCGGTGAAATAAGTCTCTGCCTTAAAAACTGAGTTCTGCCGTAAAGATTATTTTTAACACTTTTTTATGATACCGCATAGTATGTTAAAAAGAAAAGGCGGTGTCGGCATGATAAGAAAACGACGTATCGGTATCGGAGCTGTGTTTGTAACTTTGGGTATAGCCTTGGCAGTTGCGTTTATTCTGCCGGCACAATGGCTCGTAGTTGTACTCGCTCTCGCTCTTGTTTGCAGCGGGATAACGCTTTGCAAAAACTGTTGTTAAGGAGGGGTCTGTTTTGAAGGTAATCGTTTTTAAAAGTTCCAAACTGCTCGGAGGTTTTCTGAGACTGATTTTCGGAATAAAAAAAGAGAGCATAACGCAATAAATACATAAGTGGCTGCAAAAAACTTTCGTTTTTTACAGCCACTTTATTTTACGGTAATATTGTTCAGAATTTAAGCCATTCCGCCGATTCGGCGTCGGACGGCATACGGAAGTCACCGCGCGGCGACAGGCTTACGGAGCCGACCTTGGGGCCGTCAGGCAGGCAAGAGCGTTTAAACTGACTTATGAAAAATCTCTTGATGAAAAGCCTGAGCCACTCTTTGAGCTGCTCCTCGGAATACTTGCCGGAAAAAGCCCGTGAAGCCATAAACAAAAGCTTTTGCGGCTTAGTGCCGAAACGCAGGAAATAGTAAAGATAGAAATCGTGAACCTCGTACGGACCGAGCTTATCCTCTGTTTTCTGCTTTATATTGCCGTTATTATCGGGCGGTAAAAGCTCGGGACTTACGGGGGTATCAAGCACACGCAAAAGAATCTGTTCTATTTCGCCGCCGAATTTTTCGGCTTCAAAGCGAACCAAATGTCTCACAAGAGTTTTCGGTACGGAGCAGTTCACACCGTACATACTCATATGGTCGGCGTTATATGTGCACCAACCGAGCGCAAGTTCGCTGAGATCGCCCGTGCCGACGAGTATACCGCCCGCCTTATTTGAAATATCCATAAGTATCTGCGTGCGTTCCCTCGCCTGTGTATTTTCATAGGTGATGTCGTGAACTTCGCTGTCGTGCCCTATATCGCTCATATGGCGCAGGCAGGCAGGTTTTATA
This sequence comes from Ruminococcus sp., assembly GCA_022768065.1. Classification (GTDB taxonomy): domain Bacteria; phylum Bacillota; class Clostridia; order Oscillospirales; family Acutalibacteraceae; genus Fimenecus. Next base: position 55,152 of record JALELS010000019.1, on the reverse strand, counting down.
TCTATTTCCTTAAAAGTTGTATTAAGCGCTTTTATAAGCTCTACGGCGTTATTATACGTCATATCGGTAGTGCCGAAGCCCGGCATTGTGACGCATATGATATTTTCGTTGGGAAGCGACAACATCTCCATGGCCTTAACGGCCACAAGAAGCGCCAGTGTGGAATCAAGTCCGCCCGAAATGCCGATAACAGCCTTTTTAAGTCCCGTATGCTCAAGGCGCTTGGCAAGACCCGCGCTCTGAATGGAAAGTATTTCGCCGCAGCGAAGCTCCCTCTCGCTTTCGTTTGACGGAACAAAGGGATAAGGATAAAAATCTCTTGTAACATCGTCATATTCCGCCTCGTCTACATATGCCGGAATGACGGTAAAATCATTTTCGCGCAAAATCTCGTTATTGTCGGAAAAAGAGCCGTTTCGCACACGCTCGGCATTCAGCTTTTCAAAGTCGATAAACGCCGAGGCGCTGCTGCCGTCGTAAGAAAAGCGTTCGCTTTCGGATAAAATCGCGCCGTTTTCGGCAATTGTACAAGCTCCGGAAAAGACAAGGTCTGTCGACGACTCGCCGACTCCCGAAGAAGCATACACATAAGCGCAAAAGCACTTTGCACTCTGCACGGAAATTATATTTTTGCGGTAATCGTTTTTGGTTACAGCCTCATTGCTCGCCGACAAATTCGCTATAATATCGGCACCGTTAAGGCAAAGCTCACTACTCGGAGGAACGGGAACCCAAAGATCCTCGCAGATTTCGACTCCCAGCACGGCTCCCGACGCCAAGGTAAACAGAAGATTGCTCCCGAACGGGACTTCGTCGTCATCTATAATAACCGACGAACAATTTACCTTTTCGGAGGAAGCGAACCAACGCTTCTCATAGTATTCGTTATAATTGGGTATATAGGTTTTCGGGACTATACCGAGAACAGCTCCGCTTTGCAGCACAGCCGCACAGTTAAACAGCCTGCCGCCCACACGCAGAGGCAAACCTATACAGATAACGGCGTCGCTGTATGCCGTTTCCTTTGAAAATTTAATAAGGGCGTCAAGCGCGCTCTCTGTAAGCGCGTCCTGTAAAAACAAATCGCCGCAGGTATAGCCCGTAAGATAAAGCTCGGGGAATACTATAAGCGAACTGCCCGACTCGCTCTCACGTTTTACGGTTTTAAGAGCGTTTTGAAGATTTTTTTCGACATTTGCAACTGTTACGCGCGGTGAAACCGCCGAAACTTTTATAAATCCGGTATTCATATTGAGTCTCCGTTTTTCAAAATCGTTATGTCTTTGTGTATATAGCATATTATAGCACAAAAATTTTATACCGAAAAGACATATTTGTCCATAATCTCATTGATTGTGCAATCGGGTTGACAACGGTGCTAAAATAGAAGTTACAATCATAAGAAAGCAGTAGATAAAATGAGAAAATTTAACAAATCACACAAGCTCGACCACGTTTGCTACGATATACGCGGACCGGTCCTTGAAAAAGCAAGCGAAATGGAAAGCGCCGGCACCAAAATACTGAAGCTTAACATCGGCAACCCGGCACCTTTTAATTTTTCCGCTCCGGACGAAATAATACATGATATGATATATAACCTGCGCAGCGCAGAGGGTTATTCGGACTCAAAGGGTATTTTTTCGGCAAGAAAGTCGATAATGCAGTATTCGCAGCTCAAAAATTTGCCCAATGTCGGAATTAACGATATATACCGGAAACGGCGTCAGCGAGCTTATAACAATGTCCATGCAGGGTCTTCTTGACAGCGGCGACGAAATACTCGTTCCGGCGCCCGACTACCCCCTGTGGACAGCCGCGGTAACGCTTGCCGGCGGAAATGCCGTTCACTATATCTGCGATGAGCAGAACGAATGGAACCCCGACATTGACGACATCAAGAAAAAAATCACTGACAGAACCAAGGGCATTGTAATTATCAACCCGAACAATCCCACAGGTGCGCTCTATTCGGAAGAGATACTTAAAGAAATAGTGGAAGTGGCGCGCAGTCATCAGCTCATAATCTTTTCGGACGAGATATACGACAGACTTGTTATGGATTCGTTAAAACACATTTCGATAGCTTCTCTCGCCCCGGATATTCCGTGCATTACCTTTAACGGTCTTTCAAAATCTCACAGAATAGCGGGTTTCCGTTGCGGATGGATGTGCATAAGCGGCAACAAAGCGCCTATAAAAGACTATATTGACGGACTGAATTTACTCTCATCCATGCGCCTTTGCTCAAACGTTCCGGCTCAGGAAATTATACAGACTGCATTAGGCGGCTATCAGAGCGTTGACGAATTGCTTTTGCCCGGCGGCAGAATATACGAACAGCGTGAAGCCGTTTGGAGCGCTTTAAACAGCATTGACGGCGTTTCGGCAATGAAACCCAAGGCGGCATTTTACATCTTCCCGAAGATAGACAGCAAAAAGTACAACATCAAAAACGACGAGCAGATGGTATATGATTTCCTTGTAAGCAAAAAAATTCTTTTGGTTCAGGGAAGCGCATTCAACTACCCCACGCCCGACCATGTGAGAATAGTGTACCTGCCCACCGTAAAGCAACTTAATAAAGCCTGCGAGGAATTTGAAGACTTCCTTAAACATTACAAACAAAAATAAAAGCGCCGACCGTTTTAAGGCCGGCACCGCAAATAAGAAACCACCCGCACAGCGAGTGGTTTTTTTATAATATCCGTCTGCCCCCGTTTCTTTGCGGAGGCGGTAAGTTTACGGGATTATATTCGGAGGGTGGAATTTAAGAATGATTTTAAGCGGTCGCTCTTTGGATTGTCAAAAATCTCTTCGGGTGTTCCCTCTTCCGCAATAACGCCCTCATGCATATATATGACCTTATTGGAAACCTCGCGGGCAAATCCCATTTCGTGGGTGACTATAAGCATGGTCTTGCCGTCTTGTGCGAGTTTTCTGATAACATTTAAAACCTCACCGGTAATTTCGGGGTCGAGGGCGCTTGTGGGCTCGTCGAAACATAAAAGCTGCGGAGACAGCATAAGTGCGCGCGCTATCGCGACTCGCTGCTGCTGACCGCCCGAGAGCTCGCACGGGTAGCTTTCAAGCTTATCGCCGAGCCCCACGCTGTCTATTATTTTTATGGCTTCGGTTCTGATTTCGGCGAGCTTTTTCTTTTTCTCTTCGTGCGGGAGCTTATTTTTTTTACATTCTTCTTTTACCAAAAGCTCTTTGGCAAGCGTTACGTTGCGGAGAACCGTATACTGCGGAAAAAGATTGAAGGACTGAAAAACAAGCCCTGTGCAAAGCTGATTTTCACGCTTTTCTTCTCTTGACAGCTTCTCCTTACGCTCGCTGTCAAACGTCACTCTGCCGCCTACGGAAATTTTGCCCTCATCTGCGGATTCAAGTCCGGTTATACAGCGCAAAAGGGTGGTTTTACCGCTGCCGGAAGAACCTATAACGGAGACTACCTCTCCCTCTTCGATTTTAAAATCAATGCCCTTTAAGACGTCGGTTTTACCGAATCTTTTATGTATATTGTTTACTTCAAGTACAGTCATAAATTAACCTCTGAAATAATCGAGTTTCTTTTCAATCTTATTAAAGATAACGGTCAGCAAGCCGTTGAATATCAGGAAAAACGCGCCTGTATAGAACAGCGGCCAAATGATTCCGCGTGCCGAAAATCTGTCGGCAGCCATTATTATTTCCGCAACGGCTATTACCCTCGCCAAAGACGTATCTTTAACAAGAGTTATTATTTCATTGCTCATCGGCGGTACTATTCTCTTTACCACCTGCAAGAGTATTACCTTGAAAAATATCTGCGGCTTTGTCATACCGAGAACATGTCCCGCCTCATACTGACCTTTTGAAATGCTCTCTATGCCGCCGCGGTAAATCTCGGAAAAATAGCAGGCGTAATTTATTACAAATGCTATGAGCGCCGCCGTAAAACGCACTTTTATAGGTGTGTTAAACAAAAGACCCGGAACATACAGCACAACAAAAAGCTGGAGCATAAGCGGTGTGCCGCGGATTATCCATACAAAGGTCTTTGAAAGCCACTTCAGCGGCTTGAATTTTGATATAGAGCAAAACATAACAAGAAGTCCTGCGGGAACAGAAAATAAAAGCGTCAACGAAAACAGCTTTAAATTCTCGCAGAACCCCTTTAAAAGTTCTACCGATATATTCACAAAAGAGTCCATAATTTCACCTTAAACAAACTTTTAGACGGCAAGCGCAGAAGCGCCGCCGCCTCAAAAAGTTATTTCTTAGTTTTTCAGCCTACAAGGAGCTGACCGCCGAGTTTATATTTATCGGCGATGGTTCTGAGAGTACCGTCCTTTGCAAGCTCGTCGATTGCTTTGTTGACTTCGGGAGTTATATCGCTGTCTTTTCTGAAAGCGATACCGTATTCTTCATCGGCAAAGTCGGCGCCGTTCACCATAACAATATTTGTATAGTTTGTGCCCTCGCCTATTGAGCCGATGCCCGTAACATAGTCGATAACGGCGGCATCTGCCGTGCCGGAGGAAACCTCCATTATTGCCTTTGCCATTGAGTCAACCGCCGTGTAGTTTGCGCCATCAAAGAATGCGTCGCTTGTTGCAACCTCTTCACCTGCGGATTCTTTTTCGGCAACTACCGTTGCACCCTTTAACGAACCTGCCGAAGAATATTTATCGGCATTTTCGCTCTTGGTTATGAGAACCTGCTTATTTGCCATATAGGGAGTTGAGATAGACATTGTATTTTTTCTCGCGTCGGTTATTGTAAGACCGTTCCAAAGGCAGTCAACATTTTTTGAATTGAGCTCGCTCTCTTTTGCCTCCCAGCTTATTACCTGGAATGTAGGCGTAACGCCGAGCTTTTCGCAAACGGCTCTTGCAAAATCAGCCTCGAAACCTTTGAGGTCTGTGGTATTGCCCTCTTCATAATAATCCATCGGCGCAAAAAGAGTAATACCGATAACAAGCGTTCCTTTATCTTTAACATATGCAAGGTCCGAAGAAGTATCGGATTTTTTATTGCCGCAAGCGGCAAATGTGCATACAATCAAGGCTGCTGCAAGCAAAATGCTTAAAAACTTTTTCATAACGTCCTCCGTGTTTTACCGTAGTAAAGTGTTAATATGCTAATATGATAACTTATTAAACTCGATTTGTCAACCGTTATTTAAAACTATCCCGTTTATTTCACCGCGGTAATAGATAAGCTCGCTCACGGTAACAAGCTGAAATCCGCGATTTACAAGCTCGGGAATCAGTATTTCCGACGCTTCAGCCGTAGGGACAAATAAATCGTGCATCAAAATAATGTCTCCGTCCTTGACGCTCGAAAGCACCGTATTTACCGTGCGGTCTTTATTTTGATGGCTCCAGTCTCTTGTGTCTATTGTCCACAGGACGAGGGGCCTTCCCGCATTTTGCCTTATAAAATCATTATAACAGCCGCACGGGGGTCTTACAACGCTCGGTTTTATTCCGACGGTATTAAAAATGACCTCATCATTTTTTGTAAGCTCACGCAAAGCGTTTTCTTTGCTTGTTTTTGTAAGCACGACATGTCCGTAAGTGTGGTTTCCTATTTCGCAGCCGTACTCCGCTATTTTCTTTGTTACCTCTTCGCGGCCCTCTATTCTGCTGCCGACCACAAAAAAAGTCGCTCTGCCGCCCGACGCTTTGAGACTTTCGAGAATTCTGCCCGTAACGGGGGTATAGGGTCCGTCGTCATATGTCAGCGCAACCATAGGTTTTTCGGGATCCACGGACGAATCGTACTGCGCAGAGGTCTTTTTCGCTCTTATCTCTTCGTCGCCGCTCATTCCGAAAACGGCATAAAACAAAAACAACAATCCGAAGATTATCAGAATTACTCCGAAAAAAATCGCCGCCGGTTTTTTAAATTTTATTATCATGGCGCACACATCCGCTCCGTATTTATTGGGTAATACATATATATTGCCCTATGCCTTTATACAGACCGAATTTTACGGCAATTTGGCTATTTTATATAAAGCGACAAATGATATAAATTTATCTATTATGTCAATAACAAAAAGTCGAAAAAGATGTTATAATATGATATAAAGTATAAAAGAAGTGATATTATGTCAGACGAGAAAAAAATTTCAGACGCAACCGGAAATGACAACGACACATTTTGCTGCATACATTTCACGGGGAGAAACGGGTGCTCTGTTTTAAGCGTAAAGAAATGTCTCGGCGAGAAATGCTCTTTTTACGAAACGCCGGAGGAAAAGCTTGCTTCGGAAAACGCTTGGTCAAAACGCCTTAACACCATAGACGCGGCAAAGCAAAGCGAAATTGCGAAAAAGTATTACGGAGGAAAAAAGCCGTGGAAGAAGTAAAAGAAAATATGACATTTAAAGAGGGCGACGTTGTAATCTACGGAACTCAGGGTATATGCCGCATAACGGGATCCGAAAAAATGCGCGTCGGCGGCAAAAACACCGTGTACTTTATCTTAAATCCGGTTTACAGAAAAAATTCAAAGATTTTTGTTCCGTCGGACAATAAAGAGCTTACGGGAAAAATGCACTGCGTTATAGAAAAATCCGAAATAGACGAGCTTATTAAAAATGCCGCCGAGGACACATCGGAATGGATTGAAAACGACGCCGAGAGAAAAGACGCGTTTAAAGATGCTCTGTCATCGGGAGACAGACACAGAATAATCAAGGTAATAAAAGCAATTCGTCTGCACAAAACCGAACGCGAAGAAAAAGGAAAGCGGCTTCACCAATCCGACGAGGCATTTTTAAAGGAAGCGGAAGCTCTGATATATGAAGAATTTGCCGTTGTGCTCGGCATTGAACCCGGAAAGGTTCTCGACTACATAATGGACGAAATAAGCAAATTACAATAAAAATACGCCGTCGAAACGAAGCTTCGGCGGCAGTTTTTATATACGAGGTATCAATAATGCAAAAGGCACGCCGAAAAAGCACTTTATCGGCGGAAATATCGCATAAGACTCGGTATTTGCATTGACAAAAGACGAATTTCAATTTAAACTATAAACAGTCTCACCGTAAAGCATTCGTTTTACGGTATAATTGTATAAAACAGTAACGGAGTAATAAAAATGGAAAACAATCAGGAAAAGAAACAAACCGTACTCAGCTTAATACAGCCGACGGGCACACCGACTCTCGGCAACTATCTCGGTGCTTTGAAGAACTGGAAAAATATGTCCGACGGCTACGACTGCTTTTTCGGCGTTGCCGACCTGCACTCGATAACGGTAAGACCGAATCCTGCGGATCTTCGCAGAAGAACCACCGAAATGTATGCTCTTTTGTTGGCTCTCGGTCTTGACCCCCACAAAAACACGGTATTTGTTCAGAGCCATGTCCCCGCTCATGCACAGCTCGCTTGGATACTTGATTGCTACACCCAATTCGGCGAAGCTTCAAGAATGACGCAGTTTAAGGACAAGAGTGAAAAGCACCCCGACAATGTAAATGTGGGACTTTTTGCATATCCCGTGCTTATGGCGTCGGATATTCTTTTATATCAAACCGACTTCGTTCCGATAGGCATTGACCAAAAACAGCATCTTGAGATAACAAGAAACATTGCCGACAGATTTAACGGCCTTTACGGAAACACGTTTAAGCTTCCCGAACCGTTTATAGGAAAAAGCGGCGCCAAAATAATGTCGCTTCAGGAGCCCACCAAAAAGATGAGCAAATCCGACACAAATCCCAAGGCGTATATTTCCGTTCTTGACGACGACAACACCATTATGAAAAAAATAAAAAGCGCCGTCACCGACAGCGAGGCGCGAGTTTACAGAAAAGACGGAAAAGACGGCGTAAACAACCTTATGGGTATTTACTCGTGCTGTACCGGCAAAACAGACGAAGAAATCGAAAAGGAATTTGACGGCAAGGGTTACGGCGACTTTAAAACCGCAGTCGGTGAAGCCGTGTGCGACGAGCTTCGTCCGCTCAGAGAAGAATACAACCGCCTTATAAGCGACAAGGCGTATCTTACGGAATGTATGAAAGAGGGAGCGGAAAAGGCTTCTTACACTGCGGAGCGCACTCTCAGAAAAGCGATGAAAAAGGTAGGCTTCTTACAGATATAACGTCACAGCAGGCAATATATAAAATTAACGGCAATGATTATATGCAGTAATCATTGCCGTTTTCTGTTTTTTGTTTATATTCTTCGGCGAGGTCATAAAGAGTGGTATTGTCCACTACATTCATAACGGCGTCGTACACCCTTTTCCAAAATCCCGAAGTCGGGCAGGTATCGTACAGTTCACAAGCGGAGCTTCCCATTTCTATACACGGTACGGGCGCGAGACTGCCTTCGGTAACACCGAGTATCTCCCCTACCGTATAATCTTCCGCTCGTCTTGTCAGCTTATATCCGCCCTGAGGGCCGCGGACGCTTTTTAAAAGCCCCGCCTTTGTAAGCTGCATAACTATCTGCTCCAAATATTTGACGGATATTTTTTGCCTTGCCGAAACATCTTTAAGCGACACACATTCGCCGCCTGAATGAAGGGCTATATCCGTCATCATACGAAGTGCATATCTGCCTTTGGTAGAAATCTTCATTTTATCAGCCACCGTAAAATATTACACTGTTGTCTTTCAGCACAAGCGACAATATCAAAGCCGCCGCTATCAGAAACGCCGCCGCGGTCAGAGCCGCAGAGTATTTGTTTTTCATTTTATAACTTCCTCTATCCCCTTTTTTACAGGTACCGTGAGATAGGTTTCGTTAAAGTTCATTTTAAGCTTATTAAAGCAAAGCTTTGCCTCGTCTTCCGACGCAAATATGCCGAATACCGTAGGTCCGCTTCCGCTCATAAGCGCCGCTTTTGCTCCGCAGCGCTTCATGGTCTGTTTGATATACGGACGTTTCGGAACCTCAATTACCTGCTCGAAAACATTGTTCATCTTTTCGTACATAAGCGCGGTATCACTGCTTTTCATCGCATACAGCATAGCGGTACGGTCTGCATGACGAATACGCTGTGCCTCGTCTATCTGCTTATACGCGCCGACCGTTGAAACGCCCATATCGGGTTTACACAAAACGATAAAGCAATCGGAAAGTGCCGGAAGCGGAGCTATAACACCGCCCGTATCTACGCAAAGGCTTGTTCCGCCCGTCAGAGAAAACGGTACGTCCGCTCCGACTTTTTCACCTATTAAGCAAAGCGTAAAATCATCAAAGCCGGTTTTATACAGCTTGTTTAATATATACAGCACACCTGCACCGTCTGCGCTTCCTCCGGCTAAACCTGCCGCCATAGGGATTTTTTTGTCGATTTCAATCTCTATGCCGCGGTCCGCAATGCCCGAATACTCAAAAAATGCCTCGGCAGCTTTATATGCGATGTTTTTTTCGTCCTTCGGCACACGTTCATCGGTGGAAATTATCTTAATGCCGTTTTTGCCTGTTCTGTCAACACGCACGGTATCATAACAGCTTACCGACTGCATTATCATAAATAAGCTGTGGTAGCCGTTCGGAAGCTTTCCGACAACGTCAAGCATAAGGTTTATTTTTGCGGCTGCTTTTACAATCATAAATAAATTCCGTTTCGATTTAAATATTTAATATTATTCAATGGGCATCAAAAGAGGCGTACGCTGCTGGAACAGCGTCATTTCTTTAAATCCGGCGGCTTTCATAGCGTCATATGCCTCGGTAAGTCCTGCCGCAAGGTCTTCTGCAAAATGCGCGTCCGAACCGAAGGTTACATATTTTCCGCCGAGTTCTTTAAAACGCTTTACAACATCCGCTTCTGGGGCGAGCTTTTTAATGGGCTGGCGAAGTCCCGCCGAATTCACTTCGAGCGCCTTATCCTTTTCGGCGGTCAGCTTTAATATTTCATCAACCTTTTTGCTGTACTTTGACATATCAATGCTGATACCCGATTTTGCGTAAAAATATCTGAGCGGATACGTAAGGTGGGCGAGTATATCGAAATTGCCCCACTCCAAAAGCCCGAGAATTTCATCGAGATAGCGGTCAAAATAATCGTTTGCGCTCTCCTCGGTAAAACTGTCCATATAATAAAAATCCTGAGTATTGCGAAGATTGTGCACAGAACCTATAACCTGGTCATACTCCCGCAGGGACAAGACTTTTTCGGCAAGCTCGGGGTTGTAGTGTGCCTGCCCAAGCTCTATCCCCTCAAGCACAAGTACCTTTCCGCGGAATGCCGACTGTGCCATTGCCACTTCGTAATACGCCGAACGTATACGTTTATCATACTTGTCCTGATAAAAGCTGTCTATCTCGCAATGGTCGCAGAACGCCAAAGCACGAAGCCCCGAAAGCTCGGCTCTTTCGCAGATAAACATTGCGGAATGGTTGCCGTCCGGAGAGTTGTCGGTATGGACGTGCAGGTCAACTGTTCTCTGATACATCAAATCGCCTCGTATGGTAATATTCTTAGGATATAATAGCATATTTTCAAAAAAGAATATACTCTTTTTTGAAAAAAATTGTCATTTGATATGTTAAACGCGGCGAAAGTGTGATAAAATAGCCTAAGAATTTTTTTGGAGGTACATTTTATGCGTTCTATTATAACCGTTGTCGGTAAGGATACCGTCGGCATCCTCGCAGAGGTTTCAACGCTCTGTGCGAAACATTCCGTCAACATAATTGAGGTTACACAGTCTATTTTACAGGATATGTTTTGTATGATAATGCTCGTTGACGTTGACAAATGCGATATACCCTTTACCTCTTTTGCTGATGAAATAACGGCTCTCGGCGAAAAAACAGGGCTCTCAATGAACGCTGTTCACGAGGACATTTTTAATACGATGCATCACATATAATTTATAAATATTCCAAGCAAGGGAAGAATTCTATGATAAACACACAGGATATACTCGAAACCATCAATATGATTCGAGAGGAAAATCTCGACATACGAACCATCACTATGGGAATATCTCTTCTTGACTGTGCGGATTCCGACGCCGGCAGGGCGTGCGACAGAATTTACGACAAGATATGCCGCAAAGCGGAAAATCTCGTCAAAACAGGTGAAGAGATTGAAAAGGAATACGGCGTTCCGATAATCAACAAACGCATAGCCGTAACCCCCATATCAATGATATTTGCCTCTGCCGGAGGCGACCCCATAAAATACGCCAAGACTCTTGACAAAGCCGCAAAGGCAGTCGGGGTAAACTTTTTGGGCGGATATTCGGCACTTGTGCAAAAGGGATTTGCAAAGGGCGACGAAGAGCTCATAAGAAGCATACCCGAGGCTCTTGCCGTAACCGAAAGACTCTGTTCAAGCGTTAATATAGGTTCCACAAAAGCCGGTATAAATATGGACGCTGTTGCTCTTATGGGAAAAATAGTCCGCGAATCGGCTGTTCTTACCAAAGATAAAGGTCTTGTAGGTCCGTCAAAACTCGTTGTATTTTGCAACGCACCCGATGACAACCCGTTTATGGCAGGTGCTTTTCACGGTGCAGGAGAACCCGACAGCGTTATCAACGTAGGCGTATCGGGCCCCGGAGTTGTTCGCTCGGCTCTTACAAAAATCCCCGACGGCAATATAACCGATGTTGCCGACGTTGTTAAGAAAACCGCATTCAAAATAACAAGGGTCGGTCAGCTTGTAGCATCAAGAGCCGCCGAAAAGCTCGGAGTTCCGTTCGGTATAGTGGACTTGTCACTTGCTCCCACGCCGGCGGTCGGCGATTCGGTTGCACATATTCTTGAAGAAATGGGTCTTGAGCAGTGCGGTGCCTGCGGCACAACAGCTTGCCTTGCTCTTTTGAATGATGCTGTTAAAAAAGGCGGCGTTATGGCTTCATCGCACGTCGGCGGTCTTTCGGGCGCGTTTATCCCCGTTTCCGAGGACGCAGGAATGATAGACGCCGCAAGGAGCGGAACGCTCAAAATAGAAAAGCTTGAGGCTATGACCGCAGTATGCTCCGTAGGTCTTGATATGATAGCCGTACCGGGCGATACGCCTGCCGAGGTAATATCCGCAATAATCGCGGACGAGGCGGCTATCGGTATGGTTAATTCAAAAACCACAGCCGTGAGGGTTATCCCGGCAATCGGCAGAAGCGATGACGACGAGGTTGAATTCGGCGGTCTCTTCGGCAGCTCGCCCATAATGAAAGTAAACACCTCTTCACCCGCAAAATTCATTAATCGCGGCGGAAGAATACCGGCACCGCTTCAGAGTCTTAAAAACTGAGGCTTAAAAGTACAAAGACAAAATGAGGTACGCTGTTTCGGCGCACCTCATTTTTTACTCTTTTTTTACAACTGTTGTTACTGCTGCCGATTACGTTTTGCATTGCTGAAAAGATACCGATAGCTTTATCCGCAAAAAATCGGTTTTTACTATCGGTACAACGACAAAAATAAAAGGCACCTCGTTTTGAGGTGCCTTAAAATTTGTTTGTTTAGCTTAATTACCAAGCAATTGTGAAGTCCTTTTCTAGACCGAACGGAATTGAAACGTTCTTTGACAATGCGGTAAGAGAAAGAGTCCATACGAAATAGTATGTAGCCTCGGTAACATTACCCGATGCCTTATCAACGGTAACCTTAACATAACCGTCGCTGTGACCTGTTTTAACATCCTTGATGACGCTTGCTGCAGGACCTGCGTTATCGGTAACTATTGACGGCATAATAACCGAGAAAATCTTACCGTTGTGGCCGTTGCCGTGAGCGGTGTCCGTCGACGGCTCGTCTGCCTTGATGTAAAGAGTTATAACATAAGAACTGCCGTTATCAACTACTTCTTTGCTCTCGATGTCGTCGGCTGTGAGCTTGCTTGACCAGCTCTCGTTCTCTACGGGGAACATAGCGTTTTTATCTTCAACGGAAGTTGCCGGAGAAACGCTTGAAAGATCTTTATCACCCATATTTGAAGATACAAGAGAATCAGCCATACTTGTAAGAGTCTTGGGAAGGTCGCCGGAAATGTTGCCTGCCTGAGAGTTTGTCTCTTTTGTAAGAGTTACCTCTTTAGCGTTCGGCTTAACATTGTTGATAGCCTTGTTGAAGTAATTAACAACATCTTCTACAGAGCTCGATGCGGAAAGTTCCGTGGGAGCTGCGGCATCACTCTGAGCTGCCGATGAACCGTTGTCCGACGAAGCGGAAGCGGCATTATCGGAAGAAGCGCTGCCCGAAGAGCTTGATGAAGCGCTGCCCGAAGAAGAGCTGCCTGAAGATGAACTGCCCGAACTGCCCGAAGACGAAGTCTGAGTGCCGGCATTTGTTGCCACTGAAGCGGTAGCAGGCTTAAAAGCTATGCTGCATACCGAGTAAACAAGCAAAAGTGCAAGCATTATTCCGAAAGCTTTTTCAAAAGTCTTACCGAAAATCTTTCTCTTTTCGGCACTGCGAGCAAGCTTTTGAGCTCTCATTTCGGGAGTTGAAGGTATTTTTTCTTTTTTAGACATAGTGAGTTTCCCCTTCCGAGTGGTTTTAAAAGCTAAACTTCACTCATACATATTTGTTGCATAACATAATATAATTTACAATAAATCGCAAAAAAAGTCAATGGATAATATATAAATTAGTCATAAAATTTTAACATTTTTTTACTTCACACAATACGGTACCGCACCGAACGCGGAGTTTACGCCCCACAAAGCATGATTTTGTACTTATAATGTATAGAGCCGTAAGATATTAAGAAGTGATTAAGTTACATTGAGCCGTCCGTTTTTTTCAATTTTACTTGACCTTGCAAATGCTATTATGTAAAATATCAGTGTTGCAACGAACCAAGCTGCAATATTATACCATATTTAAACCGAAACGGACTGATGATAAATGAATAACCTTATGCTTAACGAAAGAAGCCTTATATACCATTTAAGGCAGTACCGCTCAAAACGCAGACTGCATTATTTTGCCGAGACCGAATCGACAAACGATGTTGCAAAAAAGCTTTGCGCCGAGGGTAAAGGCCTCGGAGCATTCGTCGTATCGGACTGCCAAACCGCCGGCAAGGGTCGTTCCGGCAGAACATTTTGCTCGCCTGAGGGAAAGGGCGTTTACATTTCCGTTGTCTACGAAATAAGCGGAAAAGAACCCAATTTTGACCTGCTGTCGAGTCTTGCGGGACTTGCGGTACGCGACACGCTCTTTAACTTCTTTGATTTTGATTGCAAAATCAAATGGCCGAACGACATTTTGCTCGACGGCAAAAAAATATGCGGCATACTTTGCGAAATAGTAAACCAAAACGGCAAACCCAAATACGCCGTGGTCGGGATAGGCCTTAATATTGAAAAGCAGGAATTTCCCGAGGAAATAATGTATACGGCGGCAAGCATAGGCGATAAATACGAGGGCGAGCTTGACCACAACGAAATAGCGGTTGACATTGTAAACAACCTCGACCGCTACGTTATACGCCGCGACGCTCTCAACGCCGAAAATACAGCCGAAATAATAAACAGACTGAAAATGTACTCGGCATCTTTAGGCAAGACCGTTAAAGTTATAACGCCGGACAGCGAATATGACGCAAAGGTTCTTGACATTGCCCCCGACGGCGGTCTCGTAATTTTGTCGGACGGCGAAACAAAGACCATAACTTCGGGCGAAATAGTACATATCAGGTGATTTTTTCGTCAATTTCGACATTTTTTAAGATTTGTTTAATTTTTATTGACAGAAAAAAATTGCCGTATTATAATGTCTTATTGTAAGTTAAGTCTATTTGAATTCTGTGCGATGGCGGACAAAACTCAATTGGGCTTGGCTTATTTTGCTTTTATATAACATTATTTTGGGGAGCTGACAAAAATGGAAAATATCGGTTACTACAACGGCAAATTTGATCTTATTGAAAAGATGACGGTCCCGATGAACGACCGCGCCATGTACTTCGGCGACGGAGTTTACGACGCTACATATTCGGTAAACCGCACTATCTTTGCGCTTGAGGATCACCTCGACAGGTTTTACAACAGCTGCAGGCTGCTCGAAATACCTACTCCGATGCCGCGTGAAGAGCTTAAAAAGACACTCTATGAGTGCGTGAACAAGGTGGATGACCCCAATCAGTTTGTTTATTGGGAAGCCACAAGAGGAACCGGAATACGCAATCACGTTTTCCCCGACTCGCCCTCTAATCTCCTTATATACACAAGGCCCTGCCCGATGAAGGATTTATCTCTTCGCTACAAGCTCGCTACCATGGAGGACAAGAGATTTTATTACTGCAATGTTAAAACTCTTAACCTTATACCGAGCGTTTTGGCTTCGCAAAGAGCTCTTGAAAAGGGTTGCGACGAAACTGTATTTCACCGCGGCGATCTTGTAACGGAGTGCGCTCACTCAAACGTTTCAATAATAAAAGACGGCAAGTTCATTACTCATCAGCTTGACTGCCTCGTTTTGCCCGGTATCACCAGAAAGCACCTTATAGAGATTTGCCACGAAAAAGGCATACCGGTAGAAGAACGCGACTATACTCTCGAAGAGCTTAAAAACGCCGACGAAATAATAGTTTCGTCCTCGGGCGCTCTTTGTATGCCTGCATGCGAGCTTGACGGTGAGCCCGTCGGCGGCAAAGCTCCCGAAATCATCAAAACTCTTCAGGATGCATACCTCAAACGTCTTCATGACGAATGCGGTGAATAAAACCGATAATACACATCTGCAATACGGCTGTTTCGCTTAAATCGAAACAGCCTTGTATTCTTTTTAAAGAGGGAGAATAATTATGGATCAAAAAGCACTTACAGACCTTAATATAGGCGAAAATCTTGATAATCTCGCAAATCTCGATCCGCGAGGATACGGTGTTTGCCGCATTCTCTACAAGGCCTCGCGCGAGTATACCGGTATGCCCACTACAATGAACGCTGCCAAAAAGCTGTGCGCGACACTTAAAAAAGACGATATTGTATATATAATGACCGGCTTCGTTTTGCTTGACCATCATCATGCCGAGACTGACGGTATAGTAAGCTCGATGCTTCTTGCAAGAGCACTGTCGCTCGCATTTGATGTAAAACCCGTTATAATCTGCCAAGACGAAAATGTGGAAGCCGTCAGAAATATGTCAAGGGTGATAGGCCTTCACCTTTACGATACCATTGAAGAGATGAATGCTCACCCCGTTTCCATGGCATTCATCCCATTCACAAAGGACAAAGATAAAGCGGAAGCTCTTGCCGACGAGATTATTTCAAAGGGGATGCCAAAGGCCGTAATAGCAAATGAGTTCCCCGGTGCAAACGGCGTCGGCGAATATCACAACGCGGTAGGCAAAAACACTACGGCTCTTGAGGCAAAGGGTGACATACTCTTTACAAAGCTTCAAAAGGCCGGGGTTTTGAATATTGCAATAGGCGACCTCGGAAACGAATTGGGTATGGGCACAGTTCTTGACCACATCAAAAAATACGTACCCTACACCTCTGAAAAATCGAACTGCGTATGCGGCTGTAACGGAGGAATCGCAAGCGTTGTTGCCGCAGACAACATTATAACCGCAACCGTTTCGGACTGGGGCTGCTACGGTATGATTGCTGCAATAGCCTATCTTAAAGGCGACATAAACATCATGCACGACGCAGAGCTTGAAAAAGACGTCTTAAAGACTGCGGCAAGAAGCGGCATGGTTGATATGTACGGTTGGCAGATACCGTCGATAGACGGTTTTGACCTCACTACAAATATGATGATGGTCAATATGATGCGTGAGTGTATAAGATACGCTCCCACGCTCACCGATAAATGCAAGACCTGGTTTGATAAAACAATAGAGCTCGGATTTTTTGACGACAGAAAATAATTTCAAGAGGTATTTGTATGAATGCTCCTAAATTTCTCTCTTCCGGCGACAGCGCAATAACCGTCGAATTCGGCAATGAAATAAGCGCCGAAATAAACGCCTGCGTTCACGCGCTTGACAAAGCACTCCGTAAAAAAAACATTCTCGGTATTGTCGAGACTGTTCCGACGTTTCGGTCGCTTCTTATAATCTATGACCCGTGCATTACGGGCGGAGAGAAGCTTAAAGCGAAGATAGCAAAGCTCTGCCGCGACCTTAAAGCATCATCGGAAAACAGGAAAAAAATCATAGAGATACCCGTGCTGTACGGCGGCGAATACGGCGAGGACTTAAAAGACGTTGCAAAAATCAACAATCTTACCGAGGAAGAGGTTATAAAGATACACTCGGGTACGGATTATCTGATTTATATGCTCGGTTTTTTGCCCGGATTTGCATATCTCGGAGGTCTTGACGACAGAATCAAAACGCCGAGACTGCAAAACCCGAGGACTAAAATCCATGCCGGAGCCGTCGGAATCGGCGGCGAGCAAACGGGAATTTATCCCCTCGCCTCCCCGGGAGGCTGGAGACTTATCGGCACAACTCCCGTAAAGCCGTACGACCCCGAAAGAGCCGAGCCGATACTTTATTCAGCCGGAGATTACATAAGATTTGTTCCGATTGACAAAGAAAAATTCGACGATATATCGGCAAAAGTTCAAGACGGCACATATGAGTGTCGCATCATCGGAGGTGACGGCGAATGAGTATTAAAGTCATTACTCCCGGAATGTTATCCACAATTCAGGACGGCGGCAGAAAGGGCTTTGCGGCGCTCGGTTTTAATGCGTCGGGCGTTATGGACGTTCGCTCCTACCACATAGCAAACGCACTCGTCGGTAATTTTACCGATGAAGCCGTAATTGAGATGACTTACCTCGGCGGCTCTTTTAAATTTTTAGAGTCGAATTACATTGCGATTACCGGTGCGGATATGTCGCCCAAGCTTGACGGCGCCCCAGTTGAAATGTACAAAACCGTATTTGTAAAACGCGACGAAACGCTGACATTTTCCGCCGCAGCAAGCGGAATGAGGACTTACCTTGCGGTTCGCGGCGGCATAGATGTTCCCGTTATTATGGGCAGCCGCTCAACGAATCTGAAATGCAAGCTCGGCGGACTTGACGGCAGAGCGTTAAAGGCAGGCGTCATCGTTCCGTGCAGAGATGTATACGATGAATTTCACAAGCATCTTATTCATTCGGCTCCCAAAGAGGATTTCGGAAGCGACGAGATAACCGTAAGGGTACTTTTGGGGCCGCAGGACGATTATTTTACGGAACGCGGAATCAAGACCTTTTTAAACAGCACATACACGGTTACAAACGAATCCGACAGAATGGGCTGCAAGCTGTCCGGCGAAAAGATAGAATACAAAAACACGGTCGACATTATCTCGGACGGCATTGTTTTCGGGAGCATACAAATTCCGCGCACGGGAAATCCGATAATAATGCTTGCCGACAGACAAACTACCGGCGGTTACGCCAAAATCGCCACGGTAATTTCGGTTGATTTGCCGCTTTTGGCTCAGGCAAGACCCGGCACAAAGGTTCATTTTGAACTTACCGACAGGCAAAAAGCAGAACGTCTTTTAAAACAGGAACAAAAAGAATTTCACTCGCATCTGCTCCACTATTGACAAGAGGTGAAAACAATGGATTTAGCACATATGGCTCCGTATGAAGTCAGAAAACTGATAAGAGATAAAAAAATAACGGGTCAGACATCGGGAATGTGTCTCGGCTTTGCTCAGGCAAATCTTGCGATACTGCCGAAAGAGCTTGCATACGATTTTCTTCTGTTTACGCAGAGAAACCCGAAGCCCTGCCCCATACTCGAGGTATCGGATGTGGGCGACCCGTATCTTAAAAAGATTGCCAAGGACTGCAACATTGCAACGGACATTCCGAAATACAGAATATACGAAAAAGGCGTGCTGACCGGAGAATACAACAGCGTAGAGCGGTTTTGGCGTGACGACCTCGTTGCGTTCCTTATAGGCTGCAGTTTTTCGTTTGAAAGCGAGCTTTTGGACAGCGGCATAACGGTGCGCCACATTGAGGAACACAAAAATGTTCCGATGTACCTTACAAACATCGACTGCGAACCCGCAGGCGTATTTTCGGGTAAGATGGTTGTAAGTATGCGTCCCCTGCCCCGCGACCAGATTGTAAAAGCGGTTAACATTACCTCCTCTATGCCGCGCGTACACGGCACGCCTATTCAAATAGGTCATCCGGAACAGATAGGCATAAAGGACATAAACAAGCCCGACTTCGGTGACGCGGTTACCGTAAAGCCCGGTGAAACGCCGGTATTTTGGGCGTGCGGCGTAACTCCGCAATCGATAATGATGAATTCAAAGCCCGACTTCTGCATAACGCACGCTCCGGGTCATATGCTCATCACCGACATAAAAAATACCGATCTCAAATTTTAACGGGAGGAGATAAAATGGCAACAATTGTAGATTTAAACTGCGACATGGGCGAGAGCTTCGGCGCATACAAAATAGGACTCGACGAAGAGGTTGCAAAATATATTTCCTCCGCAAACGTAGCCTGCGGATTTCACGCCTCCGACCCCGTAGTCATGGATAAGACGGTTAAAATACTGAAAGAAAACAACGTAAATCTCGGCGCACACCCCGGCTACCCCGACCTTATGGGCTTCGGCAGACGCAATATGAACGTAAGTCCCAAAGACGCCAAAGCATATGTTATGTATCAGATAGGCGCACTGTCCGCCTTCGCTAAAGCCAACAATATAAAAATTCAGCACGTAAAGCCTCACGGCGCGCTTTACAACACCGCCGGCAAAGACTATGCGCTGTCAAAGGCGATATGCGAGGGAATATACGAAGTTGACCCGAGTCTCATACTGCTCGGTCTTTCGGGCAGCCAAATGCTTAAAGCCGCCGCCGACACCGGTCTTAAATGCGCCAAAGAAGTATTTGCCGACAGGGCGTATGAAGAGGACGGCTCTCTTGTTGCGAGAACAAAGCCCGGCGCAGTCATAACAGATGAGGACGAAGCCATAAAGCGCGTTATCGGAATGGTTAAATACGGTAAGGTGACCGCAATAACCGGAAAGGAAATTCCGATAGAGGCAAACTCGATATGCGTTCACGGAGACGGAGCAAAAGCTTTGGAATTCGTAAGAAAAATAAGAGACGCATTGACTATGGAAAACATTAAAATCGCACCGCTGTGCGAAATAGTATAAAGAAGGTTATAAATATGCTCCCACAGAGAGTTTACGCCAAGATAGACCTTGACGCAATTTGCCGAAATATAAAAAATGCCATGGATAAAGTCGGCAAAAAAACAAAGGTAATGGCAATAATAAAAACAGACGCATACGGTCACGGTGCCGTGCCCGTGGCTAAAGCTCTTTCGGAAATCGGCTGTTACGCTTTCGGCGTTGCCACCGCAAAAGAAGCGGTGGTTTTACGCAAAAACGGCATTAAAAATCCCATACTTATTTTGGGGTATGTTTTTCCGCAGGATTATAACGATCTTATAAACTACGAAATAATGCACGCGGTATTTGAATATCACACCGCAAAGGCTCTTTCGGACGAAGCGGTAAAGCTCGGAAGAACCGCTAAAATACATATAAAGCTCGACACCGGTATGGGAAGAATCGGAATGCAGCCGACAGATGAAAGCATAGAAGAAATCAAAAAAATATACGCTCTGCCGAACATTGAAATAAACGGTATATTCACCCACTTTGCCTGTGCCGACGAAAAAGACAAAACCTCATGCAACAATCAGAAGAAAAAGTACCTTGATTTTGTCAAAAAGCTCGATGAAAGCGGGGTTAAGATACCGATTAAACATATGTGCAACTCCGCGGGAATCATCGAATTTGACGACAACTTCCTCGATATGGTAAGAAGCGGAATTATGACATACGGGCTTTATCCGTCGGAGGAAGTTGACAAGACAAAGCTCAAGCTCTACCCTGCCCTGGAGCTTAAAAGTCATATAGCTTTTATAAAATCCGTGGGTCCCGGCTTTACAGTCAGCTACGGCAGCACGTTTACGTCAAAGAGCAATATGCGTATAGCGACTGTACCCGTAGGCTACGGCGACGGCTATCCGAGAGCGCTGTCAAACAAAGGCAAAGTTTTGATACACGGCAAATTTGCCGATATTATCGGCAGAGTTTGTATGGACCAATTTATGGTTGACGTTACGGATATTCCGGAGGCAAAACAGGGCGACGAGGTCACGCTTATAGGCAAGGACAACGACAACGTTATAACCGTGGAAGAGGTTGCCGATAACGCTCACAGCTTTAATTATGAGTTCTGCTGCGGAATAAACCGCAGGGTTCCGCGTGTTTATTATAAGGACGGAAAATATCTTGAGACCGTAGATTACCTTGATTGACACGTAATGCACTTTCGGCTATAATAAAAGAAGTGATTTTTTCGGAGGTGCAAAATGGAATTTGACGCTTTTGACGAGGGTATAGAGCTCGGCGGGCTTCGTAACCGCGACGAAATCAGACTTTTGATATGCTATATTTTGAGAGCCGTTGACGCTCCGATTTCGAAACAGAACCTCAACGATTCCATGCTTCAGGATGGCCTTGCCAATTATTTTGAAATAAATCAGGCTATATCGGAGCTTTTGAAAAACGGCACCATAGATATGGATATTGACGAGAACGGCGAAGAGCTGCTCACGGCTACCGAAAAAGGAAAAGAAATTGCAGACACGCTTGAAACATCGCTTCCCAAAACAGTCCGTGAAAAAGCCGTAAATTCGGCAATAAAGCTTATGACACTCGCAAAAACAATGCGCGAAAATAAGATAGAGACCGTATCCGCTCCCGGCGGCGGTTATTATGTCACGTTTTCACTTATGAACGGTGACGAGGCGCTTATGAAGCTCACAATATTTGTAGCGGACAGTATGCAGCTTGAAGCGGTCAAAAAGAATTTCTTAAACGACCCCGTAAAGCTCTATTCAAGCATTATAACCGCGCTCACTATATAACTTTTTTCAAAAAGAACCGCAAAAGTCTCGGCTTTCGCGGTTTTACTTTGCTCTTTTCGGGTTTTGGCGGAAACGACATTAAAAATCGTTGTCTTTTGCTTCTTAATATACTATAATCAGCTTGTACTAAATTCGGAGGTGTTTTATGGATTCGGAAATGCTTCTCTCATGTGCTCTTGACATAGGCGAAAAAATGCTTATAAGCGGCGCGGAAATCAGCCGCGTCGAGGATTCGGTAAAGCGAATATGCAAAGCGTACGACGTTAAAAGGATTGATGTTTTTACCATAACCTCAAGCATGGTTGCAACGCTTGAGGACAAGGACGGTAAGTCCATAACCGAGACGCGCCGCATTACAAAACACCACACCGACTTAACAAAGCTTCACAAGCTAAATGACCTGTCAAGGAAAATAGTACGAAGAGTCCCCGATATTCACTATATCCGCAATCAGATAGATGAGATAGAAAAAGGCACCAAGGAATACAACCTCCCGATACAATGTACCGTAAGTGCCCTGATAGCCGGAGCGTTTGCAATCTTTTTCGGCGGCGCCTTTTTGGACGGAATTGCTGCGGCACTGATAGGAATTGTACTGAAGCTGATTGTATATGCCACGGAAAAGACTCAGGTAAATATGATATTTGCCAATGTTGTATGCTCTTTTGCGGTATGCTCGATAGCTTTTGCCTTTGTAATGCTCGGCTTCGGCTATTCAACAGACAAAATAATAATAGGCAATATAATGCTGCTGATACCGGGAGTGGCACTGACTAACTCCATACGCGATATGATAAGCGGAGACATAATGGCCGGAATGCTCAGATTTTGCGAAGCGTGCCTTGTATCGCTTGCAATAGCCGCCGGTTACATCATTGCGGCCCTCATTTTCGGAGGTATCGGCAAATGACATATTTTATACAGATATTGACCGGCACATTGGGAGCCTTCGGATTTGCGATACTTTACAATCTGAGGGGCACTAAACTGCTTATTGCTACCCTCGGAGGAGCTTTATCCTGGGGCACATATTTATTTTTCGGAATATGGTTTCACAGCGAGCCGCTCAGGTATTTTTTTGCGGCAATCGCAGTTACGATTTATGCAGAGATATTTGCAAGAATTAAAAAGACTCCGACATCGACATTTTTGATAGTACCCATGATTCCTCTCATTCCCGGCGGCGTTCTCTACTATACCATGAGCTATGCCCTGAAAAATGATTGGAACAATTTTGTAACAAGCGCATTTTACACCATAAAGCTCGCTATGGCTCTTGCGGTGGGGATAATAGTGGTATCCACACTCGTCAGGATGTTCTCGGCGGTATTAAAATTTTTAAGGGATAAAAATGGAAACAAAAAAGACAGAAAAGAAACGTAAATTCAAGCTCTCGCCGATGAAAAAAATAATACTCGGCTATATAGCTATAATATTTTTGGGGGCATTTATTCTGACGCTGCCCATTTCTTCGAGAGACGGAATCCACACATCGTTTGAGGATGCGCTGTTTACATCCACCTCAGCTACGTGTGTTACCGGGCTTGTAGTACAGGACACCGCCACATACTGGTCGCTCTTCGGGCAAATTGTTATACTCTGTCTCATCGAGATAGGCGGCTTGGGTTTTATGACTCTTGCAGTCTGCGCTATGACATTTACAAAAAAGAATATAGGACTTCAAAGCAGATACACTCTTTTGGAATCGATAAATGCGCCTCAAATGGCCGGAATAGTCAAAATGACTCGCTTTACGATTCGAGGAGCATTTCTCATAGAAGGCGTAGGAGCACTTTTGCTCGCAACGAGATTTGTTCCGAGATTCGGAGTCCTGAAGGGAATTTATTTTTCCGTATTTCACTCTGTTTCCGCATTTTGCAACGCCGGCTTTGACATAATGGGTACACCGGGAAACGAATACACCTCACTCACCGAATACAGTGCCGATATAGTAGTCAACATTACTGTTATGCTGCTCATCGTAATCGGCGGACTCGGCTTTTTTGTATGGGCGGATCTTATGAACACAAGATTTATATTCAGAAGATTGAAGCTTCATTCAAAAATCGTTCTTGTCACAACTGCCATGTTGATAGTCGTAGGTGCAGGTCTGATACTTATATTTGACATAAAAAGCGACGCTTTTAAAGGGTTCTCGGTTCCTCACAAAATAATTGCCGCCTTTTTCCAGTCGGTAACGGCTCGAACTGCCGGCTTTAATACTGTCGATTTGACAAAGCTTTCCGACGCATCCGTAATAACCATGACCGTTCTTATGCTTATCGGCGGCTCGCCGAGCTCAACGGCCGGCGGATTTAAGACAACAACGCTTGCGGTGCTTATTGCAAGCATCTTTTCTGAGCTCAAGCACAAAAAAGATGTTGAGATTTTTAAACGCAGAATCGAGCCGGACGCCCTACGACACGTAGTATGCCTTATATTTCTCTATATGGCTCTTTTTTCTGCCTCGGGTGCAGCAATTACTTGGATTGACGGCATAACCATGAAGGAAGCACTGTTTGAAACAGCCTCGGCTATCGGTACGGTAGGTGTAACGCTCGGTGTGACTCCGTTTTTACGAGGTTATTCGCACCTTATACTGATATGCCTGATGTTTTTCGGAAGAGTCGGCGGTCTGACATTACTGCTGTCTCTCAGAGAATCTAAGGCACCGGATATATCAAGATATCCGGAAGAACAGATAACCATTGGGTAAGGAAGGATAAAAAATGAAATCTATTTTAATAATCGGACTCGGACGTTTCGGACGCCATATGGCGAAGAAGTTCAGTGAGCAAAACAATGACGTTATGGCCATAGACATAAATGAAGAGCGTATAAACAATGTCTTATCGGTTGTCACAAACGCTCTTATCGGTGACGCCACAAATGAACGGTTCATGGAAACGATAGGCGTCAGAGACTTTGACCTGTGCGTTGTTGCCATAGGAGATAATTTCCAAAGTTCTCTTGAAACCACGGCTCTATTAAAGGATCTCGGTGCCAAGTTTGTACTCGCACGGGCAAGCCGCGACGTTCATGCAAAATTTCTCTTAAGAAACGGTGCCGACGACGTAATATACACCGAAAAAGAGACCGCCGAAAGACTTGCGGTAAAATACGGCTCAGACAATATATTTAATTATATAGAACTTAACGATGAATACTCTATTTATGAAATAGCCGTCCCCTCCTCTTGGCTTAACAAGAGCATACTCAAGGTAAATGTGCGCTCAAAATACGGAATCAGCATACTTGCAACAAAGCAAGGAAACAACATATTCCCCCTTCCGAAGCCGGAACACGTTTTTACCGACAGCGAATCGCTTATGATATTGGGTAAAAACGAAGATGTATCCCGTTTCATCAAATAAGGAGCAGGAATGCTTGTAACACTTGATAAAATCTGCAAAAGCTTTTTGGACGAAGTTGTTTTAAGGGACGTCTCGTTCAGCATAAACGAAAATGAAAGAATAGGTCTGCTCGGTGTAAACGGTGCCGGCAAAAGCACGCTTCTCAATATTATCACCGGGATACTCCCCTTTGACAGCGGTACGAGAACCGTTAAGAGTTCGCTTGAGATAGGTTACCTCAAGCAAAATGAAGCCCTGAACTCCGAAAATACGCTGAGGGAAGAAATTGAGGACGCACTCTCGGAGGTCTACGAGGTAAGAGAAAAGCTGCTTGAGACGTCAAAACTGATTTCAGATTCAACACCCGATACCGATGAATACAAAAAGCTTTCGGAAACTTATGAAAAACTGACAAGTCAATATGACGCCCTTGACGGCTATACGGCTGACACGAGAATAAACATAGTTTTAAACGGTCTCGGATTCGGCGATTTTAATCTCGAACAAAAAACAGCACACCTGAGCGGCGGCGAAAAGATGAGATTCGGTATTGCCAAAATACTGCTCCACAATCCGGAGCTGCTCATTCTTGACGAGCCGACAAACCATTTGGATTTTTCCATGCTGTCATGGCTTGAGGACTACCTTTCTTCATACAAGGGCTCAGTACTGATAGTATCGCACGACAGATATTTTCTCGACAAGGTCGCCGACAATATCTGCGAAATCGAAAACGGCAGTCTGTATAAATACAAGGGCGGTTACAGCGCGTTTTTGACACAGAAGGCGGAGAGAATGCGCCACGCCGAAAAAGAATACGAAAAACAGCAATCGGAGCTTGCCGCAATGCGCGATTATGTCGCAAAAAATCTCGCCAAGTCTTCGAGCAGCAACAGCGTAGGTTCACGAGTTAAGGCACTTGAAAAAATGGAGCTTCAGGCAAAGCCAAATCCAAAACAAAAAGAAGTCCGTTTTAAATTTGAATATGATTTTGAACCGCACAAGGTGGTGCTCTCCTGCAAAGATGTAGGCATTTTTGTAGGTAATGCCTCTACCGGCAGGCAGCTCTACGAAAATATATCGCTCGAAGTGCTGAAGGGCGAAAAGGTTGCGATTATAGGTAAAAACGGTGTGGGCAAATCGTCCTTTTTAAAGGCAATTCTAAAGAAAATACCGTATTCGGGGCAGATTAAATTCGGCGGAAACGTAAAGGTCGCATATTTTGACCAGGAGCTCGGCGACCTCAACCTTAACGACACGGTAATAGAGGCCGTACACAGGGTTTATCCGACAAAGACCGAATTTGAAATAAGAAGCGCTCTCGGCAGACTGCTTATCGAGGACGAGGCGGTATTTAAACGGGTACGCGACCTTTCGGGGGCAAACCGTGCCAAAGTGGCGTTTTGCATTATAATGTTTAAGCGCGCCAATGTGCTGATATTTGACGAGCCTACCAATCACCTTGACTACATTGCAAAAGAGGCTCTTGACGACGCTCTTAAAGAATTTACGGGTACCTTGATAACGGTATCGCATGACAGGTACTTTTTGAACCGCGTTCCGGACAAGATAATTGAGATGTTCCCCACCGGATTTAACGAATACAACGGCGGATATGACTATTACCTTGAACATAAAAAGCCGGAAATCGTCGAAAAAACGGTTAAAGCGGACAGCGAAAATAAAACCGCATACCGAGAAAATAAAAAGAACAAAGCCGACGACCGCAAGCGCCGCGCAAAGCTTTTATCTCTTCAACGCGAAATGGAAGGTCTTGAAGCGGAAATAGCATCGCTTAAAGAAGAATCGGAAAAGCCCGATGTCGTGAGCGATTATCAAAAGCTTTCGGATATTCTCGCATTGATTGCGGACAAAGAGAGCTGCCTTGAGGACGCGGAAACCGAGTGGCTTGAGCTTTCGGAATAAACTTAAAAGCGACTGTAAAATTACAGTCGCTTTTTTTGCAATACGAAAACCGTACTAAGGTAAAAACGATACGTCTTTATCTGCCGACGGTACTGCCGTCGGCATTTTTGTACCGTTTAACACCGTTGCCTCAAACACGGTATTTTTGCCGTACTTTTCATTTATATGAAGCATTGTCTTGTCGAGCTTTTCAAGCTTTTCATGACGCGTCATATCAAATCCGAGGCTCAGCTGCTGAGGATTATCGGGGCTCAAAAGCTCTATTGCGCGAACCGTAACGGCTCTAACGGGGGTTTGCCATTTGTATGTCTGTTTGAACAGCGAAAACGCTTTTAGAGCAATTTCGCGGCTGTTTTGAGTGGGATATACAAGCTTACTCTGCGATTGCGTTGTAAAAAGCGCCGTATTTTTAACGGCAATCTGAATACCGCTTGCAAGCAGACCGTCCTCACGCAAGCGGTCGGACACCGTATGCGAAAGCGAAAGTATAACTCTCCACACTTCGTCATTATCGCGTAAATCGTCTACGCACGTAACTCCCCTGCCGACGCTCTTGACGGGCGGCCTGTACCCCATATTACAGACAGGTGAATTTTCAAGCCCGTTGGCACAGCGCCATAATACAACGCCGTTTTTACCGAAAGCGGTTTTTAAAAACGCGGGATCGCATTTGGCTATATCCCCTATTGTTATAATTCCGTACTTTTTGAGTACCTTTGAAGTGCTCCTGCCGACCCAAAGCATATCTTCGGTAGGCAATCGCCAGACCGTATCACGGAAATTTTCGCGGCGTATAACGGTAACGGCATCGGGCTTTTTCATATCGCTGCCGAGCTTTGCAAACACTTTATTAAATGACACACCCACCGAAATAGTAAGTCCGAGTTCGTTTTTTACAGCCTCTCTGACATCATCGGCAATGACTTCCGGAGCGCCGAAAAGCCGCGTACTGCCGCTCACATCAAGCCAACATTCATCGATACCGAACGGCTCTATCATATCGGTATATCTGCCGTATATCGCTCTTACCGCACGTGAATATTTGACATATTCGGGAAAACGCGGCGGAAAAATCAATATATCGGGGCACTTGTTTTTAGCCTGCCATATGACATCGCCCGTTTTCACGCCGTATTTTTTTGCCGCTTCGGATTTTGCCAATACTATGCCGTGACGATCCTCCGTTTTTCCGCAAACCGCTATCGGCTTTCCGCGCAGTTCCGGGCAGAGAGCCGTTTCAACCGACGCATAAAAGTTATTCAAATCACAATGAAGTATTGCTTTTTCCATAAAATCACCGAGAATGTTATTATACAGTCATTGTAACCGAACATTTGTTCTATGTCAAGTGTAAAAAAATAACTGTCCTGTTTTGCGGACAGCCGCATAAATCGGAACATAAAAAAATCACCCCTGAAAAAACAGAGGTGATTTTTGATTTTCAGAATAACGAATTATTCGTCAATTTCAGTAACAACGCCTGAACCAACGGTACGTCCGCCTTCACGAATAGCGAAACGAAGACCCTGCTCAATAGCGATAGGAGTGATAAGCTCAACGCTCATAACAACGTTATCGCCGGGCATGCACATCTCAGTTCCCTCGGGAAGAGTGATGGTACCGGTAACGTCGGTAGTTCTGAAATAGAACTGGGGACGATAGTTGTTGAAGAACGGTGTATGACGGCCGCCCTCGTCCTTAGTAAGGACGTAAACCTGACCCTTAAACTTTGTATGAGGATGGATTGAACCGGGCTTAGAAAGAACCTGGCCACGCTCAATCTCAGTTCTCTGAATACCACGAAGAAGTGCGCCGATGTTGTCGCCTGCCTCAGCATAATCAAGAGTCTTTCTGAACATCTCGATACCGGTAACAACGGTCTTCTTCTTTTCGTCGGTAAGACCAACGATTTCAACTTCGTCGTTCATCTTAAGAACACCACGCTCAACACGTCCGGTAGCAACAGTACCACGACCGGTGATGGTCATAACGTCCTCAACGGGCATAAGGAACGGCTGGTCTGATTTACGGTCGGGAGTCGGGATGTAGTTATCAACAGCATCCATAAGGTCCCAGATCGGCTTGAGCTCGGGAGCGTTGATGTCGTCGCCGTTGTACTCAAGAGCTTTAAGAGCAGAACCAACGATGATCGGTGTGTCGTCGCCCGGGAAGTCATACTCGTTAAGAGTCTCACGAACTTCCATCTCAACAAGCTCAAGGAGCTCGGGATCGTCAACCTGATCAGCTTTGTTAAGGAATACTACGATGTAGGGAACGCCAACCTGACGAGCGAGAAGAAGGTGCTCTTTAGTCTGAGCCATCGGGCCGTCGGTAGCAGCGATAACAAGGATAGCGCCGTCCATCTGAGCAGCACCGGTGATCATGTTCTTGATATAGTCAGCATGGCCGGGGCAGTCAACGTGAGCATAGTGACGCTTTTCGGTCTCATACTCAACGTGAGCGGTGTTGATCGTTATACCACGCTCTCTCTCTTCGGGAGCCTTATCGATCATTGAATAGTCTTCGAACTGAGCGAAGCCCTTCATTGCGAGTGTTTTTGTAATAGCAGCTGTTAACGTGGTCTTACCATGGTCAACGTGACCGATAGTACCGATGTTAACATGGGGTTTGGTTCTTTCGAATTTTGCCTTTGCCATTGAATTTTCCTCCTTTTTTATGAGAACAAATAAATTTTTTCATTGTGGTTGATATTTTACCAATAAATGAATAAAATATCAAGTCTTTTCAGCTATTTAATCAGTCTTTTTTAGTTCTTTCACTGATAATCTTTTCAGCAATAGACTTCGGAACTTCCTTGTATCCGTCGGGTTCCATTACATACTGACCGCGGCCCTGAGTCTTGGAACGAAGGTCGGTAGCATAACCGAACATTTCGGAAAGCGGAACATGAGCATTGATCTGCTTAGCACCTGTTCTCTCTTCAAAGCCCTGAATCTCACCGCGGCGAGAGTTGAGGTCGCCGATAACGTCGCCCATATATTCCTCGGGAACGATAACGGTAACTTTCATTATGGGTTCGAGGAGAACCGGATCAGCCTTCTTGGCAGCATCCTTGAATGCCATAGAACCTGCAATCTTGAATGCCATTTCCGAAGAGTCAACCTCGTGATAAGATCCGTCGTAAAGAGTTACCTTTACGTCGACTACCGGATAACCGGCAATAACGCCCGACTGCATAGCACCCTGGATACCCTGGTTAGCAGGCTCGATGTACTCCTTCGGAATAGCACCGCCGACGATATTGTTTACGAACTCATAACCCTTATTGGGGTTAGGCTCAATATTAATCTTAACATGACCGTACTGACCTTTACCGCCTGACTGACGGGCATATTTTGTATCGGAAGAAGCAGGCTTACGGATAGTCTCCTTATAAGCAACCTGCGGCTTACCTACGTTAGCCTCAACTTTGAATTCACGAAGCATTCTGTCAACGATGATTTCAAGGTGAAGCTCGCCCAT
Source organism: Ruminococcus sp. (assembly GCA_022768065.1). Taxonomy (GTDB): domain Bacteria; phylum Bacillota; class Clostridia; order Oscillospirales; family Acutalibacteraceae; genus Fimenecus. The sequence continues at coordinate 24,530 of JALELS010000019.1, read as the reverse complement.
GCCGGCGATGATGGTCTGACCGGTCTCTTCATCGGTATAGCACTTAAAGGTAGGATCCTCTTCGGCAAGTTTCTGAAGAGCGATACCCATCTTTTCCTGACCGGCTTTGGTCTTAGGCTCAATTGCTACACGGATAACGGGATCCGGGAATTTCATAGATTCAAGAACTATGGGGTGTTTCTCATCGCAGAGGGTATCACCTGTCGTGGTATTTTTAAGACCTACGGCAGCTGCTATATCGCCTGCGTAAACGCACTCGATATCTTCTCTGTGGTTAGCGTGCATCTGAAGTATACGGCCCATTCTCTCGTCGTCGTCCTTAACGGAGTTATAAACGGTTGAACCGGCAGTAAGAGTACCCGAATAAACTCTGAAGAAGCAAAGCTTACCGACATACGGGTCGGTGGCAATCTTGAATGCAAGAGCTGAGAACGGCTCTGAATCCGAAGAATGTCTTTCTTCCTCTTCGTCTGTTTCGGGGTTTACACCCTTTATAGCCGGAACATCGGTAGGAGCCGGCATATAATCAACTATTGCGTCGAGAAGGGGCTGTACGCCCTTGTTGCGGTAAGAAGTACCGCAAGTTATCGGAACCATTTTATTCTCGATAGTTGATTTACGGATAGTTCTCTTGATTTCCTCAACGGTGAACTCTTCGCCGTTGAAGTATTTTTCCATAAGCTCGTCGTCCTGATCTGCGACATGTTCGATAAGCTTTGCGCGATATTTCTCGGCAAGCTCTTTCATATCGTCGGGGATAGGCTCACGTCTTACGTCTTTACCGAGGTCGTCATAATAAATCTCGGCATCCATTTCTACGAGGTCAACGATACCCTTAAATGTGTCTTCAGAACCGATGGGGAGCTGAATCGGCACGGGGTTACATTTGAAACGCTCGTCTACCATATCAAGAACATGGTAGAAGTCCGCGCCCATGATGTCCATCTTGTTGACGTAAATCATACGCGGAACATGATATTCGTCAGCCTGACGCCAAACGGTTTCAGACTGAGGCTCAACACCGCCCTTTGCGCACAAAACGGTAACGGAACCGTCAAGTACACGAAGCGAACGCTGAACTTCAACAGTAAAGTCAACGTGGCCGGGAGTGTCGATAATATTGATACGATGGTTTTTCCAGAAACAAGTAGTTGCAGCGGAAGTGATGGTTATACCTCTCTCCTGCTCCTGCGCCATCCAGTCCATGGTAGCGTCGCCGTCGTGGGTCTCACCGATTTTATGGTTTACACCCGTGTAAAACAATATACGCTCTGTGGTTGTTGTTTTACCGGCGTCGATATGCGCCATTATACCAATATTTCTTGTTTTTTCAAGAGTGACCTTTCTTGGCATAACATCCTCCATAACCGTATAAATACGGTAACATAAATATTAGTAAACTTACCACCTGAAATGAGCAAAAGCTTTGTTTGCTTCTGCCATCTTGTGAGTGTCTTCACGCTTTTTGAATGCTGAACCTGTTTCATTAACAGCATCCATTATCTCATTTGCAAGTCTTTCTTTCATAGTTCTCTCGGAACGCTGACGAGCATAGAGAGTGATCCATCTAAGACCTAAAGTCTGTCTTCTTTCGGGACGAACTTCGATCGGGACCTGGTAGGTAGCACCGCCTACGCGGCGAGCCTTAACTTCGAGAACGGGCATAACATTTTCCATTGCGGCATCAAATACCTCCAACGGTTCCTTACCCGTCTTCTCAGCGATAATGTTGAATGCGTCATAAACGATTTTCTGGGCTACACCCTTTTTACCGTCATACATAACGCTGTTGATAAGCCTGGTTACAAGCTTTGAATTGTAAAGCGGATCCGGCAAAACATCACGTTTTGCTATCTGGCCTCTTCTTGGCACTTCGCTTCCCTCCTTCATAATTATAATGATATCATAGGTACTCGGTGACAAAACCCCGTGGTGTCAATGCAAGAGGCGTAATATAAGAAAATATATATACACCCTGCACGGACTTAAAACCTTGCAAGTAGATTCTGTCTTTTAATAGTCGGCGAAATTACGCCTTTTTAGCTGCTTTGGGTCTCTTAGCGCCGTACTTTGAACGGCTCTGCATTCTACCAGTAACGCCCTGGGTATCAAGTGTACCGCGGACAATATGGTAACGAACACCGGGGAGATCCTTAACACGCCCGCCTCTTATAAGAACAACTGAGTGCTCCTGAAGATTGTGACCTACGCCGGGAATATAAGCAGAAACTTCGATTCCGTTTGTAAGACGAACTCTGGCGAGCTTACGGAGAGCTGAGTTAGGCTTTTTAGGAGTATCGGTTTTTACAACCGTGCAAACTCCTCTCTTCTGCGGAGAAGCGTTGTTAGTCATAACGTTCTTCTTCGAGTTAAGACCCTTACCGAGAGCCGGAGCTTTCGATTTCTTCTCAACTGTCTGTCTGCCACTGCGAACAAGTTGGTTAAATGTCGGCAAATTCATTGCACCTCCTTCTGAAAATATGACACAATGTGTCAGCAAAACAAACACTTCCGTTAAAAAGTGTTTGTTTTGCTCACACAATCAAAGATTTTAACATCTAAAACCTTTGATTGTCAAGCTTTTATTTAAATTTTCTTTTATGCGGGCTCGTTTGCCGGCTCATCGGGATTTGTATCGTCCGAATAAGTCTTTTCGAGCTCAACCTCGCTGTAACACTTCATACCTGTACCCGACGGGAGAAGCTTACCGATGATAACATTTTCTTTAAGGCCGATAAGAGGATCGGTTTTGCCCTTAATAGCCGCATCGGTGAGAACTCTTGTGGTCTCCTGGAAGGAAGCCGCCGACAGGAACGAATCCGTAGCAAGCGAAGCCTTTGTGATACCGAGAAGTACCGGAGAGCAGGTAGCCGGAGTAAATTCCTTACCCTCTGCCTCGCACTCGGCGCTTACGCGCTTATTCTCTTTATTGAAGTCGGATTTTTCAATGGTAGCTCCGGGAAGAAGCTCGGTTGAACCGGGCTCGTCTACCTTGAGCTTTCTCATCATCTGACGAACAATAACCTCAATGTGCTTATCGTTGATATCAACACCCTGCATACGGTAGGTCTTCTGAACTTCCTTGATAAGGTAGTCATGAACCGCATTGACGCCGTTGATGGCAAGTATATCGTGGGGATTGGGTGCACCCTCTGTAAGAGCTGTACCCTTCTTTACGAATATCGGGTTGCCGTTTTCGTCCTTATCGCTGTTGAACTTCTTGCGGAAGCCGTAAGGAATAAGGTAAGTTCTCTCTTCGGCTGTCTCGGGATTGGTGATAACAATGTGCTCGTTCTTTTTAATCTCGCGGAATGAGAGATAACCGTCAATCTCTGCAAGGATTGCAAGAGTCTTGGGCTTTCTTGCCTCAAACAATTCTTCGACACGGGGAAGACCCTGTGTGATATCCTGGCTTGATGCGATACCGCCGGTGTGGAAGGTACGCATTGTAAGCTGTGTACCGGGCTCACCTATTGACTGAGCCGCGATAATACCTACTGCCTCGCCTACCGTAACGGGTTCACCCGTTGCAAGGTTTGAACCGTAGCACTTAATGCATACGCCGTGATCGGATTCGCAGGTAAGAAGAGAACGAATCTTAATTCTTCTGTCTGCCTCGTTGGGACGGGCATTAACTATGGCGGCAACCTTTGCTGCGTCGTCCTCGGTCATCATCTTATCCTTGGACATTATAAGCTCGCCGGTCTTTTCGTCTACGAAGTCCTCAAGAAGGAATCTGCCTGTAAGTCTCTCCTGAAGAGTCTCAATCATTTCCTTGCCCTCGTGGATATCGTAAACCTCAATACCGTCGTGGCAATGGCAATCTTCTTCACGGATGATAACGTCCTGAGAAACATCGACAAGACGACGGGTAAGGTAACCTGAGTCAGCCGTTCTGAGAGCGGTATCGGCAAGACCTTTACGTGCACCACGTGATGAAATGAAGTATTCGAGTACGTTAAGTCCCTCACGATAATTGGCACGAATCGGAACTTCGATGGTCTTACCTGCCGTGTTGGCTATAAGTCCGCGCATACCTGCGAGCTGACGAAGCTGTGATTCCGAACCACGGGCACCGGAGTCAACCATCATATAAATGGGATTGTTTTTACCGAGGTTCTCTTTAATACCCTGAGAAACCTTATTGGTGCATTCTTCCCAAACTTTAATAACTCTCTTGGAACGCTCGTTGTTGCTCAAAAGACCTATCTTATACTGAGCGGTGATAGCGTCAACCTTTTCCTCGGCTGCTTCAAGAAGCTCTTTCTTGTGCGGCGGGATTATAGCGTCGCATACGGCAACCGTTATACCGGATTTTGTTGAGTACTTGTAGCCCTGAGCCTTGATGCTGTCAAGCATTACGGAAGCTACATGAACGCCGTGCTTTTTAATGCACTTGTCGATTATCTTGCCGAGGCCTTTCTTATCGACAAGGAATTCAACCTCGAGATTGAACGCCTTTTCGGGATCGCTTCTGTCGATAAAACCGAGGTCCTGCGGAATGGGATTGTTGAATATGACCTTACCGAGAGTTGTGGGAACAAGTCTTGTAACCTTTTCACCGTTTATCTCTTTGGTCATACGAATCTTGATTTTTGAATGGAGGCCTATGTCGCCCTCGTTGTAAGCCATGGTGGCTTCATCAACGCTGAGGAACGCTTTGCCCTCGCCAGGCTCGCCGTCTTTTTCCATAGTAAGATAGTAAGAACCGAGTATCATATCCTGTGTGGGAACGGTAACCGGTTTACCGTCTGACGGTTTGAGAAGGTTGTTTGCAGCAAGCATAAGGAGTCTTGCCTCTGCCTGAGCCTCAGCCGAAAGCGGTACGTGAACAGCCATCTGGTCGCCGTCGAAGTCCGCGTTGAATGCGGTACAAGCAAGCGGATGAAGCTTAATGGCTCTGCCCTCTACGAGTACCGGCTCAAATGCCTGAATACCGAGTCTGTGAAGAGTGGGAGCACGGTTAAGCATAACGGGGTGATCCTTAATGACTATCTCAAGAGCATCCCAAACCTCGGGTTTTGCACGCTCTACCATTTTTCTTGCCGACTTAATGTTGCCTGCAACACCGGTTTCAACAAGACGTTTCATAACGAACGGCTTAAACAACTCAAGTGCCATTTCCTTGGGAAGACCGCACTGATGCATTTTAAGCTCGGGTCCTACAACGATAACGGAACGGCCGGAGTAATCGACACGTTTACCGAGAAGGTTCTGTCTGAAACGACCCTGCTTACCTTTAAGCATATCGGAAAGAGATTTAAGAGCGCGGTTGTTGGGGCCCGTTACGGGTCTGCCGCGTCTGCCGTTGTCTATAAGAGCATCGACAGCCTCCTGAAGCATTCTCTTTTCGTTTCTTACAATTATATCGGGAGCGTTAAGCTCAAGAAGTCTTTTAAGACGGTTGTTTCTGTTGATGACACGTCTGTAAAGATCGTTGAGGTCGGAGGTGGCAAATCTGCCGCCGTCGAGCTGTACCATAGGACGGATATCGGGCGGAATTACCGGAATAACGTCGAGAATCATCCATTCGGGACGGTTACCGGAAAGCTTGAATGCTTCGGCGACTTCAAGTCTTTTGAGTATTCTTGCTTTCTTCTGACCCGACGCCTCTGCGAGCTCCTCGCGGAGCTGCTCGGTAAGCGCGTCAACGTCGATTTCGCAGAGAAGCTCTTTGATGGCTTCGGCGCCCATACCGGCTTTGAAGTCGTCCTCATACTTCTCTCTCATATCGAGATACTCTTTTTCGGAGAGTATCTGCTTCTTTTTAAGCTCTGTATCACCGGGATCGGTGACAATATATTTTGCGAAATAGAGAACCTTTTCAAGCTCTCTCGGAGAAATGTCAAGGATAAGTCCCATTCTTGACGGGATACCCTTGAAATACCAAATATGAGAAACGGGAGCAACAAGCTCGATATGACCCATTCTCTCACGTCTTACCTTGGATTTGGTAACCTCAACTCCGCAGCGCTCGCATATTTTGCCCTTATAGCGAATTCTCTTGTATTTTCCGCAATGGCATTCCCAGTCCTTTGTAGGTCCGAATATCCTTTCGCAGAAAAGTCCGTCGCGCTCGGGCTTTAAGGTACGATAGTTTATGGTTTCGGGCTTTTTGACTTCGCCGTAAGACCACTCTCTGATCTGTTCCGGTGAAGCAAGACCGATTTTTATTGATTCAAAGGTTATATTTTCCATTGGCTCTTTACCTTTCTTCCATTAAAATTCAGAAATCTGCGAAACGTGAAATCAGAAATCCTCGTCATTGAGGTCATCCGAATCAAATCCGTCATCGGAATCGCTTGTATAATCGTCATTCTCGTATTCGTCGGCGTCTTCTTCTCTGTCCGGAATGTAACCGTCTTCATAAGAAGCGTCATTGACTTCTGAAAATGCTTCGTTGTCAGCCATCGTAGGAGTAACATCATCGTCGTCATAGGTCTGTTTAAGGTCAATCTCCTCGTTGTTTGCGTCAAGAACCTTGACGTCAAGAGCGAGTGACTGAAGTTCCTTAATGAGAACCTTGAACGACTCGGGAATACCGGGCTTCGGAACGTTGAGACCCTTGACTATCGACTCGTAAGTCTTGACACGGCCCACAACATCGTCCGACTTGACGGTGAGTATTTCCTGAAGAGTATAAGCTGCGCCGTAAGCCTCAAGAGCCCAAACTTCCATCTCACCGAAACGCTGGCCGCCGAACTGAGCTTTACCGCCCAAGGGCTGCTGAGTAACGAGTGAATACGGACCCGTGCTTCTTGCGTGAATCTTATCGTCAACAAGATGGTGAAGTTTAAGGAAGTACATAACACCTACGGTTATGGGATTGTCGAACTTCTCACCCGTTCTGCCGTCGGTAAGTATTGACTTACCGTCCTCACGGTAACCAGCCTCTTTAAGAGCCTCGCGGATATCAGACTCATGCGCACCGTCAAATACCGGTGTGGCAATCTTTTGACCGAGTTTGCGGTAAGCAAAACCGAGGTGAACTTCGAGCACCTGACCGATGTTCATTCGGGAAGGTACGCCGAGGGGGTTAAGAAGAATGTCAAGCGGAGTACCGTCGTCAAGGAACGGCATATCCTCCTGCGGAAGTATTCTCGAAACAACACCCTTGTTACCGTGACGACCTGCCATCTTATCGCCGACGGAAATCTTACGTTTCTGAGCGATGTAGCAGCGCACTACTTTATTGACACCGGGGCTGAGCTCGTCGCTGTTTTCTCTTGTGAACACTTCGACATTTACTACTATACCGTATTCGCCGTGCGGTACGCGAAGAGAAGTATCACGAACCTCTCTTGCCTTTTCGCCGAATATTGCACGGAGAAGTCTCTCTTCTGCGGTAAGCTCCGTCTCGCCCTTAGGTGTTACCTTACCGACGAGTATATCGCCCGAGTGAACCTCGGCGCCGATACGGATTATACCGTTTTCGTCAAGATCGGAAAGAGCGTCCTCGCCGACATTCGGAATATCTCTCGTAATGTCTTCCGGTCCGAGCTTGGTGTCTCTCGACTCAAGCTCATATTCCTCTATATGAATTGAAGTATAAACATCGTTGCGGACAAGCTTTTCGTTAATAAGAACAGCGTCCTCGTAGTTGTAGCCTTCCCATGTGGTAAAGCCGATAAGCGCATTCTTACCGAGTGAAATCTCGCCGTTTGAGGTTGCGGGACCGTCGGCTATAACTTCGTGAGCCTCAACCTTTTGACCCTCGGAAACTATCGGGCGCTGATTTATGCAGGTGCCCTGGTTAGAACGCATAAATTTGATTATGTCGTAATGGTCAACCGAACCGTCATTCGTGGTTATTTCAACCGTGTCGGCGTCAGCCTTGGTTACGGTACCTGCGCGCTTTGCGAGAACTACCGTGCCGCTGTCTACGGCCGCTTTATATTCCATACCCGTACCGACAATGGGTGACTCGGTGGTGAGAAGCGGAACTGCCTGCCTCTGCATGTTTGAACCCATGAGAGCACGGTTTGCGTCATCGTTCTCAAGGAACGGTATCATAGCGGTTGCAACGGAGACAACCATCTTGGGAGATACGTCCATGTAGTCAACTTCGTTTGCCTCAAGCTCCATGAACTCGTCGCGATAACGGGCATTGACCTTTTTACGCATAAACTTGCCGTTTTCGTCGAGAGGCTCATTAGCCTGAGCTACCTTGTAGTTATCCTCGACGTCTGCGGTCATATAGGTAACTTCGTCGAGTACCGTTCCCGTTTCCTTGTCTATGCGGCGGAAAGGAGCCTCGATAAAGCCGTATTTATTGATTCTTGCAAAAGTTGCAAGGTAAGAGATAAGTCCGATGTTCGGTCCTTCGGGGGTCTCTATGGGGCACATACGGCCGTAGTGGCTGTAATGAACGTCACGAACCTCGAATCCTGCACGGTCACGTGAAAGACCGCCGGGGCCGAGAGCGGAAAGTCTTCTCTTATGAGTAAGCTCTGCAAGGGGGTTTGTCTGATCCATGAACTGAGAAAGCGGAGACGAACCGAAGAACTCTTTTATAGCCGCCATAACGGGACGGATATTTATCAAAGCCGCGGGAGTTACCTTGTCGGGCTCCTGAGCCTGAAGAGTCATTCTCTCTTTGACTACTCTCTCCATTCTGGAGAAGCCTATTCTGAACTGATTCTGAAGAAGCTCGCCGACGGAACGGATACGACGGTTGCCGAGGTGGTCGATGTCGTCGGTTGTACCTACGCCGTCTGCGATGCAGTTAAGATAGTTGATGGAAGCCATTATATCATCTATGATGATGTGCTTCGGAATAAGGTCGTCGCAGCGAGCCGCAAGCTCTTCGGAAAGTGCGTCTTTATCGTCGCCGCACTTTTCAAGGATTTCCTGAAGTACGGTAAAACGTACTTTCTCGTTAATGCCTATATCCTCAAGTTCATCCTCAGAGAACATGGGCACATACTCGCCGATGTCAACCATACCGTTTGAATAAACCTTAACCGTTTTATCCTCGGGAGTTACGATAACGGCAGTGTTGACGCCCTCCTGCTCTATTCTGTAAGCAAGCTCGGGAGTTATGGTCTCGCCTGCGTCCGCAAGAACCTCGCCCGTAAGGTTGCTGATAATGGGCTCCTCGGCCTTGAAGCCGGTTATGCGAGCGGAAATTGCAAGTTTTTTGTTGTATTTGTAGCGACCTACTCTTGAAAGGTCATATCTGTGCGGATCGAAGAAAAGATTATCAAGCTGTGCCTGTGCGGTCTCAAGTGTGGGAGGCTCGCCGGGACGCAGTCTCTTGTATACTTCGATAAGAGCCTGCTCGGTGTTTATGGTAGTATCCTTTTCGAGGGTAGCCTTGATTCTCTCGTCATAGCCGAAAAACTCAAGTATCTCTTCGTCGGAGGAAAGACCGAGTGCTCTGATAAAGGTAGTGATGTAAATTTTTCTGTTCTTGTCTATTCTGACATAAAACAGGTCGTTTTGGTCTGTCTCATATTCGAGCCATGCGCCTCTGTTGGGGATAACGGTTGTCGAGTAGAGCTCTTTACCCGTTTTATCATGCGTCATACCGTAGTATACGCTGGGAGAACGGACAAGCTGCGAAATGATAACGCGCTCCGCGCCGTTGATTACGAAAGTACCGCTGTCTGTCATAAGCGGGAAATCGCCCATGTAGACTTCGCTTTCTTTAATTTCGCCCGTTTCTTTGTTGAGCAGCCTTGCAGTAACTCTTAAAGGAGCAGCGTATGTGGCGTCCCTCTCTTTACATTCCTTGACGGTGTATTTGGGAGCATCGTCCATTCTGTAATCGACAAAGCTCAAAACAAGGTTGCCGGAATAGTCCGTAATATCTGCGACATCGCGGAATACTTCCTTCAGACCTTCGTCAAGAAACCATTGATAGGAATTTTTCTGTACCTCAATGAGATTGGGCATCTCCATTACCTCATTGATTTTAGAAAAGCTCATGCGTGTGTTTCTTCCGAGTTTTACTGGTTTGACATTCACCATAGGGCTTATCACTCTCCGTTCGCAAAATTATTCCAAACGCCGACCGCAAAAACCGGGGTATTGACAAATCGCGGACCGGCGGGAGATTACTATAATAATTGATTGTGATATGCTATTGATTTAATTGATTTTTTGTGATAAACTACTAATACAAAAAAACGACAAGAGCATATGCTTCCATTTTATAGCAGTTTATTATTATATGCTTGTCAAGGGCGTATGTCAAGTCTTTTTTAATTATTTTCGGAGATGTTATTGTATTATGTTGAATTTTGAAGAGCTTTCGCACAAGCTCTTTTCTCTTGTCATTTTCAGAAATTTGTTAAAGGACGATGTAATTAAGTCGTTCACGGAGCTTGCGGATGACCAAAAGAGTGAAAAAGAAGAAGTTTATTTATATGCCGACTTCCTCTCAAAGCTTTTTGCGGAGACCGACAATTTCTCCGAATATGTTTTAAATGCCGTTCTCGAAGATGAAAACGCATACATATTAAAGCGCGGTCACCGAAATCTCGGCAAACATTACGACGAGGCTCTGAATATGGAGCTTGACACGCTTAACGAATTGGCGGCTGTACGGTCGGACGATGTAAAAAAGTGCCTGCATCTCGAAAACGAGTCTCTCCCCGGCTGGACTACCGAGGAAACCGATATAAAAAGCATTTATCTCTCCAGAATCGAAAACATATCCAAAACCGGATACGGCATATGGGCAAAATACCATGTCTTTATTATTAAAAACGGCGATATTGTACCCGTTAAATACCCCGATACACAAAGGCTTTCGGATTTTTCGGGCTACGAGCGCGAGCGCAGCGAAGTAATTGAGAACACAAAGGCTCTTTTAAAGGGCGAACCGTGCAACAACGTACTTCTCTACGGCGACGCCGGAAGCGGTAAGAGCAGTACCGTAAAGGCGATAGCAAACGAATTTAAAGACGACGGTCTGAGACTTATAGAAGTAAAGAAAAATCAGCTCTATTCCCTGCCTGACATAATGGACAGAATATCGGGCAATCCGCTTAAATTCATAATATTTATAGATGATTTGAGTTTTACCAAAAACGATGAGGATTTCGGCGCGCTGAAGGCTATTTTGGAGGGCAGCGTAAACGGCAGGGCAAAAAACATCGCCATATACGCAACGTCAAACCGCCGTCATCTCGTCAAGGAAAGCTTTGCCGACCGCGACGGAGACGATGTGCACATTCAGGATACCATACAGGAGCTTACAAGTCTTTCGGCAAGATTCGGATTGCAGATTACGTTTTCAAGACCCGACAAAAATCTGTATTCAAGCATTGTTGTTGAGCTTGCAAAAAAATACGGCATAGATATGCCGGAGGACAAGCTTATAATGAAAGCGGAGGCTCACGCTTTAAGAGCCGGCGGCAGAAGTCCGAGAACCGCAAGACAATTTATAGAATACCTCGCATACAAGCAGGAATCGGAAAAGGATTAAAATTTTTTAATATATAAGTATAAAAAGATTGGAGAAGAAAATGGAGATTAAAAAAAGATACGACTGGGAAAATCCCGCCGTTATCAAAAGGAACAAAGAAGACGGCCACGTTATCGCATTTTCTTACGATAACGCTCTTGACGCCGCAGAAAGAAAGGACTCGCCTTACAAGGTGACCCTCAACGGCAAGTGGAAATTTCACTGGCAGATGGGCATTGACAACTGTCCGCCCGATTTCTACAAGCCGAATTTCGACGACTCAGAATGGCGTTACATAACCGTTCCGTCGGTTTGGCAGACAGAGGGCACGGGCAGCGCTCCGTATTACTATGCGAGCACTTTCCCGAGAGCCATAAGCCGTCAAAAGAACAAAATTCCCTGCATTGACCACAATATGCAGGAAATCGGTCTTTACAGACGCGCCTTTACCCTGCCCGAGAACTTCGACGGAAAAGAAATATTTTTGCACTTCGGCGCCGCAAAATCGGCAATCGAAGTATATATCAACGGCAGCTTTGTAGGTTATTCGCAGGGCTCTATGACTCCGCACGAATTCGACATTACCAAGTACATAAAAAGCGGCATAAACGAAGTGGCTGTAAAATGCTACCGTTACAGTGACGCCCAGTATATAGAAGATCAGGATATGTGGCTTCTCTGCGGTCTTTACAGAGAAGTATATATCTTTGCGGAGCCTAAAACCTGTCTTCGCGACTTCTTCATAACCACCGATCTTGACAAAGACTATAAGGACAGCGACACAAACCTTGAAGTAAAGGTTGTAAACTACGAAGATTCCGCAAAAACCGCAAAAGTTGCCGCATACATAGAAAAGGACGGCAAAAAACAGGATATAGGTTCGGAAGAATTTACCGTAGACGGAAAAGACAGCAAAACGATAAATCTTGAAACCGTAGTTAAAAATCCGCTTAAATGGAGCGCCGAAACGCCCGAGCTTTACACTCTCGTCATAGAACTTAAAGTCGGAGACACGGTATCGTACAAATCAATCCGTTTCGGATTTAAAAAGGTTGAAATAGTCGGGGAGAAAATTCTTTTCAACGGTCAGCCTCTGATGATACGCGGCACAAACCGTCACGATTTCGACCCCGACCACGGCTGGGCAGTTCCCAAAGAGAGGTATTATCAGGATCTCGACATAATGAAGCGCTGCAATATAAATGCGATACGCACTTCACACTATCCCGACGATCCGTTCTTCTATGAGCTGTGCGATGAATACGGCTTCTATGTTATGGACGAGTGCGATATGGAAAGCCACGGCGTCCGCAGAAAGGGCGTTCCGGGAAGCAATCCCGTATGGACTAACGCGGTTGTGGACAAAATGCAGAGAATGGTACTTCGCGACAGAAACCACGCCTGTGTATTTATGTGGTCACTCGGCAACGAGGCGGGAGACGGCACAAACTTCACCAAGATGAAGGAGGCCGCTTTAGAGCTTGATAAAACGAGGCAGTTCCACTATGAGGGCGATTTTGACCTCACAAAGAGTGACGTTATATCGAGAATGTACCCCCTGCCCGACATTATGGAAAAGCTCGGCAATCGCGAGCCCATCACCATAAGCCTTTACGATAATGTTGCAAACCAGCTTGCCGCAGATTCAAAGCCCATTCCGAAAGAGGCTTACACGAAGCCCGTAATACTCTGTGAATATGCACACGCAATGGAAAACAGCCTCGGCAACTTCCAGGAGTATATGGACGACTTCGAGAAATATGACAATATGTGCGGCGGCTTTATATGGGATTTTGTGGATCAGTCGCTTCGCTACAAGGCGCCTGACGGGGACCATTGGCTCTACGGTACGGATTTTGAAAAATCGGAGCCGCGCAGACCTTTCCAACTCCCCAATACCACCGCAATGACGGGAAGCAACACATATTTCTGCGCTAACGGTATAGTTGCCGCGGACAGAAAACCGCACCCGTCGGCATATGAAGTTAAAAAGGTTTACGCCGAAATGAAGGTTCTTGAAAAAGACCTTGAGAAAAAAGAATTTACCGTTAAAAACAAGCACTTATTCACCGACCTTTCGGAATTCGACCTTAAATGGACCGTAACCGCAAACGGTAAAGAGATTGAATCGGGTATTATCGAAGATTTCTCGGTTCCCCCGCTCTCTTCAAAGGACATCACGGTGCCGTTCTCTTCCGATAATCTTCCGAACGCCGAGTGCATTATCACATTCTCATTCCTTTGCAAAAACAAGGAGCGTTATTGCGAAAAGGGCTATGAACAGTCGTTTGACCAGATAATTCTAAAGAAGATGCCCGAGGCTATGCCCGATAATTCAAAGGGTAAGCTTCAATGTGTTCAGATAGGTACAACGGCTACCGTACAGGGCGAAAACTTCACGGTAAAGGTTACCGACGGCAAGATAGTTTCACTGCGCTTTGACGGCAAGGAATATTTAAAAACTCCCTTGAAACCGAATTACTTCCGCGCGCTTATCGACAATGACTTTTCGCTTACAAACTTTGTCCCCTTCCTTATACCGATGCATCCGTATTACACATGGAGAACCGCAACCGATACGGCACAGGGCACAATAACAGCAATAGACGAGGGCGCAAACGGCGAAATCATCATATATGTAGACTGGGCAGTATTCTCATTCTCGGGCGTTAAATCGACATACGTTATTTATCCCGACGGGAAAATCAAGGTGAGCCACGAGGGCACACCGAAGAGATTTACGCTTTTGAGATTCGGTACGCAGATGGGTCTTATACCCGAACTCAACTACGTAAAGTGGTACGGCAGAGGTCCGCAGGAAACATATATCGACCGTAAAACCGGCGGCAAAATAGCTATTCACGAGATGAGCGTTGACGACCTTGAGCACCACTATATGCGTCCGCAGGAAAACGGCAACAGAGTTGACGTCCGTTATGTTGAAATAACCGACAAGGACGGCAAGGGTCTTAAATTTACCGCTCCGTACAACACTCCGCTCGCATTCAGCGCTTGGCATTACACGCAGAACGAGCTTGAGAGAGCCACGCACATCCACGAGTTAAAGCACAAGGATATTACGACGTTCAACTTTGATTTAACTCAGCTCGGCGTAGGCGGAGATATGCCCGGCGACGCACACGTGCGTGAGCCGTATATACTCCATCCGAACAAGAAATATGCTTATTCCTTTATCATAGAGAGCATAAAGAAATAATACGCTTTATATCTTATTTACCGGAGCCGCAAAAAGGCTCCGGTATTTTTTTATTTTGCCATAGTGTATGTCGCATATTAAAATAAAATAATTTTCAAAACAGGCTTGACAATATACCCCTTATGGGTATATACTCAAAATACCCCCTAAGGGTATAGAAACGAGGTGCGGTTCATGGAAAAAGAAAAGTGCTGTCATTGCTCACAGCGAAAAAAAGAGCGTTCCCCCGAGGAATATAAAAAGCTTATACACAGGCTTAACCGAATCGAGGGGCAAATCCGCGGAATAAAGGGCATGGTGGAAAACGACGCTTACTGTCCGGATATACTCATACAATCCGCCGCCGTAAACGCCGCGATAAACGCTTTTAACAAAGAACTGCTTGCAAATCACATCAGAACATGCGTTGCCGACGACATAAGAAACGGCAATGACGAAGTGATTGACGAGCTTGTGGTTACACTTCAAAAACTTATGAAATAAAGAAAGCAGGGTAAAATATAATGAATGTTGTTTTAATAATAATTCTCATAGCAATTGTGGTATTGGCAGCGGTTTCCGGTGCAAAACACTTTAAAGGTCAGGGCGGCTGCTGCGGAGGCGGCGGAGAAATAAGACCCGAGCACAAAAAGCTCGACGGTCCCGTAACAGAAGAAAAGATAATTTCGATAGACGGAATGAGCTGCGAAAACTGCCGAAACCGTGTTGAACGAGCAATAAACAAAATAGACGGTGCTTCGGCGAGAGTTAATCTTCGCAAAAAAGAAGCGGTTGTTTCGCTCGACAGAAAAATTGACGACGAAACGCTCAAAAACGCCGTTGAATCGGCAGGCTACAAGGCTGTTTCCGTAAAGACACGGGAGGTAAAAAAATAATGACACAGTATAACGTCACCGGTATGAGCTGTGCGGCGTGTTCTGCAAGAGTTGAAAAAGCGGTATCAAAAGTGCCCGGCGTAACGTCGTGCTCCGTCAGTCTGCTCACCAATTCCATGGGTGTTGAAGGAACGGCATCGGACAAAGCTATAATATCCGCGGTACAAAAAGCCGGTTACGGAGCCTCAAAGAAAGGCGGAGGCAAAGCCGCCGAGAGCGCCGATGAATCCGCACTTCGCGACACGGAAACGCCAAAGCTCAAAAAACGTCTGTTTTGGTCCGTCGGATTTCTTATAATACTGATGTATTTTTCGATGGGTCATATGATGTGGGGATGGCCCCTACCATCTTTTTATAACGGCAATCACGTTGCAATGGGACTTACACAGCTCTTGCTTACCGTTATAATTATGGTAATAAACCAAAAGTTCTTTATCAGCGGTTTTAAAAGCCTGTGGCACAGAGCGCCGAATATGGACACCCTTGTGGCTCTCGGTTCAACTGCCGCATTCGTATACAGCACTTACGCCCTCTTTATGATGACCGACGCTCAGACGCGCGGCGATATGCAGGCTGTAAACACCTATATGATGGACTTTTATTTTGAGTCCGCCGCTATGATTCTCACACTTATAACCGTGGGCAAAACCCTCGAGGCACGTTCAAAGGGCAAAACGACCGACGCGTTAAAGAGTCTTATGAAACTCGCGCCCAAAAGCGCAGTAATTTTAAAAGACGGCGAAGAAAAAACCGTGCCTATTGACACGGTACAAAAAGACGATATATTTGTAGTACGCCCGGGCGAGAGCATACCGGTAGACGGTGTGGTTATCGAGGGCGAAAGTGCGGTAAACGAATCGGCACTTACGGGCGAGAGCATTCCCGCAGACAAAGCCGCAGGAGACAAGGTTTCGGCGGCAACGGTAAATCAGTCGGGCTTTTTAAAATGCCGTGCAACACGTGTAGGCGAAGACACCACCCTTTCGCAAATAATAAAAATGGTCAGCGACGCCGCAGCCACAAAGGCTCCGATAGCAAAAATCGCGGATAAGGTTTCGGGCATATTCGTCCCTGCTGTAATAATTATCGCGGTAATCACAACCGTAATATGGCTTCTGCTCGGTCACGGCGTAGGCTATGCGCTTGCACGCGGAATTTCGGTTCTCGTAATATCATGCCCGTGCGCCTTAGGTCTTGCAACTCCGGTTGCGATAATGGTAGGCAGCGGTCTCGGCGCAAAGAACGGTATCCTTTTCAAAACAGCGTCATCTCTTGAAGAGACCGGCAGAATACAGATTGTAGCGCTCGACAAGACCGGCACGATAACAAAGGGCGAACCAAAGGTTACGGACATTATCCCGAACGGTGAAACAACGGAAGATGAGCTGCTTAAAGCTGCGGCATCTCTTGAAAAGAAGAGCGAACATCCGCTTGCAAAAGCCGTAATTTCATATGCGGAGAGCAAAAATATTATCTGCGACGACGTACTTGAATTTAAAGCTTTGCCCGGAAACGGTCTCAGCGGCACCGTAAACGGAGAAGATATATTCGCAGGCAATCTCAGCTTTATAGAAACAAAAACCGAAATTTCATCCGACATCAAGAACATTGCCGAAAGGCTGTCGGGAGAGGGTAAAACTCCCCTCTTCTTCGGTCTCGGCGGAAAGCTTCTCGGCATTATAGCCGTGGCGGACGTAATTAAAGACGACAGTCCCGAAGCCGTTAAGGAACTCAGAAATATGGGAATACGCGTTGTAATGCTTACGGGCGACAACGAGCGTACCGCAAACGCTATAGGTAAGGCTGCCGGTGTTGACGAAGTAATCGCAGGGGTTTTGCCGAGCGGCAAAGAAGAAGAAATCAAAAAGCTCAAGAAGCTCGGCAAGGTGGCAATGGTCGGAGACGGAATAAACGACGCCCCTGCCCTTACAAGAGCCGACATAGGCTTAGCCATAGGCGCCGGCACAGATGTTGCCATAGACGCCGCCGACGTTGTGCTTATGAAGAACCGTCTTTCCGATGTACCCGCAGCCATAAGGCTCAGCAGAGCAACACTAAGGAATATACACGAAAACCTGTTTTGGGCATTCTTCTATAACACAATAGGAATTCCGATAGCCGCCGGTGTATTTATCCCTCTCGGACTTACGCTGAACCCCATGCTCGGAGCGGCGGCAATGAGCCTTTCAAGCTTCTGCGTTGTAACCAATGCCTTAAGTCTTAATCTGTTTAAACTTCGTGACGCAAGCCACGATCATAAAATAAAAAAGCATTTAAAAAATGCAACGGAGGAATTAAAAACCATGGAAAAAACAATTAAAATCGAAGGTATGATGTGCGGACATTGCGAGGCCGCGGTCAAGAAAGCACTTGAAGAATTACCTGAGGTTGAGTCAGCCGAAGTAAGCCATGTAAGCGGTACCGCAAAGGTCACTCTTAAAGGCGAAATCGACAACGACGTTCTCAAAAAAGCCGTTGAGGACAAGGACTACAAAGTAATAGGCATAGAATAAACTATGCTCGGTTAAAAAAACCGTGAAGCCGATTAAAGGCTTCACGGTTTTTTATGCATTTCTGCAAAAATTTATCTCTTGATGTCGTCCCAAGCAACGCCGTTGATGTGGAACAAATCGTCAAAGTCATAACGGTTGTTCTCATCTTTTCTGTGGTTTGTATACCAAACCTGAGCAAAGAACGGGTTGGTCTTTGCGATAGCGTCATAATCCCAAGCTTTCTGCGGGATATAGCACTCGGGACACCAATGTCCGCCGAGGAGTATAAGAGCGGGGCTTGCTTCAAACTCTGCGCCGCAGTGGCCGCATTTCCATTTGAGCTTTGTAGCCATATCGCCCTTTGTCATAGTCTCGGAGAGGCATTCGCCGCCGCGGAACTTAGCAGCCTGCTTCATATCCTCAATATCGAGCTCTGATTCGGGTTTAGTCTCATCATAGCCGTGGTCAAGCTTAAACTGCTCAGCTGCGCTGTTATCCTTATCGAACTTGATGATGTCGAAGTCTTCCCACTTTGACGGGATCTTCTTCCACTCATCCATACCGCCGAAGTAAATATCAAGACGCTGCTTGTTATTCTTTTCAACCCAGTCAAGAGTACCGAAGTCCGGAGTCTTTGCAATTTTCTTCATAAAGGGCTTCGCGCAAGCTGCAACGAGGTTCTTCGGAAGATATCTCGGGATTTTGAAGTAAAATTCAACCTGATCTGCAAGACGGTTGAAGTAATCCTTAACAGGAAGATTTTCACGGAAGTGAAGGAAGTTTTCAAGCTTGTCGCCGTCGGCATAGAACTGACCGTGGAAGTTCTTTGTAGTGAACCAGTTGGGGTCAAAGAGCTTTTCGGGGCCGGCAAGACCGAGCGTACCGAGAAGAAGGCACTCAAACTCATAGTTTGAAATTCTGTATTCTTTACCGGAACCGATGTTGAAGAAGTGGTTCCAGAAGTCAGAACCGAGGTTGCCCTTTGCATCTTCGTCGCAAAGATTTGCAAGCAAACGTCCCGAATCCTCAACAGTACACCACTCAAGAACACCGTTTATCGGAACGTGGAACATGATAGGATCCATATTTTTAAGAATGTTGGGATAAAGTATGCCCGACTGACGCATTACAACCCAATTCTTAATACCGCTCTCGACGAATACGCGCTCTGCTACGCACTTAGAAACAGCGTAGTGGTCGTATACCGAAACCTTAAGCGGATCGCCGCAACGACCCCAATGAATAGGATAATTACGGCCGCCTGTCTCGGCAACGGTACCTATGTAGCAAACCTTAACTGCGTCGGGATCGGGCTGAGCAAGAACTGCTTTGCAGATATTCTGAGCAGCGCCTATGTTTGTTTTCTGTGTTCTGTACGGTTTCCAGTCTGCTGCCGGAGAAACCATGCCGCCTACGTGAAGGACATAGTCGGCGCCTGTAACGGCATTGAGAACATCCTCATAGTTTGTAAGATCGCCCCATACTATTCTGACTGAAGGATCATTTTCAAAATCTTTGAATTTAACACGGTTTTTTTCACTTCCGCGAAGTAAAAGGACAAGATTGAACTTGTCTTTCTTAGCGTAGAGTTCTTTAAAGCCGTGGAAACCCATATGACCGGAAGCGCCGGTCAACATTACGGTTTTTTTAGCTCCCATATTGTTCCACCTCATTTAAATCATAGTGTTTTTATTATAACATTTTTATAAACAATGTCAACAAAAGAGTTAAAAAATTAACATATTTTGTAAATCGACATTTACTTTTCCCAAAAAAATGCATTTGTTTTCGGAAGTCGATCTGGTAAAAAAAGCAACGTTTTACCGCGCTTTTTGTCAATATCGGACGAAAAATAAAATCATATATACATTTTCACTTTATCACAAAGGAATTTATAAAACCCGTCATACAGTTCTTTGGTGATTTTATCGGGATAAGTCATAACTTTAAGCTCAAAGCTTTCTCCGCCCTCCGTATATGCAGGCGCAAAATGCTCGAAATCGTTTAATTTAAACCCGTTTCGTTCATAAAATCCGCGACGGCGAACAGTCAGCTCGTCCACGGGCGGGTCGATTTCCAAAATAATCGTTTTGCCGCAGTCTTGCAGCATTGAGAGTGTGCGCTCGCCGTATTTATGGTTGCGCTTTTCCGGCAAAATACAAAAATGCTCCACATATATAAAGCTGTCGGCATTCCAATAAAGCACTTCGCCTATAAATTCACCGTCATCGTAAATAAGGTCAAAGTGATACTGTTCGTCGCTCATAGCTCTCTGCTGTGCGTTATATGACCTCTGCTCGTATTTGGGGAAGCTTTTTTCATAGAGCTTCATTGCGGTATCAAATATTTTTCCCTTGTTGTCTCTCAAACGTATAAGTTCCATAAAAATCTCCGTATAATCAATATTTTTTAACAGGCAGCTTTTTCCTTATGCTTTCAAGTCGGTTAAGTGCCTCATACAGCGTTTCGTCCTTTTTTGCAAAATGCAGACGAATAAGGTTGTTGACGTCTTCGCGAAAGAAGCTTGACCCGGGTACGGCGCCCACGCCGACCTTTTCGGCAAGCTCTTCACAAAAGCGAAGATCCGAATCATAACCGAATTCGGAAATGTCCAAAAGCACATAATAAGCGCCCTCGGGCGAGGTATGGCGTATTCCGATATCATCGAGTCCTTTTAAAAACAAATTCCGTTTATCGGTATATGTACGTCTTAATTCTTCATAATATTCGTCACCGAAACGAAGTCCCGTAACGGCGGCCTCCTGAAGCGGAGCCGCGGCGCCGACAGTCAAAAAGTCATGCACTTTTTTGGCGGTTTCCGTTATGCGCGAAGGCGCTATTATATATCCGAGTCGCCAACCGGTTATCGAATATGTTTTTGACAGAGAGCTGCACGAAATTGTGCGCTCCCACGTTCCCGGAAGCGTCGCGAAATATGTATGCTTATTCGGCTCATAAACTATATGCTCATAAACCTCATCGGTTATAACATACGCATCGTATTTTTCCGCAAAATCGGCAATTATGCGAAGTTCGTCATATGTAAACACCTTGCCGCACGGATTTGACGGATTGCATAGCACGATGGCTTTAGGTTTTTGTTTAAACGCAGCCTCAAGCTCATCCGTATTGAATTTGAATTCGGGCGGATGAAGCGGAACATATATCGGTTCTGCGCCCGACAAAACGGTATCGGCACCGTAATTTTCGTAAAACGGGGAAAATATTATAACCTTATCCCCCGGATCGGTTACGGTCATCATGGCCGCCATCATTGCCTCAGTACTTCCGCAGGTAACTACTATTTCGCTGTTCGGGTCAATTTTTCTGCCCATAAAATGCGACTGCTTATCCGCAAGAGCCTCTCGGAAATTTTGTGCTCCCCAAGTGACGGAATACTGGTGGAAATCTTCGTGCGCCACTTCGGCAAGTCTTTGAAGTATCGGCTCCGGCGGTTCAAAGTCGGGAAATCCCTGCGACAGGTTTACAGCGTTGTATTTCATGGAAACGCGCGTCATACGACGTATCACGGAATCCGTAAAATCCATTGTTCGTTTTGATAAATCTTTCATATTTTTCGCCCTGGTTTTCTGTTAGTATTATATCCGTAAATGACGCCGCCCGACAAGCGGCATTTGTAACACAGTTTATCACAAAAAGGGATTATGAACAAGAAGTTAGTCCGAAAACGATAAAAATAAAACGATTTGCATTTCAAAGTTGAGAATTTCAGCAATTAAGTGACGTGAGGTTTGATGTCTTATTTGTAAATAACGGTATTTAAGCCGACATTAGACAAATGTAAGACGCAAGAAAAAAGCCCGATTAAAAATCGGCATAGGCGATATTTTATCGTCTGTGCCGATTTAATTATGCTTTATTGACTTTATTAACTGTTAAAATCAGCAGTAAAGCTCCATGGGATAAGTGAGGTATTCATTGGGTTCAAGCTGATCTGCCGTTACATAGCCTGCAGGTGCACGAAGAAGCGAGGGCAAACGGTTGACAACCGTTGCACAGGTGTGCTCGACCGTAGCGGGCTTGACCACATGGAATTCGGTATCCGGTTCGCCTGAAATATACCAATCGCACATATCACCGTCATCGGGTCCGTAAACCTTACCGATAGTCTCTTCTTCGACGGTAATTCCCTGCATCGTTTCTATGGTAACAACGGCAGACATACCTATGCAGCGACCGGCTTTGATGGTTTTACCGAGAGTCTCGGAATAAATATCTCGGTCAATGACACACGGAACGTGTTTCTGCTCAATGGATTTTATAGTAAGTCCGAGTTTGTTGCAAATCGCTTCACTGGCATTCCAAGCGTATGAAGGCTCAAATTTTTCCGGATGCGCAATTGTCTGTTCGAATTCTTCGGGTGTAAGATCGCAGCCGTGAGCATTTGCCAGAGCCAACCCGTACTCATCGACATTATAACTGTACGCACCTTTAATTTTAGTGATTTTATTGCATCCGCCCGCAACAAGGCCAACCATATTTATCCAGAATATATCCTGCATACCGCTGCCGGTTATGGTGCAGTTATTTGCTTTTGCAATTGCATCAAGGCGATTTATCTGTGCAGCAGATGTTGTCCACGGATAGATAGCCTCTTCACACGTTGTAATTACGTTAATTCCGCGTGAAACACATTTTTCAACGTGACTGTATATATCGCCTATAAAACTGAACAGCGTAACAATTGCTACATCCGCATCACACTCGTCAAGAACCTTATCGGCATTATCCGAGATAAGCACGCCGGTCTTAACGCCGAGTCCGGCAAAATCACCGACATCCTGCCCGACTACCGCAGGATTGACATCAATGGCACCGACAATCTGTGCGCCGTGTTCATGCAGGTAGCGAAGAATATATTTGCTCATTTTTCCGCAGCCATACTGTACCACTTTAATTTTTTCCATAAATAAGTCCTCCTTAATATACTTTTCACGGGTACTTATCCCCGTTACACATTTAGTATAAACCCTCATTCATGTTGAGAGTCAAGACAAGTTTGTGAAAAAATTATCTATTAAATTTTACAGGTACCTGTAAGCGCAGGAACATATTGCGCCGACTGTCGTCAAAGACGTTGAATTCAGTCATTATTTCGCAAATATAGTTCCCACAGATTATGCGGTTATTCTCCTTGCAGTTTTGCAGCAACAGCCGTGCATATTCAAGTTCATCGTCAAAATTGTCAAGATAAATACAGGCGTACATCCCGCTGTCAACTATAACCGTGCCCGGCAAACTCGTTTGGTCACGGTATCCTACAAATACAAACGTATCCTGCGGAACAAAATTGTTATCGATGAAATTTTCTTTTTTTATAGAAGTACCTACGGTATATGAATGCACCTGCAAAAAGCCGCGTTCTATAAGGGCTTTTCGCAAACCGACAAGCTCGTTTTCAAACGCACGAAGCCCTTCTTTATAGAAATCACAGGCGCACGGCATACCCCAAATATAACGTCGGTCAATATATTCAAGAACTACGGTACCTTTTTCCGGTGACTTGCGATAACGTTCAATAGATGCAATTGCGCGCTCTACCGCATCATGCTGTGCCCGAAGCGCGCGCATTTGACGGTGCAACTGTTCGTTTTTTTGCGTAAGTATAGTCTCTATAAGCACAATATCCTCTTTTTTCAAGACTTCACCGATCTCCGTAAGACTCATTCCGAGTTCTTTCATATACGCTATCATATCCAGCCGTGCATTTTGTGCAACATCGTAATAGCGGTATCCCGTCTCGGGATCTTTATACTTTGGTTTTAACAATCCCAATTCATCGTAAAGCCGCAATGTTGCAACGGACAAATGACACATTTCCGCTGTTTTCCCTATGGATAGCAATCCGTCTTTCATTTTAAAGCCTCCCGAAACTCTATTATAACTTTAGAGTTTAACAGCTTTTTTCGTTACCGTCAAGCTGTATAATGCAACCGCATAGTAGAGTTTGTGACTCCAAACAGCATAAATTTTCTCAAACAATTTTCAATTTTCAAAAAGCCCGGTCAAAGCTACGTCGCATTTTCGTCTGAGTAATTGGCTCGGCTCACTTCGTTCGCCCTCGAGTTTACTTTGCAAACTATCCTATTACAGACTTCTTTTGACAAGACTTCGTCTTGCAAAAGATTGTAAGGGTTCGAATCCCTTTTTGCTTTCGGACAAAAAACAGGACGCAGCATTTGCTACGCCCTGTTTCTTATGGCGGAGAGCAAGGGATTCGAACCCTCGAACCGTTTTAGGCGGTTACACGATTTCCAATCGTGCTCCTTCGACCAGCTCGGACAACTCTCCATAGATCAAATTACGAAGGATATTATATATGATTTTATTAAAAAAAGCAAGCAATATTTTTTGCATTACACAAATTTCGGTGTATGTGTTACAATGATGTGTGACAAAAATGGAAAATAAAAGTAGCGAATAGAGCAAACCTGTGTTAAGGTAGAGTTGCCTAAACCAAACCGAAAGACAGGAGAGCCTATTCGCTATGAATAAGATAACACAAGACATGC
>JALELS010000018.1 GCA_022768065.1 Ruminococcus sp. | reverse complement strand
TTTTACTTTATCCAAGAAATTTTTTCAATTTCCCGAATTTACTGTTCGTACTTTCGTACTTCTAAAACTCTTTAAGTCTTTCAACTTTAAGAATCTCAGGGTTCCTTGTTTCTTGTCGTTGTTTAATTTTCAAGGTCCATTTGCTGTTCTCCGTGATTACCGAAGGGCTTATATAATAACATAAGCTTGCGAAATTGTCAAGCGCTTTTTTCAAACTGTTTAATCAAAAACGTTGAAATATCAAGCGTTTTGTTCAATTTTGTTTCCGTGTCTCTCGCGACAGCTTTGATATAATATCACAGCGCAACACAAAAGTCAACACTTATTTTTAAAAAAATCAAATTTTTTTCAAAACGGGTTTTGTCTGTCCATATTTAGTATATGTCTTTTTGTAATACACAATTTATGTGTATAAAAGTGTCGCACATGAAAACAATAATTCCGTAAGCGAGCACTTGAACAGATAAAAGGTCGGTAAATTATTATGAAGATGAATTCTCCGAATACAAAATTCAAAAAAATATTAGCCGTGTGTCTTGCCGCCGCACTGCTTTTTGCTGTGGGCACAGTTGCGGTATACAGACAAAGTACCGAGCGCAGCACCGAAGTACTGTCGAAAATGGGGTCGCGCGGCGAAGAAGTCAGACAGATACAAACCAAATTAAAATCGAAAGGAATGTACAGCGGTTCCGTTGACGGAATTTACGGCACGCTGACAAAAGACGCGGTAAAGAAGTTTCAAAAATCCGCCGGACTTACCGCCGACGGCATTGCGGGTCCGAAAACACTGTCGGCGCTCGGAATCAGTACCTCCTCTTCCGGGCAATACAGCTCAAGCGACGTATATCTGCTCGCAAAGGTAATTGCCGCAGAAGCGAGAGGCGAACCGTATATAGGTCAGGTTGCGGTCGGCGCGGTAATTCTCAACCGCGTGCAGCACTCGTCCTTCCCCGATTCGATAGCCGGAGTAGTCTATCAGCCCGGAGCCTTTTCCTGCGTGAACGACAGTAACTGGAGCACCGAGCCTACAGCGCAGTCCAAAAAGGCAGCTCAGGACGCAATAAACGGTTGGGACCCGTCGGGCGGCGCCATATACTACTACAATCCGGCAAAGACGTCGAATAAGTGGATACGTACAAGACCCGTTATACAGACTATCGGGGCACACGTATTTTGTAAATAAGCATACGGCTTTAAAGCATAAAAGCTCGTTAATTCACAAGATTAACGAGCTTTTTTGGCGCTGCACATATGGGAACGTACAATTTAAAACATAATACGTCGGGGGCTGCATTGCTTATCCGATAAACAGCTGAACCCAGTACCTTACGCCGTTTACTTCATAGCAGCCGAAACCGCCTCGGTAAAATCGTCCGACAGAATATTTGCCTTATGTCCCGGCGAATTCATCCACGCTGTCACCGTTGCAGAGACGGACCGCGTGCCGTAAGCAATATTTTCTCCGCACGTCATAAAATTAACCGTAATCGCGGTAAAGCACGCCGAACCGTCGGGCCTTGTATGAGAGAAGCAGTTCTTTCTTGAAATTTCCTCGGCTCTGACCGCGGCATTTGCGCACAGGGTATTGTTAAGCTTAAGGTCGCCCTTTCCGTTTGCCCGGCGTTGCTGATTGCACTGCTCCAGCATTTCGCCCTCAAAGCCTTTTACGGCAGTCGGCGCAGGAGCGGCGGTTGTCGCCTTGGCGGTTGTTGCCTTGGCAGTGGGAGCCGGTGCGGCTTTGGTTTCCGCCTGAGTCGGTTTCTTGGTTGTCTTTTGAGGCTGAGGAGTAGCGGCGGTCGGCGCCTGCGTCTCGGGAGCCGATGTTGTCTGTTCCTCCGTTGTGGGTTCGGTTTCGGGAGCCGACTGTGTTTCGGTTTCCTGCACGGCGGTTGTGTCGCCGGCTTGCGTCGTTTGCTCCTCGGCGTTCTTTTTAGAACACGATGAAAACGCAAGGCACAGGGCAAGCGCCGTTATTATTACTGCTATCTTTTTCATATTATCACCGACTTGATTTTACCATATTGCAATATATAACACAACAAAAAACGGGAAGTGTTTTTTGCACTCCCCGTTTAACATATATAATGTAAGACTAATCAGCCTGCTACGGTATTATAGAGCTGAGGTATAAACGTGCCGAGAATTGACGGCATAAACAGCGAGAATACCACAGATGTGACAAGCGTAAGTCCCACACTCTGAAGATACGAACCGACATAAAGTACGGCGAATATCGGTGCGGCAATTATTTTTACAAAGAGATTTGACTTGCCCTTGCCGTAAATCTGCTCTTTGAGAGTAAGAGCGTCTTCTATCTGAGGAAACAGATTTGTAAGACACGAAATACCTACCCACAGGAATAAGAAGTTCGGAAAATTCGGCACTTTTGAATCGGCGCTCATAAAAAATTCACCGAGATAGAAAATATTTACCGAGCCTACCGCAGTCAGAATAAGTCCGATAAGCAGGTTGAAAAGGAACGGGAAGAAGCACACCCCGAACGCGGTTCCCCTCTTTTTGATAAGCTCGTGCTCTATATGACCGCACATCTCGTTTGCTCTTAAATATCTGCCGTCCTCTATGAGAACGTCGTACATACGGCATGAGAGATGCTCAAAAAATCCCTGAAGGAACGTACCGACGACAGTTATATATTTTACTGCAAGATATACTATTTTCATTCTACGTCATAAGCTCCTTTCAGAAGAATATCGTCAAGTGTAACGGTGCCCGCCTTAAAGTCGGTGACCTTTGCGGAAATACTGTAACCGCTGCCGCTCAAAAGCGATTCCAGGCTGCTGTAGGTAGCATCGTCATTTTTCAAAACGGAGCAAAGCGCCAAAGTATCTATAACCTCAAGCGAATATCCGTTGTCATTATACGCTTTTTGTGCGGTCTCAAAGGCTTTGTCATAATCGCCTTTAAGAATATAACACAGTGCCTCCTGGCGGTAAATCTCATATTTGACGGTGCAGTCGTCAAGCAAAACATATTCTTCGCATTTCGCTATGGCCGCGTCATAATCGCCCTTTATACGCAGGCTTTCGACCTCAATCATATACGGCGACTGATCCTCGGAATTGTTGTTGCGAATTTTGTCGCAGACTTCCGTGACATCCTTGCCGGTTTTTGCGTAAAGGTCGCCGAGAGCCGAACCGTAAAGCCAAACATACTGCGGATATTCGTCCTTTATCTTTTCAAGGTATTTGAGCTGTTCATCATAATCCTTGTTGCAGATTACCGTTATATAATACTCATAGTAGTATATCATGGCTTTGTTGTACTGCGTGGCCTTAACGGAAGAAGCCGTTGTTGACGAAGAATCTGCCGTTGTATCCTCGGTATAAGGTTCGCTTTCAAGCGACACCAAAGCCGCCATAGCGTCGTCATACGGGAAATCGGCGGGATCGCTGACGTCATACTTTGTAAGAATTGTATATGCCTTTTGCACGGTAGCTATAAAGTCAGCCGACTCTGCCATTGCCTTTTTTGCGCTCCTGAAGTGCGGGAGAGACAGCTCCCACGAATTTATGTTTGCGCCCATAGAGGCTATATCCTGAAGATAACCTATGTTGTAATTCGCCGCTATCTGACGTTTATAAACAAGCTCGCCGTTTATATCGGCTTTCTCCATAGTTTTGACCGCGTCCTCATATGCGGTAACGGCGGAGTCCATTTTTTTCTGCGATACATATTTATCCGCCTTATAAACGTCGCTTAACACGCCCATACGCCCTGCGAATACATATCCGCTGTAAAACACAAGCGCAATAACGACAACGACAAAGAATATATTTAAGAAACTGAACGGATAATGACGAAGCCCGAGATCACATTCTTCGCAATACGGCGAATCGGGGTCGGCTTTTGTGCCGCGCCTTTTCTCGCCGCAGCATTCGCAAAGCTCGTCTTCGGAAAGCTCGTCGTCATCATTTTGTGACGGAGCTTCGGGAATATCCTCAAGCTCCTGAATAAGCTCGCCTTTTTCCTCGGCCTCTGCCTTGGTCTTGTCAAGTTCGCGCTGGAATGTAGCCGCAAGCTCTTCCATTTCCTTTTTGACATCCTCGGTATTGCGGTCAAATGTTGAGCCGTAGCTCTCGTCGGTTCCGCCGGATGAAGTCTTGTCTTTATTTTCGTCCAAGGGAAAATCCTCCTTGTAAATTATTGCAGCGTTACACCGCACGGGTGCAATACTACTATATATTAACACTTACTTTATGATATTTCAAATAAAATACGATAAATTCAGTTTTTGTTCACAAATTAAAAAGCGGCTCCGCCTTTACGAAGCCGCCGAAGCAATATTTATCTTTTTTATTAGAGGTTCTTTATAACCTCGTCGCCCATACCCGAAGTCGATACCTTTTTAAACCCGTCTTTGTATATATCGGGAGTACGAACCTTTTCAAGTGCCGCATTTACCGCATTTTCTATATCTGCCGCAGCCTCGCCCTCATCAAGAGAATATTTGAGCATCATAGCTGCCGAGAGTATTGTGGCAAGCGGGTTTGCGATGCCGAGCCCTGCAATATCGGGCGCGGAACCGTGTATCGGCTCATAGAGTCCGAATTTGCCGTCGGAAAGAGACGCCGACGCGAGCATGCCTATGGAGCCCGATATCATAGACGCTTCATCGGAGAGAATATCGCCGAAGATGTTTGAAGTCACGATAACGTCAAACTGCTTTGGGTTACGTACAAGCTGCATGGCGCAATTGTCAACATACATATGGTTGAGCTCGACCTCGGGATAGTCCTTTGACATCTCGATAACGGTTTTTCTCCACAGTCTTGAAGAATCGAGAACATTTGCCTTGTCTACGCTCGTGAGCTTTTTGTTCCTCTTCATAGCCATCTCAAAAGCGGTTTTTGCTATTCTCTTTATTTCGGAAACGGTATATTTTTCGGTGTCGTAGGCATATTCTTCGCCGTTTTCGACGCCGGTACCGCGCTCGCCGAAATAAATTCCGCCCGTAAGCTCGCGAACTATCATTATATCAAGGTTGCCCTCTGTTATACTGTCTTTAATGGGCGACGCTTCTTTAAGGGGGGCAAATATTCTTGCCGGACGGAGATTTGCATAAAGGCCGAGTGCACCGCGTATTCCGAGAAGCCCTGCCTCGGGGCGTTTATTGCCGGGGACACCGTCCCACTTAGGACCGCCTACGGCGCCCAAAAACACGCAATCAGCCTTTTTGCAGGCGTCAACGGTTTTCTGCGGAAGCGGTTCGCCCGTCTCGTCTATGGCGCAGCCGCCCATAAGCTCATAATCATAATTCATCTTAAAGCCGTATTTTTTGCCTGCGGCGTCAAGCACCTTAACCGCCTCGTCAACTATTTCGGGGCCGATACCGTCGCCCTTTAATACTACAATATTATGTTCTCTCATATTACTTTCATATCCTTTCCTGCCGCTCACGGCACGTTTTGCCGAATAAAGCGGATATATAAAACGCTGAATCGTATTCCGACAAAACACCTTTGCCGCGAAATCCGATTATTTTTTCTCAAATATCGGCTGCTGCGGCTCACGCACAACATTCGGCTGGCAACGGTTTATTGCACACAAAATGCCCTTTATCGAAGCATAGTTTATGTTGTGTGAAATACCTATACCGAAAACGGTCTTGCCGTCGGGATTTTCAAGCTCGATATAAGAGCACGCCTTGGCGTCCGCACCGATGGAAATCGCGTGCTCCGAATAGTTCTTGAATTTGTAACCCGTGATTCCGACGTGCGAAAGAGCGTTGAAGAATGCCTCAATGGGACCCGAACCGACGCCCTCGATTGATACGGGATCGTTTCCGTTGTATTTTATGGTGCCTGTAAAGTGAACTCTGGTGCGAGCCTCACTCTCAAGCTTTTCTTCGCTGAATTTATGGTTGAGCAGCTTGTAGGGCCCGCATACATTGCGGTATTCTTCGCAGAACAGCTCGAAGACCTCATCGGCTTTAAGCTCCTTGCCCTTTTCATCGCAAGCCTTTTGAACGACCGCTCCGAATTCGGGGTGCATAGCCTTGGGCATTGTAAAGCCGTATTCCTGCATAATATATGCGGCGCCGCCCTTGCCGGACTGACTGTTTATACGGATTATAGGCTCGTATTCCCTGCCGACATCAGCCGGGTCTATGGGAAGATAAGGGACCTCCCACTTATCGGGATTATTCTCACGCATAAACGCCTTGCCCTTGTTTATGGCGTCCTGATGAGAGCCGGAGAAGGCGGTAAATACGAGCTCGCCCGCATACGGCTGGCGGGGACCGACCTTCATCTTTGTGGCGTCCTCGTAAACTTCTTTAATATGGTTTATATCATGGAAATCAAGCTTGCAGTCTACATTTTGCGTATACATGTTAAGAGCAAGTGTGACCAAATCCACGTTACCGGTTCTCTCGCCGTTGCCGAAAAGAGTTCCCTCTATACGCTCCGCACCCGCAAGAAGCCCGAGCTCGGCAGCCGCAACCGCAGTACCGCGGTCATTGTGCGGATGAAGACTGATTATAGCGCTGTCACGGCTTTTAAGGTGACGGCAGAAATATTCTATCTGATCGGCATATCCGTTCGGCGTGCTGCCCTCAACGGTTGAAGGAAGGTTGAGTATGACCTTGTTTTCGGGTGTTGCGCCGAGCTCCTCCAAAACTCTTTGGCATATTTCAACCGCGTTATCCATTTCGGTACCGGTAAAGCTCTCCGGCGAATATTCATAGCGTATGTTTATGTCGGACGTTTCCATAAGCTCATCCGACAGCTTTTTAATAAGTCTTGCGCCGTTTACCGCAATATCGATAATGCCCGGCATATCCTTTTTAAATACGACCTTGCGCTGAAGAGTCGATGTGGAATTGTAAAAGTGTATTATAACGTTCTTTGCGCCCTTTACAGCCTCAAAGGTCTTTTTGATAAGATGCTCGCGGCTCTGCACAAGCACCTGAATTGTCACATCGTCCGGAATATAATTTCCGTCTATAAGCGTGCGGAGAATTTCATATTCCGTCTCCGATGCGGAAGGAAAGCCGACCTCGATTTCCTTTATGCCGATGTCTACAAGCGTTTTGAACATCTCAAGCTTCTGCTCAAGGTTCATGGGGTCTATAAGAGCCTGATTTCCGTCGCGGAGATCCACAGAGCACCAAACAGGCGCCTCTTTTATGGTCTTGGACGGCCAAGTTCTGTCCGGAATGTCGATAGGTTCAAAAGGAATGTACTTGTTTGTTTTCATAATTATTTCTCCTATGAAGTACTCCAATCATATAGCTTGCTTTGCAAAGACTGACAGCACAGCGAAAAATATAAAAAATAAAGCGCAGTCTTTACAAAACAAAAAATCGCCCTTATCTCTGAAGAAGATAGGGGCGAAGTAAAAACCACGCTGTACCACCCTAATTCGGCAGCCAAGGCTGCCCTCTGCGGTCTCCAACAAGACCTGACATATAACGGTGTCTGCCGTCACAGCCTATGACTTCAGCTATGAAACTCCGGAACGAGTTATACACGGATACTTGGTACTGCCTTTCACCACACGGCAGCTCTCTGAAACTCACGGTAACCGTCTTGTTTCCTTCACAGTTTTTAAAGGCGATCTTTTCGATTGTGCTTTATATTATAATTACAGTTAAAAAATTTGTCAAGCGTTTGTTATTTATCTTTTTTCGGATTTTTAACTCCGGTTATCTGCGGAACGTTACCGAGAATAGCCGCCACAACGGTTGTTATGATTATTCCCGGAACCATATAAAAAAGGCCGTCAAGGCCGTTAAGGCCGTTATAGAACACCAAATAAACTATCGACAGAGCCGTACCGGAATATTTGCCGAGTATGCTCTCTCCTATCTTATAGAACTTATAGAAGCCCTCCTGAGAGAAGAATTGTTCGGCCCATGCTCCGTAGAATACCGCACCCGATATAATATAAACAATATACCACCTGAAGAGCAGGGCGACAAATACGCCGAGCGCAAGCTCCAATGCCGGTTTTTTGAATTTGCCCTTAAACATACCGCCGACGCCGAGTATGGTATAAGCGAGCACATAGTCAAGAAGGCAAACGCATATTGCCTGCCAAACAGCCATTTGGCCTTCGCCCGGCAGGAACATAGCGAAACCACCTTAGCATCCATTATCATCTGCAAAAGTGAATAGGTAAAGCCGCTGAGCAACCCCCATTTCACACCATATCTGTAAGAAATAAGAACTACCGGGAACATACTTACAAGCGTTATTGTTTCTCCGAACGGAAAATCAAGTTCCAAAAGCTTTGAAACGAGTCCCAATACCACAGCTATTGCAAGAAGCAATGCGCTTTCTGTGAGTCTTTTTGTAGTATTTCTTTTTTCCACAATATCAATCCCTCTCTAAAAAATTAAGCCTTACGATATGAAAATACCGTAAGGCTGAGATTATACTACCTACGACGGCATTATCCGTATCAGGTTAAAGGGTCAAAGGAGCATTTATCCTTAATCTCAGCCGGCTTTTGCGCCGACACCCCCGATATTAAACTATCGCAATAAAGCTGCACCTGCTAGGTACAACTAAGCTTTAAAATATTATAATTCAGCGACGGAAACTTGTCAAGAATTTAGGACAGACCAAAGCGTGAAAAAGTAAAATCGGAGAGATTTAAATAGGCTTCCTCAAAAAGGGTGATTCCCCACGGTGTGGGGAAATGTCACGAAGTGACAAAGGGGACTCTCTCCCGTCAGGAGCTGGACGCGAGTTTACGAGCGGACTGAGGGATTGTTTAGACTCCCTTGTAAAGGGAGCTGGCTACGAACGAAGTGAGTAGACTGAGGGATTAAAGGTCACGCACGTTCTATTTAAATTCCGTAAATTCCTATGAAATCCCTCCGGCTTGCCTTGACGGCAACCCACCTCCCTTTACAAGGGAGGCAGAATCCATTCAGATTACTTTTCGCAATCTACTTTACTTTTCAAGAAGGGCTTTGGCGAAGTGACTAAGGATTTGATTGGGTTTTCAAAGAAAGCTGATTTGAGTAAAGAGTTAAGAGTTAAAAATTAAGAAGCAAAAAATAAAATCGGCAAGTATCAAATGATACTTGCCGATTTTTGGAGGCGACACCCAGATTTGAACTGGGGAATCAGGGTTTTGCAGACCCATGCCTTACCACTTGGCTATGTCGCCTTATTTCTGTGTCATTGGATTTAGGAAAAAAGGACGCTTAATATTTTTAAGCGTCCTTTTTGGAGCGGATGACGAGGCTCGAACTCGCTACCTCCACCTTGGCAAGGTGGCGCTCTACCGGATGAGCTACATCCGCATTTATGGTGCCTCCGATCGGAATCGAACCAATGACACGGGGATTTTCAGTCCCCTGCTCTAC
>JALELS010000027.1 GCA_022768065.1 Ruminococcus sp. | reverse complement strand
CGTCCACGGCATCGGTATATCTGCCCTCTGAAATAAGCCTATTGCGGAAAGTGTTTAGCGCTACGAGCATAAGTCGCCATTCCTCAATGCTAAGCGCAAGGTAATACTTCTGCTTCATCAGCCAGACCTCCTTTGATTTTCTGCAATTATTGTAGCAGGAGACTTAGCGTAAATCGAATGTACGGATATAAAAAAATCACCGAGAAAAGTCTGTGATAGACTGATCTCGGTGATTTTCCTTTCCATTGCTACGCCTGACAGCTAAGTTCTTTTAACTTTTCATTGTCAGTCCGTGGCTTTGCAACTCGGTTCTTCTCCCATTGTCGATTCAGCTGCGGTGATAAATTGATTTACTGCCTTATCAACGAAAACCGAAGGGATTTCGGCGTTTTTTAATTATCAAAATGTCACCCGTTTTTGCGCTATTTTGTGCCATTTGCGACTATTTAAAAGAAAAAATGCAAGTCAAAACTTTTCAAAAAAAGCGACTTTATCGTTGTAAATCTTTTTATAGACAAAGCTCGCATCCTTATGTATAATCTTATCGTTGCATTCTCGGTAGGGTTCGCCTTGCCGAGGTCAAGTTAAATCGAAGTTGCGGCAAAACGGTGCCTGTATGCACACGATGCCCGAAAGGTGATGAATTTCAAAATGAAAAATTCAACAGAAATCGAACCTCTCACACAATATACGGAGAGTTCAGATACCGCGGTCGTCCCCGAAAATCGTCTTGCAGGCACGGTAGGCGCGCTCCTTTTTTCACTTGCGGGAGGAATTGTGTATTTTCTGCTGTACCAAGTAGGTTATATTGCCGCAATAAGCGGACTGATAGGCGTTATATGTGCGTTTAAAGGATATGAAGTTTTCGCTAAAAAGCTCAGCAAATTCGGCTGCGTAATTTCCGTGGTTATGGCTTTGTTTGTAATAATTCTCGCATGGTACTGCTGCCTTGCAAAAGATGTTTACAGCGCTTATCAGGCGTGGTTTGCCGACGGTGAGATAGATTTTACGCTCACTTTTGCCGAGTCGTTGAGAAATGCTTACAGATTTCTCAGTGAACCCGAAATCTCCAAATCATATGTAACCGACCTGATAATCGGCATATTTCTGTGTGCACTCGGTGCAGTCAGACCTATTATAAATATTGTAAAGGGCAATAAAAACAAGGCTGCCGAAAACGAAAATGAGCCCGCTTTTCAGGCTGAAAAATACAACGTTCCGGAAGAAAAGTCAAATGCGTATATGCCTCAAAGTATGCGTACGGCAAATTCCGAGGAACCGCAGGATAAAAACGGCGATATGTAACCATTGATTCATCTGAAAATTGCATATTCCGAATACAGAAAAATCGAAACGGGGCAGTAAAATTTACTGCCCCGTTTCGGCATTTGTTTTTTGTCAGAGGACGGTTTTTTAAAACTGTCTTAATATCATCCCTCTTTGTTTTGCACATTATTCTTTAATTTCTGTTGTTAAATCGGAATTTTTTAACACGTAAACTCGGTCTTGACTATCCTACTAAATCGGTAGTATAATAGGGATATTTCAAAACAGGAGGATATGTTATGATTTCAACAAAAGGGCGCTATGCTTTGCGCGTTATGATAGATATAGGCCGCCACCAAAATGTCTCACCGGTCTCTGTTAAAGATATATCCTCAAGGCAGGATATATCTGTAAAATACCTTGAACAAGTGGTTTCAATTCTGAGTAAAGCCGGTCTTATACGCAGTTTTCGCGGCAATGCCGGCGGCTACAAGCTCAATGTAAACCCCGAAAAATGCACGGCGGGAGACATTCTCAGAGTTTGTGAGGGCTCGCTGTCGCCCGTTGCCTGTTTGCAGGACGAAAAGAACTATTGCGAGCGCAGTTCATACTGTGAAACGCTTGATTTTTGGCGCGGCTTTTACGATGTTATCAACAAATACGCCGACAGCGTTACAATTCAGGATTTAATCGACAAAGCCGACAGCACAAACGGTTCTTACTGCATCTGAACAAGGCAAAAAGACAAATTCACAATAAAGCCGCACTTGGCGGCGCAGGCAAAGTTTGTCTGTAACACAATTTTTTTGATAACACAAAGGCGGAGATTATGTTAAACCAGTTTTCACGTACAGAGCTGCTGCTCGGAAAAGAAGCAATGGAAAAACTGCAAAATTCACGCGTTGCCGTATTCGGTATCGGCGGCGTCGGCGGCTATACCGTTGAGGCGCTTGCAAGATCGGGCGTAGGCAAATTGGACCTTATCGACGACGACAAGGTCTGCCTTACAAACATAAACCGTCAGATATTCGCGACGCGTTCCACGATAGGCAAATACAAGGTTGAGGTTGCCAAAGAGCGCATAAAAGACATCAATCCGAATTGCGAGGTTACAATACACCAAAAATTTTACACGCCCGAGACCTCGGCGGAATTTGATTTTTCGCAGTACGACTACGTTGTTGACGCCATAGACACCGTATCCGGCAAAATCGAGCTTGTTATGCAGGCAAAAAAGAGCCAAACTCCCATAATCTGCTCAATGGGCGCCGGCAACAAGATGGACCCCACCGCATTTGAGGTGGCTGATATTTACAAGACTTCGGTATGTCCGCTTGCGAGAGTTATGCGATATGAGCTGAAAAAACGCGGAGTTAAAAAGCTCAAGGTCGTTTATTCAAAGGAAAAGCCGCTTGTACCTATTGAGGATATGGCGATAAGCTGCCGCGAACACTGCATTTGCCCTCCCGGTACGGCGAGAAAATGCACGCAAAGGCGCGCTATCCCCGGCAGCAACGCGTTTGTACCGTCGGTAGTAGGGCTGATAATTGCCGGTGAGGTAGTAAAAGACTTGACAAATTACAAGGCAAAATAAATACACGAAAGGGTGTTTGAATATGACAAGAGACGAGGCGTACGCGCTCCTTACGGAATACAACAAAGAGCCGTTTCACCTTGAGCACGCCGAAACGGTTGAAAAAACAATGATGTATTTTGCCGATAAGCTCGGCTACGGCGACGATAGGGATTTTTGGGGAATCGTAGGTCTTTTGCACGACCTTGACTTTGAAATGTATCCCGAAGAGCACTGCATAAAAGAGCAGGAAATAATGCGCGAAAGAGGCGTTGACGAAAAGATAATTCACGCAACGGCAAGCCACGGATACGGTATAACGGTAGACATTAAGCCGGAACACGAGATGGAAAAAGTTCTCTATGCCGTAGATGAGCTTACGGGGCTTATAGGAGCCGTTGTTAAAATGCGTCCGTCGCACAGCGTACAGGATCTTGAGCTTAAATCCGTGAAGAAAAAATTCAAGGCGAAGAATTTTGCCGCCGGCTGCTCCCGTGAAGTAATACAGCGCGGTGCAGATATGCTCGGTATTTCGCTTGACGAGCTTATACAAGACACAATTGACGCCTTAAAGTCATTTCAGGACTGAAAGCATTAAAGATGTAATAATTATGTTTTAGTTATTTTTTAACTAAAGGCAGTTATAAAAATACGGTGGGAACTAAATTTAAGTTCCCACCGATTTTTTTATTTTATGCAAAGGATTGTCGCCGCCATTGTAAACTGAGCGGCATAATATAAGATGTGATTTAAGAATATGTTGAACTTTGTATTCTTATTCTCGGCAAAGTACATACCCGAAAGTACGGCATCGGACAGAGTAAAGAGAACGCCGCCTATCGCCATAACTACCCATACCTTTTCAAATCCCGTGGCAATTGCCGCCATAATGGCCGAAACCATAGTCAGCGCCAGGAAGAAGGTATAGAGGAACACAATAAATTTAAACTTGCCGAAATGATTTTTCATAAGCTTTTCGGATAAGATATTGCCGATAGCTATAAGAAGCGATACGCCTATGGAAACGGCAAGGGTTTTGGCAGTGAACCTGTAGCTCTTGTAAATTGCTATGTTGAAGCAGACGTGACCCAAAAGGAATGAGATAAACCCGGAATAAAGATACGAATCCTTATCTTGCAAATAAATCCATTTTAAGTCAAGCCAAATATCGCCGACCATACCGAGTACAAGACCGAACGCCACCCACGACCCGAACTGAAGATTGTCGCGGTTTGCATTTGTTGCGGCAAAAGCTGTGGAAATAAAGCAGAGACTTGCCGCCGCCTTGGCATACAGTGCGGAAATACCGCCTTTTTTAATACGCAGGAATAAAAATACCCCCGTCATAACGATACCGACTGCTAAAAGAACCCAATATAATGTCCAATTCATAATTTTCCCCCAATTCCATTTATATCCTACTTAAGCAATAACGGAATTATACATTATTTACCAATAAAATGCAATACTTCTTAAAAGTTTTAGTAATTTTATGTGCGTTTTTTACCGGTTTGTGGTGGAAACGATAAAATCGTACTTTCATACAGCCGCCGTCCTCGGTGCGACGATTTGCCGCAAGCTATTTTTACCGAGGCGGCAATTCATCGTACATTGTCTTAAAAAGCTTTGTAAGGAGCTCTTTACCGTTAACTTCATCAACCGACAGCATTTCTTTCGCTCCGTCATACGGACGAGCGCAAACAGCCGACGGCATATATTCCAAAGCGGATTTGGTTTTCTTTACGAGCAATCTGTCATCATATATTCCGCCGATGATTTTACCGCGATAATATATGATATATTCCCCCATCATAGGTCTGTAAGAAATATCGTCTAAATCGGATAACTGCTCCAAAATAAAATACAGATATTCTTTACTCGAAGCCATTATTTTTACACCTCTTTCGGCAGTGTAATCTTCGGGCAAGCAAACGAATAACATCCCAATATGGGTTTAACAGCCCGTTTACGCGTGTGCTGCATTTTAAGCCTTGCCCGTATAAAAAACCGCTTGCTCAGAACAGCTGCCCCGGCAGTTTCAGCTTTTCCTTTTTCGGAAAGGTCGCCTCAAAACGTTCAAAAGCTTCCGGATTCTTCTCGCAGACAAAATACCCCTCCGGGTCTTTGTAAGTGCCGGAAATGTCGTCAAGGAAGCCGGGTATCAGCTCCTTGATGAGAAAATAGTCAGCCTCCGGGTCGTCGGCATAGCGCACACCCTTTGTTTTTGCAGGGACAAAGCCGGATTTTCCGTAAAACAGAATATTTCCGGTAATGGCGAGTGCGCCTGCACCTGTTTCCTTGGCTTTTTCCATAGAATAGTCAAGCAACTTTTTCCCGTAGCCCTGCCGCTTATACTCGGGTGCGATACCGATGGGACCGAAAGTCATAATCGGCACCTTTCTTCCGTCATCACAGTCTATTTCAGACCGCACATAGATGACTTGCCCGATCAGCTCGCCGCCCAATTCCATCACGAAGTCAAGCTCCGGCACGAATGCCGGGTCGTCACGATAGCAGTGCAGCACATAGTGCTCCATACAGCCCGGGCGATAGACATTCCAAAAAGCCTCGCGCGTCAGGTTTTCGACATTGCGGTAATCGTCTTTGGTTTCAAGACGGATGGTTATATTTTTTTCTGACATATTTTTCATTCCTTTTTGTTTTGGTTTTACAACTTTCGTTTCGTGTTCTCTGAGCCAATTATCTAAAAACCGCATCTGCTTATCGGTATGAAACCAATGCTCCCCACCGGGCATAACGGTTAAATCCGCATGGTGCCGTTTGGCAAATGCAGATACCGTTTCCATTGATGACAGGTTATCGCACTCGCCGTACAAAATAGATGTCGGCACATTCCAGACAATCGGATGCCGTCGCACATAACAAAGATATGCCCAAGAGAGCGGTTCACCGAATTTTGCGGTAATTTCCCGTTTTTCCGAAAGCTCTTTTTCGGTTACATTCGACTGTTGCATCAACTTGCAAATCAAGGTTTCCATATCCACTATCGGGGATATAAAATAAGCCCTGTCAACCGACGTTTTATCCAGCGAAGCCAGTGAAAAATAAGCACCGATGCTGTTTGCTATCAGAGTAATATGCTTGTACTGTTTTTTCTTTTCGACAAAAAATGCCGAAAATTCTTCTTTGGCTTCCCAAGGCGTTTTGGAGCGGTAATCAAATCCGATAACATCATCATTTGGGAAGAGCGTTTGATAATGCTCCGCCTCTCCTGCCGAACCGCCCTGTCCGTGAACATATATAATTAAATCTTTCATTTTTCCCTCTCACTTCAGATGATGATCCGTGCAATTTCCATTGTCAATATTTTCAATACCGCACCGCCCGACATCACATAGAACCATATTTCGCGCATCTTTTGCGTCTTGGCAATCGGCGTAGCAACAGCGGCAACGATAATCAACAATGCTCCGACACAGCCGACGATGGTGGGTATACTGACGAGGGAAAACAGCCCCGGTGCGCAACTGCCGTCTATTGCGTGTTGATTTGTATTTAATAATAATCATTTTGCACACATCGCAGCAGCAGGCTTCCATTCTTACGCGACCGCCGACCTTCGGCACGGTAAGTTTCACAAAGCCGGCTGTGTTTTTTGCATTCTCAAAAACACTCGGCACTTCAGAGGCAAAGCTTAACGCGCCGTCCTTGCTGCCGAATAAATAACCATTTTTCATTTCTTTTCCGCATTGCGGACACATCATTATAACTCCCTCCGTTTTCTATTTATGTGAATTGTACCAATCGAGTACGGCGCTTAAATTTTCCGCCTTAACACGCTCACCGCCGCACCGCATCATATCGAGCATATCATTTTCTTCCGGCGTGCGGTCACTCTTTTCGGCGAGGCTCTTGCCTACCGTTTTGACCATAAGTTCCATCATGGGGCGATAAATGCCGTGCAGTTTTTTAACATTGAAATTACCTTGTAAGGTAACCAACGGAATGCCGGCAGGAATCGCCGTCTTTTTTCGCACATTTTCTGTTTGCGTCCCGGTCCGTCCCATACCGACAGCGCAGACAGCCCGGATATTACAGTGCTTTGCGGCATCAGCAAAACCCTTCACGTTACCCGCCATAATCCAACCGAGGTAAATAACCTCAGCTCCGTTCGGGACGGCTTTTCTCGCTTCGGCAAGCGAGTACGCCGGCAGTCCGATTTTCTCGGCCAACAGCCCGGCATATTGCTCGGTGCTGCCGGTGTTTGTGGTGTAAATAATTGCGTTCATAATATCCTCCTTAAAAAATAAGACACAGCGCATGATCGGATTTTACGATCAGCACTGCGTCTCAGCGTCCGGCTGTTTTGTTTCAACAATAAAATTTTTGACGTTTATTATGCACTCGCTCTTGCATTTCGGGCAAAACAGCGGAAATGCTTTCAGTTCCGTTTCGGGCAAGAGCTGTAAGCGTGTTTTTGCTCCGCATATCGGGCACAACACCCACTTTTTTTCTGCAGATTCTTTCATAATGACATTCCATGCTTTCGGTAGTCGGATTCGATTTTCGCAATAAATCTATCAATATGAGCGCGAAGTTTCGGCGCAACGCTTTCTTTTTCGTCTGTTCCGTCATAAACGCTGTAAAGCAGAAACATAGGCCCGTAAAATTCAAGCGCCAACTGCATGGCAGCGTCATCTGAATCCGTCAGTCTGCGAAAAATCGCCGCCATATATTCTGTAGGCCCGGTGGCAAGATAATCATGATAAAGACCGGCGAGCTTCGGATCGCGGTATTGCTCAAGAGTCAGCATTTTGCGAAAATTTGAGGAAAAACGCTCTTTCGTCCAATGGTCGAACTGCGCCATACTGTATGAGCGGATTTTTTCAATCGGCGTGTGCATATAGGCATCTGCAAACCCGTTAGGTTCGGTTTCGGGCATTTCATATTCTTCGGCGCGCTCATAGTCCATTTTATTCATCCGTTCCACAATGCTGTCAAGTATCTCCTGCTTGCTCGTATAGTGCTTATACAAAGCACCTTTGGTGATTCCCAGCTCTCCCGCAATGTCGCTCATAGATGTGCCCAAGTATCCGCTCTGAGCGAATAATTCAAGCGCGGTTTCCAAAATGCGCTCTTTTGTATCTCCTGCCATAAATTCACTTCCAAATCCGTAGTAACCGCTCGGTTACTATTATTATAGCAACCGAGCGGTTACCTGTCAAGACTTTTTTAAAACATTTTAAATACAGCGAAAAAGTCTGCGCGGCACGACCTTTGCCTTTGCATGCGGCGGAACCGAAAGCAACATCATTTTGCCCTGTAAAATTAGCATTTAAGCTATAATACAGACTGCAATTAAAACTCTCTCAAAATCATTCATTCGGTTTATACAAAGAAACCGTATCGGCTGTCACAATATAAAAAAGCCACGGGGAACCTTGATTTCCCGTGGCTTTGAAGTATTTTGATTGAAAAATCGTAACCGATTATCTCTTTGAGAACTGCGGTGCGCGACGAGCGCCTTTGAGACCGTACTTCTTTCTCTCTTTCATTCTCGGGTCACGAGTTAAGAAGCCTGCCTTCTTGAGTACCGGACGAAGATTCTCGTCATACTGAAGAAGAGCTCTTGAAAGGCCGTGGCGGATAGCGCCTGCCTGACCTGTAACACCGCCGCCCTGAACGTTGCAGACGATGTCGAATTTGTCAGCTGTGCCGGTGAGAGCGAGAGGCTGACGAACTATAAGTTTAAGTGTTTCAAGGCCGAAATAATCGTCGATATCACGATTGTTGATCGTTATTTTGCCTGTGCCCGCATAAACGCGAACTCTTGCAACCGACTTCTTTCTTCTGCCTGTGCCGTAAAAATAAGGATTAGTCTCGTACATTTATTTTGCCTCCCTTTCTCAGAATTCTTTAACTTCGGGCTTCTGAGCCTCATGTGTGTGTTCGCCGTCTTTGAAGATGCGAAGTCTTGTAAGCTGCTTTCTGCCGAGTGTGTTGTCGGGAAGCATACCCTTAACTGCTTTTTTAAGAGCAAATTCGGGCTTTTCAGCCATAAGGGTCTTATACTTAACCTTCTTCATATTACCGATGTAACCGGTGTGATGATAGTACATTTTCTTTTCAAGCTTGTTGCCTGTGAGAACTATTTTGCCGGCGTTGATTACGATTACGTGATCGCCGCAGTCAGCGTGAGGAGCAAATGTCGGCTTGTGTTTACCGCGGAGAAGCGTAGCAGCTTCTGCAGCAACGGAACCGAGCGTTCTGCCGTCAGCATCAAGAACATACCAATTACGACTGATGTCAGCAGCCTTAGGCATATAAGTTGACATAAAACATAACCTCCGAATATTTATTTCTTTTTTATTGCCCGAATATATTATCACGAAGAAACGGTTTCGTCAACACCGTTTTTTCAAAAATTCAATGATTATATCCGTTATCTCTTGTTTTCTCCCGTTTTCTCTTAAATGCTGCCCAATTGCTTATTTATTATTTTTGAGTTTTTGCCTATCACGAAAGCTTTTTCGGACAAAAGCGAAGCGGCGTTTTTCATACAATATTCAAGGCTCAATCCGTCGTCTCTGATTTTATACATCTCACAAAATCCGAGTTTCTCCGCAGAAATGCCGTTTTCGATATCACCGCTTAAAAGTATGCACGGCACGCCGAATTTTTCGGCAACCTCGGAAACTCTTTTCGGCAGCTTACCGAAGTAAGTTTGGCTGTCGGTTTTGCCCTCGCCCGTAATAACTACGTCCGACTGCCGTATTGTCTCATTAAGCGGTGTTTT
This sequence comes from Ruminococcus sp., assembly GCA_022768065.1. GTDB lineage: Bacteria > Bacillota > Clostridia > Oscillospirales > Acutalibacteraceae > Fimenecus. The sequence goes on along the minus strand of JALELS010000027.1, from coordinate 31,352 downwards.
ATCCGATAGGACCTCAAATCCGCTTTTGACCGTACAGTTTAAAAATGCCGCCATACCGCCGGCAATGCCGCCTGCCGCTCCGGCGCCCGGGAGATTTATGATGTTTTTGCCCGACATTTTTTCAAAAATCTCACCCATATTGCGTAAGCCCTTATCCAAAAGCTCAATATCGCTTTTTACGGCGCCCTTTTGCGGCGAAAAAACATACGCCGCACCGTTTTTGCCGCACAGCGGATTTGTAACGTCGCACGCGAGAGTAAACTTCACGTTTTTAAACCGTAAAAAACTCGGCGTCGGCTCAAGGCTTTTTACCTTTACCATATTTTCGCCCGTCGGTGCAAGCTCGGTTTTGTCGTCCGAATAAAAACGCATACCGAGAGCATAAAGTATGCCCATACCGGCATCCGTGGTGGCGCTGCCGCCGAGGCCGATAATAATATTTTCGGCTCCGTGCTCCGCCGCGTCGCATATCATCTCTCCGCACCCAAAAGACGATGTCTTTTTGGTTTCGCGCTCTCTGTCGCAAACGAGCGTAAGTCCGCTCGCCGAGGCTGCGTCGATTACAGCAGTGCCGTCCGGCAAGACGGTATATTCCGCTTTGATTTTGCGAAAGAGCGGGTCATGTACCGTAATTTTTCGTTTTTCCCCGCCGAGTATGTCGTAAAAACAGCGAGAAGTGCCCTCCCCGCCGTCGGCAAACGGCAGAGAAAGCACCGTAAAATTCTTATCGGCTTTAAGCAGTCCCTCTTTAACGGCGGCACAAACCTCGCTTGAATTAAGGCTGCCCTTAAAAGAATCGCAAATAACAGCTATTTTCATAATCAGAACACCATATATCCGAATATCTCTTTCAACGTATCAAGCGGCGACTGACCGTCGGCAATCTTGACCGCAATATGCTTTTTGCCGTAATCCATTATCGATACTCTGCCGCGCATCATAGAGGAGAGATTCAAAACCGTATTTGTATCTATATCATTAACGTAAAGTATAACGGAATTGCCCTTTTGACCTATTTCGTACACACCCTTTGCGGCGGCGGTATTACGAAGAAGCGAAACATCTATAAGGCCCTGAACCGACTGCGGAATTTCGCCGAAACGGTCGCGAAGCTCATCCTTAACGTCATCTGCGTCCTCGGTATTTTTGATGTCGGCAATTCTGCGGTAAACCGCGAGTCGCTGAGGAATACTCTTGATATAATTATCGGGAATATGGGCGTCTATCTGCATATCTATAAGGCATTCCTTTTTGCGCTTTGTCGGCTTTTCGCCCTTTTCCTCTTCCACGGCTTCGCCGAGAAGCTGCAAGTACATATCGTAACCTACCGCCTCCATATGGCCGTGCTGCTGTGCTCCGAGAACATTTCCCGCTCCGCGTATTTCAAGGTCGCGCATGGCAATTTTAAAGCCCGAACCGAACTCCGTATACTCTCTTATTGCCGAAAGGCGCCTGTTTGCTATCTCGGATAGCTCCTTGCCGCGTTTAAATGTGAAGTAAGCCGACGCTCTGCGCGTGCTCCTGCCGACCCTTCCGCGTATCTGATGAAGCTGGGCGAGCCCGAGCCTGTCGGCGTCCTCAATAATCAGGGTATTGCAGTTCGGAACATCGACGCCCGTCTCGATAATGGTTGTGCAAACGAGTATGTCAATGTCGCCCTCAAGCAAGTCACGCCAGATTTCCGACAATTCCTCTTCACCCATCTGACCGTGAGCCACGGCTACGCGCGCGGACGGCATCATCTCTTTTATCTTTGCCGCCGTACTTTCTATCGACTCGACGCGGTTATGAAGATAATATACCTGACCGCCCCTGCGAAGCTCTTTTTCCATTGCCTCGCAGAGAACGCCCATATCATGCTCGATAACATAGGTCTGAACCGGGTATCTGTCCTGCGGAGCTTCCTCTATTACGGACATATCGCGTATTCCCGTCATAGCCATATTGAGTGTTCGCGGAATAGGTGTTGCGGACAAGATCAGAACATCTACCGTTGGGAACATCTCCTTGAGTTTTTCCTTTTGCGCCACGCCGAAACGCTGTTCCTCGTCTACTATAAGAAGCCCGAGGTCCTTGAATTTAACGTCGTTTGAAACAAGACGGTGCGTGCCTACAATTATATCAAGTGAGCCGCGTTTTAAATTTTTAAGTATTTTCTCCTGCTCCTTCGGAGTTCTGAAGCGCGACAGCATCTCTATTTCAACGGGGAACCCGTCAAATCTTTTGAGTATGGTGCGGTAGTGCTGATACGCGAGAATTGTGGTGGGAACGAGTATGGCGCACTGCTTGCCGTCGGCTATGCACTTAAACGCCGCACGAAGCGCCACCTCTGTTTTGCCGAAGCCGACGTCGCCGCAGAGAAGTCTGTCCATGGGGTACGGTTTTTCCATATCGCCCTTTATTTCGTCAATCGCTCTGAGCTGGTCGGACGTCTCGTCGTATTCAAATCTTCTCTCAAAATCGCTCTGCATATCAAGATCGGGTGAAAACGCGTATCCGGGGCTGTTTTGCCTTTTTGAATACAGGGCTATGAGCTGATCCGCCATATCCTTAACGGCGGCGCGAACCTTATTTCTGGTCTTTTCCCAATCCTTGCCGCCGATTTTATTCAGCTTTACGGTTCTGCCGTCGTCCTCGTGAGGACCTATATATTTTGAGACAAGGTCAAGCTGCGTTACGGGGACATACAAAACGTCGCCCTTTGCATATTTTATTTTGATGTAATCCTTGGTTATCTTTCCTACTTCCAGCTTATTGATGCCGTCAAAGACGCCTATGCCGTGAAGCGAATGCACAACGTAGTCACCGCGCTTCAGTTCATCAAGCGAATGGAGGCTCTGACCCTTTTTAAATCCGCTGCGCGCTTTTCGCTTTTTTGAGGCAACGGCGTTTCTGCCGTAAGTAAAGGTATAGAATTTTTCATGCGGATAGCCGAAGCCGCCCGACAGCGCACCCGGCAAAACCGAAACCCTGCCTCGCGGAAATTCGGCAGGCTCAAGCGGAAAATAAAGTGCGGGAATATCTTCGTTTTCGAGATCCTCGGCAAGATTTTTTGCGGCCTTTTCGGTTCCGCCCATCACTACAACCGCAGAGTCCTTTTGCACAAGCGGCGACAAATCGTCTAAGAGTACGTCAAGCTTTCCGTTCCATGAGGGAAGCGTGGACGCGGTAAATGTTATGAGGTCGCGTACCGGGACATCAAACGAGCCGCGCGCGAAATCATCGAGAAAAACCGTGTCCTTTTTTTCGTATTCCCTTGTAAGCTCGGGGAAGCTCATTGTAAATTCGTCAAGTCCGCGGCAAAGCTCGCCCTCCTCCAAAAGATATTTGATGTCTTCGTTTTGGAGCTTTATTGCGGCATTTGCCTTTTCTTTGACGCCGGCGCTCTCGCAGACAAACAGCAAAAGAGAGTCGGCATAGCTTAAAACGGTTGCGTTTTCGTCATAAGCGAGCGGCAGGTACTTGTCGGCAGAGCTTAAATTCACGCCGTTTTTCAGCCTGTCTATATCGTTTTGCAGCATCTCGCGCGCTTTTTTTGCGCCCTTACCTTTTACGGTATCGTAAAACTCGGTAATTTTCTTGATTAACTCGTCGTTGCCCGAAAAAACTATCTCGGTAGACGGCATAAGCGTAAGTTTATCGACATTGTCCGTTCTTCGCTGAGACGCTATGTCAAAATGCGCCATGGTATCGACGGTATCGCCCCAGAACTCTATTCTGACGGGGCTACGGTCATCGGGCGAAAATAAATCGAGTATTCCTCCGCGCACCGAAAACTGACCTACGCCCTCAACCATATCGGCTCTCGTGTAGCCGGACGAGAGAAGCACGTTTGTTATGTCGCCGAGCTTTATATCTTCACCGCGTTTTATCGTGAGCGAATGCTTTTTTAAATCTTTCGGGGGAATGGTTCTCTGCACCGCCGCCTCGGCGGAACACACAACAACGTCCGCCGTGCCGTTGAGAATATTTGTGAGCGCATTTATGCGGCGCTGCTCATATTCGTGAGAGCGGTTTTCGGCGGAGGTAAACGAAAAATCCCTTGCAGGATACAAAAACGCATTTTTTCCGAAGGTGCACAGATCCTCGCAAAATTTTGTTGCCGCGGCTTCGTCGGGCATAATGACAAGAGCCCTACGGCCTAAATTGCCGCAGAGCGAATTTACGAGATGAGCCTTATGAATACCCGAAACTCCGAGCACTCCCACGGGCAGGCTTCGGTCTTTTACCGCCTTTTCGAGCGTCATATACTCGGGCGAGGTCTTTAAAACCTCTGTAAATGCTGACATATTAAATTAAAACTCCTTCAGGAATTGTATTTGTTCATAGCCTCGTCGGTTTTGCCGTCAAGAATAAGCTCAACCGCACAGCAGGCATTTTCGAGAGCCGTTTTAAGAGCGGGCGCCTCGTCCTTTTTATACTCCGAGAGTACCCATGCGGCAAGGTCGTAATCGGGGTGAGGCTTTTTGCCGCAGCCGATTTTTACTCTGGGAAAATTCTGACTGCCGATACATGAAATTATGCTCTTTATTCCGTTATGGCCGCCGTCCGAGCCTTTTCTGCGAATTCTCAGCCTACCGACGTCAAGCGAAATATCGTCGAAAATTATTATTATTTTTTCGGGCGGAATCTTGTAAAAATCCGCAGCCGCCTTTACAGCCTCTCCGCTTAAATTCATATATGTCTGCGGCTTCATAACTATGCAACGGTGCGAATTTATAACCGTGTCGGCTATAGCTGCCTTGAATTTTAACTTGTTAATTTTAAATCCGTGTTTTTCGGCGAGAAAGTCAACGCACAAAAACCCCGAATTATGGCGTGTCAGGGTGTATTTACTCTCGGGATTGCCGAGACCTGCCACTATAAATTCGGGTGCGCCGACAGCTTCCGTTTTTTTGAATCTGCCAAACATTATTGTGTTTACCTGTCCTTATTTATCTTTGAGGCACCAGCCTATTTTATTTACCTGACGCGCTCTCGCTATGCCGAGCGAATCGCCGGGAACATCTTCGGTTATGGTAGAGCCCGCCGCGGTATACGCGCCGTCGCCCACCGTTACGGGAGCTACAAGGTTTGTGTTGCAGCCTATAAAGGCGTCGTCGCCTATGGTGGTTCTGAACTTGGCTTTACCCGTATAATTTACGGTGACCGTTCCGCAGCCGAAGTTTACTCTCTTGCCGACGTCGCTGTCGCCTACATACGTAAGGTGCGAAACCTTTGTGCCGGTATCTATATTGGAATTTTTCACCTCGACGAAGTTTCCGAGGTGCACCCTTTCGCCTATAACGGAATTCGGTCTTATGTGAACAAACGGACCTATATTTACTCCGCTCATTATCTTTGCGTCAAAGCTCTGAACGCTGTTAAGATATGCGTCATCGCCTACAACGGTATCGCGAAGAATCGTATTCGGCCCCACGGTACAGTTTTTACCGATTGTCACTTTGCCGCTGAGCACCGTGCCCGGCAAAATCAAAGTACCCTCGCCTATTTTAACACCAGGAGATATCATAACACCGTCAAAGCACGGTATATTTACGCCGCGGTCAAGCTGCCGCTCGATTTCGCTTATGCGAAGTATCTCCGATATATTATGAAGCGAGCGCATATCATACACGGGCAGAGTCTCGGAAAAAGACTGCGTATCATATTTTGCCGTCTTTTCGCCGTTTTTACAGACTTCGGAAAACAGCTCTGCGGCTGAATGCGCCCCGTCTTTTAAAAGTGAAACGAGTATATCGGACGAAAAAACGTATGCGCCTATCATTTCTTCACCCGACGGCTGTCTTGAAAAGATTGCCGCCGCCTTTGCCTCCTCCGAGGTGCAAATGGACAGAGCGTTTTTGAGCGATTTTCCGCTGAGGAGCGGCACATTGCCGTACAGTACATATATATAGTCGAAATTTCTTATATAATCGACTGCCGAAAGAAGATAATCGCTGTCGCTCTCGGCGTTCGGCGATACAAAAACATCAACACCGTCCTTTATACCGTCGGGAACAAAATCGGCACTTTTAACGGCAAGCGCCGTTTTTTCCGCATCACCCGACGCGGAATATGACAAAACGTATGAAATGAGCGGTACCGATAACAGCTCATTCATATACATCGGTTTTTTTTGGTTTCCGCCGTCCGCGGCAATTATTACCGCACCCATTTTAAGAGCCATAATAACACTCTCCCAAACAAATTTATGCTCTGTTATCAAACCGAAGGTAAGCTTTCGTTTCTTCGGCGATAACATCATTTATAACGCTATTATTGTATCACAAAATATTTTTTCTTACAATAAAAACATATATTTCATCGCGTACAGAAAACAGGTGCAAAAGGCTCTTTTGTAAGTTTTTACCAATTAACAGACTTTAATTTTGTGTCGTTTTTCGTGTAAAAAGTCTTTTCTTTTAAGCCGCCGGGTGTTATATAATACACAGGAGTATTCCTATTCATTTTTAATTTAAGAAGGAGAGATTTTTCCATGGATTTCAACACTATTTTAGAGACAATCAAAGAGTTCTTCAACGCTAACGTACTTCCGACCATTCAGCCCGTTATCGACACTATAATGGAATTCATCAGCGGTATCATAGGCGGCTGATAGACACAAAACTTAAACGAGCGGTGTAATTTCGGTTACACCGCTTCATTTTTAATAAGGTATGATATGAAGCATTTTAAAACTCCGATATGCATATTGCTGATGCTACTGTGTCTTTGTTCCTGCGGCAAAAAAAGCTCAGAAAACAAAACCGCGCCGTCAACCGCCGCGAACCTTGAAACAACGGTTCCCGCCGAAACGACAACGGAAAAGAGCACAGAAAAGGCGGCAAAACCCACAAAGGCGCAAAAGCCTACCACCGATGCCGCAAAAGAGCCCGAAACTACGGAATATGTACCGGAATACGGCAATTCGCAGCTTGACTTTAATACGGACAACAAGTTTGTTGACGCCGTGGTCGCAAAATACGGTATCGACCGTGAGGGGCTTATCACCGCCTATTCGATAAAGGGCAGAGACAACAACTACGTCTGGCAATTTGACGGCAGCCGCGACGGAAACGGCAAACTCATACGTAACGCCGACACGCTCAAATACGTTTACTATGTAAACGCAAACTGCTCCGTCGTCAGCCGCACGGGCGGATACAGCGGCAATGACGGCTGCTCGCTTAAAGACGGTCTCACGGTATTTTTGCTTACGCAAAAAGTTATTATACCGAATTTGCAGGAGCAGATAGACCAAAACTCATAACATAAATAAACGGGACTGTAAAAGCTCGGTTTTACGGTTCCGTTTTTTCGTGTTAAAAAACTCTGACGGAGATTTTAAGGCGCTGTTTTTTCGTCTCTCCGATTTTACCGCAAAAAACAAATCTGCCTTTGTGCCGCACCGATATTATCTCGCCGTCTTTCGGTATATACGAGGAGTTAACGGTCATTTTACCGTTTACAAATATCAGCTTTTGGATAAACAATGCCTGCGAGTCGCTGCGTGACATTTTATAAACGGCGGCAACCACAGCGTCAAGTCGAAACGACGACACCGTAACGGTTTGCTCTTCGGGCAAGGCGCCGATACTTTCGGGCGGCGACAAAACGTCTTCGCATCGCACCGTGGTATGCTTTACCCTGTCGAGATTTTCGATTATAAACCGAGCTACCTTTTTCTCGCAAAAAACATATCCACAGTTATCGTCTATGAGTATATCGCCGACCGTTTCGCGTTTAATACCGAGCCCCATAAGCGTACCGAGAAAATCGCGGTGCGTAAGGCTGTCCGCAAACTTTTTTGACACCGGAGATATTTTAACCCATAAGAATTCACATTCCGATATTTTTTCTTCGTCGCTCTTTTCGCCGAAGAGCGCGGCGCGGCGTTCCGCAAGCGGATAACCGCCGTAAAGATAAACTCTTGTATAAAGCTCTGCGGAATTCAAAATATTTTGCTCGTCAAGCGTCAAAAAGTCGGAGTTTACGGTTCTTCGCTGCTCGGCGGCGCGCAACGACAGCTCCTCAAGGCGCTTTTTCAGTCTGTTTTCTTTGGTATCCATAATTTAAAAGCGCCCTCTCCCCGTATCACAATTTATTATCATAATAACAAAATATATGCGTCGTGTAAAGCTTGTCTTTACCGAGAAAAGAACGGGCCGCCTCGGCGGTCCGTTCTTTATGTGAGGGGACGGCTTTAAGCCGCTTAAATAAGGGAGCGATAAAGTTCTGCGATTTCTTCAACACTTGTGTCGCGGGGGTTACCGGGACGGCAGGCGTCGGCAAACGCGGATTCGGAAAGGAATTTTATGTCCTCTTCCTTTACAATGTCTTTAAGGTTTGCCGGTATGCCTACATCGGCGGCGAGACGTCTTACGGCGTCAACCGCTGCCTTTCTGTATTCCTCCTGCGACATATCGTCGGTACCTTTTACGCCCATTGCCTTTGCTATATCTCTGTATTTTTCGCCGGTAGCGGGAGCGTTGTATTCCATTACGGTCGGCAAAATTATTGCATTTGCAACGCCGTGGGGAGTATCATACAGCGCGCCGAGCGGATGCGCCATAGAGTGAACTATACCGAGTCCTACGTTTGAGAAGCCCATTCCGGCTATATACTGACCGAGAGCCATTTCCTCTCTGCCCTCGGGGGTGTTTTCAACGGCGCCTCTGAGAGCGCGTGAAATTATTTCGATAGCCTTTAAATGGAACATATCCGAAAGCTCCCATGCGCCTTTGGTGATATAGCCCTCGATAGCGTGCGTAAGAGCGTCCATACCCGTTGCGGCGGTGAGGCCTTTCGGCATACTTGACATCATATCGGGATCGACAAATGCCACTACCGGAATATCGTGAACGTCAACGCAAACCATTTTCCTGTTTTTTTCGGTATCGGTTATAACGTAATTTATGGTAACCTCTGCCGCCGTACCTGCGGTTGTGGGAACGGCAAATATCGGCACTGCCTTATGCTTTGTGGGAGCTACGCCCTCAAGGCTTCTGATATCGGAAAATTCCGGATTTGCAACGACTATACCTATCGCCTTTGACGTATCCATAGATGAACCGCCGCCTATTGCGATAAGATAATCCGCGCCCGAAGCCTTAAATTTCTCAACGCCGTGCTGACAATTTTCAATCGTGGGGTTAGCCTTGATGTCGGAATATATTTCGTAGTCAAGCCCTGCTTTATCGAGAACGTCCGTAACCTTTTTCGTGACTCCGAATTTAAGAAGATCGGGATCGGAGCAGACAAAAGCCTTTTTAAAGCCTCTGCCCTTTGCTTCGTCGGCAATGCTCTCTATTGCGCCCTTGCCGTGATATGAAGTTTCGTTAAGAACAAACCTGTTAGCCATAACTCATTCCTCCGTAATTATAAAAATTTAATTTAACAGCAACGTGGGTAAACGTTTAACCATTTACGTTAAAATTTTATCAATCAAAAGAAGGAAAATCAATAGGCAATAGCTACAAATAACACGTGATTTTTTTGACATATAAAATACAGCCGAGCCGAAACGGGCTTTTTCGGCACATCGGGTCCAAGTTTTCCTCGCTTTAGCAAAAAAGACCGCCCTTGCCGCATGGCAAGAGCAGTCTTTAAAAATCCGTATTCGATTATGTGCCGGTGATTATCCAGCCTATGCCGTATGTCACGGTAGTCATTATAAGCCCGGCTATAAGCACGCCGAGGGCAATTATCGGGAACGCCTTTTTCGGCGGTATTTCCAAAAGCGATGCCATAAGCGCGCCGGTCCATCCGCCTGTTCCGGGGAGCGGAATCGCAACGAACAGAAGAAGCCCCCACTGCTTGCCGCGGTTTATCTTGTCGCGGTTCTTTTCGGCTTTTGCCTCAAAGCGCTTTATTATTTTATCAAAGCCCTTTATCTTTCTCAGCCACTCAAATATCTTTTTGATAAACAAAAGGATAAACGGTATCGGCACAAGATTTCCGAGATACGAGATGATAAACGCCTGAAGCATATTCATATTGAGGAGTCTTGCGGCTATCATACCGCCGCGGTTCTCAAGAATCGGGAAAAGCGAAATTATGAATACCGTAAGCCATGACGGTATGGTGCCTCCGAAAAAATGCACCATTTTTTCCGCGAGATTTTCTGTCGCGGAAAGCGTCATAAAGTACTGCGAAAATGTAGAAAGCATATAGTTCTCCTTTTAATCAGATAGAGTGTTCCGTCAAATAAGCCTTTGCTTTTTTGAGTATAGCCTTATCATTTTCATAATTAAGGGTTTTGTAAGCGTTATCATAGCTTAACCAGATGTAATCCTCAATCTCCTCCGGTTGAATAACGGTTCTTGTATCCTTTGTGGAGGCGATATAGATTATAACCGTTTTTTCTATTCTGCCCTGAATTGTATACTCCGAACGGCTCTTGAATTCGGGAAGAATATCTATATGAAGCCCCGTTTCCTCAAGGACTTCGCGTCTTGCGGTATCCTCATTGGTCTCGCCGTCTTCAACGTGACCTTTGGGGAAGCCCCAATTTGCGCTGCGCTTGTTTTTGATAAGCAGGAATCTTCTTTCGCCTGCTATTTCGCGGTAAACTATCGCGCCGCAGCTGCGCTCGTAAAGGCAATCTACGGAATAGGAACCTTTTTTGTAAATAAACGAGAGCGCGTCGCGCACATCGTTCACAATAAATCTTTTGCTCTTTGGCGACACAACAATAATTACGCCTTTTGTCTTAGGTACTTTAACGGCGGCTATCACCCTGCCGTCAAAATTCCTTACAGGATGATTTATGCCCATAATAAAGGCGCCCTTAACGGGAGAGTGCGGCTCAAGTCCGCTTTCGACCGTACCGTAATTAAGGCGGTACTGCGTCTTGCTGTTGCCGTCAAAGAATCCTATGGGTCTTGTGACCCTCACTTTGACAAACTTTCCCAGCATCGTGGTTCTCCTTAGAAAAATCTGAAAATATTATACAGGGTTTCTCCGTTTGTTTCAAGACAAAATTACACTTTATGCCGCAAAACACACCTTATTATTTAAAATGATATTAAAAATTACTCTTTTTGTAAGAAAATTTTAATTAAAAGGGATTGTGAAAAGCCGCAATTTACGATAAAATGTATTCATTATAATGAGCTATTGTGTGAAAGGGTGTCAATTATGGCAGATGACAAAAAGTTCGGCAATAACGATTTTGAAGATATTTACAGTTCTTCCAAAAAGGACGGTTACGAAGATATATACAGCGACAGCGAAGAAGAGGGCCGCGCGGTTTCTTCCGAAAAAAAGGGCGAAGACGATTTCGAGGATTTCTTCACGGGAAGGAACGACGAGACGAACCGCGAGGGGCGGGCGGACGAAGCTCCCGTTCCGCGCCACAGAGAGATAAACACAAGCCCCGAGGTTAAGCCTTACAGCTACAACTACAATAAAGCCGCAAACAGCAGAGCAAAAAGGGTTTCCGACGAACACGGCTTTACCGATATTTCAAGCGGCAAACAGCCAAAAGAAAAGAAAGCTCACAGCCACAGCGCCGGAAAGGCGGTAGGCATAATAATAGCGGTAATACTGGCTCTTTGCGTATGCTTTGCCTCGGTTGTGTATTTCCAGGCAAAAAAGCTTCTCGGCGAAGTCAACTATTCTCCGCTTCAGGAAAATCAATATATAGACTCATCAAAGCTTGCACATTCGGACTCCGTTCGCAACATTCTCTTGATAGGCGTTGACGCGCGCGAGGGCGAGAGCTCCGACAGCACAAGATCCGACACTATGATGATTCTTTCCGTTGACGAAAAGAACAAGCAATTAAAGCTCACCTCAATCCTCCGCGACACATATGTTGAAATTCCGGGCTGGAAATGGAACAAGATAAACGCGGCGCAGAGCCACGGCGGCCGCCAGCTTCTTGTGGACACAATAGAATACAATTTCAAAGTGGATATAGATAACTATATGCTCGTCAACTTTGATATGTTTACCACTATAATTGACGAGCTCGGCGGCATTGATATTGACGTCACCGAAAAAGAGGCAAACTACATAAACGCACGTTACAATATGACTCAGGCGGAAAAAGACGCTTTCTCCGGGAACATAGGCGCCGGTGTAAACCACTTCAGCGGTATGCAGGCACTTTGGTACAGCCGTATGCGCTATCTCGACAGCGACTTCTACCGTACACAGCGTCAGCGCAAGGTAATAACGGCTATTATAGACAAGGCAAAATCAAATCCGACGGCGATTTATTCGATAGCCGAAAAGGTTATGCCGATGATTGAAACGGACCTTACCAAGGACGAGCTTTTAGGCCTTGCCAAAGGCTCCGTAAAATATATGAAATATGACCTTGCCCAAATGCAGATACCGATTGACGGAAGTTGGAAGAGCGTTAAAAAATCCGCCGGCAATGTTCTGTCGATAGATATGGATAAAAACGTCTCGGTACTGCGTACTTTCATATATGAAAAGGCGGACACCTCAAAAGAAGAAACCACGACCGAGAAATCCAAAAATAAATAACTTTTCAGGAGACACAAAATGAAAAAAGCCGAATTATCACTTGCCGGCGAATTCAAAGTAGGCAAGGTTGACGACAGAATTTTCGGTTCTTTTATAGAACACCTCGGCAGAGCCGTATACGGCGGAATATATGAGCCGGGTCACCCCTGCGCCGACGAAGACGGATTCAGAAAAGACGTTATCGACGAAGTTAAAAAGCTTCGCGTGCCGATAGTGCGCTACCCCGGTGGAAATTTTGTTTCCGGTTACAGGTGGGAGGACGGCGTAGGCCCCGTGAGCGAAAGGCCGAAAAGGCTCGAACTCGCCTGGGGCGTTACGGAGCCGAACCTTTTCGGCACGGACGAATTTATGAAGTGGTGCAAAAAGGCGGACACGTCTTGTATGATGGCTGTAAATCTCGGACTTCGCGGAGTTGAGGACGCAAGAAATCTTGTTGAATACTGCAATCACCCGGGCGGCACCTATTACAGCGATATGCGCCGCAAAAACGGTGCCGAAAAGCCCTACGGCATAAAGCTGTGGTGTCTCGGCAACGAGATGGACGGAGGCTGGCAGCTCGGTCACAAGGAAGCGAAAGAGTACGCCTTTTTGGCGGATCAGACGTCAAAGGCTATGAAGCTTACGGACGATTCAATCGAGACCGTAATTTGCGGCAGCTCCAACGACCATATGAAAACCTTCGGCAAGTGGGAGGACACCTGCCTTGATATAGCCTACGACAGCGTCGACTACATATCGCTGCACCAATACTACGACAACAAGCTCGGCGACACGCAGAGCTTTCTCGCAAAGAGCATGGCTATGGACGAATTTATAAAGACCGTAGTTTGCATTTGCGATTCCGTAAAGGGCAGAAAGCATTCAAAGCACACCGTTAATCTCTCATTTGACGAGTGGAACGTATGGTTTCATTCAAACGGCGACGAGGTTGAAAAATGGAGCACCGCTCCGCACCAGCTCGAGGACGTATACACGTTTGAGGACGCACTTTTGGTCGGACTTATGCTGATAACTCTGTTAAAGCACGCCGACAGAGTAAAGGTTGCGTGCCTTGCACAGCTTGTAAACGTCATAGCACCGATTATGACCGAAAACGGCGGCGGAGTTTTTGAGCAAACCATCTTCTACCCGTTTATGCATGCGTCGAATTACGGCAGAGGAACAGTTTTGCTCTCAAACACGGTCTGCGGCGAGCACGATACAAAGGAGTTTACGGATGTTCCCGATGTAGACTCCGTGGCGGTTTTAAGCGACGACGGCAACACACTTACCGTATTCGCGGTAAACAGGGACCCGAAAGAAAGCTGCGATATGTGCATAAATCTTTTGGACCTCGAAAACTTTTCGGGCAAGGAGCACATTGAGATGTGCGGCTTTGACAAAAACGCGGTCAACAGATTTGACAAAATAAATGTTTATCCCGTAAACGGAGAAATTCCAACGGTTGACGGCAGAACGGCACACGCTGTTTTAAAGCCGTTTTCATGGAATGTAATAAGACTTATAAAAACAAACAATAAAGAGGATTGAGAATTATGGCAAAATGCCCTAAATGCGGAGCAAGGCTTCATTGGTACGACTTCCGCGCCGAATGTAAACACTGCGGTGTCAACATTCCCAACTACAAATGGGAGGAGAGGCTTGAAAAAGACGCCGACACAGCCGAGACGGCGTTTGCAAAGCTGCACTATAAAATGAGCAACTTCAAATACGGCACGGTAGGCTCACCTCTTATGATAATACGCCTTGTTTTTACGCTTTTGCCGCTTGTGGCTCTCGTTGTGCCGCTTGCCAAAATCACTCTCGACTTCCCGTTTTACGAAAAGACCGAGAGCGTTTCGTTCCTCACATTTATACTTAACTATATGACAAAATTCGACATAAAAGCGTCGCTTTCGCTGATACACGGCGAAGCGCTCGGCGGTGTTTTTATAAAAATGTTTCTCGGCGTTGGATTTGCGTTTTTGGCTGTTGCACTCGGAGTTATAAATTTCTTTGTAGTGCTGATAGCGTCGATGTCGCTAAGCAGTAAAGCCGACACGGTACTAAATGCTTTCAGCACCGTTTTTTGGGGACTTTCGGCATACTTCGTTTATGCCTTTTTAAATGCTGCGGGCGAAACAAGCGTCAACATACTTACGGGTTCCGTCTCCCCGTTCTTTGCGGTGGGAATAGCGTTGTTCCTCGCAAATGTTATAATCAACATTGCGGTATCAAAAAAATTCAAAAACAGAAAAGCTACCGAGCCGTCGATGGAGGAAGCCATAGAAAAAGAACTTCGCGAGCTTCGTGAAAAAGAGAGCGAGCCGATAGCCGAATAAAGTCTTAAAACTTTACCCCCTTCATACACTTAGTATGAAAGGGGGTATTTTTTTGAAATATATAATTTTGACAAAGAGAAGTCTTACCGTCATAACCGCCGTCGTTTTGTCTTTACTGCTCACCGCATTCGGGGTTTACGGCAGAAAAAACAATCTTAAAGCCGCCGCGGCAACGGCTGACGGAAAACTTGTACCGATTTACTGCGTTGAGACAAACGAAAAAAAGGTCGCCGTCACTTTTGACGCGGCATGGGGTGCCGACGACACGGAAAGGCTCATAGAAATTTTAAAAAATCACAACGCCAAGGCTACGTTTTTCGTCGTCGGGGAATGGGCGGAAAAATATCCCGACAGCGTAAAGGCATTTTATGCCGCCGGACACGAGATAGGAAATCACTCTGCGTCGCACAAGATGTATTCGCGTCTTTCGGAAGATGAAACGATAAACGACATAACGCTTTGCAACGAATCAATAAAAAAGGCCATAGGCGTTTCACCCGCTCTTTTGCGTGCTCCGTCGGGCGATTATTCCAACGACACTGTAAATGCCGCAACAAAGCTGAATATGAAAACAATACAATGGTCGGTCGATTCGCTTGACTGGAAAGGGCTCGGCACCGATGAAATAGTAAAGCGCGTAACGGAAAAGACCGAGTGCGGTTCAATTATACTCTTTCATAACGATATAAAAAACACGCCCGACGCGCTCGACCGAATTCTCACGGAGCTTGAGAAAAAAGGCTATTCGTTTATTACGGTAAGCGAGCTTATATACGACAGCGATTACAAAATAGATTCCGCAGGCAAACAAATCAAAAATGCCGCCGCAAATTGAACGCTCCGCCGAATAAATTTTATTTTTTTAAAATTTGTTTGGAAATTTTATCCGAAAAATCCGATTTTACTTGCCACTTTGCCGTATAAAGAATTTATATTTGCGCAAAATATAATATCATCTTACGGGAGGTGACATTATGGAAAACAAAGGCGTAAAATGCGACGTGTGCGAGTGTGTACACAACACCGCCGGTTGCGGCTGCGACAAGAGCGTTATTGAGGTAACTCATGATTGCTCATGCACAAATCAGCAGATTCAGGATCCGCATTTCTGCAAGAGCTACGAGAAAAAGTAAGCGCACAGTTTTATAGTTCGCAAAAAGGGTCTGTAAAAACTTTCGTTTTACGGACCCTTTTTATCATACCGATTTTAAAAATTTAAATTCAGCGTTTTTTATTTTTTGACGACACGGCACAAGAAGCGCAATTACCCGAGCAACCTATACATTTGCCCTTTTTGCGGCGTTTAACTATATAAACCGTTGCCGCCGCCACCGCCGCCAACAAAATGCAGATAATCACAATATCTGCGGTATTCATACGAAAAGTCCTCCCACATTGTAAACAATAAACGACGCTATGTAGGCGACGGC
Organism: Ruminococcus sp.; assembly: GCA_022768065.1. Lineage (GTDB taxonomy): Bacteria > Bacillota > Clostridia > Oscillospirales > Acutalibacteraceae > Fimenecus. The sequence continues at coordinate 15,121 of JALELS010000027.1, read as the reverse complement.
GCACTGCATAAATACGACGCCCACGGTTTTAATGCGCGAACCGAGTTCCTTTTTGATGGTGGCAACAGCCGCAACACACGGTGTATACAAAAGCGTAAATACGAGAAAGCTGACAGCGGAAAGCCCCGTAAACAGGCTCGGAAGAACCGTGCCGAGCTGCGCCGTACCCGTATTCATAAGAACCGACAGCGTACTTACAACGGCTTCTTTTGCGGTAAAGCCCGATATAAGTGCCGTTACGGCGCGCCAATCACCGAAACCGAGGGGCTTAAATATCGGCGCTATAAATTTGCCTATCATTGCGAGCAGGCTGTCCGCGCTGTTCTCCACAACATTGAGTCTTGTATCAAACGACTGCAAAAACCAGATTATTATAGTCGCGAGGAAAATTACGGTAAATGCCCTTTGCAGGAAATCGCGCGCTTTTTCCCACAGCAGCAGAAAAACGCTTTTCGGCGAGGGCATACGGTAATTCGGAAGCTCCATTACAAACGGTACGGGTTCGCCGCGGAAAGCGGTTCTTTTTAATATCAGCGCAACAATTATGCCGAGAAGTATACCCGTGGCATAAAGCCCTATCATAACAAGCGCACGGTATTTTGTAAAGAACGCCGCCGTAAACACGGCATATATCGGTATTTTGGCGGAGCAGCTCATATACGGAGTTAAAAGTATAGTCATTTTGCGGTCACGATCCGAGGAGAGCGTTCTCGTCGCCATTATCGCAGGCACAGAGCAACCGAAGCCTATGAGCATGGGAACGAAGCTTCTGCCCGAAAGACCTATTTTTCTGAGAAGCTTATCCATAACGAAAGCAACGCGCGCCATATAACCGGTATCCTCAAGTATTGACAGGAAGAAAAACAACGTAACTATTATCGGCAAAAAGCTCAAAACGCTTCCCACTCCGGCAAATATACCGTCAATAATAAGGCTGTGAACTATCGGATTTATTCCGTATGCGGTAAGTCCTCTGTCGCATATGTCCGTAAGCGCGTCTATACCGAGCGACAGCAGGTCGGAAAGGCGCGAGCCTATAACATTAAAGGTGAGCCAGAACACAAGGAACATTACTCCGAAAAACACCGGAAGCGCCGTGTATTTTCCCGTAAGAATCTTATCTATTTTTACGCTTCTTTTATGTTCGCGGCTCTCGTGGCACTTAACCACCGACTCGGAAACCGCCTTTTCGATGAACGTATATCGCATATCGGCAAGCGCCGCATTACGGTCAAGACCGGTATCATGCTCCATTTCAACAACGCTGTGTTCAATAAGTTCACGTTCGTTTTTATCAAGCCCGAGTTTGTCGGCAAAATATTCGTCGCCCTCTATAAGCTTTGTGGCACAAAACCTCGGCGGAACAGATATGTTTCGCGCATGGTCCTCTATTACGTGGGCTACTGCGTGAATACAGCGGTGCACGGGTCCGTCGGAGCAAAAATCTATTCTTTTCGGCAGAACCCGATTTTTTGCGACGTACACCAATTTATCCGAAAGCTCCGAAACGCCCTCGTTTTTTGCGGCGCTTATCGGAATTACCGGTATGCCGAGGCTCTCGCTGAGTTTTTTGACATCAACCGTTCCGCCGTTTGCCCTGACTTCATCCATCATATTGAGCGCCAGCACCATGGGCAGGTTAAGCTCCAAAAGCTGCAAGGTCAGATAGAGATTGCGCTCAATATTTGTGGCGTCGACTATGTTGATTATTCCGTCGGGCTTGCCGTCAAGTATAAAATCGCGCGAAACTATTTCCTCTTGTGTATACGGTCTTATCGAATAAATACCGGGAAGATCGACAACGGAGCAATTTTTTGCCCCCTTTATACTTCCCATTTTTTGGTCAACCGTAACGCCGGGAAAATTTCCGACGTGCTGATTTGAGCCTGTCAACGCATTAAAAAGTGTTGTTTTACCGCAGTTTTGATTTCCCGCAAGTGCAAATATCATTTATTTTCCTTTACCTTTCCGAATTTTAACCGTATTACGCTTTTTCTACTTCTATAAGCTTCGCGTCGGCTTTTCTGAGCGTCAATTCATATCCCCTGACCCTTATTTCTATCGGGTCGCCCATGGGCGCGGTCTTTTGAAGAGTAACAGCCGTGCGCGGAATCAGCCCCATATCAAGAAAGCGCAGTCTGAGCGCGCCCTCTCCGCCTACCGTTTTAATTACAGCCGTTTCACCGTTTTTCAGCATATCAAGAGTCATTATATTCCTCCGCAACGTGTTAGTTTTGACTAACTTTGACATTATACCTGTTCGTTTGTCGTTTTTTTATTTTTACTGTAATATGTTAGCACAGCCGCACTTTTGTTGTCAACCGTTTAAGCCGTATTTACGCTATATGGATTACTTAAATATATGACGGATGTCCGCGCGCTATTCGCTGTCGTAATTTCGTGTAAACCGCAACGCAAAAAATCCCCGCCGAAGCAGTCCCTCGGCAGGGATTGATGGTAAAAATCAGTTATCGGAAACCGTGGGCAAATTGCTTAGATTATTGCTTTCGCTGCCGTCGGGTATCGATTTCAGATATCGAGTCTCGCCTCTGTGTGCTATGCCGACGCCTGAAATTTCGCCCTTCTGCGCGAGAGAAACGGCCATTTCTCTGTCGACTATCGAATTATCCGACAATCTGTAACCTGTTACTCTGCCGCCCGATTTAACAAGACCCGTAACCGATTTTGCATCGGGTTTTGTGACGGGTATTTTATCAAGAGTGTTTTCAGCCGGCGAATACTGCTCTGTTTTGTGTTTCATAATTACATCGTCCTTTCTTTTTGTTTTATTATTTTGCGTTTAAAGCCGCAAAATATATGCGGAAAGCACCGTTAAAAAAGGTATAAACTAACTTTAAGCAAACGTTTTTGATTTGACAAAACCATAGGGGTTATATTAAAATTATATAGTTAAAAAATCTGCTTTTAATTTAGGGACGGATAAAATATGGTTCGCTACTACCTTACCGAAAACGAAACTCTGAAAAGGCTCGACAAGCCCCAAAACGGCTGTTGGATATCAATGATTGCACCCGACGAAGACGAAATCAAAGCCGTATCTGACGAGTATTCTCTTGACACGGATATTATAAAAGCCGCACTCGACGTTGACGAGCGTTCGCGAATTGACGCGGACGAAGGCTATACAATGGTGCTCGTGAATATACCCACGGTCGAAGAGCAGAGCGACAGAGAGCTTTACAGCACCATACCTATGTCCGTTATAATCGTAAACGGAGCCATAATAACTGTTTGCAGCGAGAGCACTCCGGTTTTAAGCTCTTTTATCGACAAAAGAGTAAGAGGCTTCAACACGGGAATGAAATCGCGCTTTGTACTGCAGCTTCTTTATAACATTGCAACGCTTTATCTGCAATATCTGCATAATATAGACCGTCGAAGCGAAGAGGTTGAGGCACAGCTTCACCGTTCCACGCAAAATCGGGAATTGATTGAGCTTTTGAAGCTCGAAAAAAGCCTTGTTTATTTTTCCACCGCTCTGCGTTCAAACGAAATCGTACTCGAAAAGCTTTTGAGGACGGAAACCATAAAAAAATATCCCGAGGATTCCGAGCTGCTTGACGACGCTATCGTAGAAAACAAGCAGGCTATTGAAATGGCTAATATATACAGCGGTATTTTGAGCGGAACCATGGACGCTTTCGCGTCGGTAATATCAAATAATCTGAACATAGTAATGAAAGTGCTCGCAATAGTAACTATTATTCTCTCAGTTCCGACAATGATATTCAGCGCGTACGGAATGAACGTCAACGCCGCCGGCATGCCGTTTGCCGGAAGCCCCTTAGGGTTCCTTATTATAATCGGAATTGCAGTGCTTTTAAGCGTAATTGTCGCAATTTTGTTTTTGAGAATAAAAATGTTTAAATAAAAAGCCCGCAAAAAATAACAACGGTATAATTTTAAAGCTCCTTGAAAAACTATTAAGGCAACAAAGTTTTTTAAGGAGCTAAATTTATGAAAGCGACAGGAATAGTGCGTAGAATAGATGATCTCGGGCGCGTTGTTATACCTAAGGAAATCCGCAGAACCATGCGTATAAGAGAGGGTGACCCGCTCGAAATATTTACGGCGGCGGACGGTGAGGTTATTTTTAAAAAGTACTCGCCGATAGGCGAACTGTCCGAATTTGCCGACCAATATGCCGAAGTTCTTTGCAGGGCTACCGACTTGCCTGTTATTATAACAGACCGTGATCACGTAATTTCCGTTTCCGGGATATCAAAAAAAGAATACCTTGAGAGAAGAGTATCGTCGGAGCTTGAAACGCTCATGGAAAACAGAACCAATTACACCGCCTCTGCCGACGAAGAGCCGGTTTACCCGATAAGCGGAATGAGCCGTGAGGCGGCGGTTGCTTACCCGATAATAGGCAGCGGCGACGTTTCGGGCTGTGTTGTACTGCTTTTAAATTCGGACGGTTCTCTTCCGTCGGAGACAGAGCGCAAGCTCGTATCGGTTGCGGCGTCTTTTCTCGGCAAACAGATGGAGGAATAAGCCGGTTATAAGCATAAGCCGGGCGGAAAATGCGGCTTTGCCGAAAAGACTTATTCACGTTTTGATTTTTGGCAGTATCGGCGCAAAATATTAAAAAACCGCACATAGAGGCAAAAGAAAAACCCACCGCAATGCGGTGGGTAAATTTCTTATTAAGCCTTAATTATTCAGCAACAGCGTCTTTAAGAGCTTTGCCTGCTTTGAAAGCCGGAACCTTAGAAGCCGGAACAGTCATGGTCTCGCCTGTTCTCGGGTTGCGGCCCTGCTTAGCTGCACGGTTGCGAACCTCAAAAGTACCGAAACCTACAAGCTGAATCTTGTCGCCTGCTTTAAGAGCGTCGGTTATAGCACCGAGAACTGCCGATACTGCTGCGTCAGCGTCTTTCTTAGAGAGGTCAGCCTTTTCAGCAACTGCTGCGATAAGTTCTGTCTTATTCATTTTGTTTTCCTCCGTTTTTTACAATGTTTTATTTATCCGTCGCTTCGCCCTCGGCGTGCGAACTGGAAGCTGAATTTAATTTTGCCTCGTCCCAGAGCTTATCAAGCTCCGTGATTGAGGACTTTTCCATATCAATATTCCGCTCTTTTGCAAGGCGTTCAACCGTCGCAAAACGAGACAGGAATTTATCGGACGAACGGGTAAGAGCCTCTTCGGCGTCAACATTTATGAAACGCGCCGCATTGACAGCCGAGAACAGCAAATCGCCGAGCTCTTCAAAGGCATTTTCGCTGTCGCCGTTTTCTAAAGCGGTTTTAAATTCGGCGCTCTCTTCGTCTATTTTATCTATCGCACCGTTCACATCGGGCCAATCAAAGCCCACCTTGCTCGCCTTTTCCTGAAGCTTCTGTGCACGCATAAGCGCCGGAAGCTCTCGCGGAACGGACAGCATTTTATCGGTAACGGTCTTGCGCTTTTTCGACTTGGATTTAATGGCGTCCCAATTACTTAAAACCTCATCCGCAGACGAGACTTCGGTATCGCCGAAAACGTGCGGATGACGCTCTATAAGCTTTTTGCAGACACCGTCCGCAACATCGGAAAAATCAAACGAATCGTTTTCCCTCTCCATCTCCGCGTGAAACACGACCTGCATTAAAACATCGCCGAGTTCCTCGCACAAAAGCTCTTTATCTTTTTTATCGATAGCCTCGATAACCTCATATGTCTCTTCGATAAAATTCTTTTTTATCGACTCATGGGTCTGCTCCCTGTCCCAAGGGCAACCGCCCGGTTCACGGAGTATACGCATAATGTTTAAAAGGTCATCGACATTGTATTTTGATTTAAACTCAAAATCAACCGCCATTTTAAATAAGCCTTCCTTTGTATTTTACTCTATAAATCCATATTTTGCAAGCTTTTTGGCAATTTTTTCTCCCTTGGGCATCATAATTATATCGTCCTTTGCGAGTCCGCCGATAAGCAGCATTGAAATGACATAAACTATCACAGCCACAACTACGGCAATCAATGTTGCGGCTATATTGGCAAGCGAATAACCGTGGATAAGTCTCTGCGGCAATATCTTATAGAATATGCCGTATGCACAGTATGCAGCCACGCCGCAAAGCACTGAGCTGATAAGCGGCTTTATTACTACCGACATAAAATTGACTTTGACCTTTGTGGCTTTAATAAGCACTATATAGTTGTAAACGACAACTATAAGGTAACAAAGCACGGTGCCTATAACCGCTCCGTTGATATTGATGGACGGTATGCCTATGAAAATATAGTTTGCTATAACCTTGACAACGGCTCCGACAGTCAGCGATTTAACCGGGACATTTGCTTTGCCGACAGCCTGAAGCATATTTGTCATCGGCTGAGAAATCGCCATCAGGAAAATGGTGTAGCCGTAAGCCGCCATTATAGGCGCGGCTATTGATATTGCAGGTGCTGATTTGCCGTTTTCGTAAAACATACGGAGTATCGGCTCTGCCAAAACGCCCATACCTATGCCGGAGGCGAGCGATATTATCATACCCACTCTTAAAACCGACTCTACCGACGACTTCAGCGCACGCTTATCTTTAACGGCATATGCCGCCGAGAGTGCCGGTATGGCACTGACGCCGAGAGTTGTGGTTATTGACGGGATAAGGTTTTTAAAGTCAAGAGAGAGCGTATACGCACCGTAAAGGAAGTCTTTAAGGTCGGCATCAAGGACGTGCGCCTCGGCTATCTGAGTAGCATACATACTCTTTATAAGATCAAGGTTATTTGAAATAACGCTGTCAAGTCTGTTTTGTATGGTAATGGCGTCTATAAGGTTTGTAAGGCTGAATATTATAGACGACGTAACTACGGGAATTGCAATTGCCACAAGCGTTTTTGCAATTGCTCCGCTGTTTACCGGACGCGGCGAATTGACTATTTCGGTGCGCGTTATGCCGTCACCCTTTACCTTATGCATGATTATCATATAAATCATACCTATAACGGTACCCATAGTAACGCCTATGGCTGCTGCCGCCGCCGCATAAGGATATATGGCGCTCATGGCCTCGGATTCCGACGCGCATACCTTTCCGAACACCTTGGCGCCCGACTCAAATTGCGAATAGCCGTATGTTATGGTGAGTTTTGCCGCGGCTATACCGAATATCATCTTGCCTATTGCCTCTACCACCTGCGATATGGCGGTGGGGTTCATATTGCGAAGTCCGTTATAGTATCCGCGGTATATTGACATCATACAGCAGAAGAATATGGACGGAGTTATGGCGATAATAGCCGGAATTACTTCATTTGTCTTTGCTACAAGAGCATAGGGGTATGCAAAAATGAGAAGAAGTATTGTGCCGAGAATGCCCGTAAACGTAAACAGCCTTGCCGACACGCGAAAAATCATACGCACATCGCGGTATCTGCCGAGAGCCGCCTGCTGCGAAACCATCTTTGAAACGGCTACGGGAAGGCCCGCCATGGAAATGGTATATATCGGTATGTAAAGGTTATATGCGGAGTCAAAATAGCCGCGGCCTACCGCACCCATCATATTTGAAATGGGTATTTTGTAGATAACGCCTATGATTTTAACAAGCAGTGTCGAGACGCTCAAAACGAGCGCGCCGTTTAAAAGCGATTGGCTTTTTCTCTTTTTTTGCGCCAACTGACAATCACCTCATATTTTGCAGTAAAAGATAGAATATCATTTTATCTCGGTTTAGTCAATAAATTATCCCAAAAATTCACGGAGCAACGATGTTTCGGGCACCATTTCGGGAGATATGGAATTGAATTTTTCAAGCGCTCTTATAAGCCTTGCGGCGTCCTTTGCGCGTTCGCCGTCAAGATCGGCGTCACGAAGAAGACTTAAAGCCGTCTCTTTAAACAGGCACGGTTCACTCAGGTGTACCGAATTTATACGCATATCGGCAAGCCCCGAATACGGGAACAGATATTTGTCTTCGCCGCTGCGGACGTTGTCCCAAAGCTCATACGTATTTTCAACGGAACTGCCCCTGAAATTGTAATCGCGCACCATTCGCCTTATAAAACGCATATTGCGCTTATTGAGAATTATCTTATTGTTTTCGTCATATATACGCGACGACACGCTGATGTATATTTTAAGTATTCTCTCGTGTGGGAGCTTATCGGTAATTATCGGATTCAGCGCGTGAAGCCCCTCTACAACAATGGCGTCACTTTTGCCGAGGGTTATCTCGTAACTCTCGTCTTTGCGCTTGCCCGACACAAAATCAAATGTCGGCATAACGGTAGTCTCGCCGCGCAAAAGGCTGTTGAGGCACTTTTCGATAAGCGGCAAATCAAGCGCAAACACGGTTTCATAGTCCGGATTTCCCTCGCTGTAACCCGGAATATCGGTTCTGTCAAGATAAAAATCATCAAGCGAAACACGATATGTTTTCATACCGCGCCTTGTGAACTCCTCGGCAAGCTTTTGCGCCGTTGTGGTTTTTCCCGACGCGGAGGGCCCTGCGAGCATAACTATTTGAAGTCCCGCATCGTTTTCGACCTTATCCGACACATCACGGATAATATTTTTAAATCTCTGCTCGCTTCTGTCTATAAGCTCACGCGGGTCGCTTTGAGACAACGAATTTATATATTCTATTGTGTTGTGAAGATTTGACATATCAAAGCCTACTCTTTCGCTTTAGTCAGCAGAGCGGTTATCTCGTTTTTCCGCTCCTTAATAATATTGAACCTTGAAATATATTCATACGGATATTTAAAATTGAATATTCGCTTTATCTCGTTTTTATCGGGAATACATATCTTTGTGACGGCTCCTGCGCCAACTGCAAATATGCTGTGGCACTCCTCCATCATAAAGATATTATAGAGGCACTCTCTGCCCTTTTTCGCATATCCCGTATTTTCGAGATTGTTGAGCGTTTTTGATTGGCGGTACATATAATACGGGAAATAGCCGTTATCGGTAAGCAAGCCGTAGGCGAAATCGAGCATTTTATCTGCCGCGGCTCCGTTTTCGGTGTTGACTTTGCCTATTTCCGTGCCGAGATTTGACGCGCGCTTTAATGCGAGCGTATGTACCGTTATATTTTCGGGTGAGAGCTCAAGAGTTTTGGTAAGCGAATCGCAAAAGCCCTCATATGTGTCGCCGGGCAGCCCCGCTATAAGGTCGGTATTTATATTGTCAAAGCCTATTGAGCGCGCCTCAAGAAATTTCTCTCTTGTAAGCTCCGCAGAATGGCGCCTGCCGATGTTTCTGAGAACCTCGTCGCTGAAGGTCTGGGGATTTATGCTTATTCTGCCGGCACCGCCGTTTTTAATCGCAAGCAGTTTTTCCCTTGTTATTGTATCGGGTCTGCCCGCTTCAACGGTGTACTCCCTGCACGCGGACAAATCGAAATTCTCTTTGACGGCGTCAAACAGCATTGTAAGCTGTGAAGCCGACAGCGATGTGGGCGTTCCGCCGCCGAAATAGACGCTTTCAAGTCTGAGATTCGCATTTCTTGCGATTTCGCCCGTTATGCGAAGCTCGTCGCAAAGGAGCTTTACGTACTCGGGAATCGTCTTTTTTGCGCTTGGCGTCTCGGTGGAATGTGAGACGAACGAGCAATAACTGCACCGCGACGGGCAGAACGGTATTGCGACGTAAAGGCTGAAAGAATCGGGGCGCGACAGAGCGATTGTTTTTTCCTCAGCCGAGGCAACGCTTGCCGTAAGACGGGTCTTTTGCTCCGAAACGAAATAGTCGTCCGTAAATATTTTTTCCGCCTTTTCTTCGCCGTACTTTTCGGCAAATCCCCTGAAGAGCTTAGACGGTCTTATGCCCGTGAGCATTCCCCACTTAGGGATATATCCCGTGTTTTCGCAGAGCAACGAAAACAGCATAGACGCCATACAGCGCTCTTCGTCCTCTTTTTCGGGACGCGGTTTTGTGAGAGTCTTTTGCTTTTTGTGCGCGGCAAACGATACGGCAATATTATCTTTTGTGAGTTCGGTGGTGATTACCGTTTCGTCATCACCCGTATCTGCGGAAAAAAACAGCAGTTCGATTTTTGTATTCGGATAAAATATCTGAGTGAGCTTTAACATCTCATACTGATATTTGTGTCCTATTATCAGAAGCTTCATCAAAGCGCCCTCATATATCTGTTATTTTTGCGTTCAAAGTCCAAGGTTGTTGCCTTGTTATGCCCCGGACAGACCGTATAATCGCCCGGCAAATCGCGCAGCCTTTTAAGAGACTCGAAAAGCTCCTTTGTGCTGCCGTCGGGGAAATCCGTTCTGCCTGCGCTGAGGCAAAACAGCGTATCGCCCGAAAAAATAAGTTTGTCTTTTTCGTCAATATAGCACACGCCGCCCTTTGTGTGACCGGGGGTGTGCATTACGCGAAGATCGGTGTCGCCGATTGATATTTTATCGTTATCGGACAGCAAAATATCGGCAGACATCTTTTTCTGCTTTCCCGGGTACTCCCATGAGCAAAGGCTCTTGTTTTCATCCGACAGGCAATCGCCGTCCAGCTTATGTATGAGCACCTTTGCACCGGTAAAGCTTTTCAGCCCGTAAACTCCGAGAATATGGTCGAAATGACCGTGTGTTAAAAGTATGTATTTGACGTTTAAATCCTTTACGGCGTTTTTAAGCGCTTCGTTAAAATCGCCCGGGTCTATTACCGCGCTCTCGCGGCTTTTTTCGTCGGTCAGAATATAGCAGTTGGCGCTTATCGGACCGAGCGGCATAACCTTTATATTAAGTGACATTGTTTTCTCCGTTATTTTTTCCATACGGAAGTATCGTAAATTATTGTGACGGGGCCGTTGTTTACAAGCGACACCTGCATATGTGCTCCGAAAACGCCGGTTTCTACATTTTTTACCCCGTTCTTTAGAAGCTCAGAGCAAAAATACTCATAGAGAGACTTTGCTTCATCGGGCTTTGCGGAATTGTCAAAAGACGGTCTGTTGCCCTTTTTGACGTCGGCGCAGAGTGTAAATTGCGACACAACAAGCACCTCGCCGCCGATATCGAGTACGGATTTATTCATTTTATCGTTTTCGTCGGTAAATACGCGCAGCATTGCGGTCTTTTTGGCAAGCAGCTCGGCGTCCTCTTTTGTGTCGCCGTTCATTACGCCCAAAAGCAGCATATACCCCTCGCCTATTTTTCCGACGGACTCACCGTCTACGGTAACTTCAGCGTTTTTGACACGCTGTAAAACAGCTTTCATAAGTATAATCCTTTTCGGGGGCTGTAAAATCCCTGAAAAATTACAGCCCCTTTGTGTTTTTTATTTTCCTTCGGCAAAAACTTTAAACGCTCTGTACGCCATATAGACGTCAAGCTTTGATACCACTTCAAAGGGCGCGTGCATGGAGAGCACCGGCACGCCCAAATCGACTACGTCTATATCAAGATTTGCAAGATACATGGCGACCGTTCCGCCACCGCCCGCGTCAACCTTGCCGAGCTCGCCCGTCTGCCATACTATATCGTTTTCATCGAGCAGTGCTCTGATTTTGCCCATATATTCCGCTGAGGCGTCGCTTGTGCCGCCCTTGCCCCTTGCGCCGGTGTATTTTGTGATTACAACGCCGTGGTTTAAATATGACGCGTTCATTTTTTCCGATACGTCGGGGAACGACGGGTCAAATGCGGCGTTTACATCGGCGGAGAGACACTTTGTATTTGAAAGAACGGTGTGGTAATTTGCACCGAAGCAATCCGCCAAATCCGATACGAAATATTTAAAGTAAGAAGAGTTAAGCCCGGTGTTTCCGTCGGAGCCTGTCTCCTCCTTATCGGTGAGTATTGCCACTGCGGTATAGCGCGGCTCGGTCACGCTGAAAACAGCCTCGGCAGCCGGATATGCACAAACCCTGTCGTCGTGTCCGTAGGCGCCTATCATACTGCGGTCAAAGCCTATATCTACCGCTTTTAACGCAGGCACTGCCTCAAGCTCTGCACTTAAAAAGTCGCTCTCGGTAACGCCGTATTTTTCATTGAGAATACTGATGATATTGAGCTTTACTTTTTCGCTGCCCTCGTCTTTTGAGAACGGGCGGCTACCTATGAGAATATTAAGCTCTTCGCCGCGGATACCGTCGGAAAGCGTGCGTTTCATCTGCTCTGCGGCAAGATGCGGCAGAAGATCGGTAACAACAAACATGGGGTCACCGTCGTCCTCGCCGATGTTTACCTTTACCTTAGAGCCGTCCTTTTTAACGATAACTCCGTGAAGCGAGAGAGGCATAGCGGTCCACTGATATTTTTTTATACCGCCGTAGTAATGGGTTTTGAAATATGCCAGCTCATTATCCTCATAAAGCGGATTGGGTTTTAAATCAAGGCGCGGAGAATCGATGTGCGCCGCCGAAAGACGGATGCCGTTTTCAATAGGCTCTTTTCCCATTACGCAAAGTATAACCGCCTTGCCGCGGTTGTTTAAATATACTTTATCGCCGCACTTGTATTTTTCGCCGCGGACAAACGGTTTGAAGCCGAGCTTTTCCGCCTTTTCGACAAAATATTCGGTTGCCTCGCGCTCGGTCTTTGCCTTACGCAAAAAGCCGATATATCCGTCGCAAAATTCATCTGCCTTTTTTGTCTCGTCGTCGCTTATTTTCTCCGACGCGTGTTTCTGTGTGTAAAAGAGCTTCTCTTTGAGAGAATCCAATTTTTTGTTTTCTTCGCTCATATTTTATTTAACTCCTTTTTGTATAATTTATCATATATCGAAACAGCCCTTTGGACCTTTTCTACATATTTTTTTGTTTCGCTCTCGGGTATGTTCACGAGAGTTTTGCCGTCGGGTGAAATCGCGGGGTCGCGAAGCCACACGTTTACCTGACCGCGCCCTGCGTGATATGCCGCAATTGCGGTTTTTTCGTCGCCGCCGAACTCCTTTAAAAGAAGCCCGTAAAATACGGCGCAGTATTTTACCGACGTATCCGCATCGTATAAAGCCTCCTCCGGCAAGTCCTCGCCTGTTTTGGTCTGAAGCCATAAGAATGTTTCGGGCGTTATCTGCGTGAGCCCCAGAGCGCCCGCGTGCGATTTTGCCTTTTCATCATAGCCGCTCTCCGTGTGAATAACGCCGTAGAGTAAATCCTCGGGAACGCCGTAGGTTTCGGCATACAGCGATATTTTATCCTGATACTTCATCGGAAATTCGGCTTTTAAAACACTTTTTACGGCAAAAAACGTCGCCGAAATTATTACCGCCGCAAGGCATACCGCCACCACCGCGATTTTTACGGTTCCTACTGCCCGCCTGCCCTTTTCGGTCTTCATAACTTTGCCCATAGCAATACTTTTTTTACCTCGTCATCTAAATTATACGGCGGATAGTTTTTTATTATTATATCCGCATGATTTTTATAAAAATCCTCATCTTTTTGTGCCCTTATGCGCCGAAGTGCGGCATTTTTATCGATGCCGTCGCGCGACATAATACGCTCAAGGCGTATTCCCTCGGGTGCGATAACCGCAAAGGTAAAATCACAAAGTCGGTTTTCACCGCTTTCAAAAAGCGCTATTGCGTCCAAGAGGACACCCTTTGTGCCGACGGACCTTTGTTCTTCTATTATCGTCTTAATTTTTTGAGTGACAGCCGGATGAACGGTACTGTTCAGCTTTTCCGTATTCTCGGCGGACGAAAACGCCTTTTCGGCTATTTTAGCCCTGTTTGCCGTGCCGTCGGGATTTAAAATATCTTTGCCGAAAGCCTCGGAAAGAGCCGAAAGCACATCGGAGCCTTTTTCGTAAACCGAATGCGCCACTTTGTCTGCGTCTATGTGGTACAGCCCGTATTTTTCAAGCATTTTGCAAACCGTACCCTTGCCGGCACCCGTTTGCCCGGTAACTCCTATCACAAGCATTCAAGGCACCTCACTTATTTTGCGTTCGCCGTCTTAAATGCCGCCGCGCGGATAAGACGGTTGTATACGGCAAGGTCTACGCCGCTCGTCCCGGGGTCACGCGCATAAACGGTTTTTGCGCCCTTTTCGTCGAGTTCGCGGAGCGCGTCAAACAATCTGTTCGCCTGTGAAGAGGGGTCGTCGGCTCTGCCGTATGTGACATAATTTTCAAAGTATTTTTCCTCGCCCTCAAAGCAGAGCACGAAACAGTCGCCCTTTTCCGCCACAAAACGGCGAAAAGCGTCGAGACTGCCTTTTACAATCGTAACGTCTGCCTTGGGTGCGTAATGCTTATACTTCATACCCGGTGACGCAGCCTTTTCGCCGGACTTCAGCATATGGAGCACGGCGTCGTCTATAACCACTTCGCCGAGCACGCTTTTAAGCTGTTCCGCGGTAATTCCGCCCGGTCTTAAAAGTCTTGCCGGTTTTTGAGCCAATGTTACCACGGTTGATTCAACGCCGACCTCGCTCTGACCGCCGTCAACTATCATATCTATTTTGCCGTTCATATCTTCAAAAACGTATTTTGCGTTTGTGGGACTCGGTCTGCCCGAAATATTTGCGCTCGGCGCGGCAAGCGGAACTCCCGCCGCTTTTATTATCGCCCTTGCCACGGGATGTGACGGGCAACGCACAGCCACGGTCGAAAGCCCTCCCGATGTCTCGTCCGGAATGAGGTCACTCTTCGGCATTATCATGGTAAGAGGACCCGGCCAGAACTTTTCGGCAAGACGGCGCGCTTCATCGGGTATGCTTTTGACGAGCGGCGTAACCTCGGATATATCCGTAACGTGAACTATCAGCGGATTATCCTGCGGTCTGCCCTTTGCCTCAAAAATCTTTTTTACCGCCTCGCCCGACAGCGCGTTTGCGGCAAGTCCGTACACGGTTTCGGTAGGTATTGCCACGATACCGCCGCGTCGAAGCACCTCGCCTGCAAGGGAGGCGACTTTTTGTATATTGTTATTGTCTGCTTTAAGTAGTTTAGTCTGCATTATTATCTGCCCTATCCGAAAAATCAAAATGATTTAATAAAATATTTTATCATTATACGGCGATAAAAACAAGTAAATAACAAAAAAGCGTCCGCAAAACGGTGTATGTGTTACAATGATGTGTGACAAAAGGGGAAAATAAAAGTAGCGAATAGAGCAAACCTGTGTTAAGGTAGAGTTGCCTAAACCAAACCGAAAGACAGGAGAGCCTATTCGCTATGAATAAGATAACACAAGACATG
>JALELS010000026.1 GCA_022768065.1 Ruminococcus sp. | reverse complement strand
TTGTTGTGTGCCTGTAGGGAACTTCGTGAAGAAACGGGAATTATCTCTGATAATTTAGTCGAAATAGGAAGGGTGCTCCACCACGAACATAAATCGTTTTATGTGGAGTATCTTTGTATTACGGATGTAGATAAGGATAGTATTGTATTACAAGAAGGAGAGACATCGGATTATAAATGGATAACCGCTGATGAATTGAGAAAAATGTCAAAAGATGAGTTGGCAACGCAACGTATTTTCAATTTCATTGAAGAACTCTATTGATAATTGTTATTTTGCAGATATTACAAAGAAAGTGGATGAGTGAAAACTCATCCACTTTCTTTATGACGGACACCCCTTTTGAGTGCCTTTTATTTATGCGGTTTATTATTCGTCTCCGTTGAGGATAGCGAAGTTTTCTTTGTTCGCTTTGTAGAGGTTCGTGTAAACCTTATAGTTT
Source organism: Ruminococcus sp. (assembly GCA_022768065.1). Lineage (GTDB taxonomy): Bacteria > Bacillota > Clostridia > Oscillospirales > Acutalibacteraceae > Fimenecus. Next base: position 114,554 of record JALELS010000026.1, on the reverse strand, counting down.
CTGTCGTAAATGGGTTTGAGTGCCGGGTTCGGCTTAAATACCTTAGCCGCGGGGATAAGCTTTTTCGCTTCGCCGATATCTTTGATAAGACCCGTGCCGACGGCTATTGTTACCGCCGCGCCGACAGCGCCGATGTTCTGCGGACTGTCAACGGTTTCAACGGTTCTGCCCGTGCAGTCTGCGAGTATCTGGCAGGTAACGTCGTTGAGAGCGCCGCCGCCTACGAAACGAACTGTGTTCGAGGTGCTTACCTTCTTCGCCTCTGTCTCAAGGAGCCAGCGCATATGGAAGCAAACGCCCTCTACAACGGCTCTTATCATTTCGGATTTGCCGGTTTCAAGGCTGATGTTAAAGAACATACCGCGTGAATTCGGGTCCTCAAAGGGGCAGCGGTTGCCGTGGAGCCACGGAGTAAATACAACGCCGTTTGAGCCTGCGGGTACCGTGTTTACAACTGCCATCATATAGTCATAAAGGTTGGTGTAAATAACTTCCTGATCTGCCTTGCCGTGCTTTAAGTTTTTGCTCTTGTCGAGGTATATGTCAATTTCGTCGAGAGCCAGGTGGTCTTTAACCCACTCAACGCACTTTGCGGCAGTCTCAAGCTCTGCAAAATAATTGTAGTAGCCGTCGCGTGCGCCGACTATTGCGGCTATCATGGCTGAGGTGTCTACAACGCTCTTGTCAACCACGGTTGATACCCAGCCCGATGTGCCGGAATAAACGTGTGTGTCGCCGAGGTCAACCGAGCCTGCACCAACGCCGATAAGCGATGCGTCTCCGCCGCCGCCGAATACCGCGGTGCCGGGTTCGAGTTCAAGCTCGTCGGCAGCTTTCTTTGAGAGCTCGCCAACCTTGTCGGTGCATTTAACTATCTTTGCGAGGTGCTTCGGGTTTATGCCGTAGATTTTGCACATTTCCTCGCTCCAGCACTTCTTATGTATATCATAGAGCATTGAGGCGAAGGCTGAGTCCTGAGTCATAACAAATTCGCCTGTCATACGGCCTATGAGATATTCTTTAACGTCAAGCCATTTGTAAGCTTTGTTGAATACGTCGGGCTCGTGAGCCTCAACCCATTTGTATTTCCATACCGGGTCTTTTACCGACGCTGCAACGGCGCCCGTGATTTTAAGAGCCTTTAAAAGCTTCGGTATGTTTGCGCCGGCTATCTGCGGACCGTAAGCAATACCCTTTTTAAGCTCTTCTCTCGCACGCTGATCCATATAGCTCATGGCGCGTCTTACGGCGTTGCCCTCTTTGTCAACAAGAACAAGAGCCTGCATCTGCGAGCAGAACGAGATACCCGATATATCGCTCTTTTTGATTTTGGCTTTTTTCATTACTGTGTGGGTGCTGGTACGCATTGCCTCCCACCACTCGTCGGGATCCTGCTCGGCTCCGCCGTCGGGATAAACATAGAGGTTGTACCCCTCGCTTGCGGCCTCAAGCAAGCTGATTTTGTCCGTGATAGAAAACAGACAGGTTTTAACTCCCGTAGTTCCCACGTCATAGGCAATTACATATACCGGATTTCCCATAAACAAAAACCTCCCAAATGGTTATGATTTATTTTTAAATGCAGACTTTATAAATTTCAAGCTCTGCTCAACGACAAATTCATCGCGGGATTCAATATCGTTCCCGACATATATTTTAAACCTCTCTTTGTAGTAGTCGCAGGAATATGAAAACTGAAGCGACATAAAAAGGTTATCGAGCATAAACGCGGCAAAGGCGGAGTCGATGTCGTCTCGTACATCGCCGTTCTTTTTGCCCTCTTCTATGGCGGTGCGGTAGATGCGCGACGTCATGGATTCCATTTCGTATGCGAATTGAGAGGCAAAACGCGGATTGTTTTCCGCGGTCATTGCGTTGTAAAGCTTTAAAAGCACTGAGCTTTCACGCGAAGACGACTGTATTGTGCGTATAATTTTTTCCACCTTTACGAGTACGTCCTCGTCGCTTACCGCGAGCACGTTTAAAAGCTCTTCCATCTGCGAAATGCTGTGCTGAACGACCGTCAAAAAAAGGTCCTGCTTGTTTTCAAAGTACTTGTAAAGCGAGCCGACGCTGACTCCCGCTTTTTTCGCAATGGTGCCTATATTGCCGTTTTCAAAGCCGTTTACGGCGAATTCTTTTGTCGCGGCGTCGAGGATTCTGTTCCTCTTTTCAGCCGAGATGTTATCAAAGGTCGGCTTGTGATGCGCGCGAAGATCCATTTTCTTCACCTGTTTTATCAAAATTTAAATGTATTATAATATGTAAAATTTATTTTATCACAGTATTATGTATGTTTACAAGGCTTTTTTGAAAAAAGTGAAAAGAAATTCACCAAATAAATTCAAAAAACGGTGCAAAATGTGAAAAAACGGCGCGTAAATAACATAAAAATGAATAATTATACTGTTCCCGTGCCGAAAACGGCTTTTTCCGGATTGTTTTTTGACGTTATCGGAGCAACGAAAAAAGGCAGGGCAGCATAACAAGTTGTATAATTTGCGCAATCGATATTCAAATACTGATATATTTTTGTAAAAAATAATGGATTTTTGCGAATCGGTCTGTTATAATGTTGACAATGTCTAATTTATAAGTGAAAAGTTGCGCTTTTCGCTTTACGGATGCAAGGAGGAAAAACCCGAATGCTTAAAAAAGTAAGCAACATACCGTTTAAGGGTACAAAGGAGCAGGAGGAAAAGCTCAAAAAGGTAATTGAAGAAAGCAAGCACGACAAAAGCCTTTTGATGTACGTTATGCAGCAGGCACAGGATATATACGGTTATCTCCCGTATGAAGTGCAGGTTATGATAGCCGAGGGTATGGATGTTCCGCTTGAAAAGGTCTATGGAGTATCAACCTTTTACGCGCAGTTTTCGCTGTCGCCGAAGGGCGAAGTCAATATTTCGGTTTGCCTCGGAACCGCGTGCTATGTAAAGGGTTCGCAAAAAATTCTCGACAAAATAACCGAAATACTCGGCATAGGTCCGGGCGAATGTACCCCCGACGGCAGATTTTCGCTTGAGGCGTGCCGCTGTATAGGTGCGTGCGGCTTGGCGCCCGTTATGACGGTAAACGACGAGGTATTCGGCAAGCTCGTCCCCGAGGACGTTCCCGGAATACTCGCAAAATACGGTGCGTGATGAGAGAAATTTCGTTAAATATTCTCGACGTCGCCGAAAATTCATTGAAGGCGGGCGCCGACACGGTTGAAATCGACGTTGCCTTTTCGGAAAGGGAAAATACGCTTACCGTTATCGTTTCCGACAACGGCTGCGGTATGACAAAAGAGCAGGTTAAAAACGTTACCGACCCGTTTTATACAACGCGCACCACGCGCAAGGTCGGGCTCGGAGTTCCGCTTTTTAAAATGGCGGCGGAGATGAGCGGAGGCTCATTTGAAATTTCGTCCGTTCTCGGAAAGGGAACAACCTTAACCGCCGTGTTTAAAACCGACAGCGTGGACTTTGTGCCGCTCGGCGATATAGCGTCCACGGTAGAGCTTTTATGCGTGTCAAATCCGAAAGTAAATATAGTTTTTAAGGAACACGGCAACAACGACTCTTTTACATTCGAGTCGCGCAAAATTCGGGAAATCCTCGGCGATGTGCCCATGGAGTCGCCCGAAGTCAGAGAATGGATGCGCGAATATCTGACCGAAAATACGGAAAAATTCAGCGGAGGAAACAATAAATGAAAAGTATAGAAGAATTGATGGCAATAAGAGACAAAACGCGGAAAAATATGACGGTACGCGAAGATACCGGCGACTCAAAAATAAGAATAGTCGTGGGTATGGCGACCTGCGGTATAGCCGCCGGGGCAAGACCCGTAATGAACGCTTTTGTTGACGAGATAGCAAAAAGAGACATAAAGGGCGTGTCCGTACTGCAAACCGGCTGCATAGGAATGTGCAGGTATGAGCCCATAGTTGAGGTGACCGAGCCCGGCAAAGAAAAGGTTACATATGTCAAAATGACGCCCGAAAAAGCAGTAAGAGTTGTAAACGACCATATCGTAAACGGAAACCCCGTTGCGGAATTTACGGTCGGAGCAGTTGAAGATTAAGGAGGTAAAACGATGTATCGTTCACATGTGCTCGTTTGCGGCGGTACCGGCTGTACCTCTTCAAACAGCGCCGCTATAATTGAAGCGCTCGAAGCCGAAATCAAAAAACACGGTCTTGAAAATGAGGTAAAGGTCGTCAGAACAGGCTGTTTCGGACTTTGCGCGCGCGGCCCAATAATGGTGGTTTACCCCGAGGGCAGCTACTATTCGCTTGTAAAACCCGAGGACGTTCCCGAAATTGTGGAGGAACACCTCTTAAAGGGCAGAATAGTTAAAAGACTGCTGTTTGAGGAGTTCACCATGGACGACATAAAGTCGCTCAAGGAGACGGATTTCTACAAAAAACAGCACCGCGTCGCACTTCGCAACTGCGGTGTTATCGACCCCGAAAACATAGACGAATATATAGCGTACGACGGCTACGCGGCTCTCGCAAAGTGTCTCTCCGAATACACTCCGGAGCAGGTTATAGACATTATTTCCGAGTCGGGACTCAGGGGCAGAGGCGGCGGAGGATTCCCCACGGGCAAAAAGTGGAGTTTCACCGCGGCGCAGAAATCCGATCAAAAATATGTTGTCTGCAACGCCGACGAGGGTGACCCGGGTGCGTTTATGGACCGTTCGGTGCTTGAGGGCGACCCGCACTGCATAATTGAAGCCATGGCGATATGCGGTTATGCCACGGGCGCGAGCGAGGGCTACATATATGTAAGAGCCGAATACCCGATTGCCGTAAAACGCCTTGAAATAGCGATAGGGCAGGCGAGGGAATACGGCCTGCTCGGAAAAAACATATTCGACAGCGGATTTGATTTTGACCTTCATATACGCCTCGGAGCCGGCGCGTTTGTCTGCGGCGAGGAGACGGCGCTTATGACGTCAATAGAGGGCAACCGCGGCGAGCCGCGACCGAGACCCCCGTACCCTGCGGTCAAGGGCCTTTTCGGAAAGCCGACCACGGAAAATAACGTTGAAACCTTTGCGAATGTCGCTCAGATAATACTTAACGGAGCGGATTGGTTCGCCTCAATGGGAACCGAGCGTTCAAAGGGAACAAAGGTGTTCGCTCTCGGCGGCAAAATCAAAAATACGGGACTTGTAGAAATACCCATGGGCACAACTCTCCGCGAAATTGTAGAGGAGATAGGCGGCGGTATACCCGGCGGCAAAAAGTTCAAGGCGGCTCAGACGGGCGGCCCCTCGGGCGGCTGCATACCGGCTTCGCTTATGGATACCCCAATTGACTACGATAACCTTACAGCCATAGGCTGTATGATGGGCTCGGGCGGACTCATAGTAATGGATGAGGACGACTGTATGGTGGATATTGCAAAGTTCTTCCTCAACTTTACCGTAGACGAATCCTGCGGCAAATGTACGCCGTGCCGTGTGGGCACAAAGCGTCTGCTCGAAATGCTCGAAAAGATAACGTCGGGCAACGCAACGCTCCGGGACCTCGACAAGCTCGAAGATCTGTGTCATTACATCAAGGCAAATTCACTTTGCGGACTCGGTCAGACGGCACCGAACCCCGTGCTTGCCACACTCAAATTTTTCCGTAACGAGTATGAGGCTCACGTTGTTGACAAAAAATGTCCGGCAGGCGTTTGCAAGGCACTGTTGTCTTATGAGATACTTGAGGACAGATGCCGCGGCTGTACCGCCTGTGCGAGAAAATGCCCTGTTGGCGCTATAAGCGGCAACGTCAAAGAAGCCCATACAATCAACAAATCGCTTTGCGTCAAATGCGGCGTCTGTATGCAGACCTGCAAATTCGGCGCGATAGTTAAAAGATAAGGAGTGTGCCATATGGAAAACGTAAATATTAAAATAAACGGCATGCCCCTGAGCGTGCCGAAGGGAATTTCAATACTTGAGGCGGCAAGATATGCCGGCATAGAAATCCCTACGCTTTGCTACTTAAAGGATATAAACGAGATAGGCGCCTGCCGCATATGTATGGTCGAGGTAAAGGGCGCGCGAAATCTCGTGTCCGCATGTGTTTTCCCCGTAGCCGAGGGCATGGAGATATTCACAAATACCGATAAGGTTCGCCGCTCAAGGAGGACTACTCTTGAACTGATACTTTCCGTTCACGAAAAAAACTGCCTTACCTGTGTGCGCAGCGGAACGTGTGAGGTGCAAAAGCTCTGCAAGGATTACGGCGTTGATAACGCGGACGAATATAAGGGCGAAACGATACATTACGAAAAAGACGTGTCTGCCGCCCATATGATAAGGGATAACAATAAGTGCATACTCTGCCGCAGATGCGTTGCAGCCTGCGACGCGCAGGGCATAGGCGTAATAGGCGCCAATGCGAGAGGCTTTGACACCCACATAGGGTCCGCATTTGATAAAAAGCTTGCGGACGTCTCGTGCATTTCCTGCGGCCAGTGTATAGTAAACTGCCCCACGGGCGCAATAGTCGAAAAGGACGACACGGCAAAAGTTCTTGACGCCGTAAACGACCCCGATAAGTTTGTAATAGTAAATACCGCACCGTCAATCAGAGCTACGCTCGGCGAGGCTTTCGGTATGAAAATCGGCACAAACGTCGAGGGCAAAATGGTTGCTGCGCTTCGCAGACTCGGCTTCGATAAGGTGTTTGATACGGATTTTGCCGCCGACCTTACTATTATAGAAGAGGCAAACGAGCTTGTTGAGCGCGTTAAAAACGGCGGAGTTTTACCGATGATAACTTCGTGCTCACCGGGCTGGATAAAGTATTGCGAGCACTATTACCCCGAGCTTATACCGCACCTTTCCACGTGCAAATCGCCGCAGCAGATGTTCGGCGCAACTATGAAAACATGGTATGCAAAGAAGCTCAATATGGACCCCTCTAAGATGGTAGTTGTGGGAGTTATGCCGTGCACCGCAAAGAAGTTTGAGACAAAGCGCGACGGCGAGGCGGCAAGCGGTTATCCTGATGTTGACATTGCCATAACCACAAGAGAGCTTGCGCGTATGATAGAGAGCGCGGGAATATATTTTAAGCATTTACCCGATGAGGAGTTTGACAATCCGTTCGGCGAGAGCACCGGAGCGGCAACCATTTTCGGCGCTACGGGCGGAGTTATGGAGGCGGCTCTTCGCACCGCAGTTAAGCTGATAACCGGTGAAGAAGCTCCGTCGCCCGATTTTACCGAAGTTCGCGGAATGAAAAATATAAAAGAGGCGCAGTATGATGTGGGCGGTCTTAACGTAAAGGTTGCGGTTGCAAGCGGAACCAAAAACGCGGGCTATCTTATGGATAAGATAAAGGACGGCTCGGCGGATTATACATTTATAGAAATAATGGGCTGCCCCGGCGGCTGTATAAACGGCGGAGGACAGCCTATACAGCACGCGGTTGTGCGTAATTTTGTCGATTTGAAAGAGCGCCGCGCAAAAGCGCTCTATGAATCCGACGAAAAAAATCAAAAGAGACGTTCGCACGAAAATTCGGCTGTTAAAGAGCTGTACGATGAATTCCTCGGCGAGCCGGGCGGCCACAAGGCACATGAAGTTTTGCACACGACTTATGTTGCGCGCAAAAAGTACGATTAAAACGCGCCTTTGCAAAACCGAAACACCAAACGGCAAAAAAATTACCCCCCGATATGCATTGGCATATCAGGGGGTTTTTACATAATATTAAGTGTGCATTTGTTCAGCTGAAAATCGGACGACTGTTTTCAAACTTGGTAAGCTGAGACAACAGCCTTTCCACGTATTCGTCGAACTTTTCGGCAAACATCTTTCTGCACAGAGGTACTTTTTCGGCAAAGCCCGTGAGCTCCGCTGAAAATACAGCATATTTTGTGGTTGCACGCTGAGTTAATGTGACGCTGAAATCAATGTGAAACGGACGTTCGAGCGCTTTTCCCGAAACGATACAGTAAGGTTCAAAATCGTCGAAATCGACGGACAGTTTGTGATGTTTCAGCACAACAACAAAACCGTCATTCTTGTCGATACGTTTTTTAAATGTGGGTAATGTCTTAAAAAAATCGTCCCCGACGAGTAATTCCCAAAACTTTTCTACGCTGCTGTTATCAATTTCAGCTGCAAATCTAATTCTTTCCATATTTAATTTTCTCCGCATATTTCCGCAAATTTTATTCCGACGCTTACTGTCGGTGTACGGCACCGACTGTAGGTCAAGATTATAATATCACATATGTTTTGCTTTTGCAATGAGAATTATATTAAATTTGCCATACAAATTTAAGTCGTATTCGGTCTTATTGCGGCAAATCGGCTTAGCGTATTAACTTTTTGGACATTTTTGCCGAAAATTATGTACGGGCGAATTTGCACCGAATTGTGTTGTTTTGTGTCATTTTGTGCTTTTCATTTGCCGCCCTGCACCTGACCTGCACACGTTTTGTGTCGCCCTGTACACGTTCCGCCACCATACGCCGATATGTGTCGGTCTGTGACATCCTGTGTCATTTTGTGATATTTTGTACCGTTGCGTGCCTTGACAAGTTTCCGAAATCGGATTATAATAAATATGTTTCCGAAATCGGAAACACAAAGAGGTGAACTTTATGAGCGACAAATTAAAAGAACAGTTAAAACTGCTGTGCCGCTTGGATAAAGAGGTAGACGATATTTACAGTAACATCGCCGCGCATTTCGGTATGCCGGATACCGAATTTTGGATTTTGTATGCGGTTTCACACTCGCAGGGCGAGGTAACCCAAAAAGATTTGCAAAAAGAATTTTTGTTTCCGGTTCAGACCATAAATTCCGCCATAGGTAAGCTTATAAAAAAAGACTTGGTGGAATTGAGGGTTATTCCGAAAACCAAAAATCGCAAAGAAATCCTGCTTACCGAAAAGGGCGCGAAGTTCGTGAAAAATACAATAGATAAGGTGGACGAAATAGAGTGTAACGCACTCAGTCTGTTCGACGAAAACGAGAGGAAGCAGTTTCTGTCATTCCTCTGCCGCCATGTGGAAAACCTGAAACGCGAAAAAGAACGTGCTTTTGGATGCAGTCCGGCATAATTTGCCGATGTAATGGGCGCGCAAAAGATACGGGCTCGCTTCGGAGCCTCGTCGGGGTTGTAATTTTATTGTTTGCGGAAAACAACCGTGCTTTGCTAATTCGGTGTTGCACGCAAAATGCAATACAAACAGGAAAGAGAATGATATTATGAATCTGACGAAAAAACGCGGCGGTCAGGTGACTGCCGTCTATAAACCGGAGTCGCAGGAGACTTCGCACAGCACGCAAAAAAACAGTGGCGACGAAAAGGAAATAACGTATGACAAAATGTTTGTGCTGTTTTTGGTCGGCAGCGTTATAGGGGTTTTAATGGAGGGCTTTTTTTGCCTGCTGACCAAGGGGCATTGGGAAACGCACGTGGTTTCGGTATTCGGTGCATTTAATATTTTATACGGTGCGGGCGCAGTTTTATTTTTTGTGGGCGCGGTAAAATTAAAGAGCAAACCGCTCGGCTGGAGAGTTGTGATTATGGCGGTTTCGGCAACTACGCTGGAGCTGTTCAGCGGATTGCTGCTTAAAGACTTTTTGGGTATGCGTGCCTGGAACTACGAACACAGTTTTATGAATTATAAGGGACTTATCTGTATCGGCTTTACCTGCGTTTGGGGGCTTACGGCGGCTTCGATAACGCGTTGGAGCGAAAGACATTACGGAATGGCTGCAAAAACAAAAATTCAATTTGATTTGGACGAAGACGCACCAGATGACTGGATGCAGGCCCGCTTTATCGAATGGGAATTTCTCGACAACAAATAATTTTTCAGGCAATGTATTTTATTTTGCGCTGTATTCTGCGGTTCTTCCGCAACTTTAACAGACAAAAAAACACCCGCAAAACTCTAAATGAGCTTTGTGGGTGTTTTTGTTTTATGCTTTATAAAACTTATTTAGCAGCCTCTTCAACTGCAACAGCGCAAGCAACGGTAGCGCCAACCATCGGGTTGTTGCCCATGCCGATAAGTCCCATCATTTCGACGTGAGCCGGAACAGATGAAGAACCTGCGAACTGAGCGTCGCCGTGCATTCTGCCCATGGAGTCGGTAAGACCGTATGAAGCAGGACCTGCCGCAACGTTATCCGGGTGAAGAGTACGGCCTGTGCCGCCACCCGAAGCAACCGAGAAGTATTTAACGCCGTTTTCGTTAGCCCATTTCTTGTAAGTGCCTGCAACGAGGTGCTGGAAACGGGTCGGGTTTGTTGAGTTACCGGTGATGGAAACGTCAACGCCCTCTTTCTTCATTATAGCAACGCCTTCGAGAACGTCGTTAGCGCCGTAGCACTTAACAGCGGCTCTCTCGCCGTCGGAATATTTTGTTTCGCTGACAATTTTAAGCTCGCCTGTGTAGAAATCGTAATCGGTCTTAACATAGGTGAAGCCGTTGATTCTTGAAATGATCATAGCGGCGTCTTTGCCGAGGCCGTTAAGGATAACGCGAAGAGGAGTCTTGCGAACCTTGTTTGCGGTCTTAGCTATACCGATAGCGCCCTCAGCGGCTGCGAATGACTCGTGACCTGCAAGGAATGCAAAGCACTTGGTGTCTTCGTGAAGAAGTCTTGCGCCGAGATTGCCGTGGCCGAGGCCGACGTTCCTCTGCTCTGCAACCGAACCCGGTACGCAGAATGCCTGAAGTCCCTGGCCGATAACCGCCGAAGCTTCGGAAGCGGTTTTAACGCCTGATTTAATAGCGAGAGCAACACCGAGAGTGTAAGCCCAAACAGCGTTATCAAAAGCAATAGGCTGAACGCCCTTGACTATCGACTCAACATCTATGCCTTTTGAGAGACAAAGGTCTCTTGCAGCCTCGAGGCTTTCTATGCCGTTGTCGGCAAGGCATTTTTCTATTTTGGGCATTCTTCTTTCTTTGCCCTCAAATACTACATCATTAGCCATTTGTAAGTCCCTCCTTCAATTATTCTTCACGAGGGTCGATGAATTTAACGCCCTCTGCATAACGGCCGTAGTTTCCGGTATTCTTCTTAAGAGCCTCGTTGGCGTCCATGCCGTGACGGATGTCCTCAAGCATTTTGCCGACTTTTATGAATTCATAACCGATAACCTGATCGTCTTTATCAAGAGCCATATGAGTAACGTAGCCCTCTGCCATTTCCATATAACGAACGCCTTTTTTCTCGGTAGAGAACATTGTGCCTACCTGAGAACGAAGACCCTTGCCGAGGTCCTCAAGACCGGAACCCACGGTAAGACCGTCCTCCGAGAAAGCGGACTGGCTTCTGCCGTAAACGAGCTGAAGGAAGAGCTCGCGCATAGCTACGTTGATAGCGTCGCAAACAAGGTCGGTGTTAAGGCACTCAAGAAGAGTCTTGCCGGGGAGAATTTCCGCCGCCATAGCAGCCGAATGGGTCATACCCGAGCAACCGATTGTCTCAACGAGCGCTTCTACAACAACGCCGTCCTTTACATTAAGGCTGAGTTTGCACGCACCCTGCTGCGGAGCACACCAGCCGACGCCGTGTGAAAATCCGGAAATATCTTTGATGTCGTATGCCTTTACCCATTTGCCCTCTTCGGGAATAGGCGCGGGACCGTGTTTCGGCCCTTTGGCAACGCAACACATTTTTTCAACTTCCTGTGAATAGTTTATCATTTTGAAGCTCCTTTCAATTTGTTACGGGAACATTATACATTTTCGTGATAAATTTATCAATAGGAAAAATTACAATATGCCGTCGGTTCGACAAAAAATATTGTCAATGTTTATGGTAAGCACGTAACATATCGTCTTTATTGTAATAGTTTTCGAGCTTTTTCGCTGTGGCTCTCACGTCGCTCCGCATTTCGTAAAGACACATAAGCCGCCGCCTTGCGAGATAAAGGTCCTCGCCCTTCAGCCGGTGAACCTCGGGAGTAAAGTTTTTGATTTGCCGCGTAAGTTTTTCCTCTTCTTTCAAGTATTCCCCGGATAATTCGGATAATGTCAAATTTATCGCCCCTTTCTGCTGTCGAACAAATGTTCGTCTGCAAATACCATATTAGCAGAAAAACATCGGTCGGTCAATAGGGCGTAGTAAGGACAAGGTAAATGTCCGAATTTGCGGACGCTTAAAACGCATTTTACCGCGGCGAAAAACGCGCTTTTTGATTTTAATAAATGTTTCGTATTTTAATAACAAAAAGCACCGACCCACAGTTGCCTGCACGGGTCGGTGCTGTAAAATATTGAATTTTTTGCTCGGTTTTTAGGTTTCGGAGTGACTTTAAAAAGCCGGCAACAGCGTAATCCGCGGCAAAAAGCGCGTTCCGAAATTATTTCTCATTATCGCCGTTCGGGTCAAGCTTTATTTTGTCGTAAAACGGGTATTTGTTTTTATCGTCCGGGGTGATTTCTCGCATAACACGGCACGGAACACCGACTGCGACAACATTCGGGGGTATATCCGACGTTACCACGCTGCCTGCGCCGATAACGGAATTATCGCCTATCGTAACTCCGGCGAGAACGGTAGAGCCTGCGCCTATCCACACATTGTTGCCTACGGAGATGGGTTTTGCTATTTCAATGCCCTGTTTGCGAAGAGATGGGTCAACGGCGTGCTCCGCCGTAGTGAAACAGCAGTTCGGGCCTATAAAAACGTCGTCGCCGAAGGTAACTCCGCCGCCGTCCTGTATTACCAAATTGTGATTGGCATAAAATCTGTCGCCGACCGAAATTCTGTATCCGTAATCACACCAAAACGGAGCAACAAATACCGCGTCTTTGCCGAATTTGCCCAAAAACGACCTCAGTATATCGCTTTTGCTCTTTTCGTCGTTCGGGTTCAGATTATTGTACTTATAGCAGATGTCTTTTGCCGCTTTTATGTCCCTTTCATAGTCGGGATTATAGCACCCGTTAAAGAAACAGTTAAGCGGTATTTCGGGATGTTCCATATTATAACTCCTTGTTCTTCGTTTCGCAAAATCCGCCATTTTCGCGGTGCACGGCAGAAAAAATCAGTCGTAATACCTCATAAGACCCACAACCTTGCCGAGAATGACGACTTCATCGACAATAATCGGCTTAAAGGCGTCGTTTTCCGGCTGAAGGCGGAAATGACCGTTTTCCTTGTAAAATCTCTTGACTGTGGCTTCGTCGTCAATCATGGCAACTACGATTTCGCCGTTTGCGGCAACGGGAGTCTTTTCGACGATTACTATGTCGCCGCTGAGAATTCCCGCCCAAATCATACTTTCGCCGCGAACCTTAAGTGCAAACAGCGGCTTGTCACGCGAGACTCTGCCGCTGTACGGCAGATAGCCCTCAATCTGCTCAACGGCAAGTATCGGCATACCTGCCGTGACCGTTCCGAGAAGCGGAACATTGGTCACGTTTTCCGCGTCGCCGGTAACACGTATCGACCTTTTTAACATCGGGTCGCGCTCTATGTAGCCCGCCTCTTCAAGCGCGTCGAGGTTCGCCTGAACCGAGGAGGTCGATTTAAGCCCCACGGCGGCGCCGATTTCACGGACCGAAGGCGGAACTCCGCACTGCGAACGCTCCATAAGATATTCGTATATTTTCTTCTGAGTTTCGTTGATGGTTTTCATCATACTGCCCCCATTCGATTATATTTTTTTACATTGTAACACAAATGTTCTGAAAAAGCAAACATTTGTTTGCTAAAAGACAGAAAAAAATAAATTTTTTAAATTTATACTGTTTTTTTATAATTTGTTCATTTCTAATTCATATTTACCCTTTATAGTGTAACTGTACTCGACAGGAAGGGAGCCGCAACCCGTCCGACTGAGTACTTTATACCCCCTCCTCAAGCAACCCCTCAATAGGGAATCCCCGATGCCGCAATCGGGGATTTTCCTTTTTTACGGGAAAATATTTTTTGTCTGTACTTTTAACAAAAGTCTGAATTTTCGAGGCACCGTAGGCTGTATGTTTACGGCGCTTTTTTCTATACTATATTATATAACGCGAATTGCGGCGGATTTTTCCTTTTTGCCGTATACGTGCGGTACTTTGTGTCAAGAATAACATCGGGAGGTGTTTTTTTGACACAAAAAGATAAAGGCTCAAAAAAGAAGCTGCTGAAAAAACTAAGCCCGTTTTACATCGTTGCCGCGCTGTGCATAGTTTCGGCTCTGGGCGTTTCGCTTTGGTCGGCAAAATTTCGCGTAAAGACCGATAATAATGAATCGACCTCAAATTCGGAGCATGGTATTACAGCTGTGTACACCGTCCCTGCGGCGGATATAGTGACGGATGTGCCCGATACGCGGCACGAAACCGAACCGGATACATCGGAAAAAGAGGAAGAGACAAAGCCGTCACGGGCGGCGCAGTTTGTAAAACCGATGGATACCGACATTGTTAAAGCGTTTTCGGGCGACACCCTCGTTATGTCAAAGACCATGGGCGACTGGCGAACCCACAACGGCACGGACTTTGCCGGAAATACCGGCGACCCGATAAGAGCCGTCAATAACGGTAAGGTTACAAAGGTATATGACGACGTTTTGTGGGGAACAACGGTAGAAATCGACCACTTTGACGGGCTTACCGTGAGGTATTGCGGGCTCGGCAAGGGCAGCACCGTAAGCGAGGGCGACGAGGTGAAAATCAACGATAAAATCGGAAATCTCTCCGAGATACCTGCCGAGTCGGCGGACAGAACGCATTTCCATATCGAGGCCGAAAAGGACGGAAAATATATTGACTTTGAAAGCCTTTTGCCCGCATCGTAGTGCCCGAAATGACGGCAAATCCGCCTAAAAAAGCCGCGTCGGCGTCTGTGTTGTCAAAGTCCGTAACGAAGCTGTGGATTTAAAGGTTCACGGCTTCGTTTTTTTATGTGGGAAAAAACGGCGGGAGCGTAAAAAGCACTTTACATAACAGCGAATTTAAGATAAAATATATTTAATTATAAGTATGACTTAAAGTATGAATGGAGGAATTTTAAATGCAGCCTGCATATAAAAGGATACTGTTAAAGCTCAGCGGTGAAGTTCTTGCCGGCAAAGAGGGTCACGGTATCAATTTCGACACGGTAAGCGACGTGTGCAAACACGTAAAAAAATGTTCCGAAATGGGAGTTCAGATAGGTCTCGTCGTAGGCGGGGGAAACTTCTGGCGCGGCCGCTCCAGCGGTAATATGGACAGAACCAGAGCCGACCATATAGGTATGCTCGCAACGGTTATGAATGCGCTTGCTCTTGCCGACACTCTTGAGCAGCTCGATGTTCCCGTCAGAGTTCAGACCGCCATAGAAATGCCGCGTGTGGCAGAGCCCTATATCCGCAATAAAGCGGTTCGTCACCTCGAAAAGGGCAGAGTTGTAATATTCGGCTGCGGAACCGGCAACCCGTTCTTCTCAACCGATACTGCGGCGGCTCTTCGCGCTGCGGAGATAAACGCCGACGTTATATTTAAGGCGACAAATGTTGACGGCGTTTACGATAAGGACCCCAACCGTTTTGCCGACGCCGTAAAATATGACGAGCTCACTCACACCGAGGTTCTCGCAAAGGGACTCAAGGTAATGGACAGCACGGCAGCTTCACTTTGCCGCGACAACAATATTCCGATACTTGTTTTCAATCTCAACGACCCCGAAAACATCATTCGCGCCGCAGCGGGTGAAAAAATAGGCACGTTAGTCAAATAACAATATATTTTCAGGAGGAAAAACCATGCAAGAGGTTTATGATTTTGCCAATGAAAAAATGACTAAGAGCGTTAAAGCTCTTCACAACGAATATGTTTCGATGCGCGCCGGAAAAGCTTCCGTTTCGCTGCTCGATAAGGTAGTCGTAGATTATTACGGTTGCCCCACTCCCGTTCAGCAGATGGCTGCCGTCTCGGTTTCCGAGGGCAGAAATCTTGTTATTCAGCCGTGGGATGTAAGCACTATAAATACCATTGAAAAGGCTATACAGGCGTCCGACCTCGGAGTTAATCCGATGAACGACGGCAAGGTTATCCGCCTTAACTTCCCGCCTCTCACCGAGGAAAAGAGAAAGCTCCTTGCCAAAGAGGTAGGCAAATATGCCGAGGAGGCAAAGGTTGCCGTCCGTTCCGTTCGCCGCGACGCTATGGAGAAATTAAAGAAGCTCAACAAAGATAAAACCATAACCGAAGACGAGCTCCACGACGGCGAGGACGAAGTTCAGAAGATAACCGACAAATACGTTAAAGAAATAGACGATATGGCAAAGAAAAAGGAAGCCGACATTATGGAAATCTGATTTTTCGGGCTGTTTTTCCGCAATACTGCGTTTCTTGCGCCTTGCGGTATGCGTATACAGCGGCGGCTTAGAAGCCTTGTCTTGCGAAAAAACATCACCGAAAAACGGGCTGAGGTTCGGGCTGACTTTCCCGAATACTGCGTCAGATTTCACTTATAGTACCGGCAGTACGCTGTCGCTCATTTTCCTTGTCTTGCGAAAAAACATCGCCGAAAAACGGGCTAATGGGTTGAGGGTCGGGCTGATTTTCCCGTAAAACTGCGTTTCTTGCGCCTTGCGGTATGTATCGCGGCGGTTAAAATCGTTTTGCGGTATGCTGCATGTCGGCTTGATGTTTCGCGTTGGGAAAATGCGCAAAATTTTTGCGAATACGCTTGCAAAATAAAGTCTGCTTCGGCGGCGGCGGAGAGCCGTTCGGAGCAAAATACATTCTCCGCAAATCACACAAAAGGGTAAAAGCAAATGGATTATGATAATCTGCCGACCTTTGAGGTTTTGCCGAAGCATGTCGGCGTAATAATGGACGGAAACGGTCGCTGGGCAAAAAAACGCGGTCTGCCGCGCTACAAGGGGCACGTTGAGGGTGCCAAGACCTTTCGCAAGATAGGCGAATTCGCGGCGGATCTGGGCATAAAATACATAACCTTTTATGCCTTTTCCACAGAGAACTGGAAGCGCCCCAAGGAGGAGGTCTCGGCTATAATGGACCTCTTCCGCGAGTATCTCAAAGAGGCGCTCGGCAGGGTTGAAGAGGACAGAAAGAACGGTATCCGCATAAGCTTTATAGGCTCCCGCGAGGGTATTCCGGCAGACATAAGGCTTCTCATGAAGCAGGTCGAGAGGATAGGCAGAAAAGAGGACCGCATAATGCTCAACATCGCCGTAAATTACGGCGGCAGGCAGGAGATAGCGGAGAGCGTGCGCGAGATTGCGGAGGATGTAAAAAAAGGCAGAATAAAGCCGTCGGAAATTGATATGGATATGATTTCATCACATCTCTACACCGCCGGTATGCCCGACCCGGACCTTATAATCCGTCCGAGCGGCGAGCAGCGCCTTTCAAACTTTTTGCTGTGGCAGTCGGCTTACGCGGAATTCTGGTATTCCGACGTTTTGTGGCCCGATTTTACCGAAGAGGATTTCGTTGAGGCTCTGCGTGCATATGAGCATCGCAGCCGCAGATTCGGCGGGGTATGATATAAAGGATATGGGTTTTTGGCAGAGAGCCGAAAACCTAAGTGTTGAAACCAAAATTTAGGAGGCTCTTTATGCTGACAAGAATAGTCGTAGGCGTTGTTGCCGCGCTGTTTGCCGTGGGAATGCTCGCCATCAGATTTACACCGGTATTCCCGATAGTAGTTGCTTTTTTTGCCGTAATGGCTGCTTTTGAACTCGAGAGGGTTATCGGCGTTAAAAATAAGGCTATACATATTATAAGTCTTATCTTTGCGGGTCTTATACCGCTCTATTACGGATTTAACCGTTATCTTACGGAGCACGGTATTTCTATTCCCGTGCTTGCCGTGGTAATACTTTACATACTGCTTTTGTTCATCCTTATGATAACCGACTACGAGCACAACAAATTTGAAGATGTTGCCGCGGTTGTGGTGGCGTCGTACTTCGTCCCCTGGGGATTTTCGACGCTCATAATGATGCGCGACGTAGGCTTTACCTACCCCGAGCTTTACGATAAGCACTACGGGCTTTTCTTTATACTTCTCGGGCTTTTCTCGGCATGGCTTACGGACTCGCTTGCGTATTTTGCGGGCAGATTTTTCGGCAAGCACAAAATGGCTCCGAATATCAGCCCCAAAAAGACCATAGAGGGCGCTGTCGGCGGTGCGTTTGCGGGAGTGCTCAGCTCCGTAATACTCTTCCTTGTTTTCGACAGCAAATATTTTACCGTTCATCTTTTCACCTGGTGGGAGATAGCAATAATTTCCCTTATACTCTGCGTTATCGGTATGTGCGGCGACCTTTCGGCGTCCGTGCTTAAAAGAAATTTCGGCGTCAAGGATTACGGCAAGCTCTTCCCCGGTCACGGCGGAGTTATGGACAGATTTGACAGCGCGCTCTTTGTTCTCGGTGCGCTTTATGCGATAATCATAATTTATTCAAGGATTAAATTGGCATGACAAAGAATTTATCACTTTTAGGTTCAACAGGCTCAATAGGCACTCAAAGTCTTGACGTTGCCCGCAAGCGCGGGTACCGCGTCAGGGCTTTGTCCGCTTTTTCAAACGTCAAAAAAATAGAGGAGCAGATTCGCGAATTCAAACCCGACGTCGCGGCGCTGGTATCCGAGGACGCGGCAAAGGATTTAAAGGTGCGCGTAGCCGATACAGGCACAAAAATTCTTTCGGGCAAAGAGGGCGTATGCGAGTGCGCCGCATATGAAAAGGCCGACACGGTTCTGAACTCGGTAGTGGGAATGGCAGGACTTGAACCTACTCTTACGGCAATTCACGCTCACAAAAAATTGGCGCTTGCCAATAAAGAGACGCTCGTTGCCGGCGGCAGGCTCGTTATAGACGCGGCAAAAAGAGAAAATGTAGATATTCTTCCCGTCGATTCCGAACATTCGGCTATATTTCAGGCTCTTCAGGGAAACCCTTCTAATAAGGCGTTAAAAAAGATAATTCTCACAGCCTCCGGCGGACCGTTTTTCGGCAGGACCGCAAAGGAACTTGAATCCGTTACGGTGAACGATGCGCTGAAGCACCCCAACTGGTCTATGGGCGCCAAAATCACCGTGGACTCGGCGACTATGATGAACAAAGGTCTTGAGCTTATAGAGGCGGTCTGGCTGTTCGGCGTAAAACCGCAGGATGTAAAAATAGTTGTTCACCGCGAAAGCGTTGTGCATTCGGCGGTGGAATATGACGATAATTCCGTCATAGCGCAGCTGGGGCTTCCCGATATGCGTATCCCCATACAGTATGCGCTGACTTACCCCGAAAGATATGAGTCGCCCGTCGGCGAACTTGATTTGGCGGCTTTGGGCAAGCTCACGTTCTTTGAGCCGGATTACGACACATTTCGCTGCATAAATATTTGCAGAGAGGCGATAGACCGCGGCGGACTTTATCCCGCTGCCGTAAACGGAGCAAACGAGCAGGCAAACCTCCTGTTTAGAAACGGCAAAATCGGCTTTCTCGATATTGCGAAAAGGGTTGAAGCGATACTTCCGTATGTGCCGAAAAAGGACGTATATACTCTCGACGACGTTCTTGAAATCGACCGTTTTGCGCGTGAATTTGTAATGAAATCCGTTTGATAAAGACTTTATTTCTTATTTTATGAGGTGATTGAGATTTTACTCAGCATAGCTTCCTCGGGGATTTGGAGCAAGGTATGGACTGTTGCCGTGGCAATTTTATTTTTCGGCGTGATAATTATTATACACGAGTGCGGCCATTTCCTTTTTGCAAAGCTCTTTAAAGTAAAGGTTAATGAGTTTTCCATAGGTATGGGGCCTGCTGTTTTCAAGCGTAAAAAGGGCGAAACACAGTATTCGGTGCGCGTTTTTCCGATAGGCGGCTATGTCTCCATGGAGGGCGAGGATCAAGACAGCGACGACGACGGCGCATTTAATAAAAAGCCGGTTTGGCAAAAGATGATAATAGTTGCCGCAGGCGCTTTTATGAACATCTTGCTCGGCGTTATAATAATGTGCATAATGCTGTCAACCTCGGGCGACTTAATAGGCACCAATACGATAAAATCCTTTTACGACGGAGCTGTCTCGGAGCAGTACGGTCTTAAAGAGGGCGACCGTTTTCTTGAAATCGACGGTCATCACGTTTGGTCGGAGCGCGACCTCAGCTTTTTAATGAGCCGCAGCAAAGACGGCGTATTTGATTTCGTTGTTGAGCGTGACGGTCAAAAGGTTGAGCTTTCCGACGTTCATTTCGATACCGAACAGCAGGACGGGATAACTCTCATAAAATATGATTTTGTAATTATAGGCGAAAAGCCGAACTTTTTAAATGTTGTAAAAAACTCGTTTACACAGTCGGCGTCCGTTGTGCGTATGGTTTGGCTCAGCCTTTTTGACCTCGTAACGGGGCGTTACGGTATGTCGGAGCTTGCCGGGCCTGTCGGTACGGTAAACGTCATAGCTGATGTCACAGCCTCGGCGGCGTCGTCAAAAAATCTCGGCAGCCTGCTTATGATAATGGCGTTCATAACCATAAATATCGGCGTGGCAAATCTTCTTCCCTTGCCCGCGCTCGACGGCGGCAGACTTTTCTTTCTCTTGATAGAGGCGATTCGCCGCAAGCCCATAAACCCCAAATACGAGGGCTACGTCCACGCCATAGGATTTGCCTTACTTATGCTTCTTATGGTATTTGTTACGTATAACGATATTGTCAGATTGATTAAAACTTGATTTTTGAGTCTTTTTCCGTAATACTGCGTCAAATTTCACTCGGAGTACATTCGTACGCCGTCGTTCATTTTCCTTGTCTTACGAAAAAATCCTTCAAAAATCACGATTTTGGGGTTTGTAATACTTCAAAAGTCAGGACTTCCGCCGGCATAACGCGGTTTACATTTAATGCGAATCTCAATTTGTGTCGTCCTTTCGGGGCGGCACGCAAATTTATATAAAAACAAGAATTGTTTATAGCGGCAAGCACTTTAGGCTCCCTTGTAAAGGGAGCTGTCACCGCAGGTGACTGAGGGATTGTTCAGGTTCCCTTTTGCCGAAATATCGGAGGTACATAAAAATGTTCGAAAGACGAAAGAGCCGTGTTGTAACGGCAGGTAACGTAAAAATAGGCGGAAACAATCATATACCCGTTCAGTCGATGTTAAATGTTCCTGCCGAAGACGCCGAGGGCAATGTTAAGCAGGCATTGGAACTGCAAAAAGCCGGCTGTGAGATTATCCGTCTCACGGTTCCAAATAAAGAGGCGGTAAAGACCTTGGCAGCCGTTAAAGAGAAGGTCTCAATTCCCGTGGTTGCGGATATACATTTCGACTATCGCTGCGCGCTTGAGAGCGTTGCGGCAGGTGCCGACAAAATAAGAATAAATCCCGGCAACATAGGCTCCGATGATCGCGTTAAAGCGGTTGCCGACGCCTGCCGTGCAAAAAATATACCCATAAGGATAGGCGTAAATTCGGGCTCGCTTGAAAAGGATATTCTCGCGAAATACGGCGCTCCCACGCCTGACGCACTTTGCGAGAGCGCGCTTTACCACGCGGGACTTCTCGAAAAATTCGATTTCCACGATATAGTTATCTCCATAAAATCCTCCGACGTGCCCACCATGGTCTCGGCATACAGAAAAATTGCAACTATGTGCGATTATCCGCTGCATCTCGGCGTAACCGAGGCAGGCACGCGCCGTATGGGGCTTATTAAATCCGCGGCGGGGATAGGCTCGCTTTTAATGGACGGCATAGGCGATACCATACGCGTTTCTCTTACGGCCGACCCCATAGAGGAGGTTTCGGCGGGCTTCGATATATTAAAGGCGGTTGATATTAAAAAGGACTGTCCGCAGATAGTATCGTGCCCGACCTGCGGCAGAACCAAAATCGACCTGATTTCTCTCGCCGAAAAAATCGAAAACGCCTTACGGAACTGTCGGAAGCCTATTAAGGTGGCTGTTATGGGGTGTGTGGTAAACGGTCCCGGCGAAGCCAAAGAAGCCGATATAGGCGTAGCCGGCGGCGACGGCTGCGGTATGATATTCAAGCACGGCAAAATACTCAAAAAAGTAAGCGAGGACGAAATAGTTCCGGAATTACTTAAAGAAATAGAAAAATTGTGATTGTGAAAGAGACGGCAAATGACAAGCTTTTATGACCTGTTTATAGAATACAGAAACGATTTCTCGGATTTGGACGCAGTTCTCGGCGGCGCCGATATAATTGATATGAGCGCCGACCCTGCCGAAAGAAAGCTGTATCTTAAAGTGCGCTTTCCGCGTCTTGTATCGGAGAAAACACTTGATAAAATAAACGCTATAATAAAAGAAAGACTCGGACTCGGTGCGGTTAAAACGACGCCGGTCTTTTCTTCGTCGCTTTTTTCGGAAAAATATTCGGGTGAAATAAGCGAGTGGGCAAAGAAAAACGTGCCTATGGCAAACGGCTTTTTTGCCGACTGCAAATATAATTTCTCCGACGGAAAAACGGAAATCGAGCTTATGCACGGCGGCAAGCAGATTCTTGAAGATGTCGGCGCGCAAAATCTCATATCAAAAATGCTCAGGGAGCGTTTCGGAGTAACGCAGGAAATTTCTTTCACTCAGAGCGACGGATATGACGCAGGCGAGGATATTTCCGCGGTGCAGAAAAAGATTGACAGTATGGCTCCCAAAGTATCACCCGTCAAGAGCGGTTCTTCGCGCAGCTTTGACCCGGTAAAAGAAGACGAGCCGCCGCGCGAGCACATCGTAAAGGATGGTATACCGTATTATCTTGAGAGCGTAAAGCCGATTTTCGGCAACGTCATCAGAAGTCAGCCCATAAGAATAGACGAAATCACTCTGCCCGAGGAGGGCGACACAACGCCCGTTACGATTTACGGCGAGGTTTTCGGCATTGAAGTCAAAGACACAAAAAAGGGCAAAGTCAAGGTAGTTACATTTAATATAACCGACAATACAAATTCCTTTTCCGCCGTTATGCTTCCAAAGGTTGAGCACTGCGACGAGCTGCTGTCAAAGCTTAAAGACGGAGCACACATACTTATGTTCGGCGAGGTCGAATTTGACACGTACCGCGGCGAATACACAATAAAACCGAAGTGCATAAGTACTGTTCAGATGATAGAAAAAGAGGATAATTATCCCGAAAAGCGCGTTGAACTTCACCTGCATACAAATATGTCGCAGATGGACGGTATGACTCCGCCCTCAAAGCTTGTGGAGCGCGCCATAAAGTGGGGGCACAAGGCAATAGCCATAACCGACCACGGCTGCGTTCAGGGGTACCCCGAGGCGTGTAATGCCGCCGCAGGCAAAATCAAAATCATTTACGGCATCGAGGATTATTTTATAGACGACATCAAAGAGCCGGACAAGACTTACAAAGAGCTTCGTTCATATCACCAGATAATTCTTGTCAAAAATCATGTAGGACTTAAAAATCTCTACAAGCTGATTTCAAAGTCGAATATCGACTATTTCTACAAAAAGCCGAGAATGCCCAAGAGCGAAATAATGAAGCACCGCGAGGGATTGATTATCGGTTCGGCGTGCGAGGCGGGCGAGCTTTACCGCGCCATACTTGAGGAGCGTCCCGAACAGGAGATTATGGAGATAGCGTCGTTTTACGACTATCTCGAAATTCAGCCCGTCGGAAACAACCGCTTTATGATAGACGCCCACTCCGACCCCTCGGCGAAAAATCCCGACAAAAACAAGGAATTCGACAAGATAACCTGCATTGAAGATATAGAAAACGTCAACCGCAAGGTTATAGCCATTGCCGATAAGCTCGGCAAGCCCGTTGTTGCCACCTGCGACGTCCACTTCATAGACCCCGAGGACGCAAAATACCGCGCCATTCTTATGGCGGCGCAGGGCTTTACCGACGCCGACAAGCAGGCTCCGCTCTATTTCAGAACAACCGAGGAAATGCTCAATGAGTTCTCATACCTCGGCGAGGAGACCGCTCACGAAATAGTCATAGAAAATCCCAACAAGATAGCAGATATGATAGACGTGGTACGCCCGTTCCCGATAGGCACTTTCCAGCCCTCCATAGACGGCGCCGAGGAACAGCTCAGAGACATTTGCTGGACCAAGGCGAAAAAGTGGTATGAATTTGAGGGCAAGGTTCCCGAAATCGTCGAGAGCCGACTTAACCGCGAGCTTGACTCCATAATCAAAAACGGATTTGCCGTACTTTACATAATAGCCCAAAAGCTTGTGTGGGATTCCGAGGATCACGGTTACCATGTAGGTTCGCGAGGTTCGGTAGGCTCGTCGTTCGTCGCCTCTATGGCAGGTATTTCCGAAGTAAATCCGCTGCCGCCTCATTACAGGTGCCCCGAGTGCCGTTATTCCGAATTTTACACAAAGGGCGAGTACGGCTCGGGATTTGATATGCCGCCGAAAAAATGTCCGCATTGCGGCGCGCAGATGATAAGGGACGGCCACGAAATACCGTTTGAAACCTTCCTCGGCTTTCACGGCGACAAGGCGCCCGATATCGACCTTAACTTCTCCGGCGAATATCAGGGCAAGGCGCACAGATACACGGAGGAGCTCTTCGGCAAAACGCACGTATTCAAGGCGGGTACAATAGCCTCGGTCGCCGACAAGACCGCCTACGGCTATGTTTTAAAGTATCTTGAAGAGAGAAATATTCACGCAAACAAAGCCGAGATAGAGCGTTTGGCACGCGGCTGTACGGGAGTTAAGAGAACCACGGGTCAGCACCCCGGCGGAATGGTCGTTGTACCCAACGAATACGATGTGTACGACTTCACACCCATTCAGTACCCTGCCGACGATACCGAGAGCGATATGGAGACAACGCACTTCGACTTCCGTTCGATGCACGATACCATATTGAAGCTTGACGAGCTCGGCCACGATGTTCCCACGCTCGACAAACACCTCGAAGATATGACGGGTATAAATGTAACCGACATAGATATATGCGACCCCGAGATTATAAAGCTCTGTACTTCACCCGAACCGCTCGGCGTAACGCCGGAGGATATAGACTGGAAAACGGGCACTTTGTCTATCCCCGAAATGGGTACTTCGTTCGTCTGTCAGATGCTTTTGGAGGCACAGCCCAAGACCTTTGCCGACCTTTTGCAGATTTCGGGACTTTCACACGGTACGGACGTTTGGAACGGCAACGCACAGGACCTTATAAAAGACGGCATCTGCACCATTTCTTCGGTTATCGGAACGCGTGACAGCATTATGATTTACCTTATGCACGCAGGGCTTGACCCGAGTATGGCGTTTAACATAATGGAGAAAACGAGAAAGGGTATAGTAGCTAAAAAAGGCTTCCCAGAGGGCGCCGAAGAAGCCATGCGCGAGCACAACGTGCCGCAGTGGTATATGGATTCGTGCCGCAAGATAAAGTATATGTTCCCGAAAGCCCACGCCGCGGCTTACGTAATTGCCGCGCTGAGGCTCGGCTGGTATAAAATATACAAGCCGCTCGAATACTATACGGCATTTCTTACCGTTCGCGGAGACGGAGTTGACGCTGCGGTGGCAATAAAGGGCAGGGACGCCGTCAAAGAGCGTATGGCGGAAATCGATAATAAAGTAAAAACCAAATCCGCCACAGCCAAAGATAAAGAACAGTATACCGCTTTGCAGGTGGTAAACGAGATGATGGCAAGGGGCATAGAGCTGCTCCCGGTCGATATATATAAATCCGAGGCGACAAGGTATGTAATAGAGGACGGCAAAATCAGAATGCCGTTCGGTGCGCTGTCGGGCATAGGCGAGAGCGCCGCCATACCGCTTGCCGAGGCAAGAAACGACGGCGAGGGCAAGTTTATATCAATTGACGATTTTGCACGCCGCTCGGGAGCAGGCAAATCCACCATAGAAATGCTCGAAAACGTCGGCGCGTTCGGCGACATTCCGAAAACGGCGCAGTTATCGCTGTTTTAACTTTTCTGAATGACGCACCAAAAAGGCAAATATGTTATTTTAAAGCAAAATTGCCTTATAAACGAGGGGGCTTTTCGCTCTCTTTTGTTTAATGTTACAAAAACCCGTTTTTTGACCGTTTTTGCATTGACAAAAGCTTTGTCGGTGATATAATGAATGCATAAATGAAAGGCAACGCGGTCTTTTAAAAGATCTCGCTGCCCTTTTTTTATATCTGAAAGGAGAATGAAAAATGGGTTACACAAAAGAAGATGTACTTCGCATCGCAAAAGAAAAAGACGTTAAGTTTATAAGACTTCAGTTCACCGATATTTTCGGTCAGCTTAAAAATGTTGCAATTACCGCGAGTCAGCTCGAAAAAGCTCTCGACAACGAGTGTATGTTCGACGGCTCTTCAATAGAGGGCTTCGTAAGAATCAACGAATCCGATATGTATTTAAGACCGGATTACGATTCGTTCGTTATACTCCCCTGGAAAGACAGAGTAGCGCGCCTTATATGCGACGTTTATTGTGCGGACGGCACAACTCCGTTCCTCGGCGATCCGAGAAACGTTCTTAAAAAGGTGGTTAAAGAAGCTGCCGATATGGGTTATACATTCAACGTAGGCCCCGAGTGCGAATTCTTCCTCTTCCAGCTTGATGAGGACGGAAATCCCACCACAAAGACAGGCGACGTTGCAGGCTACTTCGATATGGGTCCCGCCGATCAGGGCGAGCAGTGCAGAAGAGACATCTGCCTTGCGCTTGAGAGCATGGGATTTGAAATAGAGGCCTCGCACCACGAGGTTGCCGAGGGTCAGCATGAGATAGACTTCCGTTTTGACGAAGTTCTCAAGACCGCAGACAATGTTATGACCTTTAAACACGTAGTAAAGACTTATGCGCGCCGCCACGGTCTGCATGCGACATTTATGCCGAAGCCCGTATTCGGTATAAACGGCTCGGGTATGCACACCAATATGTCGCTTATGAAAGACGGCAAAAATGCTTTCTATGATAAAGACGCAGAGCTCGGACTTTCCGATACCGCTCTTCACTTCATAGCAGGCGTATTAAAGCACGTAAAGGGCATTACCGCCATAGCAAACCCGCTTGTTAACTCTTACAAGAGACTTGTTCCCGGATATGAAGCTCCCGTATATATAGCTTGGTCGGCTTCAAACCGTTCCTCGCTTATCCGTGTTCCCGCAGCTCGCGGAATGGGCACCAGAATTGAGCTTCGTTCTCCCGACCCGTCATGCAACCCCTATCTTGAAATGGCTCTTTGCCTTGCAGCAGGTCTTGACGGTATCAAAAACAACCTTACTCCTCCGCAGAACACCACAAAGAATATCTTTGAAATGTCCGCAGATGAGCTTGCCGCAGACGGCATAGATTATCTCCCCGGCACTCTTGAGGACGCCATGAAGGAATTCCAGGCTGATCCGTTTATGAAAGAGACGCTCGGCGACCACATCTATGAAAAATATGTTGAGGGCAAACTCCGCGAGTGGGATGAGTATCGTACCAGCGTAAGCAACTGGGAAACAAACAGATATTTGACCAAATATTGATAATACCTCATTTTTTCTCCTGCGAAAAGGGAACGGCATTTTGTCGTTCCCTTTTCCGTTTTTTTAACTTTTAATAAGGGTCCGAATTTTATGTGCACACTTACCTTTTTCGGCGCAGAAAAAAACACGGCTGACTTTCGCCAACCGTGTTTTATCGCAATTTTTATTCTTCTGTTTTTCTGTAACCTTTTTTCTCAAGGAGAGCGTAAATTCTGTCAGCCGGATTTAAGAGCTTGCTGACCGACATATCGTGGTTGAGGGTGTCGATAATGTATGAAAGATATTTCGACATATCAACTTCGCAGAACCATTCACGCTGTAAAAGCTCGGGTGTGCGGTAAACAAGGTTTGTTGTGAATACCTTTGTTATGTTGCCTTCCGCATAGGATTTGTCAAAGCTTTCGAGTCCCTCGCAGAAGAGGCCGAACGCTGAGAAAATGAAGATGCGCTTAGCGCCGAGTTCCTTTAATTTCTTGGCAACCTCAAGCATTGATTCGCCGGAGGAAATCATATCGTCAACAACCATTATATCCTTGCCCTCTATGTTTGAGCCGAGGAACTGGTGCTGGAGTATGGGGTTCCTGCCGTTGACAACTCTTGAATAGTCGCGGCGCTTATAGAACATACCGAGGTCAAGACCGAGAACCGTAGAATAGTAAATGCAACGTGACATACCGCCCTCATCGGGAGATACGACTGTCATATGTTCTTTGTCGAGATGCAAATCCTCAACATTGTTTACAAGAGCCTTTATCATCTGGTAAGCGGGCTGTACGTTTTCAAAGCCCTTAAGCGGAATTGCATTCTGAACTCTCGGGTCGTGGGCGTCAAATGTAATGATGTTGTCAACGCCCATATTGTTGCAAAGCTCCTGAAGAGCTATTGCACAGTCAAGAGACTCTCTTGACGAACGCTTGTGCTGCCTGCCCTCATAAAGCATGGGCATAATAACGGTTATTCTGTGAGCCTTGCCGCCTATTGCGGAAATTGCTCTTTTAAGGTTTGCAAAATGCTCGTCCGGGCTCATGGGAATTGTATGGCCGTACATATTGTAGGTTACGCCGTAGTTAAACATATCGCATACAATAAAAATGTCGTAGCCGCGAACCGACTCGTGAAGCGAGCCCTTGCCTTCGCCCGAACCGAATCTCGGGAACGAGGCCTCAATGATGTAAGTGTCTCTCTCATATCCTGCAAAAGAAAGACTGTTTTTGTGCTCAGACTGTTTCTGAGCGCGCCATTTAACGAGATAACGGTCGATTTTCTGGGCTAATTCTTCGCAGCCGGGAAGCGCGATGATACCGAGCGGACCGTAAGGGATAGTAGTGAACTCCTGTGTGTAATCAGGCATAATTTTCCTCCGTGCAGCACAAAATTTGCGGATAATAACATTATCCGTATACCGATAATATTATTTTACTATAT
This sequence comes from Ruminococcus sp., assembly GCA_022768065.1. Taxonomy (GTDB): domain Bacteria; phylum Bacillota; class Clostridia; order Oscillospirales; family Acutalibacteraceae; genus Fimenecus. Next base: position 85,690 of record JALELS010000026.1, on the reverse strand, counting down.
TTTGTGTCATTTTCAAGGGAAAAAAGGCAAAAAACAAAAGATTAGTTAAAAGAGTGGTCTACCGTAATGACGCAGAAATATCTTTCGTCTATTTTGCTTAGTTTTTCTCCGATGAGATTTGTAAGTTCACGGTCGGAAAGCCTAAAGTCCGGCGGCGCCATTACGTCAAATATGAGATTTGAGTGCGTGGGACCTTCAACCACTCTGAAATCGTGTATGGAGAGCTCCGGGTCAATGCTCTTGACGGCGGACTCGGTTAAATCGTGTAAACGGTTTATATGTACGTCGTTGACAACAATCGGGTCAAGGTGTATGGAAATAAGCAGATTGTATTTCCTCTGAATATTTCTTTCGATAAGGTCTATGGTGTCGTGACTTTTCATAACATCAACGTCCGATGGTACTTCGGCGTGGGCGGAGGCGAACTGCCTGCCGGGGCCGTAGTCATGGATTATAAGGTCGTGAACGCCGACTATGTTGGGGTATGACAGAATTTCGTCCTCTATCTGCTTTACAAATTCCTTTTTGGGCGGCTGACCGAGCAGGGGTGAGACGGTGTCCTTTACTATGCCGATACCCGAATAGATGATAAAGCCCGAAACAACAAGACCGAACCACCCGTCGACCGGCGCCGATGAATATTTTGATATTATCAGCGAAATCAGAGCCGCCGCCGTTGCCGCGGTGTCCGAAAGGCTGTCGGCAACTACGGCTTTATTGGCTGTGGAGTCTATCTTTTTGCCGACCGAATAATTGAAGTATGCGAGCCATAATTTAAACAGTATCGAGACTATCAAAACTATAAGTGCGGCGTTGCTGTAAGTTACCGCGTCGGGAGTCCTGATTTTTTCCACCGAGCTTTTTAAAAGCTCAACGCCCATCAGAAGTACGAGGAAAGACACAATCAGCGCGGATATGTATTCTATTCTGCCGTGACCGTACGGGTGCTCTTTGTCGGCAGGCTTTTTTGCCATTTTAAAGCCGACTAAAGTAACGACCGACGAACCTGCGTCGGAGAGGTTGTTTATGGCGTCGGCGGTTATGGAAATGCTGCCGGTCAAAGAACCCACCGCAAATTTTGCGACGGTCAGTATTACGTTTACCGCAATTCCGACAAATCCCGAGAGCATACCGTATGAGGCACGCGTCTTTGGGTCGTCGGCGGGCGCGTCTTTCCTTATAAAAAGCTTCATTAAAAGTTCAGTCATTTCTTTTCTTCCACGTTAAAATCTTTTATGCCGAATACAAATATTCTCTCTATTATGTTCGCTATATCCTCGGCGCTCTTGCCGGCTTCCGGATGCTGAAGCCAGTAGCGCGCAACGCCTATAAAGCCGGACTCGAAATAAGAATAGAGAAATTCAAATTCGGATATGTCGTTTACATTATATGATGCGGTTATGTCGTCAAAGCACTTTTTGCGTATAAAGCTGCGGAGCTTCTGAGTGAAGTTTATATCGCCGTTGTCGCCGAGGAGTGCCGAGCAAATATCGCGGTTTTCGTCAAGGAATTTACACACGTCCGTCAAAAGCTGCTTCGGGCGGCGTGAAAAATCGTCTATGGTGTAGCTCATCAGAATAGACTCAAACTCTTGGAACAGCTCGTTTTCTATCTGCTCCACAAGGTCGTATATATCTTTGTAATGCAAATAAAACGTGCCGCGGTTTATATCTACAAGCTCCGAGAGCTCTCTTACGGTTATTTTTTTGATACTCTTTTGAGCCATAAGCTCGGTGAGCCCCTGTTTTAAAAGCCTTTTGGTTCTGCGTACTCTGCTGTCGACTGCTTTTTCTGCCATTTTATCCAAACATCCTTTCTCTTGCCTGATTTTAGACAAACAAACATAGTTCGTTTATTGATTTAATAGACAGCTGTTATTATAATATAAACAAGTTCATTATTCAACACTTTTTTAAAATTTTTCCGTATAATAGGCGAGTGTTGATAACATATTTGCATAATAATAAAAAAATAATACAAATTTCATAAAAAACATTACAAATCCGTTAATTTATGGTATACTTCTTCCGTAATTCTTTTTTATGATAATTATTGCATATTTAAGATAAAATACAGATATGAGGTGAAGCGTATGGCGGCAGAAATGCTGAAAAAAGTTATGGCAAAAGAAAACGAGGCGGCGGAAAACGAAAAAAACGCCGAAATCGAAGCAAACAAAATCATAAAAAAGGCAAATGACGACGCCGAAAAGCTCCTGTCGGAGAAAGAAAAGGAATGTGCCGTGTACGAGGCAGCCGAAATCAAAAAAGCCAAAGATACGGCAGAGGTAATCGTTACCGAGGCGGTAAAAGAAGCCCAAAAATATGCAGACGGGCTTAAAAGAGAGTCCGCCGAAAAACTATCGGAAGCTGTCGGCATTGTAAAAGATACATTGCTTAAGTGATAAAACATTTTGCAAAGTGAGGTGATGGCTTACGGCAAAATTAAAAATGAAAAAAATCGAGCTTTTGGCGATGCTCGGCGAGAGTAAGGATATTATAGATTACCTGCAGCGAAAGGGCACGGTTCAGGTTGAAAAGTGCGACGCGCCGGAATCTATGTATTACACCGATACCGATTCGAGCGTCTCACAGCTTGAAAGGCTTTTGCAAACCGCAGAGAATGCAAAAGAAATACTTTCATTTTATTCGCCCGAAAAAAAGAAATTGACAGACTCTTTTCTGCCGCGAAAGGAAATAGAACTGTCCGCATTCCGTGAAGAATCGGAAAAGACGGACGAGGCAATGGCAAAATGTCGGGAAATTATCGATATAAAAAAGGAAATAGCCGATAAAAAGGCCGACATTATTCGCGAGCAGACCGCAAGAGAGGCCTTGGTCCCGTGGGAAAAACTTGATATTCCGCCGAATACAACGGGCACAAAGCACACAGCCGTGTTTGTGGGTTCGCTCCCCGATGCGTGCACCGAAGAAACTCTCAAGGCGGGTTTTGCCTCGGCGCTGCCGGATATAACCGCTCTTGAATGCGAGGTGGTTTCCTCTTCAAATACGCAGAGCATAATCGTTGTTATCTGCCTGAAAAAGGAGTCTCAGCGCGTATACGAGTATCTGCGAAGTCTTAACTTCGTAAGGTCGTCGGGCGGCGAAAACGAAGATACCAAAACGGCAATGGAGCGCCACAGAAAAAACATCGAAAAGCTTTCGGCGGATATTGATTCGGACGAAGAAAAAATCATAAAAATGTCGCCGTACCGTGAGGATATAGATTTTCTCATAGACTTCCTCACGATAAGAAAAGATAAGTACGAGGCGTTTAAAAAGATGTCCCTCAGCCGCAATGTTTTCTATTTTGAGGGATATATTCCGGAGCGGTACTGCGAAAAAACGGTAAAGGGACTCGAAGAGAAATTTACCGTCGCCGTAACGGTGAGCGACGTTGCCGAGGACGATGAAAACGAACCGGTACTTCTTAAAAACAACAATTTTGCCGCGCCGGTTGAGGAGATAACCGAAATGTACGCCCTCCCGGGCAAGCATGATATAGACCCCAACGCCATTATGGCATTTTTCTATTACTGCTTTTTCGGTATGATGTTTTCCGACGCAGGCTACGGTCTTATAATGTTTTTGGCAACGCTGTTTGTTCTGCTCAAATGCAAGCCCGAGGGGCAAAAAAGAAAAACAGTTATGATGTATATGTACTGCGGCATTTCCACAATGTTCTGGGGAATTATGTTCGGAAGCTTTTTCGGAGACATAATCAATGTCGTAAGATACGATTTCATCGGTTTGCCCAAGGTGCGGCTGTATGCGTGGCTCGACCCGCAGGAGCAGCTGATGACCACTATGCTGTGGTGCTTCTTGTTCGGCGTAGTCCATCTGTTTGTGGGCGTCGGCATTAAGGGCTATATGGAGTGGCGCGACGGGCAAAGGTTCTGGGCGGTCTGCGATACTCTGTCCGTTTACCTCGCCGTCGGCGGTGCGCTTCCGCTTTGTGCGGGTATGATTATAGATGTTCCCGCCGATATAAAAACGATCGGCAAATACTGTGCCATAGCGGGCGTAATTATAATAGTTCTCACGGCAGGCAGGGAGTCAAAGTCGTTCTTCGGCAAAATCGGCTCCGGACTTTACGCCGTGTATAACACGATTTCAGGGTATCTCAGCGATATTCTTTCATATGCAAGGCTTTTGGCGCTCGGACTTGTTACCGGCATAATCGGCAGCGTAGTCAATATGATGGGCGCTCTGCCGAGCAACAAAATCGCGAAGGCAATAGTTCTCGCGGTGGTGTTCGTTTTCGGACACGCGGTAAACTTCGGTATAAACGTCATTGGCGCTTATGTTCATACAAACCGCTTGCAGTACGTGGAATTTTTCTCAAAATTCTATAACGGCGGCGGAAAGAAATTTACCCCTCTTAAAGCAAATTCCAAAACTTTCAAATTCAAGGAGGAAATTAGCAATGGATAATATGGGTTTGGTATTGGCTATCGTCGGAGCGGCGTTAGCGGCACTTCTCAGCGGACTCGGTTCGGCAAGAGGCGTAGGCCTTGTAGGTGAGGCAGCCGCAGGTCTTCTTACAGAGGATTTGTCAAAATTCACTAAGGTGCTTATTCTTCAGATTCTTCCCGGTACACAGGGTCTTTACGGCTTCATTACCGCAATAATGGTTCTTGTTAAAACAAAGCTTCTCTCGGGTTCTCCCGCCGAGCTTACGGTTTCTCAGGGACTTATGCTTCTCGGCGCGTGCCTGCCTATGGCAATAGTCGGTTATTTCTCGGCAATAGCACAGGCAAGAGTTGCGGCTTCGGGCGTTTCGGTAGTTGCCAAAAAACCCGAGGGACAGAGTAAGGCAATGGTTCTTGCCGCAATGGTTGAGACATACGCCGTTTTGGCTCTTCTTATTTCGATTCTTATGATTTTGAACCTCAACGTCGGTTAAGGGTGAAGCTTTATGACGGGATTAGATAAAATTATTTCAGAGATCGGCTCGGACTCGTCACAGCGCATAAAAGAAATTTCCGATGAGGCAAACAAAAAAGCCGAAGAGATATCCCTTGCCGCCGAAAAAAAGGCCTCCGAGATGAAAGCTCAGAGCGAAGAGAGAACGGTTGCAAAGGTCGCTTCCGTTTTGGCGTCCGCCAAAAGCTCCGCCGAGCTTAAAAAGAAGCAGACGGTTCTCGAGGGAAAAATCGAGGCGATTGAGGACATACTCGGCAGGGCGGTAGATGTCTTAAAAGCGCTCCCCAAAAGAGAGTATTTTGAGATGTTAAAGGAACTTGCCGTTAAAAATGCGCTTGCAGGCGACGGAGTTATACGTTTTTCAAAAGAGGATACCGCAAAGCTGCCGCAAAATTTCATAAGCGGTGTCAATTCCGCGCTTTCGGGCAAAGGCAGCGTCTCTCTCGGCGACTCCTGCGATATAGACAGCGGATTTATGCTTGTCTACGGCGATATAGACGTAAACTGCACGTTCGGTTCGCTTGTTTCGGAAAAGCGCGACGAGCTTTTTGACGAGCTTAACAAATTACTTTTTAACTGATATAAAGGAGGGAAGCGTTTAAATGGATAACAATTATCTTTATGCGGTGGCGAATATAAGAGCTAATGAGCTGTCGCTTCTCTCACGTGCCGATATTGACGCACTCATAGACGCTCCCGATTACAAGACGGCGCTCACGCTGCTTGACGGCAAGGGCTACGACACTTCCTTTGGCAGCGATTATTCCGCTATGCTTGACGGCGAAACCGAAAAAACGTGGTCGCTTATAAAGTCGGTTGCACCGAGTGCCGAGGCTCTCGACATATTCATAATTAAAAACGATTTCCAAAATTTAAAGGCGGCGCTAAAGAGCGAAAAAACCGGTGATGACGCGGAAAAATACCTCGTTTCGCCGTCCGTAATACCGGGGGACCGACTTTTAAAAGCGGTTAAGGAGCGCGATTTCGACTCTCTGCCGGATTTCATTTCCGCTGCCGCAAAAAAGTGTTTTGATGTTATAACCAAAACCGAAAACGGTCAGCTCTGCGACATTGCCGCAGACAGAGCCTGTCTTGAGTCTATGGCGGGCTTTGCAAAAAGCGCCGACAACGATATTGTTTCGGCATACGGCGACATATTCATAAAATCGGCTGTGCTGAAAACCGCTTATCGCGCAATTCTTACCGGTAAAAAGCGCGGCTTCCTTGAAGAGGCGCTGCCCGACATACCCGAAATAAAAAAGGCGGATTTGATTGCCGCCTCGTTGCAGGGCACAGACGCCTTTTACGGTTTTATTTCGTCGCTCGGGCTTGATTCTTTTGCCGAGGCTCTTAAAAAGAGCCCGTCGTCCTTTGAAAAATATTGCGACGACGCCGTTATGGAGAACATGAAAAAAGCCAAATACACGGCTTTCGGGCTCGGTCCGCTCGCCGCATATATTTTTGCGAGAATGACCGAAATCGGCTGCGTCCGCATAATCCTGTCGGCAAAATTCAACGGTACGAGCGAAGAAGTCGTCCGTGAAAGGATGCGTGAACTGTATGTATAAAATAGCCGCAATGGGCGACCGCGACAGTATTTACGGTTTTGCGTCTCTCGGACTTTCGGTATTTCCCGAGGACGATCCGCAAAGCGCTTCGCACAAACTCAAAAAGCTTGCCGAAGAGGGCTACGCCGTTATCTTTATAACCGAGGCTCTCGCGGAGCTTATCGCTCCCGAAATCGAGCGCTTTAAAGACAGCCCTCTCCCCGCCATAATCCCCATTCCCGGTGTCACCGGTAATACAGGCCTCGGTATGAGAGAGGTAAGCGGATTTGTTGAACGAGCCGTCGGTTCCGATATCGTTAATTAAGGGTTTTAGCACGCATCTGAGAAATTTTTTTCACCCGCTCGCGTACCTTTGTACGCTTCGGGGTAAAAGAAAATTCCCCATCTACGCACCAAAACGCCTTAATTAAATTTCAATGTTAGGGTTTTAGCACGTATTTGAGAAAATTTTTCGCCCATTCGCGTATTTTGTATGTGTCGGGGCAAAAGAAAATTCCCCATCTACGCACCAAAACACCTTAATTAAATTTCAATGTTAGGGTTTTAGCACGTATTTGAGAAAATTTTTTCACACTTTCGTGCACTTTGTACGCTTCGTGGCTAAAGAAAATCCCACGGCAGCGCACACAGTATCTTAATATAATGCACATGGGTTTTAACTGAATTTCGAGGTGAGATTTGCGCTGTTTTACGCATATCGTCACTCAAAATAAACCCAAAATATTTACACGGCAGGCGGTGAAAATCGCTTGTCTTTGGACCGTAAAATCAACCAAACCTTTGAAGGGTGGAACTAATATGAGCAAAGGAACAATACTCAAAGTAGCCGGACCTCTCGTAGTTGCCGAGCATATGCGTGACGCCAATATGTTCGACGTTGTAAGGGTAAGCGACAAAAGGCTTATCGGCGAGATAATCGAGATGCACGGCGATAAGGCGTCAATTCAGGTATATGAAGACACTTCCGGTCTCGGCACGGGCGAGCCTGTTGAATCCACGGAAGAACCGCTGAGTGTTGAACTCGGACCGGGTCTTATCGAAGGAATATTCGACGGTATTCAAAGACCCCTCGTCGAAATAATGAAAAAGGTAGGCAACAACTTACCCAGAGGCGTAGAGGTGCCGTCACTCTCGCGAGAGAAGAAGTGGCATTTTAACGTTACCGCCGAAATCGGTGCATACGTGACATCGGGCGACGAACTCGGCTTTGTTCAGGAGACCGATATTGTCCGCCACAAAATAATGGTGCCGATAGGCATTTCCGGCAAGGTGAAGAGCCTTTCGGAGGGCGACTATACGGTTGAAGACACGATAGGCGAAATAGAAAAGGACGACGGCACCGTTGTTCCCGTAAAGCTTATGCAGAAGTGGCCCGTAAGGCGCGGCAGACCGTACAAGAAAAAGCTTTCTCCCGATGTTCCGCTTATCACGGGTCAGCGTGTTATCGACGCGCTTTTTCCGATAGCAAAGGGCGGCGTTGCCGCAATACCCGGTCCTTTCGGAAGCGGTAAAACCGTAACTCAGCATCAGCTCGCAAAATGGGCGGAGGCTGATATAGTCGTTTATATAGGCTGCGGCGAACGCGGCAACGAAATGACCGATGTTTTAAACGAATTTCCCGAGCTTATAGATCCGCATACCGGCAAATCGCTTATGGAGCGCACCGTTCTTATAGCGAACACTTCGGATATGCCCGTTGCGGCTCGTGAAGCTTCGATTTATACAGGCATTACAATTGCCGAATATTTCCGCGATATGGGCTACTCCGTGGCGCTTATGGCGGACTCCACCTCACGTTGGGCAGAGGCTCTGCGCGAAATGTCGGGCAGACTTGAAGAAATGCCCGGCGAAGAGGGCTACCCCGCATACCTCGGTTCACGACTCGCTCAGTTCTATGAGCGCGCCGGACGTATAGTGACTCTCGGCTCGGACGACAAAGAGGGTTCGCTCTCGGTAATAGGCGCCGTATCGCCACCTGGCGGCGACATTTCGGAACCGGTATCTCAGGCAACGCTGAGAATAGTAAAGGTATTCTGGGGGCTTGATTCCGCGCTCGCATATAAGCGCCACTTCCCGGCTATTAACTGGCTTACTTCATATTCGCTCTATGCCGACAGCCTCGGAAAATGGTTCAACGAAAATGTTGACAAGGATTGGACGAATATGCGTACCCGTATAATGGGTATTCTCTCCGACGAAGCGTCGCTTGACGAAATAGTAAAGCTTGTCGGTATGGACGCCCTGTCACCCTCCGACAGACTTAAAATGGAGGCTGCAAGAAGCATCCGCGAGGACTTCCTGCATCAGCTTGCGTTCCACGAAGTAGACACCTACACAAGTCTTAAAAAGCAGTGCTTTATGATGAAGCTTATGCTTATGTATTATGACCGCTCGCTCGACGCATTGAATAAGGGCGCGGATATAGAAAAAATCGCCGCGTTGCCGGTAAGAGAAGCGATAGGCAGATTTAAGTACGTTAAAGAAGAGAACATCGACAAAGAATTTGCCGAGATAAACGAAAGACTTTCCTCGGAACTCGCCGAGGCAGTAAAAGAAGGGGAGGATGACTGATGCCTAAGGAATACAGAACCGTTCAGGAGGTAGCAGGACCTCTTATGCTCGTCAAGGAAGTCGAGGGCGTCAAATACGACGAACTCGGTGAAATTGAACTTGAGAGCGGCGAAACAAGAAGATGCCGCGTGCTTGAAGTCAACGGAACGGACGCTCTCGTTCAGCTGTTTGAGGCGTCCACCGGCATAAACCTTTCAAACAGTAAGGTGCGTTTCCTCGGCAGAATGATGGAACTCGGAGTTTCCGAAGATATGCTCGGCAGAGTCTTTGACGGACTCGGCAGACCCATAGACGGCGGCCCCGAAATAATCCCCGAAAAGAGGATGAATGTAAACGGTATGCCTATGAATCCGGCGGCAAGAGCTTATCCGCAGGAATTTATACAGACGGGCGTTTCTGCAATAGACGGGCTTAATACCCTCGTAAGAGGTCAAAAGCTTCCCATCTTCTCTGCGTCGGGTCTTCCGCACGCACAGCTTGCCGCTCAGATAGCAAGGCAGGCGAAGGTGCGTTCGGCTGATGAGAAATTCGCCGTTGTCTTTGCCGCTATGGGTATTACCTTTGAGGAATCCGACTTCTTTATTCAGTCATTTAAGGAAACGGGCGCCATAGACAGAACGGTTATGTTCTCAAACCTTGCAAACGACCCTGCCATAGAGCGTATAGCAACGCCTAAAATGGCTCTTACAGCCGCCGAATACCTCGCATTTGACAAGGGTATGCACGTGCTTGTAATTTTAACCGATATAACTAACTATGCGGACGCGCTCCGTGAAGTTTCTGCGGCAAGAAAAGAGGTTCCGAGCCGCCGCGGTTATCCCGGATATATGTATACCGACCTCGCGTCCATTTACGAGAGAGCCGGTCGCCAGCGCGGCAAGGACGGCAGTATCACAATGATACCCATACTCACTATGCCCGAGGACGACAAGACCCATCCGATTCCCGACCTTACGGGATATATCACAGAGGGTCAGATTATTTTGAGCCGTGACCTTTACCGTCGCGGAATAATGCCGCCTATCGACGTTTTACCGTCGCTTTCAAGACTTAAAGATAAGGGTATAGGCGAGGGCAAAACGAGAAAAGACCATTCAAACACCATGAACCAGCTCTTTTCCGCATATGCAAGAGGTAAAGACGCAAAGGAGCTTATGGTGGTACTCGGCGAGGCTGCGCTTACCGATATAGATAAGCTCTATGCGAAATTTGCCGACGAATTTGAAAAAGAGTATGTGTCTCAGGGCTACAATACAAACCGCTCCATAGAAGAAACGCTTGATATAGGCTGGAAACTTCTCAGAATTCTTCCGAGAAGCGAGCTTAAACGTATCAGCGACGAGTTGCTCGACGAATATTACGACAAAAAATAACCCGGTGCATTAACTTCCCGAAAGGAGGAACCGTTTTTGGCAAGACTTAATGTGAATCCGACAAGAATGGAGCTCACAAATCTGAAACGAAAGCTTACGACCGCAAGGCGCGGCCACAAGCTTTTAAAAGACAAGCAGGATGAGCTGATGCGCCGTTTCCTCGACCTTGTAAGAGAAAACAAGGAATTGCGCCGCAAGGTGGAGGAGGGCATTAAGGAGTCAAACAGGCATATGGCTTTGGCTCGCTCGGTTATGAGCGATTCTTCTCTCGATGTGGCGCTCATGATGCCGTCGCAGAAAATGAGCCTTGATGTCAGCGAAAAAAACGTGATGAGCGTAATGCTCCCGGTATTCTCGACAAAGCTCAAGACCGCCGATGAAAACGATATATATTCATACGGATTTGCGTTTACGTCGACCGACCTCGACGCGGCGGTAAAATCCCTGTCGGACATAATGCCGTATATGCTTCGCCTTGCGGAAGTTGAAAAATCGTGCCAGCTTATGTCCGCAGAAATAGAAAAGACAAGACGCCGAGTAAATGCGCTTGAACACGTTATGATACCTCAGTATGAGGAGACCATAAAGTATATTACGATGAAGCTCGACGAAAATGAGCGAAGCTCTACAATACGCCTTATGAAGGTTAAAAATATGATGCTTGAAGAGGCGCGCCGTAAGGCGATTGAGCATGACCGCGAGGCGGCTCTCGAAATGGGATAAACCGTTTCGCAAAAAGGCTTCTGACAAAATAAAAGGGTCTGTAAAAACTTTTGTTTTTACAGACCCTTTTCGGCTTATGAAATATATCGGTCTTTTCCGCCGATACATTTAAATAATGTTATTTTACTTCGGCAGGCTCTTTTTCATCCTCCGCATTCGGAGCGGAATCCTTTGAGAGCTCAACCCAGTCGCTCTTATGCAGCATTATGCGTACCGCGTTATGTATACACGAAGCGTCTATTTCGGTAAAAGCTCCGCCGTATTCGCCGTCGAGTGTAAACGGGGTAGGCTCGTTAAAAATGAATTTTACATTCTTGCAGTGCCTTATCGTTACAAGACGGTTGTTTTTTACGTTTTTGCGCACCATGGAATTTGCGAGATAGGCGATTTCACCGGGATTTTTAAACATATCCACAAGCACCATCTCAAAAAGTCCGTCGTCAAATTCAACACCCATATTGTGAAGAACCGGCATACCGCCTACCGAGTACGAATTTGAAAAAGCACCGTAAAAATAGTCGCCCTCAAAAACTTCGCCGTCGGCTATGACCTTGGCGTGAAACGGCTTCATTTTGAAAAACTCACCCACAGCCTGTAAATAGTAAGCGTTTTTGCCGAGAACGTTTTTTGCCCTTTGGTTTGCCGAATACGATATCGCGGTAAAGTTGCCGAAGCCCGCGACGTATATAAAGCTGTCTTTTCCGAAAACACCCATATCCACGGGAGTGGGTGTTCCGTTTATTATGGCGTCAACGGCTCCCTTTACATCGGTGGGGATACCGAGCGATTTTGCAAAATCGTTTGTAGAGCCGAGCGGAATGAATCCGAGCGGAATATCCTTGCCGAGCTTCATAACCCCGGCTACGGTCTCCTTTAAAGTTCCGTCTCCGCCGACGCAAACTATCAAATCAAAATTGCCGCCGCGCGACAACGTAATGTCGTACGCGTTTTTGTTTTTTTGTGTACAGCAAGCTGTAACACTGTACCCCGCCTCGTCAAAACGGTCTATCATTTTCATCATATGCCGTTTTGCCATCTTTTTGCCGGAAACCGGATTTACAACAAGCAAAAGCTTCTTGATTTTATCCTCTGCCATAATGATTACCCTTGCGAATATTAAAATTCGAGTCTTTCTTCAATATATTTTACAAGCCCTGAAACGGGTATTCTTGTCTGCTCCATAGTGTCTCTGTCGCGAACCGTAACGCAGCCGTCCTCTTTACTGTCAAAGTCATAGGTTATTGAGAACGGTGTGCCGATTTCGTCCTGACGGCGATAGCGCTTGCCTATTGAGCCGGCGTCGTCATAGTCAACCGAGAAGTGCTTTGAAAGCTCGGCGTAAATGTTGCCCGCCTCTTCCGAGAGCTTCTTTGAGAGCGGAAGTACCGCCGCTTTCATGGGCGCGAGCGCCGGATGAAGTCTCAAAACTACGCGCTTATCGTTTTTGGCTTCGTCAATTACCTCTTCGTCATAAGCGTCGCAGAGGAACGCAAGCGCAACTCTGTCCGCGCCGAGAGACGGCTCTATGACATAGGGAATGTACTTTCTGTTTTCCTCCTGGTCAAAGTACGAGAGGTCTTTGCCCGAATGCTCCTGATGTCTCGTGAGGTCGTAGTCGGTTCTGTCGGCAATGCCCCAAAGCTCGCCCCAGCCGAACGGGAAGAGATATTCTATGTCGGTTGTGGCTTTTGAGTAAAACGACAGCTCCTCTTTTGCGTGGTCGCGCAGACGGAGATTGTCGTCGTGGAGTCCGAGGTTAAGGAGCCAGTTGTGGCAATAACTTCTCCAATAATCAAACCATTCGAGGTCGGTGTCGGGCTTGCAGAAGAATTCGCACTCCATCTGCTCAAATTCACGTATTCTGAATATGAAGTTGCCGGGAGTTATCTCGTTTCTGAAGGATTTACCTACCTGGCAGACGCCGAAGGGAACCTTTTTTCTTGTGGTTCTCTGGATATTCTGGAAGTTTACGAATATGCCCTGAGCCGTTTCGGGTCTTAAATAGATTTGGCTCTTCGCGTCCTCTGTTACGCCCTGGAACGTATTGAACATAAGGTTGAACTGACGGATATCGGTAAAGTTCTTTGAACCGCAGTTCGGGCAGGTTATGCCGTGATCCTCAATGTATTTTTTCATCTCTTCGTTGGTCCAGCCGTCTGCCGACTGACCGCTGAAGTCCTCAATAAGCTTGTCGGCTCTGTGCCTTGTTTTGCAGTCGCGGCAGTCCATAAGCGGGTCCGAGAAGCCGCCTACGTGACCCGTGGCAACCCAAACCTCGGGGTTCATAAGTATTGCCGAGTCAAGACCTACGTTGTGCGGATTTTCCTGAACAAACTTCTTCCACCAAGCTCTTTTGACGTTGTTTTTGAATTCAACGCCGAGCGGGCCGTAGTCCCAGGAGTTTGAAAGGCCGCCGTAAATTTCGCTGCCGGGATAAACGAAACCTCTGCTTTTGCAGAGAGTAACTATTTGATCCATGGTCTTTTCTGTGTTTTTCATATTGGTATCACCCTTTAAAAGTATTTAGCGCACCGGCTGTGCGCGAAAACGTCAATACATCATTTTATAGTATTCTTTACCGAATGTCAACCGACAAGAACGTGCAGAAAAGATGATTAACCCGCATATGTTTTCATAAATATTGACGACGCGTAAATATTTTGCTTTTTATGCCGCAAAACACTATACTATTATATATAATATGCGGCGTCGGTAAAATCGGAATTTTTGCGGAGAAAAAGTTTGTGTATTCACCGATATAGGGCTAAAAACACTATATATTGTATAGCGCGAACACGCGGAACGGATGACAAAAAAATTTCAGCTTTTTTAATGAACTTTTTTGAAAAAAGTTGTTGCATTTGCCGGTCTTTTGTGTTAAACTACTTTAGCACGCGTGAAAAGGGCGTATTATGCCTTTTTATACGCAGCTTGATATGCGATGATGCGGTAGGTGGCTGCACTTTGATGCAGGGAATTACCGCGGAGTATGTCCGATTTTAAAACCGGGCGAACTAATAAGCTTCTTTTTCCGGCCGAGAACCCAACCTCTGCCGTGAAATAAGGATGCTGTGTGCTTTTTTGTGCCGTCCGGAAAACATTGGTTTTTCGGATTTTAAAAAGAGAAAGGTGGAAACACCCGGCAGGGTTGCAAAAAAGCTTGCCCTAAATATCAAGGAGGCAAAAAATGGCTACCGCAAAAGGAAAGAAAATCAGAATCAGGCTCAAAGGCTACGATCATGACCTTGTTGACAAGGCTTCGGAAAAGATCGTTGAGACCGCAAAGCGCACAGGCGCTCAGGTTTCAGGCCCCGTTCCGCTTCCCACAGACAAGGAAGTAGTTACAATCCTCCGCGCTGTTCATAAGTATAAGTACAGCCGTGAGCAGTTTGAGCAGAGAACACACAAAAGGCTTATCGACATACTCAGACCTTCAAACAAAACCGTTGAAGCTCTGACGAGTCTCGAGCTTCCCGCAGGCGTAGACATCGAAATCAAACTCTGATTTTGATTTTGCGCTTACAGGTCAAGTCGGTGAGAGCCGACCAATAACCAAAGGAGGAAAATAAAAATGCAAAAAGGTCTTATTGGTAAGAAGATCGGTATGACACAGATCTTCGACGATAACGGAAACGTTATCCCGGTAACAGTAGTTGAGGCCGGTCCCTGCACAGTAGTTCAGAAGAAAACCGTTGAAAACGACGGTTACGAAGCTGTTCAGGTAGGTTTCGGTGAGGTTAAAATCAGCCGTGTGAACAAGCCGCAGGCAGGTCACTTCAAAAAAGCTGATGTAGCACCGAAGAAAGTGCTTAAAGAGTTCAGACTCGCAGATACAAGCACTTTGAACGTCGGCGACATTCTCAAGGCTGACGTATTCGCAGTCGGCGACAGAGTTGACGTTGTCGGCACAAGCAAAGGTAAGGGCACGGCAGGTGCCATCAAGAGATGGAACTTCTCACGCCTTAAAGAAACTCACGGTTCGGGTCCTGTTGCAAGACATGCCGGTTCACTCGGTGCTTGCTCCGATCCTTCAAGAGTATTCAAGGGCAAGAAGCTTGCAGGTCATCTCGGTGCGGAGAGAGTTACGGTTCAGAATCTTGACATCGTAAAGGTCGACGCAGAAAACAATCTTATAGCTGTCAAGGGCGCAATTCCCGGCCCGAAGGGCGGAATCGTCGTTCTCGCAGATACAGTTAAGAGTAAGTAAGAAAGGAGTGTTGAATAATGGCTAAATTAGCAGTACTTGATAAAACAGGCAAGAAAGTATCGGATATCGAGCTTAAAGACGAAATATTCGCTATCGAGCCCAACAAATCGGCTATGCATCTTGTAGTCGTCAATTATCTCGCAAATCAGCGTCAGGGCACTCAGTCAACACTTACTCGTTCTGAGGTCTCCGGCGGCGGCAAAAAGCCCTGGAAGCAGAAGGGCACCGGCCGCGCAAGACAGGGTTCAACGAGAGCTCCGCAGTGGACTCACGGCGGTATCGCACTCGGCCCGAAGCCGCGTGATTACGGTTTTGATGTAAATAAGAAGGTAAGAAGACTCGCTATGAAGTCTGCGCTTTCTTCAAAGGTGGCTGCCGACGAGATGATCGTTGTTGACGATTTCTCAATGGACGCTATCAAGACAAAAGAGATGGCAAACATCCTCTCAGCCGTAAAAGCAGGCAAAAAGACTCTTATCGTTCTCCCCGAAAAGAACGATGTCCTTTACAAGAGCGCCCGCAACATTGAGGGCACCAACGTTTCTCTTGTAAACACGCTCAACGTATACGACATTCTCAACTGCAACACAATCGTTGTTCTTAAAGATGCCGTTGCTAAGATAGAGGAGGTTTACGCATAATGAAACTTGCACAAGACATAATCCTCCGTCCGGTAATAACAGAGGAAACAATGCCCGGTATCGCCGAAAAGAAATACGTTTTCTGCGTTGCCAAAACGGCAACAAAGCCCGAGATCAGAGAGGCTGTTGAAAAGCTCTTCGACGTAAAAGTTAAGGCTGTCAACACCATGAACGTCAGAGGCCAGAAGAGAAGATACGGCAATAACGAAGGTTATACTTCAGCTTGGAAGAAAGCAATAGTTACACTTACCGAGGATTCAAAAACAATTGAATTCTTCGACAATATGATGTAATTTTACCGGCAGTAATTAAATTTGATTTATCCATCTGGCAATGTATGGAGTCCGACATACTCCGCTAAACCGGATCAAGGAGAGTGAAAAAATGTCTATAAAAGTCTATAAGCCGACAATTAACTCAAGAAGAAATATGTCGGTAACAGATTATTCCGAGCTTTCAAAGGTAGCTCCCGAGAGAAGCCTCTTAGAGCCTCTTTCAAAGAATGCCGGCAGAAACAGCTACGGAAGAATCACAGTCCGTCATCGCGGCGGCGGAAACCGCAGAAAGTACCGCGTGATCGACTTCAAGAGAGATAAGGCAGGCGAGGCAACAGTCCTCACACTTGAGTACGACCCCAACCGTTCGTCTCATATCGCTCTTATCCAGTATGCCGACGGCGAGAAGAGATACATCCTCGCTCCGGTAGGCCTCAAAGTAGGCGATAAAGTTGAGGCAGGCGCAGATGCCGACATCAAAACCGGCAACGCACTTCCTCTTACAAATATCCCGACCGGTACCGTAGTTCACAACGTTGAGCTTTATCCCGGACGCGGCGGCCAGCTCGCACGTTCGGCAGGTAACTCCGCTCAGCTTATGGCTAAAGAGGGCGTATATGCGCTCCTTCGTTTACCCTCGGGCGAGCTCAGAAATGTTCCCGCAACCTGCATGGCAACAGTAGGCACAGTCGGCAACACCGACCATGAAAATGTCAAGCTCGGTAAAGCAGGACGCACCCGTCACCTCGGTATCCGCCCGACAGTCCGCGGTTCTGTAATGAACCCGAACGACCACCCGCACGGCGGTGGTGAAGGTAAGGCTCCGGTAGGACGTCCCGGTCCCTGCACACCGTGGGGCAAGCCCGCTCTCGGTTATAAGACCAGAGCTAAGAAGAACCGTTCGGATAAGCTTATAGTTAAGCGCCGTAACAGCAAGTAAGTCGAAAGGAGTGTAGATTATGAGCAGAAGTACTAAAAAAGGCCCTTACGTTGCACCGAAACTGCTTCGCAAGGTTGAAGAAATGAACAAGAACGGCGAAAAGATCGTTCTCAAAACATGGAGCCGCAGCTCGACTATATTCCCGGACTTCGTCGGACACACGTTTGCAGTTCACGACGGCCGCAAGCACGTTCCGGTTTATGTTACAGAGGATATGGTTGGTCACAAGCTTGGTGAATTTGCTCCGACAAGAACCTTCAGAGGTCACAGCGGATCAAAGACAACAAACTAATCAGCGAAAGGAGTGTATTAACTAATGGAAGCAACTGCTAAGGCAACTCACGTACGCATCGCTCCCCGTAAGGTGCAGATCGTACTTGATCTTATCAGAAATAAGCCTTGCGACGAAGCATTAGCTATTCTCAAGTACACACCGAAGGCTGCGTGTGAACCGCTTGAAAAGCTTTTGAAGTCTGCAATGGCTAATGCAGAAAACAAAGATATGGATACCTCATCGCTCTTCGTTTCGGAGTGCAAGGTAGACCAGGGTCCGACTCTTAAACGTATTCGTCCGAGAGATCATGGCCGTGCATACAGAATAAACAAGAAAACCTCGCATATAACCCTTGTGGTTAAAGAAGCAGAGTAAGTAAGGAGGAGGTAATAAAATGGGCCAGAAAATAAATCCTACCGGCTTCCGTGTCGGCGTTATAAAGGATTGGGAGTCCCGCTGGTACGCCGGCAAAAAGGACTTCGGCAACACTCTTATTTCGGACTATGAGCTTCGTAACTACCTACTCAGCACTCTTGCTCCCGCAGGCGTTCCGAAGGTCGAAATCGAAAGAGATCCCAAGAGAGTCCGCATCAACATTCACTGCGCTAAGCCCGGTATGGTTATCGGTAAGGGCGGTGCTGAGATCGAGAAGCTCAAGGATGTATGCAAAGCAAAACTCGGTGAAGACAAAGACGTTTTCATCAACATCGTAGAAATCAAGCAGCCCGACCTTGATTCTCAGCTCGTAGCAGAGAACATTGCAGGTCAGCTTGAAAGACGAGTTTCTTTCCGCCGCGCTCTTAAACAGGCTATCGGCAGAACAATGAAGCTCGGTGCAAAGGGTATTAAAATTCAGGTAAGCGGCCGTCTCGGCGGTGCTGAAATCGCACGTACCGAGCAGTACCACGAGGGTACCATTCCGCTTCAGACTATGCGCGCTGACATTGATTACGGCTTCGCAGAGGCTAAAACGACTTACGGTCGTGTCGGCGTAAAGGTTTGGCTTTATAAAGGCGAAGTCCTTCACGACAACCGCAGGCCTCGCAAAGAAAAGGAAGGAGGCACTAAATAATGTTATTACCTAAGAGAGTTAAATACCGCAGAGTTCAGAGAGGACGTCTTACCGGTAAGGCTTTAAGAGGAAATAAAGTAACTTACGGTGACTTCGGCCTTGTAGCAACCGAACCCGCATGGATAACCGCAAACCAGATAGAGGCAGCCCGTATCGCTATGACAAGATACATTAAGCGCGGCGGCCAGGTTTGGATAAAAATCTTCCCGGATAAGCCGATTACAGAAAAACCGGCTGAAACCCGAATGGGTTCCGGTAAAGGTTCTCCCGAATATTGGGTAGCAGTAGTTAAGCCCGGCAGAGTTCTTTTTGAAATTGCCGGCGTTCCCGAGGAAGCAGCTCGTGAGGCTATGCGTCTTGCGGCTAACAAGCTTCCGATCAAATGCAAATTTGTCGCAAAGGCAGATCAGTCAGAGGATGGTGAGCAGTAATGAAAGCAAAAGAAATCAAAAAACTCTCCCCCTCCGAGTTGGATGCTAAACTCACAGAGCTTAAGGATGAGCTTTTCAAATTACGCTTCCAGCAGGCCATCAACCAACTCGATAATCCAATGCGCATAAGTGCCGTTAAAAAAGACATCGCAAGAATCAAAACCGTTATGCGCGATGTTGAATTACACGGCGCTCAAGGCTAAGGAAAGGGAGGACTTTTAAAATGAGTGAAAGAAACCTCAGAAAAACTCAGGTTGGTATCGTAACAAGCGATAAGATGCAGAAGACCGTCGTTGTTTCAATCAAGGACAGAGTTAAGCATCCGCTTTACAATAAGATCATTAACCGTACAGTTAAAATCAAGGCTCATGACGAGAACAATGAGTGCGGAATAGGCGACAGAGTTCTTGTTATGGAAACACGTCCCCTCTCAAAGGATAAGAGATGGCGTGTAGTCGAGATCATCGAGAAAGCGAAATAATTTTCTAAGGAGGCTATAACTGTGATACAGCAACAGACTTACCTCAAAGTAGCCGACAACACCGGTGCGAAAGAAATTATGTGCATTCGCGTACTCGGTGGTTCAGGCAGAAGGTATGCAAATATCGGCGACGTTATTGTAGCTTCGGTCAAAAAGGCAGCACCCGGCGGCGTTGTTAAAAAGGGCGATGTTGTAAAAGCGGTCGTTGTAAGAACAGTAAGCGGCGTTCGCAGAGACGACGGAACTTATATCCGTTTCGATGAGAATGCAGCGGTATTGATAAAAGAAGACAAAACCCCGAGAGGCACTCGTATTTTCGGGCCGGTAGCAAGAGAGCTTCGTGATAAGGATTACATGAAGATCTTGTCACTTGCTCCCGAAGTGCTTTAATGGGAGGTGCAATGAGATGAATAAAGTTCACGTTAAAACAGGTGATACCGTCGTAGTCATCAACGGTAAAAACCGCGGCAGAAAAGGAAAGGTCATGCAGGTCTCTCCCGCCGAGGATAAGGTAATCGTTGAGGGCGTAAACGTAGTCACAAAGCACGTTAAACCTAAAAAGATGGGCGAAGAGGGCGGCCTTGTTAAGGCTGAGAGCGCTCTTTACGCTTCAAAGGTTCAGCTCGTTTGCCCCAAGTGCGGTGCTGCTACAAGAGTAGGCCACACCAAGGTTGAAAACAAAAACGGCAAAACCATTTCGATGCGCGTATGCAAAAAATGCGGCGCACAGTTTGAATAAGGGAGGGACATAACAACATGGCAGCAAGACTTAAAGAAATGTACGTTTCGGAAGTTGCTCCGGCGCTTCAGAAGAAGTTCGGCTACAAGAGCGTTATGCAGATCCCGAAATTCGACAAAATCGTTATCAATGTAGGCTGCGGCGAAGCTAAAGACAACTCAAAGGTTGTTGACGCTATAATGACAGACCTCGCTACCATCACCGGTCAGAAACCGGTTGAGTGCAAGGCTAAAAAGTCAGTCGCAAACTTCAAGCTCCGTGAGGGCATGACGATAGGCGTTAAGGTCACACTCAGAGGAGACAGAATGTATGAGTTTATGGACAGACTCTTCAATCTCGCTCTTCCGAGAGTTCGTGACTTCAGAGGAATCAACGGCAACTCTTTTGACGGCAGAGGCAACTATGCTA
Organism: Ruminococcus sp.; assembly: GCA_022768065.1. Lineage (GTDB taxonomy): Bacteria > Bacillota > Clostridia > Oscillospirales > Acutalibacteraceae > Fimenecus. The sequence goes on along the minus strand of JALELS010000026.1, from coordinate 65,062 downwards.
TGGGTATTAAAGAGCAGCTCATATTCCCCGAAATCGAGTACGATAAGATAGACGCAGTTCGCGGTATGGACATTTGCTTCGTAACGACTGCCGAAACCGACGAAGAAGCCAAAGAGCTGCTTACGCTCATGGGCGCTCCGTTCGCCAAATAAGGAGGGATAAACAGTGGCAAAGAAATCAATGAAGGTTAAGCAGGCTTCTCCTGCTAAGTATTCAACAAGACAGTACAACAGATGTAAGATCTGCGGTAGGCCGCATGCTTATCTCCGCAAGTACGGAGTATGCCGTATCTGCTTCCGTGAGTTAGCTCACAAGGGTCAGATCCCCGGCGTTAAGAAGGCCAGCTGGTAATTACGAGCAATTGCAAAGGAGGTAAACAGTATGCAAATTACTGATTCCATCGGTGATATGCTTACAAGAATCCGCAACGCGAATTCTGCTAAGCATGAAACGGTGAGCGTTCCCGCATCTAACATGAAGAAGGCGATTGCTCAGATTCTTGTTGATGAGGGCTATATAAAAAGCTTTAAGGTTGTTGAAGACGGCAAGCAGGGCATCATTGAGATGGATCTCAAATACGGCCCCAATAAATCGTCTGTCATCACCGGTATCCGCAGAGTATCAAAGCCCGGTCTGCGTATATACACAAACTGCGAGGATATGCCTAAGGTCATGAAGGGCCTCGGCGTTGCTATCCTTTCAACTTCAAAGGGCGTTATGACTGACAGAGCAGCTCGCAAAGCCAATGTAGGCGGCGAAGTTCTCGCATTCATCTGGTAAGGAGGTTTCAGTATGTCAAGAATCGGCAAACATCCGATTGCCATTCCCGCTGGCGTAGACGTTACTATTGACGGCAGTACTGTTACCGTTAAGGGTCCCAAGGGCACTCTTACCAGAACCGTACACAGCAATATGAACGTCGCTATGGAAAACGGCGAAATCGTGGTTACTCGTCCCGACGAGTCAAACCTTAACAAATCACTTCACGGTCTTACCCGTACTCTTATCCACAACATGGTTGTCGGCGTTACCGTCGGCTTCAAGAAGGAGCTTGAGATAAACGGCGTAGGTTACCGTGCAGCTAAGCAGGGCAGCGACCTTGTTATGAATATAGGTTATTCACATCAGGTAATCGTTCCCGAGGTTGACGGTATCACAATAGAGGTACCGGCACCTAACAAAATCGTAATTTCCGGTCCCGACAAGCAGCAGGTAGGTCAGTTCGCAGCCGAGGTTCGCGAAAAGCGTCCGCCGGAGCCTTATAAGGGCAAGGGCATCAAATACGCTGACGAGCATATCCGCCGCAAAGAAGGTAAAGCCGGTAAAGGCGGAAAATAAAAAGGAGTGTTTTAAATGGTTACAAGGCCTGACAGCAAAAAGGCAAGACTTAAACGCCACACAAGAGTCCGCTCAAAGATCTCCGGAACAGCTGAGTGTCCTCGCCTTGATGTTTTCCGTTCACTTCAGAACATCTATGCTCAGCTCATTGACGATGTAAACGGTGTAACACTCGTTTCTGCGTCAACGACAGAGAAAGATTTTAAAGATTACGGCGGAAACATTGACGCTGCAAAAGCAGTTGGCAAAAAGTTGGCAGAAAGAGCCGCAGAAAAGAACATCAAAGACGTTGTCTTTGACCGCGGCGGTTATGTATATCACGGCAGAGTTGCTGCTCTTGCCGAAGGCGCCCGTGAGGGCGGCCTCAACTTCTAAGAAAGGAGAACAAAGAAATGGCTTATAAAAACGATTCCGCAGATCAGGAATTCCAGGAGAGAGTCGTTACTATCAACCGTGTATCCAAAACCGTTAAGGGCGGTCGTATATACAAGTTCTCCGCTCTTGTTGTTGTTGGTGACGGTAAAGGCAGAGTCGGCTTCGGTATAGGCAAATCCGGCGAAGTTCCGGACGCTATCCGCAAGGGTATCGAAGACGCTAAAAAGAACATTATCAATGTTGCTCTCAAAGGAACGACAATTCCCCATGAGATCACCGGTAAATTCGGCGCAGGTGTAGTTCTTCTTAAACCCGCTGCTCCCGGTACCGGCGTTATCGCAGGCGGTCCCGTACGTGCCGTTGTTGAAACAGTCGGCATCAGAGACATCAGATCGAAGGCTCTTCGTTCTAACAACCCCTGCAACGTAGTAAGAGCTACTATCGACGGACTTTCAAAGCTTCGCAATGCTGATGAAGTTGCTGCCGTACGTGGCAAAACAGTTAAAGAAATTTTAGATTAAGGGAGGGCTTACAATGGCAAATTTAGAAGTAAAGCTCGTTAAGAGCCTTATCGGAAGCAAAAAAGACCAGATTGCTACTGCTTCTTCCCTTGGTCTTCGCAAGATCGGGGACAAGGCAACACAGCCCGACAACCCGCAGACACAGGGTAAGATAAAGAAGATTTCTCATCTTATCGAGGTCACGAAAGCGTAAGGAGGTGCGAAAATGAAATTGCACGAACTTTCACCGGCAGAGGGCTCCAAGAAGGCTGTAAAGCGTATCGGCAGAGGTCCTGCATCCGGTCAGGGTAAGACAGCGGGCAAAGGCCATAAGGGTCAGAAGGCTCGCGCAGGCAGAGGTATGCGCCCCGGATTTGAAGGCGGCCAGATGCCTTTACAGAGACGTATTCCCAAGAGAGGATTTAACAATATCTTCGCTAAGGAAATCGCTGCTGTTAATGTATCAGCTCTTGACAAGGCGTTTGAAGACGGCGCAGTCGTTGATGTAAACGCATTGATCGAAAAGGGTCTTATCAAGAAGGCTCTTGACGGTGTTAAAATTCTCGGAAACGGCGAAATCAGCAAAAAGCTTACTGTTAAGGTTAATGCTTATTCCGACTCGGCTAAGCAGAAGATCGAAGCAGCCGGCGGAAAGGCTGAGGTGATCTAAGGGTGTTTAAAACGATCATAAACGCTTGGAAGATTGCGGATCTTCGCAAAAAGATGCTCTTTACGGCGCTTATCGTCTTTATATTCAGACTCGGTGCCGCTCTTCCCGTTCCGTTTGTTAATATCAGCGGTGGACTCATCTCTGATCAGAACGCAAACAACTTTATGACATACCTTAGCATGATGACAGGTGACGCTTTTAATTACGGTACGTTGTTCGCAATGTCGATAACCCCGTACATCAACGCGTCCATCATCATTGAATTGCTCACAGTAGCTATCCCGGCTCTTGAAAGACTCGCAAAAGAGGGCGAAGAGGGCCGCAAAAAGATTTCCACTATAACGAGGTACTCTTCGGTAGTTCTCGCACTTATGCAGAGCACGGCTTATTACTTCTATATCCGTTCTCAGAACTACCTCACACTCGATGCAAACGGCAATAAATTTACCGGTTTCTTCGCAGTGCTTCAGGCAATAACGATTATCTTCTGCTACACGGCAGGCGCCTCGCTCATTATGTGGCTCGGTGAACAGATTAACGAAAAGGGTATCGGCAACGGTATTTCAATAATCCTTTTCGCAGGTATCGTTTCAAGAATGCCTACCACGTTATACAGCCTCTACTCCTATATGGATAAGGGCGGTGCTTACTATGCACTTGCTCCCATAGCGTTTGTATCACTCATACTTATGATAGGCTTCATAGTATGGATGGATAACGCCGAAAGAAGAATCCCCGTTCAGTATGCAAAGAGAGTTGTAGGACGCAAGATGTACGGCGGTCAGAACACTCACATTCCGATTAAGGTAAATATGTGCGGCGTTCTTCCCATAATCTTCGCTTCGTCAATACTTTCTCTTCCGCCTACAATTCAGATGTTCGTCACCGTTAAAGAGGGCGGCTTCTGGGCAGGCTTCTTCAAAATCTTTGAAACAACGCATTGGGCATACGGAATTATGTACTTTGTGTTGATCATATTCTTCGCATATTTCTATGCAGCCATTCAGTACAATCCTATCGAAATGGCGAACAACATCCGCAAGAACAGCGGTGCCATCCCCGGCATCCGTCCCGGCAAGCCCACGTCGGATTATATCACCAAGATATTGTCAAGACTTACATTGCTCGGCGCTCTTCTTTTGTCGGTAGTTGCGCTCTTCCCGCTTCTCTTTTCACAGATTACGGGTGCGTTCCATCATCAGGTAAACCTTTCACTCGGCGGTACTTCCATAATCATTATGGTTGGTGTTGCTCTTGAAACGGTTAAACAGCTTGAATCTCAGATGATGATGCGTCATTACAAAGGATTCCTTGATTAAGATACGGAGGAAAAGAATGAATCTTATACTTCTCGGCGCCCCCGGCGCAGGCAAGGGCACACAGGCTGAAAAAATCTGTGCAAAGCTTTCAATTCCCGCTATTTCTACGGGCAATATCCTTCGTGAAGCAATGGCGGCTAAAACCGAAATGGGACTTAAAGCTAAGTCCTATATCGATGCCGGTAAGCTCGTCCCCGACGAGGTAGTTATCGGTATTATAGAGGACAGACTCAAGGCTGATGACTGCAAAAACGGTTTCATCCTTGACGGTTTCCCGAGGACTATTCCTCAGGCAGAGGCGCTTGACAAAATGGGCGTCAGAATAGACCGCGTCCTCGAAATTTACGTACCGGATGAAAAGATAACCGCAAGACTTTCCGGCAGAAGAGTCTGCCTCAAGTGCGGCGCTACTTATCACACCGAGTACAAAAAACCGAAGACGGACGGCATTTGCGACGTCTGCGGCGAAAAACTCGTCCAGAGAAAGGACGATATGCCCGAGACGGTACTCGACAGGCTTAAAACCTATCATGAGCAAACCGAACCGTTAAAGGGTTACTACGAGAAGAAAGGTATTCTCCGCGTAGTGGAAGGTCAGGAAGATGTGGCCGATACCACAGCTCTCACCTTCAAAGCATTGGAGGATTAAGCATGATAGTGCTGAAGACCGCGAAAGAGATCGAGCTTATGAAAGAAGCTTGCCGTATTTCAGCGGAGGCATTAAAAGTGGCAGGCGAGGCGGTTAAACCGGGCGTTACTACCTGGGAAATTGACCACATCGCGTATGAGTATATAAAGAAACAGGGCGCTGAGCCCAATTTCTTACATCTTTACGGTTTCCCTGCCACCGCATGCATTTCCATAAATGATGAGATCATTCACGGTATTCCGAGCAAAAAGCGTGTTATCCGTGAGGGCGACATAGTCAGTATTGACCTTGGAGCAAAAATTCACGGCTACAACGGCGACAATGCCGCTACTTTCGCTGCCGGAAAAATTTCCGACGAAGCGAAGCGGCTGTGCGACACCACCAAAGAGAGCCTTTATAAAGGCATCGAAGCGGCTGTCGCTGGCGGCAGACTCGGCGATATAGGCCACGCGGTGCAAAGCTATTGCGAGGACAGAGGCTACGGCGTCGTGAGAGAGTATACCGGTCACGGCGTAGGTACAAAACTCCATGAGGATCCCAGCGTACCGAATTTCGGCACTCCCGGCAGGGGTGTGCGCCTGTTGCCGGGCATGGTAATTGCCATTGAGCCTATGATAAACGAGGGCACGGCGGCAATCAAACAGATGCCCGACGGTTGGACCGTCAAAACAAGAGACGGAAAGCTATCAGCTCATTTCGAGCACACCGTGGCAATAACAGCAAACGGTCCGCTCATCTTAACACAAGCGTAACTGAGGTTTCCCCGAAGGTTCCCGGTTCAGGACTAAAAGCATTATTAAAGTTAGTGAGGCTTCTTCTATGTCAAAACAGGATATGATAGAAATTGAAGGTACAGTCGTTGAGGCTCTCCCGAATGCAACATTTCAGGTTGAGCTTGAAAACGGACACAAAATCTTGGCCCATATTTCCGGTAAGCTGCGTATGAATTACATCCGCATTCTTCCGGGCGATAAAGTGACGGTCGAAATGTCGCCATATGACCTCACTCGCGGGCGTATAACATGGCGTTCAAAATAAGCGAATTTTTCGCTTTGTAAGTAAGACAATAGAAGTTCTTTTTTAAGGAGGTATTCCAATGAAAGTCAGACCTTCTGTCAAGAAAATGTGCGAAAAGTGCAAGATAATCAAGCGCAAGGGTAAAGTCATGGTAATCTGTGAAAACCCGAAGCATAAGCAGCGCCAGGGCTGATTGCCCGTATCGTTGTTAAAGATCTAAACAACGATGCTTGCTCTTTTTGTAAAAGCTTTTCAATGGCGGTCAGAGTTGCCGCCGCATCAAAAATGGAGGTGCAACTGTAAATGGCACGTATTTCAGGTGTTGATTTACCGAGAGATAAGAGAGTCGAAATCGGCCTCACATACATCTACGGTATCGGCAGAAAAACTGCAAGCGATATTATCGCAGCAACAGGTGTAAATCCCGACACTCGTGTAAAGGATTTGACCGAAGAAGATGTCGCTAAGCTTCGTGAGTATATCGACCATCACGTAAAGGTAGAGGGCGACCTTCGCCGCGATACAGCATTTGACATCAAGAGACTTATCGAAATAGGTTCATACCGCGGTATCCGTCACCGCAAGGGCTTGCCCGTAAGAGGTCAGACCTCTAAGAACAATGCCCGTACACGCAAGGGTCCGAAGAAGACCATTGCAAATAAGAAGAAATAAGGGAGGGATTAGTAAATGGCTACCAAAGCAACAGCAAAAGGCGCTGCTTCTCGCAAGCGTCGTGAACGCAAGAATATCGACAAAGGTGCAGCTCATATTCAATCCACCTTCAATAACACTATCGTGACCATCACCGACGTACAGGGTAACGCAGTATCTTGGGCAAGCTCAGGCGAAATGGGCTTCAGAGGTTCCAAGAAATCAACTCCGTTCGCAGCTCAGACCGCTGCCGAAACCGCTGCTAAAGTTGCGGTTGACCACGGAATGAAGACCGTTGAAGTTTACGTCAAGGGTCCCGGTTCGGGACGTGAGGCAGCAATCCGTGCGCTTCAGACAGCAGGACTCGAAGTAACTATGATTAAAGACGTTACTCCTATTCCTCACAACGGATGCCGTCCGCCCAAGAGAAGAAGAGTTTAATTCGGAGGTGTAATTTTTATGGCAAAGAATACGGAACCCGTAGCAAAGCGCTGCAAGGCGCTCGGTATTTCACCGGCCGTTATGGGTTATACCAATAAGGAAACTACCAGAAATTCCTATACTAAAGGCCGCCGTAAAAAGAGTGAGTACGCTATGCAGCTTAACGAGAAGCAGAAGGTTAAGTTCATCTACGGTATTCTCGAAAAGCAGTTCCACTCATATTACGAAAAGGCTGCTAAGGCTCAGGGCCAGACCGGCGTTGTACTTCTTACAATGATCGAGACCCGCCTTGATAACGTAGCTTTCAGAACAGGTTTCTGCAAGACCCGCCGCGAGGCAAGACAGGCAGTTTCTCACGGCCATTTCACTGTAAACGGCAAGAGAGTAAACATCCCGTCGTACCTTGTTAAAGAAGGCGATGTAATCGCAGTTGCAGAGACAAGCAAAGATAATGCAAGATTTAAAGCTGTTAAGGAAGAGGGCGTTTTCGGCGTTTCTCCGAAGTGGCTTGAAGTCAACGCTGCCGAGCTCACCGCAAAGGTAGTGGCTCTCCCCGAGCGCGAGGATATCGACTATCCCGTTGAAGAGCATCTTATCGTTGAGTTCTACTCAAAATAATAGGCTCGCTGCATTACTTTTCATACGAATACAAACTACAGTCGGGCTTAGCCCGAACCCACAATTAGGAGGGTTTTGAATGATAGGAATTGATAAGCCCAGCATTGAAGCACTCGATTTGTCGGAAGACGGCACCTACGGCAAGTTCGTAATGGAGCCGCTCGAAAGAGGATACGGTACAACAATAGGAAACAGTCTCCGCAGAGTTTTACTGTCTTCTCTTCCGGGATACGCTATTACATCGGTTAAGATTGACGGCGTACTTCACGAATTTTCGACCATTCCCGGTGTTAAAGAGGACGTAACCGAGATTGTTCTTAATCTTAAAGGCGTTATCCTTAAAATACACGGCGACGGTCCCAAGACTATCTATATAGAAGCGAGTGGCAAATGCTCTGTTACGGCAGGCGACATAAAAACAGATTCGGACGTTGAAATTCTCAACCCCGATCATCTCATCGCTACTCTGTCAGACGGTGCAACTCTCAGCATGGAGATGACCTGCGACAGAGGCAGAGGATATGTTTCCGCAGAGAGAAACAAGCAGATAATGAAGCCTGTTATCGGCGTTATTGCTATCGACTCTATCTACACACCCGTGTTGAAAGTTAATTATACGGTTGAAAACACCCGCGTAGGGCAGATCACCGACTATGATAAGCTTTCCATTGAGATTTGGACCAACGGTACTATTTCTGCAAAGGAAGCAGTTTCTCTCGCAGCTAAGATTCTCAATGAGCACCTCAATCTCTTTATTGAGCTTTCGGATGAAGCAGGCAATACTGAGGTTATGGTCGTTAAAGACGACAACGGCAAGGAAAAGGCTCTGGAGATGACCATTGAGGAGCTTGACCTTTCGGTACGTTCTTTCAACTGCCTGAAGAGAGCAGGAATCAACACGGTTGAAGATTTAATAAGCAAGTCAGAAGACGATATGATGAAGGTGAGAAACCTTGGCAGAAAGTCTCTTGAAGAGGTTATTGCCAAGCTTGAGTCGCTCAACTTCACTCTCCGCAAGGATGACGAATAATCAGAAGGAGTGTTATAGATGCCCGGAACAAGAAAACTCGGCAGGACTACCGATCACCGCAAGGCAATGCTTCGCGGAATGGTAACTTACCTGTTTGAAAACGGAAAAGTTGAAACGACCGTTACAAGGGCTAAGGAAGTTAGAGCAATGGCAGAAAAAATGATCACCATTGCTAAGGATAACTCCTTACACGCAAGAAGACAGGTTTTAGCTTACGTTACTAAAGAGGACGTTGTTAAAAATCTCTTCGACGTTATTGCGCCCAGATACGCAGCTGTTAACGGCGGATATACAAGAATCACCAAGACCCGCACACGCCGCGGCGACGCAGCAGAAATGTGCATTATAGAGCTTGTTGAGACTAAGGCTGAGCTTGAAGCTAAGGCTGCCGCAGCTAAGAAAGCTGCAAAGAAGCCCGCTGCCAAAAAGCCCGCAGCTAAAAAATCTGCTCCCAAGGCAGAGAAAAAAGACGCTAAGGCTGAAGAGAAAGCCGAAGCAAAAGAATAATATATCGTAATATATTTATTCGCAAAGGGGTTGTGAAAAACTTGTGTTTTTTACAATCCCTTTTGGATTTGGAATGCGTCCGAAACCGGAAAACGGATTTTTTACCTTCCAAAGCATTTACCGCACAATATTAAAGCCCGTTTTTAAGAAAAACCGCACGGATTTTTTGCGGTTTTTTTAAATTGTGGGCTTTTTTCCCGTTCGGTGCGGCTGAAACTTGATAATTCTATTGTAAAAACAGGCAAAGTTATGTTACAATATAATATATATAATTTATTGACGTTTACCGGAGAGTATTTAATGGACGAAGCTAAGAAAGACCAAAACGACTTAATTATCGGCAGAAACGCGGTATTTGAGGCAATTAAATCGGGCCGCGAGGTAGACCGCCTGTTTGTTCAGCGCGGCGAGCAAAACCCTGCGGTTAAGAGGTTAATCTCAATGGCGCGTGAGAAAGGCGCAGTCATAAAAGAGGTTGACTCAAAAAAGCTTGATTTTATGTGCGGCGGCGGTGTGCACCAGGGTGTGGCGCTTTCGGCGGCGGCGCACGAATACTCTACCGTTGAGGATATTTTAAATAAAGCGGCCGAGAAAAACGAGAAGCCGTTTATCATAATTTGTGACGGCGTAGAGGATACGCATAATCTCGGCGCTGTAATAAGAACCGCCGATGCGGCAGGCGCGCACGGTGTAATTATACCGAAGCGCCGCAGTGCTTCTCTGAATTTTACCGTAGGTAAGACCTCTGCAGGCGCACTCGAATATGTGCCGGTTGCGAGGGTCGCAAATCTCGCGTCGACCATTGACGAGCTTAAAGAAAAAAACATTTGGATATACGGTGCCGATATGTACGGCAGCGACTATAAGTCCACGGATTATTCCGGCGGAGTCGCTCTGATAATCGGTTCCGAGGGACACGGTATGAGCCGTCTTGTCCGTGAAAAGTGCGATTTTATCGTCTCGCTTCCCATGAAGGGAAAAATAAACTCATTGAACGCTTCTGTGGCGGCAGGTATACTTATGTATGAGGTGGCGTCGCACAGATAAAAATTGGGGTGTGAAAAATGGCAGACCGTAATATGTCGTCGGGATTTTCTCTTGACGATATTCTCAGCGAAACCGAAAAAGATACAGAAAAAGCGCCGGGCAAGCTCTGGTCGCTTGCGGAGATTGACGCCCTTTTAGCGGACGAGGGACTGTCCGAGCCCGAAGAAACTCACGGTGAACAAATCGGCGAATCCGAAAAAAAGGTCGAACACGCAGAGAAAAAATACGATTTCGCCGAAGAAAAAACCGACGAGGCGCCCGTTTTGCATATATCAAAAAAAGAGCCCGACAAGAAGTCAAATGACAGCTTTTCCATAGACCCCGCCATTTTTGATGAAATTCTTTCGGGCGGCAGGCACAAAGAGAAAAACGAGGATAAAAAATCGAAAAATACTGAAGCGGAAACAAAAACCGCGGAAAAATCTTTCGCTGAAGAAAAATCGGCGGATAAGATTTCGCATGACAGCGAATTTGCCTCAGAGGTACTGCCCGAAAATCCTCTTTTTGAAGGGACAACCCCAAGCCTTACCGGCGATAATGAAAATTCGCCCGTGCAGTCCGAAGACAAATCGGTTCCCGGTCAAATTTCGCTTGAAAAGACGCGCGTTTTCAATGAAGTTGACGCGAGAGCAATTCACAGCGAAAAAATCGAACACCATATAGGCAAAAAAATAACCAGAACAACATCTTCGGAATTTACCGACAAAAAAGCACCTGCCGTTAAAAAAGGCATGGAGACGGATAAATACCGCGAGAGATTTCTAAATAAGCCTAAGCTTGATATGGAAAAAACGCGTGAGCACGAAAAGCTTATGTCGTCGCTTCCGCCAAAAACCATTGAGAAGTTCGGCGTTATAGTGAAAAAGCCCGACGGCGAAAAGACGAGTGAAGAGGGGCTTATGCCCGTTCCCACAATAATTTCGGCTGAGGACGAGCTGAAGGTTCAAAAAAGCAATGCCGAAAAATATCGTACCGGCGAGCTTAAATCTCTTGCCAAAAAGAATTCCGCGGACGAAGATACACAGCAGCTGCAAAATCAGATAAAGCTTGACGGCTTTGAGGAAGAGGATAAGCCGGAAACGGTGGACGAATACGAGGCTGAAATTGAGCTTTTGGGCAGGAGAAACAAAAAAGCAAAGAGTTTTAAATTACAGCCTGCATTCAGGCAGACCGAAAAAGAGGAAGTTCGCCGCAGCGAGCCGGAAGAGAGCGATTCGGACGAAGAAAACAAGACTGCGGAAAAGATAAGAAAAAATATTCGTATTCTCGACGATCTCCCCGAGGAGGACGAAAACGGCGATATTATAGACGAGTCCGCTTACGACGAGGACGACGGCGAGGATTTTGAGCCGAAGAAAAAACGCAGCCGCCGAAATCGCGAAAAATCCAAGGCGGACGATGAGCCGATAAGAATAGCGCGCGAATATTACAGTAACAAGGACGCAAAGGCCGTCTATGATATAATGATGGGCAATAAGAGAAAAGCGACCGCAAAGATAATTATATTTGTGATTTTCCTTGTGGTTCTCACGCTGTTTTCCACGGTCAAAACCGTATTGTCGGATCTGTCGGCTTTCGGGAACAGCGAATATGCCTTTTTGGGCGTCAATCTCGTGTTGCTTTTGATTGCGGCGCTGATTGACTTCGGAGAAATCAAAAAGAGCTTTTCACTTCTCGGACGAAAAAAGATTACGCGTTCGCTGTGCGTCACCGTCGCTTTGTTTGCGGGCGTTTTGCAGTGTATTGCAGCTTTTTCGGGGCACGGGGCGTTACCGGATAATATTCATATTTATGCCCCTGCGGTATTTATTCCGCTCATATTTACGGCTGCCGCGGATAAGGCGCGCGCCAAAAACGATATTGCAAATTTTGAGTACATAGTGAAGCACCCCGAGGAGCTTTACAGCGTAAGCAAGATAGAGGATGAGGGCGAAGCCTTTGAAATAGGCAGAGGGCTTTTGCTCGGCGATCCCGATATAAGATACAGTGCTAAAATCGGTTTCCCGTCAAAGTTTGTGGAGATGACTCTCCGCCGCGACCCGTCTGACGATGTTTACGCGCTTTCGCTGCCTGCCGTACTTGCGGCGGCGGTGCTCACGGCTGTTGTAGCCGGAGTCATTTCAAAGAATTTGATTTACGCCGTGTCGGCGTTTACCGCAGTCACTCTTATAGGACTTCCCGTGTCGTCGTGCCTGTCGGCGTTTGATATACTTAAAGGGACAAATAAGTTTCTCAGACGTTCGGGTTCGTTGGTTTCCGGCTATTACGCCGCCGAGGACGCCTCTACCGCAAATGCGGTGGTTATAGATGCGTCGGATCTTTTCCTCTACGGCGGATGCAGTTTGCACGGATTCAAGCTCTATAATTCAATGCGTATAGACGATGCGTTTCTCTATACGGCGGCTGTCGTTATTAAAAGCGGCGGCGCACTCGCAGATGTTTTCGACAGCGTCATACTTTCAAAACGCGATATTCTGCCGCCCGTGGAATCTCTTGTCTATGAGGAAAAACTCGGCTGTTCCTGCTGGATAAACAATCAGCGCGTGCTTGTGGGTAACCGTGATTTGCTTTCAAAGCACAATGTAACGCCGCCCTCCGAGGAAGAAGAGAGCAAGTTCCTCTCTTCCGGCAGGCAGGTGCTCTATCTTGCCGTCGAGGGTAAAACGGCGGCAGGCTTCTCGGTTGAATACAAACCGAACGGCGACACCGCAAAGTATTTGAATAAACTTGAAAAATACGGTGTGAGCGTGCTTGTCAGAACGACAGACCCGAACATCACCGAGGAGCTTATCGAGCAGTATTTTGATTTGCCCCACGGTTTTGTCAAGGTTATAAGCCCCGTTGCCGGCAAGATGTTTAAAGACCTTTACGAGACGGTTAAGCCGTCGGGGGATTGCAAGGTAATACACGACGGCAGCGTCTATACGCTGTTAAAGTCGTTTGCCGCCGCATTCCTGATAACCGACAAATTCAGGCTTTCCTCGATTCTTCAGTATATAGGCGTCGGCATAGGAATACTTGCCGTTGCCGCTATGGCGTTCACCTCGGGTCTCAGCCAGGCGGGCGCTCTTCAGATAATGCTGTTCGTCCTTATTTGGACGGCACTTGTGATTTTTATACCGCGGTTTAAAAAACCGTAATTCATACGGAAATGAGTTGATAATATTGGAGTGGATAAGGAACGCGGCCGAATGGCTGTGGGCTATAAGTCCCGTAAAATATACAATTATATCAATAGTACGTTTGGGCCTCGCGGCATTGCTCGGCGGTATAATAGGCTATGAGCGTGAACATTCGCACAGACCGGCAGGCTTCAGAACTCATATTCTTGTGGCAGTCGGCTCGGCTGTTGTTATGCTGACGTCTGTGTATATGATAGAGAGATACCCTGACAAGCTCGATATGTCAAGAATGCCTGCACAGGTAGTCAGCGGCATAGGCTTCCTCGGTGCCGGAACAATTCTCCGCGAGGGCTTTTCCGTTAAAGGCCTTACGACAGCCGCAAGTCTTTGGGCGGTATCGTGCGTCGGGCTTGCAGTCGGCGCGGGCTTCTTTGTAGGCGCGCTCGTTGCGACATTTGTAATATATCTTACGCTCAATTCCCTTAAAAAGGTTGTTGCAAGAGGCCACGCAGGAAAAGCACTTTATATAGAGGTTAAGGACCTTGCCGACGAAGTGCCGCAGCTCTCAAAAATAATCAGACGTTCGGGTGCTGTTATACATTCCATGGAAATACTCTACGACAGCGATTCAAAATTACGTAAGAAGAAAAACACTTCAACCATAAAGGCTTTGATTTTCCCGAAGAGCGATGAGTCTCTCAATATGATAATTTCCACCATACGCGCTGATGAAAATGTTGTCGACATCTATGTCGATTAGCATCTCGGAGGAGTAATTGAATGTCGCAGGTCACAAAAAGGGCGCTTGCAGCGTCTTTGATAAAGCTTCTTTCGCAAAAGCCGCTCGATAAGGTAACGGTAAAGGATATTATCGAGGATTGCGGCGTAAACCGTCAGACCTTTTACTATCATTTTAAAGATATTTATGACCTCGTGGACTGGATATTTCTGCAAATGGCGTCGGAGTATCTTGAGGGTAAAGAGACATATGAGACCTGGCAGCAGGGCTTTACTCAGATACTCTACGGCATTCTCAAAAACCGCAAGCTCATAATGAACGCATATAATTCTCTGAGCCGTGAGCAGGTTGAGAATTTTTTGTATGCTATGACATATGACCTGTTGCGCGGCGTTGTTGAGGAAGAGGCAAAGGAAGTTTCGATACGCGAAGAGGACGAGAAATTTATAATCGACTTTTACAAATATGCCTTTGTCGGTCTCACCATAGATTGGATAAAAAAGGGTATGAGGGAGCAGCCCGAAAACCTTATAGAGAGACTTTCGGTGCTTATTAAGGGAGACGTAAACCGCGCTCTTGAGAGATTCCGCACAGACAGACAAGGGCATTGATTAAAGGTTACGGCTTTTTATACACTTTGCCGTGTTTGTCAAAAAATAATACACTTTAACCGTTGTGTCAAATTTTCGGACACAGCGGTTTTTTTGTCGATTGAAACATTTACGGTATCAAATTAAAATATAGACACAAAATAAAAAACATAAGAACCGAGCGATAAATTCGCAAAGAGCTTATGTTAAAAAACGGAGGAACCTTTTATGTATTATTCTGCAGGAACTTATGAATCGTTTGCACATCCCGAAAAACCGAAGGATGTAGATAAAAAGTCGGCGTATATCATCGGTACCGGTCTTGCCGGTCTGACTGCGGCGTTTTACCTCGTCCGCGACGGTCAGATGAAAGGTGAGCACATTCATCTGCTTGAAAAGCACGAGCTTGCCGGCGGCAGCTGTGACGGTCGCAAGGATGTGACAAAGGGCTTCTTTATGCGCGGCGGTCGTGAAATGGACAACCACTTTGAAGTAATGTGGGATACCTTCCGCGACGTTCCGTCGATAGAGACTCCGGGCGTATCGGTACTTGACGAATACTACTGGCTTAACAAGCACGACCCCAACTATTCGCTCTGCCGTGCCACAGTAAAATGCGGCAAGGACGCCCACACCGACAAAAAATTTACTCTCGATAAAGAGTCGGCAATGGCTCTTTCAAAGCTGTTCCTCACAACGGAAAAGGAACTTGAGGATAAGAAAATATCCGATATACTTCCCGACTCGTTCTGGAGCACAAACTTCTGGCTTTACTGGCAGACAATGTTCGCTTTTCAGCGTTGGTCAAGCGCGCTTGAGATGAAGCGTTACCTTTGCCGCTATGTTCATCACATTGACGGACTTCCCGATTTCAGCGCACTTCGCTTTACAAAATATAATCAGTACGAGAGTATGATTTTGCCGCTTGTAAAATACCTCGAAGCTCACAATGTAAAAATTGAGTACGGTATGGACGTCAAAAACGTAATAATCGAAACCGTCGGCGACAAAAAAATCGCAAAGCAGATAGTTTATGTAAAGGACGGCAATGAGCAGACAATAGACCTTGTTGAGGACGACCTTGTGTTCATCACAAACGGCTGCTGCACCGATACTTCGTGCTACGGTGACCAGACGCACGCCCCCGACCTTTCAGAAATTAAAAACGGCGCAGGCGAATCGTGGGATATGTGGAAAAATATCGCAAAGCAGGCGGCACACGGCGAATTCGGCAACCCCGACGCGTTCTGCAGCGATGTTGAGGCGACAAACTGGATGAGCGCCACGGTTGAGACGTCAAACGAAGAAATCATACGCCATATAATGAACATCTGTAAGCGTGACCCGCGAGACGGCAAGGTTACAACAGGCGGCATAGTCACCGTAAAGGACAGCACCGAAAACTGGTATCTCTCTTGGACCATAAACCGTCAGCCGCAGTTTAAATCACAGGATAAAAACGCCGTGCTCATTTGGCTCTATTCGCTGAATACAAACAAAGAGGGCAACTTCGTTAAAAAGGCAATGCGTAACTGCACGGGCGAAGAGGTTTGCAGCGAGTGGCTCTATCATATCGGAGTTCCCGAGAGCGAGATAAAAGATTTGGCAAAGAACGCCTGCAACACCACAACCTGCTTTATGCCTTACATTAACGCATTTTTCCAGCCGAGAAAAAATGAGGACAGACCTAAGGTTGTACCGGACGGCGCCGTAAACTTCGCCTTTATAGGTCAGTTCGCAGAAACTCCGCGCGACACCATATTCACAACCGAATATTCTATGCGCACCGGTATGGAATCGGTATACACTCTTCTCAATGTAGACCGCGGCGTTCCCGAGGTATGGGGCAGCAAATACGACGTTAGAGAGCTTTTGCGTGCTTGCTATTACGCCATAGACAAAAAGCCCATAACCGATATTAAGCTTTCCTTCAAAGAAAAGGAACTTCTTAAAATTGTTATGAAAAAGGTTAAGGGCACCGATATTGAGCTGCTTCTTGAAGAGAGCGGACTTATAAAGTAAGAGTCGGCAATTTAAAAGGGACAGTAACTTTTGTTACAGTCCCTTTTTGTGTGTGCCTATTCGGAAAAAACTTTGCTGAGCGTAAAGTATGTGTCGAGTACGAGCGCGCCCGTATCGCGTACATAGTGCACACCGCCGCTCTCAAAGTTTGTGACCGTATACAGCTTTTGCGAATACAGCATAGCCGTGGCTATTTTGTCGAGTATTTTATGCGTCTCGTATGAGCCGTAGCTGTATGGGGCGAATATTGATATTTTCAAAACCAAATCCGCCTGCCTGTTTGTGGTCACCGTAACAGACCCGTCGCTGGCGGTTTCGGTGAGATAATCGCCGACGGTCATCTTTTCCACGCCCAGGGCAACTATTGCTTTTTTCATGGGCGTGGGTTTGATTTCATTTTCGTATGCGAGCGTTAATTCGCAGTTCCGTGTGATGTCGCTCTTTGAGGACAGGAACCCGAGAATATCGCTCGGAGCAACAACTGCAAAAAACATTTATATTCCGTTCGTCTCCCTTACTATGGCCCATATATAAAACGGCGTGTTTTTATAGTACACCGTTTCACAGTGATCTACCGTAAAGCCCCTGCCGCTTGAGTCGATTATCCTCGAATCCGCCGAGAGGCGGCTTATATCGTGATCGGGCGGACCTATATACAAAAAGTAGTCGTATTTCGCTTTGCCGACCTCGGTGTAAACTCCGCCGAGATACATCTTGTTTTTATAGCGGAGCGGCTGTATTGCCGCGCGGAATACGGGGGATTGCCAGCCAGTGCTGTTTGTGATAAACACATCTTTGCCTATCCTTGCGGATACATCGGAAAACTTCATATCACACCCCCATAAAAACAAATCCGTCGTCAAGAAGGAGCGGCGACGCAAGTCTTTCGGCTTCGTTCTTTAATTCGACCGCTTTTTTAAGAGGCATTGACGCGTCCTCTTTTACGGTGACGTCGCCTGCCTTTACCGACTCCACCGAACAGCCGCTGTCGGTGCTTTCAAGTATGCTGTAATAAAGGCAGTTTACCGCCGCAAGGTAAATTATTCTCTCGTCGTTTGCATCTTTTTTGTCCTTTAACCGAGAGTAGAGTTCAAGGCAAAACAGATGGCATACGCAATAGAGAGGGGCGAGTACGGTGTTATCTAAGCCGAAAAGACTTTTCGCCTTGTAAAGAACTGCATTTTCGTTTATCATTTTTCGTTCGCTCCCTTTGCGAGTCTCATTTATTATGATTTATCACGCCTTTGTCGAAAGGATTTTTGACGCGTCGGTAAATATTTTTGCAAAGCCTGCGGTCTGGGTAATGGCTGCGCGCTCTATCTGGCGGTCGATCAGCTTGTCGTATTCCGTGAGAATACCGCCTGCCTCAACCATTTCGAGGGCACAGTTTTTATCAAGACCTATAAGTGTGCCCGCGGTTACGGCGCTGCTTTTCAGCATATTTGCACCAAGCGGCGTTACGGTTTTGCCGGTTGCATGGAAGTTGAGCCCTGCCGCGGCGTCGCGCATTTCGGTCATATTGAGTATGGCTGCGGCGATGTCGGGCGAGGCTATAACGGTGTTGAGCTCATACGGGTCAAAGCCGTTCCAGAATGAAACGAGGTCGGAATATGTGAGCTTGCCGGAAGAGGCCACCTTGACCGTGGTCGCAGGGTTTTTGTTGCCGTCGCCGAGCGATAAAACGCTTACCGCGTCTTTAAAGAGCGCTCTCGAAATGTATGCGCCTATCTGCTTTAAGGTGACGGTAAACAGGTCGAGCTTCTGGAAGCGTATAGCCTCGTATGACGCGCATAACATTCTGCCGCGCTTCTTGAGTTTTACGAGATTTTCCTGAGTTTTAACCGCGGTTTCGGGTATAGCGGTACCCTCGGCTGTCTCTTTAAGAGCCTTGTCGTCGTCTGTGAGAACAGAGGTTATCGGGCGGTAGTCAAGACCGTCGATAACCGTTCTTGCGGCGATGATTTCAGAGAGTACATCTGCGCTTTCAAGTCCGGTTCTTACCGCTCTTGAGATGTATTCGGGGAAAAGAGCGGCGCTGTCGGTGGTTGCAAAGAACTTTTCGACGGGACTTGACATCTTGCCGCTCACCTTTATGTCAAAACGCTTGAGCTGACGTTCAAATGCGTCGAGACCCTCAAGAGAGGTGCCCTTGTAATTTTCGGAGGGGTCAATGCTCTCAAGCTCTGCGAGAAAGCCCTTTGAAGTTCCGTAAAGACCCTTGTCAAGTTTGATGTTTTCGTAAATTGCCATTTGTTTTATCCTTTCTTTTTACAGTCTGAACTGCGAATTTGAATTTGCTTCGGCTTTTTTTGCCGGTGCGAGCTGCGGAGAGCTCAAAGTAAAATTGTTTTTGCTCACGGCCTTTGCCGCGGCGCAAAGCTCGTCCGTTTCGAGACACTCCGCCATTTTTTCGCATACCTTGTCGCCGAGCGACGGGAAAGCGGCGATAAATGCTTTTACAAGCTCCGTCCGCTTTTCGGTGCGGTACAGCTCTCCTGCTTTAGCAAGACTTTTCAGACGTTCGTTTTCACTTTTTAAGAACGTCAGCTGCCGGGTTGCGTCACTGTCTGCGGTGAAACCGAATTTTTTTGTGATACCCGCGTTTTTCTGCGCAGGTACGGCGACAAACGACCACTCGTATGCGTCGGTGGGATTTTGCAGTTCACCGTAACAGAGCTTGCCGTCGTAAACGCCGCCTCTGACGTGTGAACATTCGCTTTTGCCCAGCTCTTTTCCGCAGACGGAGCAGACGCAGTTTTTAACGGCGCAGCCCACGCTCACTTCTTTTACGATGCCTGCCTTGATTTCCTCAATGAGCTCTTCGTTTTTCTTTATCTTCGGCATATAACACCAGGCCTTTAAATATACATAGTCCTCGCCGAGAGAATTTTTGCGCGTGCTGTCCTTTATTACCTTTGTCTTGTACGTCCTTGCGCTCTGATCGGCGCTTTTCATACTGTGATCGCGTATTGCGGTTTTGCCTACGAAAAAGTCGGCAAGAACCGACAGCGATTTTTCGGTGAAGCGTTCGTAGTCGCGGTCTATCTCATTGTCGCAGAGTATTACGCTGAAGGTGAATACCTCGTCCTTCGTCATTTCCTTTTGGGTGAATGTGTTTATGAGCGCCAGATCCTCTTTTGACAGCTCATTTTCGTCCGCCTGACTTTCAAATGATTTGTTCAATCGGTTTTTTCCTCCTTTTCAAGTGCCTTTGCCTGCGCCGAATAAAGCCTTGCTTTGGCGTTTTCGACTTCGTCCTGAAGCGTGATGTCGTCCCACACAACACACGGCTTTAAAGAAGAGCCTATATTGCGAAGAAATGTTGAGCAAATCTTTTCTATAACCGGCGTCAGATGTCTTCTGTAATGCCAAAGCTCCGTAGTCAAAACGTCCGTCTCCACCTTTGACATAGTCTCGGTGGTTGACCACGAAAGCCCGAGCAAAAACGGCGGTATACCGAGTTTTGCCACTATCTGTTCAAGCAGCTCGCGCACGGGAACTTCGCTGTCGGGAATTTGATTGTCGGCGCCTATAACCTTTATATCGACGTCGCCCACAGAGACAAAGTCTTTTACGCTGCCGCTCTTCATAGCCTCGCTCCATTCGTTCGCTATAAGCTCGGCGCGCTCCTTGGCAAATGATTTCGACAGAGCCTCGCCGTCGGGCTTATAGGTTACGGCAAATCGCACATTGCCGACCCTGTCCCAGTTGGACTTGGTGGCTTCAAATATTTTAAGCAGTACCGAGCTTACAAACGGCAGACCGTAAAGCACCGAGGTGCCGTAGAGCGAGCCGGGCTCTGCGTCAAGTGCCGTAAACAGTATTCTTTCCTGATGCTTTACCGGAGTCGGTACCGTGTCTGCGCGGCATACAAGAACTTTTGAAAAATCGCGCGGATCTCTTAAAAGACTGATGTCGTCGGGTCTTGCATTGTAGAGATAGCGTATGTTTCCGTACTCGTCAGTAAGCATTTCGCCGACTGCCGTGCCGTAAATCAAAAGCTGCTCAAAATAGGTGTCCAAAAACGAATAAACGCTTTTTTCGCCGGCGTCGCACGGTACGTCCGAAAGAAATTCGGCAAGGATTTTATCGTAAGCGTCATTTCCCGTTTCAACCGTAAAGCCGCCCGTCAGGCGTATTATTTTGTGAACCGCCGCGTTTATTACGGGAACCGCCTCCATGAGGCTTTTGTAAAGTGTGTTTTGACACAGCACAAGAGGCGTGTAGTTGTTAACGGCGGGGAAGAGTCCCGAGGACGTTCCCTGCGTTGCGGCGGTTACCGGTGCTTCAATGTGTTTGCCGCTTCTGAATAGCTTCAAGCATAATTTCCTCCTTTCACCGTTCCACCGAAACGGCAAAAAAGCCGTCGGCGGAGTTTTCGAGTGACATAACGAAATATCGTATGTCGTCCATAGCGTGGTCATTTTCCTTGCGCGGGGCGTCGTATTTTGCACTCTCGTCCCAGCGATATAATGAAAACTCACGTATGGTGTCGCGGCACGGTTTGCAGATTTTTATCCTGCCGGATTTCAGCGCGTCCGACGTTTTGCGTATGCCTTTTACAACGTCGTTGTCGGCACGCACCACACGTATTTTCCCGTGCCTTTTTATACATTCAATGAAGCTTGCGGCTGAGGGGTCAACTACCGCGTAATCCACTTTTTTGTCGCCGATGAGAGTTGTAAGCGAACGGTAATATTCCTCATCGGTCATCTGAAAGCCTTTCTGCCTTGAATCGTGGTAGAATTCATCCACTCTGAAAAAGGTGCCGTCTTTTTCACCCCAAAGCCCCATAGATGTCGGATTTACCGTGCCGTAGTCGCAGGATACAAAATATTTCGTAATCCCCGCGGGCACGTCGTATATATATGAGCTGTCGAAAAAAGGGTAAACCGCGCCGTCGCAACTGACCCATTTGCCCTCGATAAATCTCTTGTAAAATGAGCCGCTGTAAAGATTTTTATAGCGCTGTTTAATTTCTTCCGACAGCGAGGGATTGTCGTCCATGGTAAAGTGCAGGTATAGACAGTTTTTATCTACCGCCTTTTTTATCCATTCCGTATAGAACCAATGCGACGGATTTTCGGGATTGCAGTTAAACCAAAGACGCGAATTGTCAACGGAACAGCGCGCTATTGCCTGTTCGCAAAAGGAGCGCGGCATAAGCGCCGTCTCGTCGAGCATAACGCCCGAAAGAGTCATACCCTGTATCAGCGCCGCAGAACTTTCATCTTTTCCGCCGAAAATATAAAAACGGTTTTCGCGCCCGTCTTTTTTTATGATTATCTTGTTTTTTGATAAGCTGTTATCGTAGTTAAAGCCGAGCGAACGCAGCATGGGCAGCATGGGCGTTATTATGTTTCGCCGCAGAGAGGCTATGGTTTTGCCGCAGATGGCAAAGTCGCTGTCTGAAAACATATAAAATGCCCAAAATATAAATGAGAGAAACATACATACCGTTTTGCCGCTTCTCACGGAGCCGTCGCAGATTATCGCGTCGCGGTCTTTATACGGCGAAGAGTCGGTCCACCAGTTAAGTAAAACAAGCTGCTTTTTTGAAAAACTTTTGAATGAATCAACAGTCATCTTCTTGTCCCCCGGAGGATGCCCTTGCCGAATTTTCAATAGCTCTGTAAAGCGACATAGAGGATTTGTCGCTCTCGGCGGAGGAAAGCACTTCTATTCTCTCAAGTGCTTTCAGTCGGTCAAAAAACTTGATTTCCATTCCTCCGCCGCGCGGCTTCTTGATTTCTGCCACATTAAAAAGGTCGAGCTTTTCGGCATCGCAAGGCTCACCGTCACTGAGCAAAACAAGCTTTACCGCGTCCGCTATACTGCCGAATGCTATTCGGCGATAGCCCCTGAGCGCCTCGGCTCTTGTGGCTGCCGCCTGCTTTTCGAGCGCGGCTATTTCGGCTTTAATTCTTCTGTCGGTGAGCAGCCGTATGCCGCACAGCTGCGGAAAAACCGTGTACCCCGCATTTTGCGCTGCCTCCTTTGGATTTCCGCAGTATATGTATTCGCGGCAGAAATCCTTTTCGCGTTTTTTAAGACTTTGCCTGTCCGTAAAAATTCCTCCCTTTGCGGTGCGCTTTAAAAAGAAAGACGCCGCTTTGTTTTTGTCCTTGTGATTTTTGTATAAGTTTTTTCATACATACCGTCAAAAAAAGCGCATTGTTCCGAATTGGGTACGACACTTACGGACAAAATGTCTATTAAAGTCCCACGGGCATTGATACAGGCGGACTTGTAAATTGTTTTAATTTTTAAACTTTTTGTTGACAATAAAAAAAATCGGTATTACAATAAGTAAACCGATTGATTATAAACCGACTAATTATAAACCGGTTTATTTTAATGCCGCAATCTTGCGCGGCTTTGTTTGATTATACGAAAGGAGGAAAAAAGCTTTGGCTTCAGAACTTAAAGAATTGGTCTTTAAGATGAACAAACTCGACTGTTACAAGCGCTATGCCATGCATAAAATGCTTCGTGACAGCGGTGTGTATTTCGGTCAGCCGCCGGTGCTCGATTATTTAAGCGAGCACGGCAAATGCACGCAAAAGGAGCTTTCCGACGGTATAAATGTTTCGCCGTCCTCGGTTGCCGTATCCGTAAAACGAATGCAAAAGAGCGGGCTTATCACAAAAATTTCAGATGAAAACGACCTGCGCTGCAACAGGATAGCTCTCACCGAAAAGGGTATGCAGCGTACCGAATATATACACTGTCAGTTCGATAAGATGGATAAGAGAATGTTCGGCGGCTTTTCAAAAGAGGAGCTTTCACTTCTTAACAATTTCCTTGACCGTCTTATTGACAATATTTCGGACGATGTTCCGAGCGAAAAAGCTATTATGGAAATGATGATGAGATCACACGAAAAAGGAGGCGACGGCAATGCGTAAACTTATGAAATACGCAAAGCAGTATACTTGGCAGTCGATAATCTGTCCTATACTTATGACCGGCGAAGTAGTGCTCGAGCTTATGCTGCCGTTTTATATGTCGTATATAATCGACGTAGGCATACCGAACGGCGACAAAAAGTACATTATCGAAATAGGCCTTAAAATGGTACTTATGGCGATAGGCTCGCTTTTCTGCGGCGCCACCGCGGCAAGGCTCGCGTCCGTTGCAAGTATGGGCTTCGGTACAAATCTTCGCACTGCTATGTATGAGAGTATTCAGAATTTCTCGTTCTCGAATATCGACAAGTTCAGCACAGCTTCTCTCGTAACGCGAATGACTACCGACGTTACGCAGATACAGAATATGTATATGATGATGCTGCGAATCTTTTTCAGAGCGCCGCTTATGTTTATAATCGCGCTCACAATGAGCTTTAAAATAAGCAAAACGGTATCAAATACCTTCCTCGTGGTTGTTCCGGTAATTATAATATTCCTTGTAATATTCGGACCTGTTGCGATAAAGCGCTTTAAAAAGGTGTTTAATATGTTCGACGGGCTCAATGCTTCGGTTCAGGAAAACCTTATCGCAATGCGCGTAGTAAAGGCGTTTGTCCGCGAGGATTACGAAAAGAAAAAGTTTAAAAAGGCAAACGACGACCTTATGGAAGCGTCCGTAAGCGCCGAAAAAATGATGGTAATGGCGCAGCCGCTGATGATGTTTTTGATGTACGGCACCATACTCACAATTACCTATATCAGCTCAAAGCTCATATTAAAGGGTAATATGGAGATAGGAAAATTCAGTACTCTTACGACCTACGTTATGATGATACTTATGTCCGTCATAATGATAGCCATGATATTGGTACAGTATGTTATGTCAAGAGCTGCCGCGGCACGTATCGCCGAGGTGCTCGAAGAAAAACCCGACATAAATGACGACGACGCTCTGCCCGACCTTAAAGTTAAGGACGGTTCCGTAGAATTCAGAAACGTAAGCTTCAAATACAGAGCCGACGGTAAAAAGAATGTCATAGACGGTGCAAACTTCAAGATAAATCCCGGCGAAACCGTTGGCGTTATAGGCGGAACGGGAAGCGCAAAAACAACGCTCGTAAGCCTTATTCCGAGACTTTACGACGTAACGGACGGCGAGGTTCTTGTAGGCGGCGAAAACGTAAAAAAATACAAGCTGTTTGAACTTCGCGAGGCGGTAAGCATGGTGCTTCAGAAAAACGTACTTTTCTCGGGCACTATTATGGATAACCTCCGCTGGGGCGACGAAAACGCCACCGAGCAGGAGGTAATAGACGCCTGTAAGGCAGCTCAGGCTCACGACTTCGTAATGAACTTCCCTGACGGCTACAATACCGACCTCGGTCAGGGCGGCGTCAATGTATCGGGCGGTCAGAAACAGCGCCTTTGCATTGCGCGTGCTCTCTTAAAGAAACCCAAAATACTCATTCTTGACGACTCCACGAGCGCGGTAGATACGTTTACGGATTCCAAAATCCGCGAGGCGTTCAAAAATGATATACCGAATACCACAAAGATAATAATTGCCCAGAGAATAAGCTCCGTTGAGGACGCCGACAAAATCATAGTCCTCGACGACGGCAAGATAACCGATATAGGCTCGCATTCGGAGCTTATGGAGCGAAGCGAAATATACCGCGAAGTATATACTTCTCAGCAGAAGGGCAATAAAGACGAAGGAGGCGAGAACTGATGCCGAAACCTCAAAGGGGACAGGGCAGCTTCCAAAAGCCGAAAAATCTCGGTAAGACAGTTTCAAAACTCGGCTCTTACCTCGGCAAGTCAAAAGGACTTCTGATTCTTGTTGTAATCTTTGTCCTTTTAAGCTCTGCCGGAATGGTTGCGTCCTCATATTTTATAAAAATAATCATAGATAACTATCTTGTTCCCATGACAAACGGAACCATGGCACCCGATATCGGCGCCATAGCAAAAACGCTTCTGAAAATGGCGCTGTTGTTTGTATTCAGTTCGGCAGCCACCTACGTGTATGCAAGACTTATGATACAGGTGTCACAGGGTACGGTAAACACGATAAGGCGCGACCTCTTCGATAAGATGCAGGATTTGCCGATAAGCTATTTTGACACTCACACCCATGGCGACCTTATGAGCCGTTATACAAACGACGTCGATACCGTTCGAAATTTCCTGAGCAACGGTTTTGTGCAGGTGATTTCCTCGGTTATCAGCGTTATCTCAACATTTGCCATGATGCTGTATCTCAGCTGGCAGCTCACGCTTCTCGTAATTCTGATGCTTATAATTATGCTGATTGTTATCAAGGTTATAGGCGGCAAGAGCGCGCTGTACTTCAAGAAACAGCAAAAAGATATCGGAGCGGCAAACGGCTACATCGAAGAGACAATAGAGGGTCAAAAGGTCATAAAGGTATTCAATCACGAGGAAAACGTCAAAGAGGAATTTGCCGTGCTTAACAATGCGCTTAAACATTCCTCAACCAACGCAAATACCTTTGCGAGCGTTTTGATGCCCATAATGGGTAACCTCTCAAATATCAATTATGCCGTAATTGCCATGACAGGCGGACTTCTCTGCATAGGCGGCTTTACCACAATCGGTACAATAAGTTCGTTTTTACAGTATTCAAGATCGTTTTCACAGCCCATATCAAACCTCTCTCAGCAGGTAAATAATATACTTGCGGCTTTGGCAGGTGCCGAGCGTATATTTGACGTTATCGACAGCAAGCCGGAAGAGGATAACGGTTATGTAAAGCTCGTAAACGCAAAATACGACGAGAACGGAAATTTAACCGAGTGCAAAGAGCATACGGGTCTTTGGGCATGGAAGCATCCGCACAGCGGCGACAACACCGTAACCTATCAGAAGCTTGAGGGCGACGTTGTGTTTGAGGACGTGTACTTCAGCTATGACGGCAAAAAGACGGTTCTCGACGATGTTTCGCTCTATGCAAAACCCGGTCAGAAAATTGCGTTTGTCGGCTCCACGGGCGCAGGCAAAACCACAATAACCAATTTGCTCAACCGTTTTTATGAAATACAAAAGGGCAAAATCCGTTATGACGGAATAAATATCCAAAAAATATGCAAGAGCGATCTTCGCTCCTCGCTCTCGATGGTACTTCAGGACACACACCTGTTTACGGGTACAATCGAAGACAATATCCGCTACGGCAAGCTTGACGCGACTCACGAAGAGGTTGTGAACGCCGCAAAGCTCGCCAACGCCGATTCGTTTATAACGAGACTTCCCGACGGTTACGATACGGTTATAACCGGCGACGGCGCAAACCTGAGCCAGGGTCAAAGACAGCTCCTTGCGATTGCGAGAGCGGCTGTGGCGGATCCGCCCGTACTCGTACTCGACGAGGCTACAAGCTCCATAGATACCCGCACCGAGCACCTTATAGAAAAAGGTATGGATAAGCTGATGAAGGGCAGAACCACCTTTGTAATAGCTCACAGATTATCCACGGTACGCAATGCGGACGCCATAATGGTGCTTGAACACGGTAAAATAATAGAGCGCGGCAGTCATGACGACCTGATTAAACAGCACGGTAAATATTATCAGCTGTATACCGGTCAGTTTGAATTGTCATAAAATATCCGTAATTTTTTTCGGGGGAACATTGCCTTGTGCTTTGTTTCCCCGAAAATTTTGTTTGCTTAAGACAAAAGGAAAAGTTTTACAACGCAAACTTTGTTAATTTTCAAACTTTGCTTGAACTAATCCGCGAAATATTGTATATTTAATTGTAGTGTCGTCACATTAGGCAACTGTGAGGTGAAACAAGCTTGGCAAGGTCGTTTAAAAAACTTATTGCCGCTGTGTTTTGCCTTGTTTTGCTGTTTGAGCTGTCTTCGTGCTCGGCAAATACAAAATCGGCGGAGCAGACGGGATTTTCCATGGGCTCTTTTGTCGGTATAAAGCTGTACGGAAAAGACGCTTCGGCTTTGGAAAATGCAAACCTTTTGGCTGAAGTGGTTAAAACGGACGAGCGCATTTCAAAAAATCATGAGGGCAGCGATATATACAGAGTAAATTCCTCGGGTGAACGCGGAGCAGCGGTGAGCAAAGAGACTTACGACGAACTTAAAAGCGTTGCTTCGGTGTATTCTGCGTCTCACGAAAAAGCTGCCGTTTTGTCTGGTGCGCTGACGGAGCTTTGGGGCTTTGATACGGACGATTTTCGACTCCCGAGCGAAGATGAAATTTTATCCGCAAAGGAAAAATGCGGTGACGACAAGCTGATTTTCGGCGACGGCAACACGGTTTATATCCCCGACGGCGCAAAGCTCAATCTCGGTTCTGCCGGCAAGGGAATAGCCCTTGACGAAGCGGTGAACAGGATAAACGAAATAAATTCGCAGGGCGGCAAAATAACAGGCGCCGTAATTTCCGTCGGCGGCAGCGTTGCAACATACGGTTTGCCGCAAAAAAGCAAGACGTGGTCTGTCGGAATACGCGACCCGTACAAATCGGAAAACGATTATTTTGCGGTACTGTCGCTTAACGACGCTTTCATATCCACCTCGGGCGATTACGAAAAAAGATTTACCGCCGAGGACGGAAAAACATATTTTCACATTTTGGATTTGACCACCGGCTATCCGGTGCAAACGGAGCTTACAAGCGTTACGGTAAAGGCTCCCACGGGGCTTTTGAGCGACGCTCTGTCAACGCTCTGTTTTATTCTCGGAAAGGAAGAGTCTCTGCCGATACTTGAAAAGTACAATGCGGACGCGGTGTTTGTTTATAAGGATAAAACCGTTTTTGCGACGGACGGCATAAAGCCGTATGTGAAAATAACAAACAGCGATTACTCTTTTGTCTGATATGGAAAGAAAGCTTTTGGGAAAGCACGGCGCGGCGCTTATAATTTTTACTGTTATAGTAATTGCGGCGCTGACGGCGTATAAATATACGAGGGCAAAAACATCGCTTACCGCCGTTGTCACGTCGGACGGCGCAACGGTTTTGTCGCTGTCTCTCGACGAGGTTAAGGAAAAACGCGAGTTCACTCTCGACAACGGTATGGTAATAGCCGCCGAAAACGGCGAAATATGGGTTGAAAGCGCCCCGTGTAAAGACAAGATATGTATGAGAACGGGAAAACTGAACCGTTCGGGGGAAAGTGCTGTGTGTGTGCCGCTTAAAACGGTTGTAAGCGTAAAAGGCGCTTCCGAAAATATAGACGTGATTACATACTGATATGAAGATAACGAATACAAAATCATATAAGGCAGCATTTACGGGTATAACCGCGGCTGTGGCAATAACTCTCTCTTTTCTTGAGGGGCTCATACCGACTGCGGTGTTTATGCCGCCCGGGGCAAAGGCGGGATTTTCAAATATAGCCGTTATGTTTGCCGCGTCCGAGCTGGGGCTTTTGCCGGCGCTTTCTGTGGCGCTTTTAAAGTCGCTGTTCGTTTTTCTTACGCGCGGTGCCACGGCATTTTTTATGTCGCTTGCCGGCGGAGTGCTGAGCACTCTTGTAATGTATTTGTTATTCCGTTTTTCAAAAAATGTCGGATATATAGAAATAGGTATTTTATCGGCTTTGGCTCATAACGCGGGGCAATTTTCGGTTGCCGCGGTTATGGTCTTGGGAACATCCGTTGTAGGATACGCCCCCGTGCTTCTTTTATCGGCTCTCGTTACGGGTGCCGTCACGGGCAGCATACTGAAGGCGGTTATGCCGAAGCTCCATAATATAGATAAAGATGTCAAGGGAGGAAGATGAATGCACTCTGAAATAATAAAACCCGTAAAAAAAGTCAGAGGCGGCGTAAATGTCTCGCATGAGAAGCATACCAAGGATATGCAGGCAAAACGCATTCCGGCTCCGGAAACGGTCACGCTTCCGATGAGCCAGCACATAGGTGCACCGTGCACGCCCACCGTTAAGGTCGGCGACAGAGTTCTGGTGGGTCAGGTAGTAGGTGATACCGATAAGTACGTAAGCGCACCCGTGCACGCGTCCGTATCTGGTAAGGTTACGGCTGTGAAAGAAATACGCACCGCCACAGGGCTTGTATCTCAGGCTGTAATTATCGAAAATGACGGGCTTATGGAAGAGGCGGAATTTACACCGCCTAAGGTAGAAAATCACGATGACCTGATAAAGGCTGTCAGAGCTTCCGGCGCGGTAGGACTCGGCGGAGCGGGCTTCCCGACTCACGTAAAGCTCAATTTCCCGCAGGACGGCAGCGTTGACACACTCATAATAAACGCGGCGGAATGTGAGCCGTATATAACGGTTGACTACCGCGAATGTCTCGACAATTCGTGGGACGTAATGAGCGGAGTACATCTTTTAAAGGACTTGCTGAATTTCAAGAGAGTTATAATAGCTGTTGAGGACAATAAGCCCGACGCCATAAAAATTCTTGAGAGAATAGCCGAAAAAGACGACCCCGACGACATAATCAAGGTTATGCCGCTTCGCTCCAAATATCCGCAGGGCGCAGAAAAAATGATGATACTTTCCGCAACGGGCAGACGCGTTCCCCCCGGAAAGCTTCCCTCGGACGTAGGATGCGTTGTTATGAACGTAACCTCCGCGGCATTTATTTCACGTTATGTAAAATCGGGCAAACCGCTTGTTTCGCGTTCGCTTACGGTTGACGGCTCTGCCATAACCGCTCCGCAGAACGTGCGCGTTCCGATAGGCACCGAGATAGATTATATAATCAAGGCGTGCGGCGGCTTCCGCGAGCCCCCGGTTAAAATAATTACCGGCGGACCTATGATGGGAACCTCGATAGTCGATACGCACCACCCGATATTAAAATGCAATAACGCAATTTTGGCGTTTACCGATAAGGACCGCAGCATAAAAAAAGAAACGGCTTGCATACATTGCGGCAGATGCGCAAAGGTATGCCCCATGTATCTTCAGCCGACGGTAATACATAAATATGCGGTTCAAAAGGACGTAAAGAGTCTTTTAAAGGCAGGCGCAATGGTTTGTATGGAGTGCGGTTCGTGCGCATATACGTGCCCTGCCGGCAAACCGCTTGTTCAGTTTATGCGTGACGCAAAATCAATCGTAAGATCGGAGGCGCAGAAAAAATGAGTGAAGAAAATATAAAGCTTACCGTATCTCCGTCGCCTCACAAGCGTTCAGTCGATACAACAAGAAGCATAATGCTCGACGTAATTATCGCCCTTATGCCGGCGCTTATAATGTCGGTGGTGCTGTTCGGGTTCCGTTCGCTCCTCGTTACGGCGGTGAGCGTTCTCTCGTGCGTTCTGTTTGAATACATAGCGCGCAAGGTTATGAAAAGAGATAATACCATAGGCGATTTAAGCGCCGTGGTAACGGGTATACTTTTGGCTTTCAATTTGCCGTCCACAATGCCGATTTGGATGGTAATAATCGGCGACGCAGTTGCGATTATCGTTGCAAAACAGTTCTTCGGCGGCATAGGTCAGAACTTCGTAAACCCCGCGCTTGCCGGCAGAATCGTGCTCATGACGTCGTTTGCAAATGCGATGTCGGACTATCCGGCTCCGTTTGCGTGGAGAAATATAGCTGTGGACGCGGTTACGTCCGCAACGCCTCTTTCACAGATGACAAGCGTGTATAAAGCAGGCGATATAGACGCGGCAATAAATGCCGCAGGGCTTCCCACGCTCACAAATATGTTCTTCGGCGTAAGAGAGGGCTGCCTCGGCGAAACGTGCGCCGTAGCGCTGCTTCTCGGATTTATCTATCTTTTAATACGTAAGGTAATATCCCCCGTAATTCCGCTTTGCTTCGTCGGCACGGTTGCCGTAATAATGCTGATAGCGGGCAAGGGCAGCCTTACCTTTACGGCATATCAGCTCTTGTCGGGCGGACTTTTGCTCGGTGCAATATTTATGGCTACCGATTACACTACCTCGCCGATAAGCACAAAGGGCAAAATAATATTTGCCGTGGGCTGCGGAATTGTAACATCTCTCATAAGAATATTCGGAAATCTGCCCGAGGGCGTTTCATTCTCGATAATCCTTATGAACATTCTCGTTCCGCATATTGAGCATCTCACAACTCCCAAGCCTTTCGGAACTCTCAAGGAGAAAAAAGAGAAAAAGGAGGCGGCAGCGTGATGAAAAAGAAATTCACCGCAAAGGACATTTTGGTTCCTACCGTTTCACTCTTTGTGATTTGCCTTGTGGTCACCGCTCTTCTGGCGGTCACAAATATGCTTACGGCTCCGCAGATACAAAAGCTGTCAAAAGAGACAGAGGATAAAACAAAGGCAGAGGTCTTAGCCTCGGCAGACGAATTTTCGGACGCTCTCACGGTGAGCGCCGACGGCAATGACTACACCTACTATGTGGGAACCGCCTCCGGCGACACAATAGGTTATGTGTTCAAAACCTCGGCAAAGGGCTACGGCGGCGACATTGACCTTATGGTTGGCATTGATACAAGCGGAAAAGTTACGGGTGTGTCAATAC
This sequence comes from Ruminococcus sp., assembly GCA_022768065.1. Taxonomy (GTDB): domain Bacteria; phylum Bacillota; class Clostridia; order Oscillospirales; family Acutalibacteraceae; genus Fimenecus. Next base: position 33,038 of record JALELS010000026.1, on the reverse strand, counting down.
TCTCTATAAGCGAGACGGCAGGTCTCGGTATGAACGCCAAAAACGAGAGCTTTATAAATCAGTACATAGGAAAGTCCGGTACGATAGGCGTTTCCAAAAACGGTGCGTCCGATACCGAAATTCAGGCTCTTACGGGAGCCACGATAACATCAAAGGCGGTAACGTCGGCGGTAAACACGGCGCTCAGTCTTTATTCACAGATAGGAGGCGAGAAAGTTGGCTGAAAAGAAAACGATATTTCAGGAGTTTTCCAAGGGACTTTTAAAGGAAAACCCGGTTTTGAGACTTGTTCTCGGAACGTGTCCCACACTCGCCACCACCACATCGCTTGAGAGCGCCATAGGTATGGGCCTTTCGGCTGCCATAGTTTTGGTTTGCTCAAACATAGTAATTTCGGCACTTCGCAAGGTAATTCCGTCAAAGGTAAGAATTCCCTGCTACATAGTCGTCATAGCCGGCTTTGTAACGATAGTACAAATGCTTGTTAAGGCTTATTTGCCGGCGCTTAACGATATGCTCGGCGTGTATTTGCCGCTTATAGTCGTCAACTGTATAATTCTCGGCAGAGCCGAGGCGTTCGCAGGCAAAAACAGCGTTATACGTTCGGCTGCCGACGGCCTCGGTATGGGCATAGGCTTTACCTGTGCGCTCATAATAATGGGCGGTATCAGAGAGCTTCTCGGTGCAGGCAAGCTTTTGGGCTTCCAAGTGCTCCCCGAAACCATACCGCCTATGACGATATTTGTATTGGCTCCCGGCGGATTCTTCGTATTCGGTATAGTTATGGCGTGTGCAAACCGCCTTGCCGAAAAGAAAGGCAAACCGAAAGCGGAGCTCCATTCGTGCTGCAGCTGCCCCATGGCGGCTTCGTGCAGTCTTAAAGACAGCGACGACAAGTGCGAAAACGAGAAAAAGGAGGCGGCTGAATAATGAAAATATATTTATCCATAATTTTGACCGCTATTCTTACAAACAACTACATACTCTCAAAATTCCTCGGTATATGCCCGTTCCTCGGCGTATCCAAAAAACTCAATACAGCCGTCGGTATGAGCCTTGCGGTAATTTTCGTAATGGTCATTTCTTCGGCGGTTACTTACCCCTTAAATACATTTCTTGATAATCACGGGCTCGGCTATCTTCAGACCATAGTGTTTATTCTTGTAATAGCCGCTCTTGTTCAGCTTATTGAGATAACATTAAAAAAATATATACCGTCGCTTTATAAGGCGCTCGGCATATATCTTCCGCTTATAACAACAAACTGCGCCGTGCTCGGCGTTACCATACTCAACATAACCGAGGGCTATACCTTCCTTGAGGGTCTTGTCAATTCTTTCGGTTCGGGCGTAGGCTTCCTTGTGGCTATGGTAATGTTCGCAGGAGTCAGAGAAAAGCTTGAAACCGCGGATATACCGAAATTTTTGCAGGGCTTGCCCATAACACTCGTTGCCGCGAGCCTTACTTCTCTTTCGTTCCTCGGCTTTTCCGGCCTTGTCGAAGGCATATTTGCATAAGGGAGGCTTTTAAATGAACACGATTTTATTAGCTGTTATCCTTGTTGCAGGCATAGGCCTGATATGCGGACTCGGTCTTGCTGTGGCGAGCATAGTTATGGCTGATCCCAAGGACGAAACAGCCGAAAAAATAAGAGAATGTCTCCCCGGAGCCAACTGCGGCGCCTGCGGCTTTTCGGGCTGCGACGGTTATGCAGCGGCGCTTTCCGAGGGCAAGACAAAAGAGACTAACCTCTGCGCTCCGGGCGGAGCCGACGCCGCAAAAGGCATAGCGGCTGTACTCGGTGTAGAGGCAGGCGACATAAAGCCCATGGCGGCGTTCGTTCACTGCAACGGTACTCACGAAAACAGTAAGTTAAAACTTAACTATGAGGGTCAAAGAAGCTGTAAGATGGCAAATCAGCTCTTCGGAGGACCCAAGGACTGCGTATACGGCTGCATAGGCTACGGCGATTGCGTAAACGTCTGCGAGTACGGCGCAATAAGCATTTGCGACGGTGTCGCGAGAGTTGATCCGCTTCTTTGCAGAGCTTGTAAAAAATGCATAAATACCTGCCCTAAGGGGCTTATCGAGCTTTTACCGCTGTACGAAAAAAAGGCTGCGGTAACCTGTAAAAATCACAACAAGGGCGCATTCACAAGAAAAGAATGCAAGGTCGGCTGCATAGGCTGTATGAAGTGCCAAAAGGTTTGCCCCGTAGGCGCGGTTACAGTTGAAAACAACACGGCGCACGTGGATTACGATAAGTGTGTCGGCTGCGGAAAGTGTGCCGCCGGCTGCCCGACAGGCGCAATACATATAGTTACGCTCGGAAAATCATAATCATCGGAAGGATATCTTAATGCAGGATTTTGAAAAAGCTGCCGGTATAGTCCCGGAGGAAAGACAGTTAAAGTGGCAAAAAACCGAATTTTACGCTTTTTGTCATTTCGGAATGAATACGTTTACGGGTAAAGAATGGGGCGACGGCAAAACGCCGCCCGAGGTTTTTAATCCCACCGATTTTGACGCCGAACAATGGGCAATGTCGGTAAAGAGCGCCGGGATGAAGGCGCTGATATTAACCTGCAAGCATCATGACGGTTTTTGCCTTTGGCCGTCCGAGTACACGGACTATTCCGTTAAGAACAGCCCGTTTAAAGACGGAAACGGCGACATTGTAAAGGAGGTCGCAGAGGCTTGCCGCAAATACTCTTTGGGCTTCGGCGTATACCTGTCCCCGTGGGACAGACACGAAAAGACCTACGGCAGCGGAGCCGAATACAACACGTATTATAAAAATCAGCTCCGTGAGCTTCTCACAAACTACGGCGACATCTTTTGCGTATGGCTTGACGGCGCGTGCGGAGAGGGTCCCAACGGCAAGGTTCAGAAGTACGATTGGAACGGTTACTATTCCCTTGTCCGCGAGCTTCAGCCGAACGCGGTTATCTGCGTCAGCGGACCCGACGTCCGCTGGATAGGCAACGAAGCGGGCGTGTGCCGTTCGTCCGAGTGGAGTGTTGTGCCGGCATGGCTTTCCAAAAACGACTATATCGCCGAAAAATCGCAAAAGGTTGACGACGAGAAGTTCCGCAAAAAGCATAACGAGATGACCCTTGACCTCGGTTCGCGCAAGGCGATAAAAGGCGAAACAGCCTTTATATGGTATCCTGCCGAAGTGGACGTCTCAATCCGCCCCGGCTGGTTTTACCACGAAAACGAGGATACAAAGGTCAAATCCTTAAAGAAACTCTACGATGTTTATGTGAAATCGGTAGGCGGAAACGCCGCCTTGCTCCTCAATATTCCGCCCGACAGACGCGGTAAGATAGCAAAGACGGACGAACTCACGCTCGACAGCTTCGGCAGACTTTTAAAACGTCAGTTCCCCGAAAATCTGGCGGCAAATGCCAAAGCTACTTCGTCAAGCGAGACCGACAGCGAGCATCTTGCCAAAAATATAATAGAGGACGACGACTCGCTTTATTGGCAGGCGGCGTCGGACGACGAAGAGCCGGAGATTGTAATAGACTTCGGAAAGAGCATAAATTTCGACAAGCTGGTTCTTCAGGAAAATATAGCAACCGGTCAGCAGATAGAGTCGTTTAAGATTTATTACGAGAAAAACGGCAAATGGAAAAAGCTGTATAAGGGCACTGTTATAGGTTATAAGAAAATTTGCCTTTTAAAGCGTGCAAAGACCGCCCGCAGGATAAAAATCGTAATAACCTCATACAGAGTAAAGGCGACTCTGCTGAAAGCCGAGGCTTACCTTTCCGAATAAGCTCGGAACTCCTAAAGAAAACGCTCAGACTCGATTTGCGGCGTTTTTGCGGAAAACAAACCGTTTCGGGAGTAAATTTAATAATCCGATTTGTAAAACGGCGAAGCCTTGGCTTTGCCGTTTTATTTTGTGCTTTGCGTCTTAAAATTCCAAATCCTCAAATATTCATATCATACGGAATTTCAGAAAAAGCTTGTGATTATTTTCTCGGCGCACAGCAGTGAAGCATTTTCTCTGCCCTTCGACAATTCCTTTTCCGCCGAAAACATATTACGCGTCGCTTCAAAAAGCGAAAAAACAGCCTCGTCGAGAAATTCACTCAAAAGAGCCGACGGTATCGCTTCTGTCTTTAATAATTCGGACTGCGGCGGCAAAAACCGTGAGGCGGATAAATTTCGGCGGTTCCGAAAATCGTATTTGTGCGAGCTGTTTTCCGTAAAAAATCCGACGGAAAGAGACGGTATGATAAGATGCTCCGCAAGAGAGCTGAGCGAACAGAAATAAACCTGATAATTTTCACCGAATTTTTGAAGCCTGCCGCATATTGCCGATATAAGCTCGTTTGACAGCGCGCCGCACTCGTCTTTTATTACAAAAACCGTTTCGCATGTTTCAAATTCATCGTATACGCATTCAACACCCCACGGGGTTACGGCGCTTGCTCTTAATAACTTCGGTCTGCTTTTCTTTTCGGTGACTACTGTGCCGCTTCGTTTCAAAAATCGCACGGCATAATCGACAATACGGCGCTTGTCAAGGCTTTTTTCGGCTTCGGTATTGAGAACCTTTTTTGCCGCAGCCGAGGCACACAGGTATCTTTTACAGTTCTCGTTAAAAACCGCAAATGCGTTTTTGCTTTTATTTGTTTCGGGCGTTTCAAATTTCGGACGAACATCGGAAAAATCGTCCAGACTTAAAAAAATCACATTCGGTTTCGGGTAATTGCCGCCGTGAAAGCCAAAATAAACACTGTCGGCAATTACGGCGCTTTTTTGCGGTATGTTAAGAGCGCAAAGCTCATTGCCGCCGTATATCGAATAAAATTCGTCGCATTCGCGGGCAAAGCAGTTCTTTAAAATGCGCAGCGTCTCACGGCGCAAAAGACCCGTGCCGCCGCAAAGAAATATGTATGTGCCGTCATCTTTTTCGGGGAACAGTCCGGAGCGCATATCGCCCGGCAAAAGCATACTTTTCATGCTATCGCCTCCTTTTGCCATAATATGAGAAAGCGCCGTCTCCTGTTACAGCGGCGGTATTTTGCCGTTTTGCTTCGGACGGATAATCCGCAAAATACCGCTGCTTTTAAAGATTATGATTTGACATATTTGATACTGTGCGTTATAATATGTTCGCAATTCGGGGAATTTCCGAAATGCTGAAGAAACAATAAATCAAATAATATAAAAACTCAAGGAGTGACTTTCAATGCCATTGGTAACAACGACAGAAATGTTCAAAAAGGCTTATGAGGGCGGCTATGCAATAGGCGCTTTCAACGTCAACAATATGGAGATTATTCAGGGTATCACAAGAGCTTGCAAAAAGCACAATGCACCCGTAATTCTTCAGGTTTCCGCAGGCGCAAGAAAATATGCTTCCCATAACTATCTTGTAGCTATGGTAAAGGCTGCCGCAGAGGAGACCGGTCTTCCGATAGCTCTTCACCTTGACCACGGCCCCGATTTCGAGACCTGCAAGGCGTGCATAGACGGCGGATTTACTTCGGTTATGATAGACGGTTCTTCTCTTCCGTATGAGGAGAATATCGCACTCACCAAGATGGTAGTTGAATATGCTCACGCTCACGGCGTAGTTGTTGAGGGCGAGCTCGGTACTCTCGCAGGCATTGAGGACGCAGTTAACGTAAGCGCCGAGGATGCTTCTTACACAAGACCCGAGCAGGTTCTTGACTTCGTTACGAGAACAGGCGTTGATTCGCTTGCCATAGCCATAGGCACAAGCCACGGCGCATACAAATTTAAGCCCGGTCAGAAGCCGCAGCTCCGTTTCGACATCCTTGAAGAAGTCGGCAAAAAGCTCCCCGGTTTCCCGATCGTACTCCACGGCGCAAGCTCTGTAAATCAGGACCATATCAAGATGATCAATGAGTACGGCGGACAGATGCCCGACGCTATCGGTATTCCCGAGGATATGCTCCGCGAGGCTGCTAAAATGGCTGTCTGCAAAATCAATGTAGACTCCGATATCCGTATCGCTATGACGGCTGCTATCCGTAAGCACTTTGTTGAGAAGCCCGGCGATTTCGATCCCCGTAAGTATCTTGCTCCCGCAAGAGACCTTATTGAAGAGGTCGTTTCTCATAAGATTGAGACAGTTCTCGGCTGCGCAGACAAAGCGTAATTTCAGAAAAATCGAGAGCCGCCTTTGGGCGGCTCTTTTTTTGTCCGATTTTTCTTTTTGCGACACTTTTAATGCGGCGAAAACATTGTCGAATTTTAATGTTTATGTTGCACAAAAGGTGTTTTACATTTTTGTGCAAAGAGTGATTTTAGTTAAAAACTATCACAATATATAGTTGTTAAAACTGAAAAATCCTCAAAAAAATCATAGATATTGTGTTTTACTATTGCAAAAAGAAATCACGTGTAGTAATATATATAACTGTAACGCGACAAAATATATAACTGCGCGAAAATAAATGTATATAAACCAATCGCAAAAGGGGCAGGAATAATGAAAATCATTAAGAGAAACGGCGCCGAAGAGACATTTGACCGTCAAAAGATAAAAGACGCCATAGCCAAGGCGAATAACGAGACCGACGGCACACCGGAGCTTACCGACAGGCAGATAGATTATATCTCTCTTGTTATAGAGGATCACTGCAACGAAATGAACCGTGCGCTCTCCGTAGAAGAAATACAGGAGCTTGTTGAAACACACATCATTTTGCAGGGCGCGCCCGAAACCGCCAAGAGATATATCCGCTATCGTTTCACCAGAAACCTTGCCCGTGCCTCAAATACCACCGACAATCAGATATTATCTCTTATCGAGTGCAACAATGAAGAGGTTAAACAGGAAAATTCAAATAAGAACCCTACCGTAAACTCGGTTCAGCGTGACTATATGGCAGGCGAAGTCAGCAAGGATTTAACCAAGAGAATCCTTCTTCCCGAAGATATAGTAAAGGCTCACGAAGAGGGCCTTATTCACTTCCACGACGCCGACTATTTCGCTCAGCATATGCACAACTGCGACCTTGTAAATTTGGAGGATATGCTTCAGAACGGAACGGTTATTTCGGGCACCATGATAGAAAAACCCCATTCGTTCTCCACGGCGTGCAATATAGCTACGCAAATAATAGCTCAGGTCGCTTCAAATCAGTACGGCGGTCAGTCTATTTCGCTTGCGCATCTGGCTCCGTTCGTCCAGATTTCACGCGAAAAGATAACGCGTCAGGTAAGAGCCGAGATGGAAGAATTCGGCATTGAAGCAGATGACGAGCAGGTTAAAAGCCTTGTCGAAAAACGCGTGCGCGACGAGATTAAACGAGGCGTTCAGACCATACAGTACCAGGTTGTAACTCTCCTCACCACAAACGGTCAGGCACCGTTTGTAACCGTGTTTATGTATCTTAACGAGGCTAAAAACGAGCAGGAGAAAAAGGACCTTGCAATAATAATCGAGGAAGTTTTAAAACAGCGCATCAAAGGCACCAAAAATGAGGTGGGCGTTTGGGTTACTCCCGCGTTCCCGAAGCTTATTTACGTGCTTGAAGAAGATAATATTTCCGAGGATTCGAGATTCTGGTATCTCACAAAGCTTGCGGCTGAATGTACCGCAAAGAGAATGGTTCCCGACTACATTTCGGAAAAAATTATGCTTGAACTTAAAATCGATAAAAACGGAAACGGCAACTGCTATACCTGCATGGGATGCCGCAGCTTCTTAACTCCGTATGTCGATGAAAACGGCAAGCCCAAGTATTACGGCAGATTCAATCAGGGCGTCGTAACCATAAACCTTGTCGATGTTGCCTGCACAGCCTGCCGCGGCGGTAAGGACGAAGAAAAATTCTGGAAAGTTCTCGATGAAAGACTTGAGCTTTGCCACAGAGCCCTTCAGTGCCGCCATGAAAGACTTGAGGGAACTCTCTCCGACGCGGCGCCCATTCTTTGGCAGTACGGCGCGCTTGCAAGACTTAAAAAGGGCGAGCCCATCGATAAACTGCTTCACGGCGGTTACTCAACGCTTTCGCTCGGCTATGCGGGTCTTTGGGAGTGCGTTTACGAGATAACAGGCAAAAAATTAACCGAAAAAGAGGGCGAGGAGTTCGGTCTGCGCGTTATGCAAAGGCTTAATGACGCCTGCGCCGAGTGGAAAGCCGCAGAGAATATAGACTATTCGATTTACGGCACGCCTCTTGAATCCACAACATACAAATTCGCCAAATGCCTTCAGAAGCGTTTCGGAATTATAAAGGGCGTTACCGACAGGAACTACATTACAAATTCCTATCACATCCACGTTACCGAAAAAATAGACGCATTCAGCAAGCTCGCGCTCGAATCCAAATTCCAAAAGCTCTCACCGGGCGGCGCCATTTCGTATGTCGAGGTGCCCAATATGCAGCAGAATATCCCGGCGGTACTTGAGGTAATGAAATTTATTTACAACAATATTATGTACGCCGAGCTTAATACAAAGTCGGATTATTGCCAGGTGTGCGGCTATGACGGAGAAATACAGATAGTCGAGGAGGACGGCAAGCTTGTGTGGCGCTGCCCCAACTGCGGCAATGAAGATCAGTCAAAGATGAATGTCGCAAGACGTACCTGCGGCTATATCGGTTCTCAGTTCTGGAATCAGGGCAGAACTCAGGAAATCAAAGAGAGAGTGCTTCATCTGTAATGAATTACGGTGCTATAAAAAAATGTGACATCGCAAACGGAGTGGGTGTGCGGACGGTGCTTTTTGTATCGGGCTGTACACACCACTGCAAGGGCTGCTTTCAACCCGAAACGTGGAATTTCGATTACGGCGAAAAGTACACAAAAGAGACCGAGGACGAAATAATTGAGTCCTTAAAGCCCGATTATGTTGACGGCATAACTCTTCTCGGCGGCGAACCGTTTGAGCCGGAAAATCAGCGCGAGATAGTAAAGCTGCTTCGGCGCATAAAAAAAGAATTGCCGCAAAAGACCGTGTGGAGCTTTTCGGGTTACACCTATGAAGAGCTGACGGGCGACAGCCGCGCCGTGTGCGAGGTCACAAAAGAAATTCTCTCGATGCTCGACGTGCTTGTTGACGGCGAATTCGTAGAGGAAAAAAGAAATATCTCATTAAGATTTCGCGGAAGTGAAAATCAAAGGCTTATTGATATGAACAAAACGCGAAAAGAGGGTAAAATAGTCCTGTGGGACAAATAAAAAAAGACGGATGAAAAACCGATGTTTTGCATCCGTCTTTTCAGTATCCGAAGAAATTGTCGGATACCGCATTTTTATGAGAGAACAGTTCCGTCGGCAAGAGTGATTGTGTGGCCGTTAAAGTTTATCGTGCCGTTGTTTGTAAGGCTCGTTACGGTGCAGTCGGCGGTGAGATTCCACGTGCATCCGCTGTCAATTGTAATTACCGCATTGTTTGCGACGGCTTCGCCGCCCTCATTGTTGTTTTCTATATTTACAGAACCCGTAAATATACTGCCGCCCGAAAGGGTCATATTGAGCTTTGATATTGTGTCTACTCTTATTTTGCCCTCTAAGACTTGCGCGTTCGCGGTAAATGTGACGTCCGCGCCGTTTTTGCCTGCTGTACCCCAGCCGTGCGAAGCGGAGTTGCCGGTCACATTCATTAAAAGGGCGTCGGGGTCGTTGTTAGTGAGGGTTACTCCCGAAAGAGACATTTTGCAGACCGTGTTTGTGATGTAAAACATATCGCCGTTATATGATGTCAGCGTTCCGCCGTCCATCGCAAAAGACGAAGTGCCTACATTTGCGTCGCCCGACATCGACTGATATATCATAACATTGTGCACGTTTTCATCGGAACTTGTGCCTTTGGTATCGCTCATATTTCCGCTCACGGTGCAGTTTGTAAGAGAGATGGAGTTTTCGCCCTCTATAACGAGCGCCTCGGAGTTTTCGGCTGTCAGAACAGCGTCTTTTACGGTGATGGCGGCTGTTGAATATACCGCAGGCGAATTGTAGCCGCTGCTTTTGTATGTGCCGCCCGTAACGTTGACCGTTCCGCCGCCGCGGTCGGAGCGAATGGCAGCCGAGGAGTTGCCGGCGGTGCTTACGGTCAGGTTTTCGGCATTTGTCGTTCCGCCGCCCGTAGTCTGGATTCCGCCGGAATTATCGGCTGTGGTTGTTATGGTCGAATCGGAAATATTGACCGTCGTGCCGCTGCCGTAGCAAAATACACCGTTGCCGTTTTGTGCCGAAGAGCTTACTGTGGCGTTTTTAATGTCGACAACTGCGCCGCCCTTTACGAGCACGGCCGCGTTTATACCGTAAAAATCACCGTTTTCCGTATTTGACGAGGCGCCTGCCGATTTGTTGACGGTGATATTTTCAAGCGTTACAGTTTTGCCGTCAATCAAAAGCGCATTTTCGTCATCGCCCACGGAATAATACGCCGTATCGGAGTATGTGCCGTCGGAGTCTATGGTATTGGCGCTTTTTGCGGTGCTGTCGGCTGCGGAAGACGAATTGCCGTTTTCGGAATTTACTTTTTCGGCACTTGTCGCTTTGCCTTTGTCGTCAAATGTGACGGTTATAATATCGCCTACGGAGAGGGCGCTTATTTCAATATTTTGCGAAGCCTCGGTGACGGTGGCTTTTTTGAGGCTTACTTCTGCCGTTTCGCCGCTTTCGGTAAATACGGCTTTGCCGGGTGCGCCCGTGCCGGGAACATTTCCGCCCGGAGCGCCGCCGCTCGGTGCATTGTCTGTGTCGCCGTTCGGTGCGTTTTTGTCGGCGGATGAATCCGAAGAATCGCCGCTGGGCTTTTCGGGAGGAGTTTCCCCGTTTTGCGAATCGCCGTCGGGCTTTTCGGGAGGAGTTTCTCCGTTTTGCGAATCGTTGTCGGGTTTTTCGGGCGGTGCTTTGCTGTCGCCCTGTCCGTTATCGCTTTGACCGCCATCGCTCGGCGGCGACGGCATCTCGGTATTTTCGCTTATTTCACCGAGAGCCAGCGTAACGGTGCTTTTGTCGATTGAGGTTATTTTGCCTGTCACGGTCTTTCCCGCATATTCGGTGTTTGCCTTTGTGCAGGAGGACAGCGTAAAGGCGAGTAACAGTAATGTGCATATAATTGAGATTGCTTTTTTCATGGTGCACAGCTCCTTTCATCTTTGCTTTGCAACACAAGAATATAAGCCGAAACTAAAATTTACTTAAAGAGATAAATTTATTTTCTTTAGGTTCGCTTAAGGTAGTTCCCATACAATATATAAAAGTATTCTGCCCGTCCGTTGCGGCAGGTAAAAACCGCAGCGTTTTTCGGATTTTAAAGGAGTGCGTATTATGCAGCTTTTAATAGCGGAGGATGAGCCCGACCTTGCAGAGGCTCTCACCGTATTTTTTGAAAAAAACGGATTCGCCGTTGATACGGTAAACGACGGCTTTTCCGCCTACGAATATGCCGTATCGGGCGACTATGACGCCGTGATTTTAGACGTTATGATGCCTAAAATGGACGGATTTGAGGTGCTTCAAAAACTTCGTGACGAGGGCGTTAATGCTCCCGTTATGATGCTTACGGCAAAAAATGCCAAGGATGACAGGATAACAGGCTTTAATGCAGGCGCCGACGATTATCTGCCGAAGCCCTTTGAACCTGACGAGCTGATTTGCAGAGTCAGAGCTATGATGCGGCGCGGCGGCAACTATAAGCCCGACGTGCTGTCTTTCGGCGATTTAAAGCTCGATACCTCAAGCGGCGAGCTTTTCTGCAAAGATAAGAGCGTAAGACTGAGCGGCAGGGAATTTCGCGTTATGGAATTGTTTATGCTGTCGCCGAAACAGGTGTTCTCCGCGGAGCGAATAATGGAGCGCGTGTGGGGATATGCGAGCGACGCCGAAATCAACGTCGTTTGGGTGCATATTTCAAATTTGCGCAAAAAAATGAACGCCGTAAATTCCGCCGTGACTATACGCGCAAACCGCGGTCTCGGCTATGTGTTAGAGGAAAACAATGATAAAGAAACTACGTAAAAAATTCATACGCATAACCATGCTGTCAGTAACGGCGGTAATGCTTTTGCTATGCCTTACGGTAAATATTGCGAACTTTATATCGGTTAACTCCGAGGAAAAGAAAATGCTGACCGCAATAAGTGAAAACAGCGGCAGAGTGCCGTCCGCACCGCCGGGCGCAAAAGACGAACACGGCAAAGAACCGACGGAAGAGCCGAAAAAAGGACAATTTACCGCGGAAACGCCGTATACGACACGCTATTTTATATTGAGATTTGACAACGACGGCAATTTAACCCGTGCGGAGCTCTCAAACATAGCGTCCGTAACCGCGGACGATACCGGCGAGTACCTCGATGCCGCGCTTAAAAAGGGCAGCGGCTTTTCACGCTTCAAGGGATATAAGTTTTATGTGCTGTCCGTGGGCGAAAACCGAAATATGGCAATCTTTCTCGACTGCTACCAAGATATGCGTTCCGTATACTCCACGGCGGCGATTTCCTTGGCGGCGGCGGCAGTATGTATTCTTATCGTGTATGTTACCGTGGTGCTCTCGTCGCGCAGAGCCATTGACCCCGTTGTAAAAAGCTCTTTGCGCCAAAAACAGTTTGTGACGGATGCCGGCCATGAGCTCAAAACGCCGATAACCGTGATAGCAACAAGTCTCTCCGTTCTCGAAATGGAGATAGGCAGCAACAAATGGATAGATAAAGCACGCTCCCAGACAGAAAAGCTTACGGAGCTTGTCAATTCGCTCGTGACGCTTTCTAAGGCGGACGAGGAACAGGAGATGCTGAAGTTTTCGGAATTTGATATAAGCTCGGCTGTTCTTGAAACCGCCGAGTCGTTTTCGGATTTTGCCGAGCAAAAAAATCATAAGCTGAATATAAGTGCGGAAAACGGCATTATGTATAACGGCGACGAATACGCCGTAAGACAGTTGGTCTCTATACTGCTCGACAATGCCGTTAAATATGCTGCGGATAACTCCGAAATTGATATTTCGGTTGCACGGCATAAAAAGGGCGTAATTATAAAAACACGCAACAGATGTGATGATATAAGCGAGGGTGATTGCGAAAAGCTGTTCGACAGATTTTACCGTCCCGACAAATCCCGTTCGGCTTCCACGGGCGGCTTCGGCATAGGGCTGTCCGTGGCAAAAAGCATTGCCGAGGGGCACAAGGGGAGTATTTCGGCGGATTGCTCCGAAAAGGGCTTTATTACCTTTTCGGTGTATCTTAAATAATGCGCGCCGCGCTTGTTATATTCGGCACGTTATGTTATAATCAATGTCAAAGGAGATGCAAAATATTATGGAATATGTATTTTCAGACAGGGTTTCGGCTCTTCAGCCGTCCGCAATCCGTGAAATATTAAAGGCTACGGCAGACCCCGCAATAATTCCGTTTGCCGCAGGAAATCCCGACGTCGCGGCGTTCCCCGTAGACGATGTAAGGCGTATCAGTGCAAAAATTTTTGAGGATGAGCCTATAACGGCGCTTCAGTACGGCGTTACCGAGGGCTATGAGCCGCTCAGAAAAACCGTCGCCGATTATATGAAGAAAAAGAACAACATAGGAAGAGATTTCGATAAACTTATCATAACCTCCGGCGCTACTCAGGTTATGGACTTGGCTACAAAATCACTCTGTAATTTCGGCGATATAATCGTATGTGAAAATCCCTCGTTTATCGGCTCGCTTAACTGTTTTCGCTCTTACGGCTGCAAACTCAAGGGCGTGCCTGTTGAGGCTGACGGAATGGATATGAACGCCCTTGAAAAAGTGCTTAAAGAAAATAAAAATGTGCGTTTCATTTACACTATACCCAATTTTCAAAATCCGTCGGGCAGAACCATGTCGCTCGAAAAGAGAAAGACTTTATATGCCCTTGCAAAAAAATACGGCGTATTGATTTTGGAGGACAATCCCTACGGCGATTTGCGCGTGTCGGGTGAAAATATCCCCTCTGTCAAGAGTATGGATGAGGACGGTATCGTTATATACGCCGGTTCTTTCTCAAAGGTCTTGGCACCCGGTATTCGTGTTGCCTACGTAATAGCTCCCGAGCCGATAGTCTCAAAAATGACCGTCTGCAAACAGGGCCAGGACGTTCACACGGCAATGTTTAATCAGATGCTTGTATACGAGTGGATGAGCACCACCGATTTTGAAGCACATATAGGCAAAATCCGCGATATTTATCGCCGCAAGATGACTCTTATGTGCGACCTCATAGATGAAAAGCTCGGCGACTTCGTTTCGTATGTACGTCCCGAGGGCGGAATGTTCGTTTGGTGCGAGCTTCCCGAAAAAATCGATATGCTCGACTTCGTCAAGCGCGCCATTAAGGAAAAGGTGGCTGTTGTTCCCGGCACCGCATTTATGGTGGAGGACGGAGATACCACTAACTGCTTCCGTATGAATTACACCACACCCTCCGATGAAAATATCGTACTCGGTATGGAAAGACTCGAAAAGGTTAAAAAAGATGTCTATTGATTTAGCCGATATAAATACGGTAAAGTCCGTTCTCTCGCGGCACGGTTTTGCGTTTTCCAAAGCCCTCGGGCAAAACTTTTTAATCGACGGCAGCGTTTGTCCGCGTATGGCGGACGCCGCGGCAAAAGACAAGTCTTGCGGAGTGCTTGAAGTGGGCCCCGGTATAGGGGTGCTGACGAGCGAGCTTTCAAAGCGCGCCAAAAAGGTTGTCTCGGTAGAGCTTGACAAGCGGCTCTTGCCGGTGCTTTACGAAACGCTCGGTGACTGCAATAATGTGGAAATAGTAAACGACGATATTTTAAAGCTTGATTTAAAAAAGCTTATATCCGAGAAGTTTGCCGATTGCAGCGAAGTGACGGTGTGTGCGAATTTGCCGTATTATATCACTTCGCCCGTAATTATGAAGCTGCTGTCCGAGCAGCTGCCTCTTAAAAAAATCGTGGTTATGGTTCAAAAAGAGGCTGCAGACAGATTTTGTGCCGAAGTCGGCGGTAAAAATTCGGGCGCGGTAACGGTAGGCGTAAATTATTATGCCGATGCAAGGCTTTTGTTCCCCGTCCCGAGAGAGAGCTTTATACCCAGCCCTAAGGTTGACAGCGCAGTGATTGAATTAACGCTTCTTGACGGTAAAAGGGTGACCCCAAAGAGTGAAAAAGTATTTTTTAATACGGTCAAAGCGGCATTTTCAATGCGCCGTAAAACGGCTGTAAACGGCTTGTCGGGCGGACTTTGCATACCTAAGGAAAAAGCCGCGGCGGCAATAGAGCGCGCGGGGCTGTCACCTACGGTGAGAGCGGAAAAGCTCTCAATGAAAGAACTTTCACGGCTCTCCGATGAAATAGGAAAGGAACTTAACTGATGTATAGCTATAAGACTAAAGGAACCTGCTCAAGGCAGATAGATGTGGAGCTTGACGGAGATATTATTAAAGACGTTAAGTTCTACGGCGGATGCAACGGAAATCTTCAGGGAATTTCGGCGATAGTCCGCGGTAAAACCGTGGAAGAGGTCGAAAAGGCTTTTTCGGGAATCAAGTGCGGATTTAAAAACACATCTTGTCCCGACCAGCTCGTCTGTGCTCTGAAAGAAGCCAAGGCTCACGAGGGCAAATAATCCGAAACAGAAAAAATTATAATAAATAAAAAGACGTCATCAAACATCTGCTTGATGACGTCTTTTACGTTGTAACGCCGAAATTTTATTTTTTCTTTTTCTTAGCCTTTTTGCCTGCGGGAGCGGCTGCTTTTGCAGCTGTTTTTGCGGCCGGCTTTTTTTCTGCCGCTTTTTTTTCGGAAACTTTTTTTTCGGAAGCTTTTTCCGAGGGCTGCTCGGCTGCTTCTTCTTTAGCCTTTACGGGCTCGGTCGCCGGGTATTTTTCTCCTTTAAAGGCTGATTTGGTGTGCCAAATATTTTCGGCATACTCGTGTATTGCCCTGTCTGCCGAGAAGATGCCTGCACCGGAGATGTTCATAAGCGACATCTGCTGCCACTTTTTCTTATCCGCCCAAACAGAAACGGCATACTGCTGCATACGTCTGTAATCGGCAAAGTCCGCAAGCACCATATACGGGTCGTTGTTGACGATGTTGGCAATTTCGGGGAAACGCTTGCCGGCTATATCGTTCTTCGCTATGAAGTCAATAACATTGTGCAGTTCCTGATTGTTGTTGTAATAGTTCATCGGGTTGTAGCCGCGACGCTTAAGCTCGTTAACCTCCGGTGTTTTCATACCGAAAATAAAGATGTTGTCGCTGCCTACGGCGTCGTGAATTTCAATGTTTGCGCCGTCCATCGTGCCGAGGGTGACAGCACCGTTGAGCATAAGCTTCATATTGCCCGTGCCGCTTGCCTCTGTGCCGGCAAGAGAGATTTGCTCCGAAATGTCGGCGGCAGGCATAAGCTTTTCAGCCATTGTTACGTTGTAATCCTCAACGTAAACAACCTTGAGTCTGCCTTTTACATCGGGGTCGTTATTGATCATTTCGCCGAGAGCGCATATAAAGCTGATTATCTTTTTCGCCATATAGTAGCCTGCGGCTGCCTTTGCGCCGAATATATAGGTGTGCGGAGTGTATTCAATGCTCGGATTTGCCTTAATCATAAGGTAATCGGCAAGAATGTTGAGCGCGTTGAGATGCTGACGCTTGTATTCGTGGAGTCTCTTTACCTGTACGTCAAATATTGATGTCGGGTCAAGCTCTATGCCGGTATTTTTCTTAACGAGTGCGGCAAAACGCTCCTTGTTGTGGGTCTTGATTTCACGCAGTTTTTCAAGAACTTCATCGTTGTCTTTGAATTCGCGGAGCTTCAAAAGCTCGTTTGCGTCATATACAAAGCCGCCGCCGATAAGCTCGGTGAGAAGCGCGGTGAGCTCGGGGTTAGACTGGCAAAGCCAACGTCTGTGAGCAATGCCGTTTGTGACGTTTTTGAATTTGTCGGGCGTGAGCGTGTAGAAATCGTGGAATACGGTCTCTTTAAGTATTTCGCTGTGGAGCGCCGAAACGCCGTTTACGCTGTGCGAGGAGGCAACGCAGAGGTTAGCCATTCGTATAACGCCGTTTGAAACAACAGCCATTCGCTCAACCTGGTCGGCATTGTTTGTTGCCTGCCATACAAATGAGCGCAGACGATTGTCTATCTCTTTTGTTATCTGATAAATTCTCGGAAGCAGGCGGCTGTAAATATCCTCGGGCCAGCATTCGAGAGCCTCTTTCATAACGGTGTGGTTGGTATAAGCTACGGATTTTGTAACTATCTTCCACGCATCGTCCCAGCCGTAGCCGCATTCGTCGAGGAGTATTCTCATAAGCTCGGGTATTGCAAGCGTCGGGTGAGTGTCGTTTATGTGGATTGCAACCTTTTCGGGGAAGTTATCCATTGTGCCGAATACGCGCAGATGTCTGTGAACTATATCCTGAATTGACGCCGATACAAGGAAATACTGCTGGCGAAGACGAAGGCTTTTGCCCTCGGGGTGATTGTCGGCAGGGTAGAGAACCTTTGAAATTACCTCTGCCATGGCGTTTTGCTCCATAGCGCGCATATAGTCGCCCTGATTAAAGAGCGTCATATCAAGAGCCGGAGCCTTTGCCGCCCAAAGGCGAAGCACGGAAATGCCCTTTCCGTCTTTACCCGAAACATACATATCATACGGAACCGCCTGTACGGGCTTGTAGTTCTCAACGTCTACGCGGTGGAAGTCGCCGTCCCACGATTCGTTTACGTTACCCTCAAAGCGAACTTCAAGCGCGCTCTCTTCGTGGGGAACAAGCCATACTTCGCCGCCCGGAAGCCAGAAGTCCGGAAGCTCGGTCTGCCAGCCGTCAACAAGCTTCTGCTTAAAAATTCCGCATTCGTAAAGTATGGAATAACCTCTTGCGGGGTATCCGTCGGTTGCGAGCGCGTCAAGATAGCAGGCGGCAAGTCTGCCGAGACCGCCGTTGCCGAGACCTGCGTCGGGCTCGCACTCATAGAGGTTTTCAAGCTTAACGCCGTAGTCGGCGAGAACGCTCGCAAAAACGTCCGTGAGGTTAAGATTGTAAAGGTTATTTTTGAGAGAACGTCCCATGAGGAATTCCATGCAGAGATAATAGACCTTTTTCGTTCCTGCCTTTGCGGCCTTTTCCGAAAATTCCGCTCTGCCCTGGCTCATCATATCGCGGACGATAAGAGCAATAGCCTTATAATATTGCTCGTCGGTAGCTTCTTCGGGCGATACGCCCATAAAATGAGAAAGCTTTGCCTCAACGAGCTCTTTTGCTTTCTTCTTAGAAAGTGAATAATTCATACAAATCCTCCAAATAAAATGAGAAAAAATACGTTTTTTTAATCTCCGTTTGTATATATTATACTAATATTAAGCAAATTTCAACAGTAACAAAGCAACTAATAATATTTCAGCGATATAGACAAAATTTTATAGGTACCCGTCTTTTCCGAGAATTTCGCCCGCCTTCATATAGCCCTCGTTGTAAAGGTGGTTTAATTCGCGGACGTTTCGTGTGAATGCGGTGACGGAATAGCCGTCGTCCGGTGCTATTATCGAAACAAGGCCCTTTTGCGACAGCTCTAGGGCTTTTTTTATGCCGTTGTTGTATGTGTTGTGGCGTATGTTGAGTTTTTCGACCACGGCAGGATAATTTTTCAAAACCTTGGTGTAGGCGGTTTTGAACATTTCGGGCTTCTTTACAAAGTCTATGGGCTTTGTAAGCACAAGAGCAACGTGGTCGCAGCCGTCCGAAAGCGCCTTTTCCACGGGTATCGGGTCCGAAACTCCGCCGTCAAAATAATCTATACCGCCTATGTTTACGGGCTTGAAAACGCCGGGAATGGCGCTTGACGCCTTTAAGGGCGCGTAATCGTCACGGTGAAAATCGTCTTTCGTGAAGTAGTGAGCTTCACCCGTAACGCCGCTTGTGGCAACAGCCTTAAAGATTTGTTTTGACGCCGTAAAATGCGAAAAATCCATGGGGTCTTCTCCGTCGGAATTAGACAGTACGGAGTAAACATAGTCAAGGTCAAAAAACGAGTGCTTTGTAGCGAAATTAAATGCGCTCATATATTCGGGGCGCAGCGAATATTTGGTGTAATATCTGTAATTTCTGCCGCGCTGACCCGATACATAAGAGGCGAGATTGGCACTGCCGGCGGACACGCCCAGACAGTAGTCGAAAACTATGCCCTTGTCCATGAGAAAGTCGGTAACGCCGCATCCGAAAACGCCGCGCATACCTCCGCCGACATCGACTATTCCTATCATAAAAATACCTCCCGTAAGAGATTTTAAAGTTTTATATAATTAAATATTAAATCACATTACGGTAAAAAAATCAAAGAATACGGCAAAATTTAACAATTACATAATATTTTTCGGCGTTTTTTGTCGGCACTTGCGGGTTTTTGGTGAACCAAAATTCACTTTAAAATCCCGAAAATGAATTTTATAAAAAATATTTAGTCAAAATATATAAAAATCGCAAAAATCAAAAAGAGTGTTATTACAATCTGCTTTTTCTGCGCGAATGTTGAAAAATAAGGGCAAATTCACTTGAAAAAAGTCAAAATCCGATATAAAATATTTTTCATATTTGCGCAAAAGTGAAAGTCTTAATCGTATAACTTTCATTTTTTGCGAATTGCAATAAATCAAACCGGAGATGTTTTTATGCTCAAAAAAGAAGGCGAAGTACGCATACCGTCCGGCTGCGCCATTGCGGCGATAACCGACAGAACGGGCGAACGCTTTGACGGCACGGATATAATAGACTGCATTGCGCTTATGCACGACCGCTCAAACGGTCTCGGCGGCGGATTTGCGGCTTACGGGATTTATCCCGACTATGAGGATCTGTTTGCTTTCCATATTTTCTATGACGACAATGACGCGCGAATTAAAACAGAGGAGTTCCTTTTCCGCCACTTCGATATAGAAAATTTTGAGCAGATACCCACGCGCAAGGTGAAGTCCATAAGTCATGCGCCGCTTATCTGGCGCTATTTCGGAGCCGTCCCGGCAAGCAAAATAAAAAAGAACGACTTTGACGAGGATGAGTACACGGCTCGCTGTGTTATAAGAATAAACAACGAAATTGAAGGCGCGTTTGTCTTTTCAAGCGGAAAAAATATGGGCGCTTTTAAAGCCGTCGGCTACCCCGAGGACGTCGGCGAATACTATATGCTTGAAAATTACAAGGCGCATACCTGGACCGCCCACGGCAGATTTCCCACAAACACACCGGGCTGGTGGGGCGGCGCGCACCCGTTTACGCTGCTAGATTGGTCGATAGTGCATAACGGCGAGATTTCGAGTTATGACGCAAACCGTCGTTACGTTGAGCAATTCGGCTACCGTTGCAATTTGCAGACGGATACCGAGGTCATAACCTATCTTTTTGATTTGCTTGTAAGGCGTCAGGGCTTAAGGCTCGATACGGCAGCGCAGATATTGGCGGCGCCCGAATGGGACGTTATAGACCGTATGCCCGAGGAAAAACGAAAGGTATATACGGTTCTCAGAGCGGCATATTCAAGTGCGCTGATAAACGGACCGTTCTCGATACTGGTAGGCTCAAAGCACGGCTTGCTCGCACTTAACGACAGGCTTAAGCTGCGCTCGCTTATCACCGCGGAAAAGGGTAACAAAACATATTTTGCGTCCGAGGAATCGGCTATACGTATAATTTGCCCCGACCCCGAAAAAATAGCCGCGGTTGACGGCGGCACTCCGATATTTATTCCGTTTGCAAGGGAGGGCGACCGATAATGGATTTTACCGTTCCCGAATTTGATATAGAGAGAAACCGTGACCGCTGCATACTGTGCGGCGCGTGCGTTAAAGAGTGCTCGTACAAGGTTCACTTCTTCTCAAAAGATAAAAAAGCCGTTTTGGCCGACGAGAGAAAGTGCGTGGCTTGCCACCGCTGTGCCGTGATTTGCCCCACGCACGCAATAAAAATCGTAAAATACGATATGGCGTACCGCGACCACGCTAACTGGACTCCGACGGCACAGAAAGAAATTATAAAGCAGGCGACTACGGGCGGCGTTTTGCTTTCGGGTATGTCAAACAACAAACCGTACCCGATTTATTGGGACAAAATGCTTTTAAATGCGAGTCAGGTAACAAACCCCTCCATAGACCCGTTACGAGAGCCCATGGAGATAAGAACCTTTCTCGGCAGAAAGCCCGATAAGATAGAGTTTACCGATGACGGCAGACTCAAAACCGTTATGCCGCCGCAGGTAAAGCTCGAAACGCCGATTATGTTTTCGGCAATGTCTTTCGGCTCGATTTCGTTCAACGCTCAAAAAACACTTGCCATGGCGGCAAAAGAGCTCGGAACGATTTTCAATACCGGTGAGGGCGGACTTCACCCGGGGCTCGCCGATTTTACCGACTACGCCGCAGTGCAGGTTGCGTCGGGCAGATTCGGCGTACACAAACAGTATTTAAATAACTGTCGGTTTATCGAAATAAAGATAGGTCAGGGCGCAAAGCCGGGTATCGGCGGACATCTTCCGGGCGAAAAGGTTACCGTGGAGGTAAGCAATGCGCGTATGATACCGCCCGGTTCGGACGCCATTTCTCCGGCTCCGCACCACGATATATATTCGATAGAGGATTTGCGGCAGCTTATCTGGTCTTTAAAAGAGGCTACTCAGTATAAAAAGCCCGTCGCGGTAAAAATAGCCGCCGTACACAATTGCTCGGCGATAGTTTCGGGCGTTGCGCGTGCAGGCGCCGACATAATAGTTATGGACGGCTTCCGCGGAGGTACGGGAGCGGCTCCCACAAGGATAAGGGATAATGTGGGTATACCCATTGAGCTTGCTCTGGCGGCGGTAGACCAAAGGCTCAGGGACGAGAGCATAAGAAATTCGGTTTCGCTTGTTGTATCGGGTTCTTTCAGAAATTCGGCGGACGTTGTCAAGGCCATTGCCCTCGGAGCCGACGCCGTATATGTTGCAACAGCACCGCTGATTGCCATGGGTTGCCATATGTGCCAGCAATGCCACACGGGCAAGTGCAACTGGGGTATTGCAACTCAGCGTCCCGAACTTACAAAAAGGCTTGACCCCGACGAAATGACTCCGCGCGTGGTAAATCTCGTAAACGCGTGGAACCACGAGATAAAAGAAATGCTCGGCGGAATGGGGCTTAACTCGATAGATTCTTTAAGGGGCAACAGGCTTATGCTGCGCGGTATCGGCCTCAGCGACAAAGAACTTGAAATACTCGGAATTCGTCACGCAGGCGAATAAGTGATTGAGAAATTTAACCGGAGGTGCCTGAAATGATAATAACAGCCGGAAAACGCAGCTTTCAGGAATTAAATAATGAAATACGCGGAATGCTTTTGAGTGAAGATATGATACGCGTTGAAGACGTAAACGGTCAGCGGTATATAGGTGCCGCACTCGATAAGGGCAAGACCATAGAAATACACGGAACACCCGGCAACGATATGGGCGCTTATTTAAACGGCGGCAATATCGAGGTGTACGGGAACGGCCAGGAGGCTGTCGGCAACACCATGGGCGGCGGCTCCGTTACAATACACGGTCATGTCGGTGATACTCTCGGTTACGCTATGCGCGACGGTGAGATTTTTGTCGAAAAACGCGCGGGCTCAAGAGCGGGAATTCATATGAAGGAGTTTCACGAGCTTTTGCCCGTAGTTGTTATAGGAGGCGTCGCAGGCGCATTCCTCGGCGAATATATGGCAGGCGGAATACTCATAGTTCTCGGGCTTGACAATACCGACAAGCTGCCTGTTGTCGGCGCGCACTGCGCCACGGGTATGCACGGCGGCAGAATATTTATACGCGGAGAAGTGCCGCAGGAAAACATCTCGGAGCATATAACCGCCGTAAAAGAGCTTGACAGCCGCGACACGGAGGATCTTCAAAGACATGTGCGCGCTTACTGTGAAAAATTCGGCAGAAGTTTTGACGAAATTATGTCCGTGCCGTTCACAAAGCTTGTTCCAACCACTTCGCGCCCGTATGCAAATCTCTACACACCCAACTGATAAAACCTATGCAAATTTCATATCTGCGCCGCACAACGCTCAGCTTTGCGCGGCGCTTTTTTTGTCCGCTTGACATTACGGCCGAGCCGTGCTAATATAATATGTAATTAGTAATAACTGATTACCGTAAATAGCCGGAAAACGTAAGCCGGTATTTACGGTTTTTTTATGCAAAGGAATGAGTATTTTGAAAAAGGATGTATTGATCATCGGCGCAGGTCCCTCGGGTATTTTTACCGCTCTTGAGATGCTGAAAAACGGTTCAAAGAAAAAAATAATGATCGTTGAAAAAGGTCTCCCGGTAGAAAAAAGACATTGCCCCAAGGCAAAGACCGGCAAATGCGTAAACTGCAAGCCGGACTGCAATATTACTACGGGTTTTTCGGGTGCGGGCGCGTTTTCCGACGGAAAGCTTTCGCTCAGCTGTGAAGTCGGAGGAAATCTTCCGGACCTTATAGGTCATGAATTTGCTCAGCAGATGATAGAATACACCGACAAAATCTATCTCTCGTTCGGAGCGGATAAAAAGGTTGAGGGCGTCGGTCACGACGAAAAAGTAAAGGCAATAAGACTTCGTGCCATACAAGCGGGGTTAAAACTCGTGGATTGCCCCATACGTCATCTCGGCACCGAAATGGCTCAGGAGCTTTACGGTAAAATCGAAAAATATCTTACTGATAACGGCGTTGAAATAGTCTTCAAAACCGAATGTGTGGATTTGATTGTTGAGGACGGCAGGGCAAAAGGTGCGGTATTTCTTCCGTGCGGCAAGCCGGAGAGCGAAAAATTTACCGTTTCGGCAGACAACGTGGTTATAGCCACGGGCAGAAAGGGCGCCGATTGGCTTGAGGATATGTGCAAGAAGCATAATATCGAGCATCTTCCCGGTACTGTTGACATCGGCGTAAGGGTCGAGGTCAGAAACGAGGTAATGGAGGACGTAAACGAGGCTCTGTATGAGTCAAAGCTTATAGGTTATCCCGAACCGTTTACAAATAAGGTGCGTACATTCTGCCAAAATCCCGGCGGCTTTGTCAGCCAGGAAAACTATGACAACAATTCGCTTGCCGTAGTCAACGGTCACAGCTATAAAAATACAAAGAGCGACAATACAAACCTCGCTATTCTTTGCAGCCACAATTTCCGTCCGCCGTTTGACGAGCCGATACCGTATGCGAAGAAAGTCGGCGAACTTGTGAATATGCTTGCCGACGGGCATATTCTCGTTCAGAGATACGGCGACATTTTAGCCGGCAAACGTACATGGCAGGAGGATTTGGCGCGCAGTAACGTCCGTCCGACTCTTCCCGACGCGGTAGCAGGCGACCTTACAGCCGCTATGCCGTACAGAACTCTTATGAATATAATCAAATTTATAGAGGCTGTCGATAAGGTGGTACCGGGCTTTGCGAGTGAAGAGACTCTTCTTTACGGTCCCGAAATCAAATTCTATTCCAACAAGGTTAAAATGGATAAGAAGTTCAATACCAATATAGAGGGGCTTCACTGCCTCGGCGACTCAAGCGGCTGGACCCGCGGTCTTATGATGGCGAGCGTTATGGGCGTGCTTATGGGCAGAGAGCTTATATAAAAATTTTCAAGCAATAAAAAAGGCTGTAAAAACGAGAGTTTTTACAGCCTTTACTTTTTGAAGTTTTATTTGCTTTCTCTGTAATCGAGTGCGGCGCCTATAAGTCCGCTGAAAAGGGGATGCGGTCTTGTGGGACGCGATTTGAATTCAGGGTGTGCCTGGCTTGCCACAAACCACGGGTGATCCTTGAGCTCTACCATTTCAACTATATGCTTGTCCGGGGAGAGACCGCATATATGCATACCGTTTTTCTCAAGAAGCTCTCTGTAATCATTGTTTACTTCGTAGCGGTGACGGTGGCGCTCGGAAATGAGCTGTTTACCGTATGCCTTATACGCTTTTGAGCCCTCGTCAAGCATACAAGGGTAAGCGCCGAGTCTCATGGTGCCGCCCATGTCGGTTACGTTGTGCTGGTCGGGCATAAGGTAAATTACGGGATTTTCCGTATCGGGGTCTATCTCTGTGGTGTTGGCGTCTTTGAGCCCGAGTACATTTCTCGCGAATTCGATAATGGCTATCTGAAGTCCGAGGCAGATGCCGAGATACGGAACTTTGTTTTCGCGTGCATATTTGGCGGCTGCGATTTTGCCCTCGATTCCGCGTGTGCCGAAGCCGCCGGGAACAAGTATACCGTCGGCGTTTTTAAGGCGTTCGGCAACATTTTCGTCGTTGATTGTTTCGGAGTCGACCCAATCTATATTTACGTGTGCGTCGTGGTCAAGTCCGCCGTGCTTTAACGCCTCGTTTACGCTGAGGTATGAGTCGTGAAGCTCTACATATTTACCGACAAGCGCAATGTTGACCTCTTTTGAAAGGTGTGAATTTTTGTTTATCATATTCATCCAATCGGTGTGGTCGGGTTCTTTGCAGTCAAGCTTCAGAGTGTTTACAACGATTTTGTCAAGCCCCTCTTCCTCAAGGGCAAGCGGAATTTCATAAAGCGTGGGGAGATCGATATTCTCAATAACGTTTTCACAGGGAACATTGCAGAAGAGCGCGATTTTTTCCTTTATGTCGCGGTCTATGTGGTGCTCTGTGCGAAGAACTATGACATTGGGTCTTATTCCTATGCCGAGCAGTTCTTTTACGGAATGCTGTGTGGGCTTTGTTTTAAGCTCCATTGACGCGCCGAGGAAAGGAACCAATGTTACGTGAATAAACATACATCTGCCGGCTCTTTCCTGAGCGAACTGGCGTATTGCCTCAAGGAACGGCAAGCTCTCGATATCGCCTACGGTACCGCCTATTTCAACCAAAACAATGTCGGTGTTCTCGGTTTCGTTAAGCGCAATTCTTCTCTTAATTTCGTTTGTTATGTGAGGAATTATCTGAACGGTCTGCCCGCCGTAAACGCCCTTGCGCTCGTTTGACAGTACGTTGAAATAAACACTGCCGGAGGTGCATGAACTGTTTTTTGTGAGGCTCTCGTCAATAAATCTCTCATAATGTCCGAGGTCAAGATCCGTTTCCGCCCCGTCGTCGGTTACAAAAACCTCGCCGTGCTGTATGGGATTCATTGTGCCGGGATCGACGTTGAGATACGGGTCAAGCTTCATTACGGTGACTTTAAGACCTCTGTCCTTTAAAAGTCTGCCGAGAGAAGCCGCGGTAATTCCTTTACCGAGACCGGAAACAACGCCGCCTGTTACGAAAATATACTTTGCTGCCATAAAATTTCTCCCCTTACGAAAGCGGTTTCCCGCGTGAATTATGTATATAAAGACCGTGCTGCGGCAACGCCGTATTGCGTGGCGTGCGCAACACCGAATTTTACCTGTTAAAAAGATTTCTCGTTTCGCGCTCGGGCTCGCATGTGACGTTCATTCCGAGCTTTGAGAGCGTGTCGGAGTCTACCGAAGAGAGTATTACCGTTGAGTGGACTTCGCATCCGCGAAGATATTGTAAAGCGTCCATCGCCTTTTGCGCGTTTTTATCCGTTGCGGCTGAA
Source organism: Ruminococcus sp. (assembly GCA_022768065.1). Classification (GTDB taxonomy): domain Bacteria; phylum Bacillota; class Clostridia; order Oscillospirales; family Acutalibacteraceae; genus Fimenecus. The sequence continues at coordinate 6,512 of JALELS010000026.1, read as the reverse complement.
ATCGAGAGCGCCAAAAGCACTTCGTTTGTGTGGAGCCTCGGATTTTTACTGCCGAGATGCTCCGTTTTAAGGCGCTGTATAGGGCTTATAACTTCGGGCGAAATCAGCTTTACCGAATCGTCTATTCCGGCGATTGCTTTGAGAGCGTTCAAAAGCATTGCCGACGTAGCGCCGAGAAGAGACGAGGTTTTACCGGTTACAACACGTCCGTCGGGGAGCGTTGCCGCCGTTGCCGGAGCATTTGTCCTTTTGCTCACTTCTATCGCAGGCTCTACGCATTTCCTGTCCGAAACGGTAACTTCAAGCTGCTTCATTAAAAGGTCGAGCTTGAAAATCTCGTCCGAAACCTTTTCGCCGTTTTTCTCTCTTACGAGGGCTTTGTAATAACGTCTTATAACCTCTTGCTTTGCGGCGTCACATACAACATCGTCGTCGGTTATGCAAAATCCTGCCATATTAACGCCCATATCGGTGGGCGAACGGTAAGGCGAGCTTCCGTAAATGCGCTCAAAAATCGTGTTGAGTACAGGGAACACCTCAATGTCGCGATTGTAATTAACCGCGGTTTTTCCGTACGCTTCAAGGTGAAACGGGTCTATCATATTGACATCGTTGAGATCGGTTGTAGCCGCCTCATATGCGAGGTTAACCGGGTGCTTTAAAGGCAGATTCCAAATAGGAAACGTCTCGAATTTTGCGTATCCTGCCTTAACTCCGTGCTTGTGCTCGTGATAAAGCTGCGACAGGCAAACCGCCATTTTTCCGCTGCCGGGGCCGGGCGCCGTTACCACCACAAGCGATTTTTCGGTTTTGATAAAATCATTTTTACCGTATCCGTCATCGCTGACTATAAGCTGTACGTCGGTAGGGTAGTTGTCAATGGCGTAGTGGCGGTAAACATCAATGCCGAGCGAATTCAGCTTTTCGGAAAAAGCTTTTGCAAGCGGCTGCGAGTTGTACTGTGTCAGAACCACGCTTCTGACGATAAGCCCGAATGACGAGTATATATCAATAAGTCTCAGCACGTCGAGGTCGTAGGTTATGCCTATATCGCCGCGCACCTTGCTTTTTTCGATATCGTTGGCGTTTATTGCAATTATCATTTCCGCTTCGTCTTTAAGCTCTATAAGCATTTTCATTTTGCTGTCGGGCAAAAATCCCGGCAAAACGCGCGAAGCGTGATAGTCGTCAAATATTTTCCCTCCGAATTCGAGGTACAGCTTGCCGCCGAATTCATCAATGCGGCTTCTGATGTGCTCCGATTGGAGACTCAGATATTTGTCGTTGTCAAATCCTTTTTTCACTTTTTTTCTCCTGCAAACGGCTGCGACTCAGCCTTTTTTGTTTTTCTCCTGCGGCTTTTTGCGAACATAAAAAAATACACTTCAAACGGTCGGCATCACAACCGTCTTAAGTGTGACACAAATTATTATAATGTAGTTTTTTAAAAAATGCAATATCACACGGCAAAAAAACGACAAAAACCGATAAGTTTTGGTTTGCGGATTATAATAAGCGCCGCTAAACAATAAGTCATCGCGGCTTGTTTTTTTTGCCGCCGCATAGTATAATATAAAAACGTATAAAAAGAGTAAACTATAATAAAGGTGGTATTCCGTTTATGGATAAAAACGAAAAGACCAAAACTGACGGCGTTTCGGTTGAAAAGGATGCACAAAATCCGAACACCGGCAATGAAAAAAAGGCTCCCACTAAGGGTAAAACCGTTTTCACCGTAATTGTTGCGGTGTTGGCGCTTTTGATGCTCGGCGGCGCGCTGTATCTCAAATCCACGGCGGACAACTCTTCTTCGGGCGCGGCAAAAAGCGAGGAAACGGCAAATATTTCCACAATAACGCTCTCGCAAAAAGAAATTCAGATACCGTATATGAAAACGGATATTTCATCCGTTGTTTATACCGTGGATGTCGCCGGAAACGTGCAGTTCTATGAGTTCAAGGGCAAAAGCTACGACCCGATAAATCCCACGGGCACCATGGACGTGACGGTTTCCCTCAGCGGTCAGCAAATCCCTGCAAAAATCTATTATATAGAGCGCGACGGTGTTTTAACGGGCTACGGCGTATACACGTCGCAGAGCGCGCAGACCCCCGTGTATATATATGATTTCGTTATGTTCAGAGTGGCAAACCTTCCTGCGGCTTACGCTGCGGACGGCAAGTGCCTGCTGCTTCTTCACACCGACGCCCAAAATGTGTATACGGATAATGTCGTCTGGGAGGAAGCATATATTCTCAACAGAAATGACGGCACTTCAACGAGATTCCTCAATGAGAATAACCGTACCGTAAATATAAGCGGAGCGGTTCGCCCCGATTTCTGTATGATAACCGATACCGAGCTTAAATCGACCACCTCCGTAATACCGTTCTTCTCAAGCAGAAACTATGAGGAGCAGGAGGACGGCAGCACTCCGAAAGATATTTACATCAAAAACGGCAATAATAAAGACGTGGACGCGGTAACCGACGTGCTTGATACCTACGCGAAGCCCACGTCGGACGGCGGATTTGTGTATATCAAAGAAACCGATAACGGATTTAACACCATGAAGTATTTGAACGGTCAGTCGAGCGTAATAAATATGTTCTACGGAACATACGGCAGCTCATATGTAAGAAACGGCGATTGGATACTTTCAAAAGAAGACGGCAGACTGTTTAATACCGAGGATAACACGGTAATAGAGACCGTAGGCTATAAAATGAATCCGCTTCTCTTTACCGTAAGTCCCGACGGAAAATACGTTGTAATGCTCGGTACTGTGACAAATGCCATGGATTACCGTATGTATGTGTTCAATACCGAGACAAAGGGCTACAAGGTGTATACCGAGAGCAATTATGCCGCTCATTACAATCTCAGATTTTCTTCAAACGATACCGTCACCTTCTATACAATTGACGCAAACGGCGCTTATATAAACGTGGTTGCCGACGTATCAAAGGTGAAATAAGCGAGGATTTTATGAAACTTAACTTCGGCACAGTGCTTTTTGACTTCGACGGAACTCTTTTTGACTCGTCGGAGGGGATATTCAAAAGTCTTAAATACGCTTTTCGCGCGGATAATAAACCGGAGCCGACCGATAAAGAGCTTCGCCGTTTTATAGGGCCGCCGATATATGACAGCTTTAAGAACTTTTATTCCTACGACGATGATAAAATAGATTTTATGGTAAAAAAGTACCGTGAGAGATACCGCGAAAAGGGGCTTTGGGAATCAAAGGCTTACGACGGTATACCGGAGCTTTTGAAAAAATTGCACGACTGCGGTGTGAAAACAGCCACCGCGTCGTCAAAGCCGGAGCAGTTTATAATAAGTATACTGAAGAAAAACAACCTCTACGATTATTTCGACTATGTCGGCGGCGTCACGTTCGACGAAATACGCTCCGATAAAACGGAGATAATAGAAAACGCGCTGAATAAGCTCGGCTCTTCTAAGAGCGATGCCGTTATGGTCGGCGACAGAAAATTCGACATTGACGGCGCCAAGGGCGCAGGCATACCGTGTATAGCGGTTCTTTACGGCTTCGGCAGCCTTGAAGAATTTCGCGAGCACGGAGCGGATTATATCGTTTCGACTCCGGGTGAAATCGAAAAACTTATTATTTCGGAATAAAATACAAATTTACTGTCGGCGCGCGTCCTTTACGACTGCAACGGGGCGCGCCGCTTTATTCTTTATTTTTATTATAGATACGCAGTCGGAAAGGCGGTAAAAAATATGTCTTCACCGTTAGCCGATAGGCTGCGTCCCGAAAAAATCGAAGATATGGTCGGTCAAAAGCACCTTTTGGCAGAGGGTATGCCGCTTCGCAATATTTTGAATTCGGGTACGCTTCCCAATCTTATATTTTACGGTCCGTCCGGCACGGGCAAAACGACGCTTGCCAAAATAATCGCAAAAACCACAAACCGCAAGCTGCATAAGCTCAACGGAACAAATGCGTCAACCGCGGATATTAAAGAAATCGTTTCGGAGCTTGACACCCTCGCGGCACCGAACGGGATACTGCTTTACCTTGACGAGATACAGTATTTCAACAAAAAGCAGCAGCAATCGCTTTTGCAGTACATAGAAAACGGAGCCATAACTCTTATAGCCTCCACAACCGAAAACCCTTATTTTTATATATACAGCGCGGTTCTCAGCCGTTCAACGGTATTTGAATTTAAATCGGTTACAGCCGAGGATATGCTGCCGGCGATTGACCGCGGATATAAATTTCTCGAAGACGAGAGCGGTACTTTGATAGAGGTTCCGCCGGAAGTTAAGGAGCACATAGCATACGCCGCCGGCGGCGATGTGCGAAAGGCGCTTAATTTTGTGGAGCTGTCGGTGCTCTCCGTAGCGCCGAAAGACGGCAAACGGGTAATAACGCCCGAGAGCGTAATTTCGCTCACTCAGAAAAATACTTTTCGGTACGATAAAAAGGGCGACGAAAATTACGACGTTATGTCCGCGTTCCAAAAATCCATGCGCGGCAGCGACCCGAACGCCGCTCTTCACTATCTCGCAAGACTGCTTGAGGCAGGCGATCTCCCGTCGGCGACAAGGCGGCTTATGGTGTGTGCCTGCGAGGACGTGGGGCTTGCCTACCCAATGATAATTCCGATAGTAAAAGCCGCCGTGGACGCCGCTTTGCAGGTGGGGCTGCCCGAGGCGCGCATACCCCTTGCCGACGCGGTGGTGCTCGTTTGCACCGCTCCGAAATCAAATTCGGCTTATAAGGGAATAAATGCGGCAATGGAGGACGTGCAAAACGGGAATTACGGCAGAATTCCGCGAACTCTTCAGAACAAGCATTTTGACGGTGAGGATAATCCACATAAGGGGCAGTTCTATAAATACCCGCACGACTATAAAAATCACTATGTAAGTCAGCAATATTTGCCCGACGACATCAAAAACAGGAAATATTACGAATTCGGCGATAATAAGATAGAACAGGCGGCTAAAGCGTACTGGGATCTTGTTAAAGGCAAAATTTAAAAAATTCTTGACAAGTGTCTAATATTATGTTAAACTCTCCTTACTCGTAAGGGAGTAGTCGGCGCCTCGTGCGCGGCAAGTCAACATACTGACCTTTTTTTGGTCTGGCTTACCTTAAAAGACAAGACTTACGTATGGCAAACGCCGTACGTAGGTCTTTTTTTATGTTTAAAATCGGAGGTTGTGTTATGGGATTTTCTGAACTTTTACTTCTCGCCGTGGGGCTTTCAATGGATGCGTTTGCCGTAGCCGTTTGCAAAGGACTTAAAATGCGTAGGTTCGACATCGGCAAAGCAGCCGTTATAGCGCTTTTTTTCGGCGGATTTCAGGCGCTGATGCCGTTTCTCGGTTGGGCGCTCGGCAAACAATTTGAGCGTTATATAACAAGCGTCGACCATTGGATAGCCTTTTTCCTGCTCCTGTTTATCGGCGGCAAAATGATAATAGAATCGTTTAAAAAGGATAAGGATTCGGATGAGAAGCCCGAATACGAAGAAAAGCTCGACCTTAAAGAGCTGACTCTTATGGCGGTGGCAACGAGTATCGACGCGCTCGCCGTCGGCGTTACCTTTGCGTTTTTGCAGGTGAATATACTGACCTCGATAACCGTAATAGGAAGCGTAACATTTATACTCTCTGCTCTCGGCGTGGGCGTAGGTCACAAATTCGGCGCGAAGTATAAAAACAAAGCGGAGCTTTGCGGCGGAATTATACTCGTTTTAATCGGCGTAAAGATTTTGCTTGAACATCTCGGAGTGATAAACTTTTAATCGGGAGAATACCTAAGAAAAAACGACAAGGCGAAAAATCGTCTTGTCGTTTTTTGCTGTTTAATTTAATTGTTTGTCCGTCTTATTTGTCGCGGAGCAGCTTTTTTATGGCGTCAAAGGTTTCGTCGCTTATAACGTGCTCTATTTTGCAGGCGTCATTTGTCGCCGTCTCGTCGGAAACGCCTATCGACTCAAAAAATTGCGACAGCACCACGTGGCGCTCATATGTTTTATGTGCAACTTTTTTGCCCTCGTCGGTCAAAAACAAATAACCGTTTTTGTCTGTATAGAGGTATCCGCCCTGCCTTAAAAGCCCGACAGCACGGCTTACGCTGGGCTTTGAAAAGCCCATTTTCTCACATACGTCTATCGAGCGTACGCTGTCGCTGTTCTTTGAGAGCAAATATATTGTTTCGAGATACATCTCGCCGGATTCCTGCAAATGCATTTATATTCATTCCTTTAAAAAAGTTTGAACAGCCTATCTTTTTTTAAAACATAACCCGTACAAACAAAACTGTATATATTTTAGCATAAATGTAAGATTTTTTCAAGTTAATCGCAAAAACCGCGCAGCAGTTCGTGTATGTGTTACAATGATGTGTGACAAAAGGGGAAAATAAAAGTAGCGAATAGAGCAAACCTGTGTTAAGGTAGAGTTGCCTAAACCAAACCGAAAGACAGGAGAGCCTATTCGCTATGAATAAGATAACACAAGACATG
>JALELS010000024.1 GCA_022768065.1 Ruminococcus sp. | reverse complement strand
AAAGACTATGAGGTTGATAGGCTGCGTGTGTAAGTACGGTGACGTATTTAGCTTGGCAGTACTAATAGGTCGAGGGCTTGACCTTTTGTGACAGCTACGTCACGTTTGGTCGAATCTTTTGTTTCTTCCTCTTCTCCTTTCTCTCTTTCCTTTGTTCAGTTTTTAGGGTGTAATTCAAAAGGATCTGCATTTGCAGGTCCTTTTTTCTTGTATATTTTTTTATTTTGTGTTATCTTAATTGTTATATAATATAAAATTTTAAGGAGTGTTTTTATGCCGTTTATAAATGTCAGGGTTTCCGACAGTTTATCCGATACCCAAGTTGAGAATATTAAATCAAGGCTCGGCGAAGCCATTTCTCTAATTCCCGGTAAAAGCGAAGCCTGGCTTATGGTGAATATTCAGGATAATTGCAGGCTGTATTTTAAAGGTACTAACGATAAACCTACCGCATTTACCGACGTCAGTATTTTCGGTTCTGCCGCAAAGTCCGATTGTGAAAATCTCACAGCGGCTGTTTGCGACATTTTGAGTGAAGAGGCAGGCGTACCGTCCGACAGATCTTACGTTAAATTCGAGTTTTCCGATAAATGGGGATTCGACGGCTATATGTTCTGATTTTTGTTCGCTATTAAAAGGATTAAATGGTTGTTTTTTGACCTCGGGCATACTTTAGTTAATGAGGACGCGTCGCAGCGTAAGCGCATTGAGAATGCCGTTTCATATTTGAATTCAGTCAATATTGATGTGACATATGAAGAATTCTATCATGAAGTGCAAAATGCTTCGCGAAATTTCAAATCTCCATTTGTTACGGCTTTTGCAAAATTTTGCAGCGATAAGAGTGCATTTATACCTTATCCCGCAGAATATGAATTTCTCTACGACGATTCCGTTTCGGTGCTGTCGGCACTCAAAAATAAATATGATTTAGCGATTATAGCAAACCAGTTTTCGGGTACCGAGCAAAGATTAAAAAACTTCGGCATATATGATGATTTTAAATTTGTCCTCGCTTCAAGCGATGTAGGCGTTTCAAAACCAAACCCGATAATTTTTGAAACGGCGCTTGAAAAGGCTGGGTGTTCCGCCGCCGAAGCCGTTATGATAGGCGACAGAATAGATAACGATATTGCACCTGCAAAATCTCTCGGTATAAATACCGTATGGATAAGGCAGGGTTACGGCGGTTTGCAAAGCCCCGAGAAGTTCGGCTGTGTGCCCGATTTCACCGTGAATTCGCTCAAAGAAATACTTGATATATTGTAAAGGAGCGCTGTTATGTTGACGGAGCTGTTTAAGTTGTTCTGGAAAAATGTAGAACGAAATGACGCTAAGAGAATTAAATCACAAACTTCGCCTACCGGTATCGCTCAATTCTGCGATATTCAATACATAGACGACGGTTCATGGCAGCACAGGCTTGACGTTTACTGTAAATCCGATAATTTTACATGCCGTCCCATTATAATTGACATTCACGGCGGCGGATGGATGTACGGAACAAAGGAAATCAATAAAAATTATTGCCTTGTCCTTGCGCAAAATGATTATGTTGTTGTCAATATAAATTACAGATTGGCACCCGAAGTTTCGGTAGCCGACCAAATGAGAGATTGCTTTTTTGCCTTCAAATGGGTCAGCTCAAACATAGAAAAATACGGCGGTGACTTAAACAATGTCTATGTCACGGGAGACTCGGCAGGGGGCTTTTTAGCTGCGTATTCAGCTTTGTTAAATTCATCCGAAAAACTCCGAAAAATATTCGGTGTTACCGAAAGCGGGCTTGAATTCAGCGCGTGCGCCTTGACTTCACCTGTTTGTTTTATGAATACGCACACTTTTCAGGATGTGTATTTCGGACGTGTTAAGGGCAGGGAATTTTCTGAAAAACCGTTATGCGGTTTCGAAAATTTTGATGCTGTTTTAAATATGGGAACAATGCCGCCGACTTTTCTTGTGACAAGCTCCGGTGATACGGTAGGCAGATTGCCGACAATAAAAATGTATAATTTATTGTGCGGAGTCGGGGTCAAGTGTAAGCTTGAAAACCGCGAAAAATATAACGGAAAACACTTACCGCATGTTTTTTCCGTAATTGACCCGTTTTCAGTTCCGGCAAAAGAAACCATATCAGATATGTTCGGATTTTTTTCGGATTATGTAAAAACGGTACAGTAAAGTCGTCTTATTTTATCAACACTTTATATTTGATTACAATAAAAATGTGACGGATAAATTCTTACACTTTTTGGCTGTTTGGCGCTTTTGCGTCGACAGCCTTTTTTATTTGTTCGGCACCGAAAACGGATAATGACAATCCGTTAATATTTAATGAAAAAATTTTTTGCCGTAAAAATTTTCAATACTTGTTCTGAAATCAAAACGGTTTTCATATCCTTATGAGAGATAGAAAGCCGTACAGTATGTCTGTTTGGCTTTGATGCTGTGCACTCAAAAACGGTTTAATAAGAATAAGGGAGGTGTCCTTTTTCTGCGGCAAACCGCTTTTTGGTGAATCTTTTATATGGGATGGTATTGATGAAATTGAAAAAACCTATTTTAAAGGCTTTAACGTCTCTTTTTGTCATTTTGTTGATGTGCAGCTCGGTATTTTGCTCTTTTGCGGGCTATGAAGGTAATTTAGGCAGAGCCGCGGACGATGAAATCACGGATTACACACAAAAGCAAATAAACAGAGCGCAAAACAAGAGATACAGCTCTGAGGAGTACTATAAGCGCCTGTATGCCCTCGGAGAGAATAACGGTATCTATGTAGTTGCGGTGCTGAACAGTGATTTTACACAGGTGGACATTTATAAAAACAATTCAAAGAGCGACGGCGTGATGAAAGACTTTAACTCAAGCAGTAATCAGCTGCTTATCGACCACGCCTCAACAATAAAAAGAGCGGTCGTACACAAAGGCGTAAAAAATATCGGTGCGTGGTTATTTGAGAATACCGACAAATTAACCGATGTCACTTTGCCTGATTCGATTAACTCCATAGGTACCGGCGCTTTTTATAAAAGCGGATTGTTTGCTTCGTTTGACGGTGCAACCTGGCCGTCGGATTTAACCAATATAGGCAACTATGCTTTTTCTTTTACGGCGTCGTTCGGACCTAATGCAAAAGTGGTAATTCCCGATACGGTAACAACGCTCGGCAGCCGCGCCTTTGACAGCTGCGCTTTCATAAAAAGTATAAGCTTCGGAAAAAACACAAAGCTTACAGATGATTGGTTCAGTTCGGGCTATAATACCGAAGTTATAAATGTTGCCGATTCTAACCCGTATTACACGTCGGATGACGGCGTGCTTTATAATAAAAACAAAAGCATACTGATAAAATGTCCGCCGTCAAAGAAGTTTACTGAAAAATATGTTGTACCGAATACGGTGACGGAAATAGCTGTGGAGGCGTTCGCTAACAGCTCGATTAAAGAAATTGATTTATCCGAATCGTTGTCAAATCTTGGGGCGGCCGCATTCAAAGAAACCGACCTTCGCGAAATAATCCTGCCGAATTCTCTGAAAACCATATCAAAATATACCTTTATGAATTGTACGGACCTTGCAAATGTAAAAGTCGGTAACGAAACGGTCAAGATTTCGGACGACGCTTTTTTCGGATGTCCTAATTTAACCGAAATTACATTGCCCAAAACCATAAGTGAGATTTCAACGAGGGCTTTAGGCTTTTATAAGTCATGCGGCAAAACGGTTAAATCAACGGATTTTACCGTTTACGGATATACTTACTCTGCGGCAGAGAACTATGCGGCAGAAAATAATCTTAACTTTATATCAATAGGTGAAAATCCCATAGTTAATACAGACACATTGCAGTTGATTAACGGCGAATGGTGCTATGTTGTTGACGGTAAAATAGACCGCGCTTATACAGGTCTCGTAAAATTCAAAGATGCATGGTACTATGTAAGCAGCGGAATACTCGATTGGAACTATACCGGACTCACAAACTACTACGGCACATGGTATTATGTCGGCGATGGAATCCTTGATTGGAATTATACCGGGCTTACAAATTACTACGGCACATGGTATTATGTGAGCGGCGGAATACTCGATTGGAACTATACCGGGCTCACAAATTACTACGGTACATGGTATTATGTCGGCGGCGGAATACTCGACTGGAATTATACCGGATTTACAAATTATTACGGTACTTGGTATTACGTGCAAAACGGAATTATGATTTAAAAATCAGCCACAGCATTTTTGCTCTGCTAAGAGTCGATTTGCTGTGGCGTTTTTGTTTTTTGTCAGTTTAATTATTTTAATTTTGACTGCCTTATTTTAAATAATTTGGTTTACAATAATTTATGTATATGATATAATCTTAGGTAAACATTTGTTTGGTAAATATGAGGTGCATATGGATCATTTTGTATTACATTCAAAATATAAACCGACAGGCGATCAGCCCGAAGCAATAAAAAAACTGACCGAGGGGCTTAATGCCGGTTACAGAGAGCAGACATTGCTGGGCGTAACGGGTTCGGGTAAAACGTTTACAATGGCAAATATTATTGCAAATGTAAACCGTCCTACGCTCGTTTTGGCGCATAACAAAACGCTTGCCGCACAGCTTTGTTCCGAATTTCGAGAGTTTTTCCCCGAGAATGCGGTGGAGTATTTCGTTTCCTATTATGACTATTATCAGCCCGAAGCGTATATTCCGACTACCGATACTTATATCGAAAAAGATTCCGCGATTAACGATGAAATAGACAAGCTTCGTCATTCGGCAACATCGTCGCTTTCGGAGCGGAGAGATGTCATTATAGTTGCAAGCGTTTCATGTATATATTCGCTCGGCGACCCGATAGATTATCGGAATATGGTAATTTCGCTTAGGCAGGGTATGACGAAGTCCCGTGACGAGCTGCTTGCAAAGCTTGTTGATATACAATATGAGCGCAACGATATTAACTTTATCCGTAATAAATTCCGCGTTCACGGCGATGTTGTGGATATTTTTCCGGTATATTCAAACGATACGGCGATAAGAGTCGAATTTTTCGGTGATGAAATTGACCGAATTTGTGAAATAAACGCTCTGACGGGGCAGGTTAAAAATACCGTGTCCCATGTTGCGATATATCCGGCTTCGCACTATGTTGTTGCGCCCGAAAAGCTTGAGCGCGCCATTGATGAAATATTAAAGGAAATGGAAGAGCGGGTAGAGGAGTTTACAAAACAGGGAAAGCTGTTGGAGGCACAGCGAATAAAGCAGCGTACCGAATACGATATGGAGATGCTCAAAGAAACGGGCTTTTGTAAGGGCATTGAAAACTACTCCCGTATTATGTCCGGCAGAGCACCGGGTTCGGCGCCGTTTACGCTCCTTGATTATTTCCCCAAGGACTTTGTGCTTTTTGTTGATGAATCGCACGTAACCTTGCCTCAGGTCAGAGCAATGTACGGCGGCGACCGTTCGCGCAAAGACGCGCTTATTGATTTCGGCTTCCGTCTCCCATCCGCATACGATAACCGACCGCTGACCTTTGATGAATTTTATTCCCGTGTCGGTCAAAAGATTTTTGTAAGCGCTACACCCGGCGAATTTGAACGGGAAAAGAGTTCGCAGATAGTTGAGCAGGTTATAAGGCCGACAGGGCTTTTGGATCCCGAAATTATCGTTAAACCCACCGACGGCCAGATAGACGACCTGATTTCGGAAATAAATATCCGTATCGAGCGTAAGGAGCGTGTGCTTGTAACAACCTTGACAAAAAAAATGGCTGAGAGCCTGACGGAGTTTTTGGATACGCACGGCATAAAAGTTCGCTATATGCATTACGACGTCGATACAATTGAGAGAATGGAGATAATCCGCGATCTTCGTCTCGGCGAATTTGACGTGCTTGTGGGAATAAACCTTTTGCGAGAGGGGCTTGATATCCCCGAGGTTTCGCTTGTGGCGATACTTGACGCCGACAAAGAGGGATTTTTACGTTCCGAAACGTCGCTTATACAAACCATAGGCCGTGCCGCGCGAAATGCCGACGGGCAGGTAATAATGTATGCCGATTCCGTAACGCCGTCTATGGAAAAAGCAATATCAGAAACGTATCGCAGGCGTGAAATACAAACGGCTTATAATAAGGAACATCATATAACGCCTAAAACAATAAAAAAAGATGTGCGCGATATTATTGAAATATCAACTCATGCCGATGATAAACCCAAAAAACGTCTCAGCGCGCGCGAACGCGAGGCCCTTATAGTTAAATTAACAGCGGAGATGAAAGCGGCGGCAAAAATTCTCGAATTTGAACACGCCGCTATGCTGCGCGATAAGATACAAAAATTAAGAGAAGGTAAATAATGGCAAGTAATAAAATCGTTATTAAAGGTGCAAAAGAGCATAACTTAAAAAATATTGACCTTGAAATACCGCGTGACAAGCTTGTGGTATTTACGGGTCTTTCGGGTTCCGGAAAGTCCTCGCTTGCGTTTGACACAATTTATGCCGAGGGTCAGCGCAGATACGTCGAATCGCTTTCTTCATACGCACGTATGTTTTTGGGGCAGATGGAAAAACCGAATGTCGATTATATAGACGGTCTTTCTCCGGCTATATCCATAGACCAAAAAACCACTTCAAAAAACCCACGCTCAACAGTCGGCACGGTTACGGAGATTTATGATTACCTAAGGCTTTTATATGCCCGTATAGGTATTCCGCATTGCCCGATTTGCGGCAGGGAAATATCAAAGCAGAGCGTAGACGTTATAGTCGATAAGGTTATGGCGCTCGATGGCGGCACAAAAATACAGATTTTGGCACCCGTGGTAAAAGGGCGTAAGGGCGAACATCAAAAAGAGCTTGATTCCGCAAGAAAATCCGGCTTTGTACGCGTGCGTATAGACGGTAATATGTACGACCTTTCCGAGGATATAAAGCTTGAAAAAAATATCAAACACAACATAGAAATTGTTGTTGACAGGCTTGTTATAAACGACGATATACGCAGTCGTCTCGCCGAGGCGATAGAGATGTCGTCAACTCTCACAGGCGGAAATGTCATTGTTGATGTTATCGGCGGAGACGAAATGCTGTTTTCGCAGAATTTCGCGTGTCCGGAACACGGCGCTTGCATTGACGAGCTGTCGCCGCGTATGTTTTCGTTCAATAATCCTTTCGGCGCATGCCCCACGTGTACCGGTCTCGGCATTTTCCTCAAGGTAGACCCTAATCTGATAATTCCGAACAAGAAGCTTTCTATAAGAGACGGCGCCATCAGAGCGAGCGGCTGGTCAAATGCCGACAGCGGAACAATAGCCGAAATGTACTATGCGGCGCTCGGCAGAGAATACGGGTTTACCCTCGACACACCAATATGCGATTTCTCCAAGGAAGCATATAATGCGCTTCTCTACGGAACGGGCGGTAAAAAGCTTAAAATGCAGCGCAAAAACGTTTACGGTACCGGTACCTATAATGCCGAATTTGAGGGCATAGTAAACAATATGGAGCGCCGCTATAAAGAGAGCACAAGCGATTGGGCGCGTTGGGAGATAGAGCAGGTTATGACAGCCTGCGACTGCCCCGACTGCAAGGGCGCGAGGTTAAAAAAAGAGTCTCTGTCTGTCACGGTAGGCGGACTTAATATCTACGAGCTTACAAAGATGTCGGTAACAAAAGAGCTTGATTTTATAAATTCTTTGGTCTTAACCGACCGTGAGCAGATGATTGCGGCGCTGATTTTAAAAGAAATTAAAAGCCGTCTGAGCTTTCTTCAAAATGTCGGACTTGATTATCTCACCTTATCACGTTCCGCAGGTACGCTTTCGGGCGGTGAGAGTCAGCGCATAAGACTTGCCACTCAAATAGGCTCGTCTCTTATGGGCGTGTTGTATATTCTTGATGAGCCGAGCATCGGACTTCATCAGCGTGACAACGATAAGCTTATCGGAACTCTCAAACGTATGCGTGACCTCGGCAATACGCTCATAGTTGTTGAGCATGATGAAGACACCATGCGCGCTGCCGATTATATTGTCGATATAGGTCCGGGAGCGGGTGTCCACGGCGGCGAGGTTGTTTGCGCGGGCACGCTTGACGATATTTTGAAATGCGATCGTTCGCTTACGGGGCAGTATTTAAGCGGTAAACGAAAAATCGAAGTCCCCGAAAAGAGACGCAGCGGAAACGGCAATGTACTGAAGGTAATCGGAGCTGCCGAAAATAACCTGAAAAATATAAATGTCTCTTTTCCTCTCGGTGAATTTATTTGCGTAACCGGCGTATCGGGTTCGGGTAAATCTTCGCTTATAAATGAAATACTTTATAAACAGCTTGCAAATGATTTAAACGGCGCAAAAAAGCCGGCAGGCAAGCATAAGTTGATTGAGGGACTTGAGTTTTTAGATAAGGTAATAAATATCGATCAGTCGCCGATAGGCAGAACTCCGCGTTCAAATCCGGCTACCTATACGGGCGTTTTTACGGATATAAGAACACTGTTTGCACAGACCCAAGATGCCAAAATCCGCGGATTTACGTCGAGCAGATTTTCTTTCAATGTAAAAGGCGGCAGGTGTGAGGCGTGTCAAGGCGACGGCATAGTAAAAATCGAAATGCACTTTTTGGCTGATGTGTATGTACCGTGCGAAATATGCAAGGGCGCAAGATACAACCGTGAAACTCTCGAAGTAAAGTACAAGGGTAAATCCATATATGATGTCCTTGAGATGACGGTGGAGGAGGGCCTTGAGTTCTTCCGTAATATGCCTAAAATAGCGCGTAAACTGCAAACTCTGTATGATGTCGGTTTGGGCTATATTAAGCTCGGGCAGCCTGCAACCACTCTTTCGGGCGGTGAAGCACAGCGAGTAAAGCTTGCTACCGAGCTTTCAAAAAGACCGACGGGCAGAACTATATATATTCTCGATGAGCCTACCACCGGGCTTCACACAGCCGATGTCCACAAGCTGATTGACGTTCTCCAGAAGCTTGTTGACGCAGGCAATACGGTTGTTGTAATCGAGCATAATCTCGATGTGATAAAGGTTGCCGACCATATTATAGATTTAGGGCCGGAGGGCGGCGATAACGGCGGCAAAATCGTTGTTTGCGGTACGCCGGAGCAGGTTGCCGCCTGCAAAAAATCGTACACGGGAATGTATCTCAAAAAGATGCTTAAATAAATAAAATCCTCGGCTTTGGATGTAACACAAAACCGAGGATTTTTTGATTAAAGATTCCCTTTTATTTTCATTAAAATGTTATATGCGGCGGCAATGCTTTTGTCTAAAGTATCGCTGAAATACTGCTTTCGCTTTGAAAGTCGACTCCTTATGACGGCGTTCGGAGTGCTGTCGGAGCCGATACCGATAAGCGGTGCAAGCCGCGGTATCAGCTGTACCGAATTTTCACAAAACATAAGCCGTTTTTCTCGCGACGTTAATTCTACGGTAGTTGTAAGATTTCCAGCAAGCGCCTCACAGACAGCATTCGGTGTATAGGGGCAGTCGGAACCGTACAAAAAGTTCTCTACCGGAATATTCTTTTTCATATCGTTTATTTGCTTTGGAACGGAAAATCCCGCAAGATCAAAATAACAATGTCTCATAGCATTTGAAAAATCAAGCTTTCTCGATGGCTCCCGCGCCTTTATAAGTATGGAAAAACTGTTAAATCTGTCGGATAGTATCGGGATAAAAGCGGCACCGTGCGGAAATATCCATTTAATGTTCGGGTATTTTTCGAATGTATCGGTCCATACAAGATTTGCAAATGTGCGTGTTGTGTCCATCAGGAATTCCATAACAGGGATCGGCAGACCCTTGTTTACGTTTTTCGGAAGTCCCGCCGGAGCGGTAGGATGGACGCAAATAACCGTACCTTTTTCGTTAAGCAGGCTCATAAGAGGCTCAAATTCTTTACAGCCGAGATAGCAGCCGTTATAATTCGTGCACATTCCTATGCCGTCCACTCCGCTTTTTTGCAGATATTCTTCGGCGATTTTTACCGAGGAGTCAACGTCGGGCAGGGGAAGAGTCGCCAAAAGTCCGAGCCTGTCGGGATATTTTGCGACAAATTCCAACGCCTCGTTATTTATTCTTCTTGCATAATCGGGTCTTTCTCCCTCAGGAGCGTTCGCAAGACTCGGTGAAGAGAGCGAAAGTTCGGCAAAGATAACGCCGAGCTTATCCATCAGCTTAATGTGCCCGTTTTCGCTCCATTTCGGCGTATCAAAGTTGTCGGGACGCTTGTCTTCATATTTGTTCAGGTACTCATAATATGATTTTGTGAGTATATGCGAATGAAAATCAACTTTATTATAAAAACTCATTTTATCACCCGCTTCATTGTATCATTATATTTTTTATGATACAATAGTATCATAAAATGTGAAACGAAAGGCGATATAATGTATCATATAAAAAACGATAAACGAGTGATAACTTCCGCGGAGCTGATTTATCGCGGCTTGTTGAATTGCATTAACAGAAAAGATTTTGACAGCATAACGGTAACCGAGCTTGTCGAGGAGGCAGGAGTAGGTAAGGCTACATTTTACAGGCTGTTCGATAAAAAAGACGATGTTTTGCTCTACGCTTGCGATAAGTGCTTTGACGAGCTTTTAAGCTCATATGCCGCTGTATGTCAAAGCGGAGAGAAAATTCCGGTGATAAAATATTATGTGGATTTTCTCGAACGCAGAAAGGAATTGCTTGAAGTCCTAATAAGTCTTGAAAAGCTCAATATCATTGCCGCGTCGCATAAAAAGGCAATAGAAAAATACAGCGAGGCTTTCTTTTCGGACATGGTTGTCGGTTCCGATGAGTATGTGTGCTTCATCTGTATGCGGACGGGGCTTTTAATTTCATTTATATATGCTTGGATGCTTACCGGTCGCCGCCTTGACGAAAATGAAATTTTTGACCTTATGCTTGAGCAGATAAAAAGCTTTGAAGAAAAGGCGTTTTGCGCCGAATAATCCGATAAAAAGCAAAAAAAATAACCCGTCCATACTTTTTTCGGTATGAACGGGTATTCTTATTTTAACGGATTATTTTTTAAGATTTGTAACAATCTCTTTTGTGTCTCTTGCTATAACAAGCTCCTCGTTTGTCGGAAGAACGAAAACACGAACCTTTGAGTCGGGCGTGGAAATTTCTCCCTCTTTGCCCTTTACAAGAGTCTTGTTGTATTCTTTGTCGATTTTAATACCGAGGAAGGTGAGACCGTCGCAGACGGTAGCTCTCATATCGTCGGCATTTTCACCGATACCGCCCGTGAAAACTATTGCGTCAACGCCGTCCATGGCAGCGGTATAAGAACCGATATATTTCTTTATTTCATATATCTGCATATCTCTTGCGAGCTTGGCTCTCTTGTTGCCCTCGGCAGCGGCTACTTTAACGTCTCTGTCATCGGAAGAAAGACCCGATACACCGAGAATGCCCGACTTTTTGTTGAGCAGGTTGCTCATTTCATCCGGAGTCTTGCCCTCTTTTTTCATAATGTAGAGAACGGCAGACGGGTCAATGCTGCCGGTTCTTGTTCCCATTATTTCGCCGTCGAGCGGTGTAAGACCCATAGATGTGTCAATACATTTGCCGTATTTAACAGCCGAAATCGAAGAACCGTTTCCGAGATGGCATGTAACGATTTTAAGCTTTTTGATATCTTCGCCCATAACCTCTGCGCAGCGAGCGCTTACAAAACGGTGCGAAGTGCCGTGAAAGCCGTATTTTCTGAGTGCGTATTTTTCATAATATTCATAGGGGAGGCCAAACATATATGCTTCCGGCGGCATGGTGCTGTGGAATGCGTTATCGAACACAACGACCTGCGGAACGTCTTTGCCGAACAGTTCAATGCTGGCTTTAATTCCCTGAATGTGCGCTGCGTTGTGAAGCGGAGCAAGGTCGCAAAGACTCTCTATGCCCTTGATAACGTCGTCGTCTACCAAAACGCTGTGGTTGAAAAGGGCGCCGCCCTGTACTATTCTGTGACCGACAGCGGCTATTTCCGAAAGGTCGTTTATAACCTTATATTCACCCTCTGTGAGAGCTTTCTTAACTTCGTTGAAAGCTTCGGTGTGATTTTTCATTACAACGGTCTTTTCAAACTTTTCGGATTTGCCGTGAATCTTGCCGCTGATACAAGATCCCTCATTGCCTATTCTTTCGCAGATACCTTTTGCAATAACGCTCTCGTCGTCCATATCAATAAGCTGATATTTAAGCGAGGAACTGCCTGCATTGATAACAAGAATTTTCAAAAATAATACCTCCCAAATTGCTAATAAAATTATCAATGGTTATTATATACTGTTTCGACAGATTTTTCAAGGAATAATATGTGCCGAAGAGATTTGACTAAATTTCGCCGATATTATAAAATATGTTTAATTTGAAGTTTTGTCGGGCTTGTCCGGCACAGCACTTGATTTGACGGAGATTATCTATGAAAGTTTACGGTATAGTATCCGAGTATAATCCGTTCCATAACGGACATAAATTCCAGATAGACGAAATACGCAAAAACGACGGGGACTGCGCGGTAGTTTCGGTGATGAGCGGTAATTACGTTCAGCGAGCCGAAACGGCTGTGATGTCAAAGTACGCGAGGGCAAAAGCCGCCCTGCTCGGCGGAGTTGACCTTGTTCTTGAACTTCCCATGCCGTATGCCGTATCTTCGGCAGAGCGTTTCGCCTATTCTTCCGTGTATATTTTGAATTCTCTCGGAGCGGTTACGGATATTTCATTCGGCAGCGAATGCGGCAGGATAAGCCTTTTACAAAAAGCTGCGGAGGCTTTATACGACGATGATGTCAATTTAAAGCTTAAATCCGAACTCAAAAACGGCGTAAGTTATCCTGCGGCGCGATTTGCCGCGGTAAAAGATGTTTTCGGAGCGGAAACCGCCGCGGTCCTTTCTGAGCCTAACAACATCTTGGCGGTCGAGTATCTGAAAGCGCTTAAAGCTCTTTCCTCGGATATTGAGGCGCATACCGTAAAAAGGAGCGGTGCGTCGCACGATTCCGCCGAGGTTTCGGGCAACATTGCGCCCGCGTCCAAAATTCGTGCCCTTATCCGCGAAAACAAAAGTGCGGATATGTTTTTGCCCGCAGAATCGCAAAATATTTTGATGAACGAAATATCAAACAAGGCGGCGCCGTCCGATATGAACAGGATAGGAAATGCCGTAATAGCGTCTTTAAAACTTAAAACTCCGTCCGATTTCAGTAACATCTACGGCGTCGGCGAGGGGATAGAAAACCGACTTCTCTCAGCTGCAGCATCCGCTCAAAACCTTACGGAACTTTATGATCTCGCCAAAACAAAGCGCTTTACTCATTCGCGTATTCGGCGCGTTGTTCTAAATTCGTTTTTCGGCATAACAAACAATATCACTTTGTCTGATCCTCCGTATATCCGTGTACTCGGATTTACGCAAAAGGGAAAAGACGTATTGCGGATAGCGAGAAAAAACGCAGCTTTACCGATTGTTATGACTGTCGGCGACGTCAAAAAACTCGGCGGATTTTCTGAAAGATTATATTCCCTTGAATGCAGAACTACGGACATTTTTAATATGACATTGCCTAAAATTAGGCAAAGCGGAACGGATATGACGGATAATTTAGTCAGAATTGAATAATTTTGCAGTAATTCCTGCATTTTCGCTTGATTTTCGTATAATAGACATTATAATAATAGTGTTGGCTCCGTCGGATACAACACTATTTATATAAGATAAGGAAGCGCTGTACAGTGAAGAGTTCTTTGCTTTCAAAGCTTGATTCAAATGTGAGAAAGCTCTCAAAGGGTCATAAGAAGATAGCCTCGTATATTAAAGAAAACTATGATAAAGCCGCTTTTATGACGGCTTCCGCTCTCGGCAAAAAGGTGGGAGTCAGCGAGAGTACCGTTGTACGATTTGCTACGGAACTCGGATTTAAAGGCTATCCCGAATTGCAAAAAGAACTTCAGCAAATGATAAAATCAAAGCTGACCGCAGTCCAGAGGATGGAGGTTTCGGAAAGCCTCATAGGTGATAATGACATCGTTAGAACCGTTCTTAACGGCGATATTGATTTGATTCGTGAAACCTACGAAAAGACATCGAGGGAGGATTTTGCAAAAGCCGTATCCACCATAAACAAGGCTCGCAAAATATATATTCTCGGCGTCCGTTCATCTGCCGCGCTTGCAAGTTTCCTCGGTTTCTATTTCAATCTTGTTTTTGATTCGGTTGAACTTATCGATACATCAAGCGCCTCCGAAATGTTTGAGCAGATGTTCAGAATAGATAAAGAAGACGTGTGCATAGCGATAAGCTTTCCGCGGTATTCAAAGCAGACCGTAAATGCAATAAGATTTGTATCGGACAGAGGCGCCAAAATAGTGGCGATAACCGATTCCGAAACCTCTCCCATCGCTTCATATGCGGATTGTTTGCTTGTGGCGCGCTCCGATATGGCGTCCGTGGTTGATTCGCTCGTTGCACCGCTGAGTCTTATTAACGCGCTTATTGTAGCGGTAACGCTGAGCAAGCGTGAAGAAGTAATCAACAATTTCAACAAGCTTGAGAGCATTTGGGACGAATATCAGGTATACGAAAAAGCAGAGGATATTTCCGAAAATGAGTAAAAAAGTTATAGTAGTGGGTGCCGGTGCCGCAGGACTTATGGCTGCCGGTACGGCGGCAAAAAACGGGAACGACGTAGTTCTTTTTGAGCGAAACGACAAGGTCGGCAGAAAGATAATGATTACCGGTAAGGGTCGCTGCAATGTTACCAATGCCACATTTGATACCAAGGGCCTGATAGATAATGTTCCGCGGAACGGCAGATTTTTATACAGCGCTTTTTCCGAATTTTCGGCACGGGACACTATGGACTTTTTTGAAGAACTCGGAGTTCCGCTTAAAGTCGAAAGGGGAAACAGAGTTTTTCCCGTATCCGATAAAGCGGTAGACATAGTTGATGCCCTTAATAAATTCGTAACCGTAAACGGCGTCAAACGCAAGACATCGCGCGTTAAATCCTTGATGATTTCCGACGGAGAGGTAAGAGGCGTAAAAACCGAGGACGGACTTATACATTATGCCGACGCCGTTATTGTTACAACCGGCGGCTTGTCTTATCCGAAAACAGGTTCCACGGGCGACGGGTATGCCTTTGCAAAACAGGCAGGCCACACCGTAACCGCTTGTCTGCCGTCACTTGTTGCCCTTGAGTGCCGCGAGGGATTTTGCGGAGAAGCCATGGGTCTTTCGCTGCGTAACTGTGCGCTGAAAGTAACGGATACCAAAACGGGAAAGCAAGTTTATTCCGATTTCGGCGAAATGCTTTTTACCCATTTCGGTGTGTCCGGACCCATGATTTTATCGGCAAGCGCACATATGCGCAATATGGAGCCGTGCCGTTATGAAATATATGTCGATATGAAACCTGCGCTCGATGACGAAAAACTCGACGCGCGTATTTTACGCGAGATGTCGGAAAACAGCAATAAAGCGGTTTCAAATCTTGTGGGGCTTTTGTTGCCGCGGGCTATAATCAATCCGGTTGTGCGCCTCTCGGGCATTAAAAATTCAACAAAGTGCAATCAGCTTACAAAGGAAGAAAGAAAAAGACTTGTTCACACAATTAAGAATTTGAAGCTTACGGTCCTCAGATTCAGACCTATAAGCGAGGCTGTTATAACTTCGGGCGGAGTCGATGTAAACGAACTTTCACCCAAGACAATGGAGAGTAAGCTGTGCAGGAATTTGTATTTTGCCGGTGAAGTTGTTGATGTAGACGCATATACGGGTGGCTTTAACCTCCAAATTGCCTTTTCCACGGGATTTGCCGCAGGCAATGCACAATAATAAAAACAGGGGATAGCATTATGATAAATGTCGCTATAGACGGACCTGCCGGTGCCGGCAAAAGTACTATTTCAAGAGCCGCCGCCGACAAGTTGGGATTTATTTATGTCGATACCGGAGCGCTGTATCGCTCTGTCGGTGTTTATGCGCTGAGAAACGGAATAGACACAAAATCACGCGAAAAGCTGAAAGAGGCTTTACCGAAAATAAAAGTTGAGCTCGGATTTAAAGACGGTGTTCAGCACGTATTTTTAAACGGTGAGGATGTCTCCGATGAAATCCGCCTGCCGAAGTCATCAATGGCTGCGTCCGATGTTTCGGCTGTACCCGAAGTCAGAAGCTTCCTTTTTGATTTGCAAAGGAATATAGCCGAAAAAAACAATTGCATTATGGACGGCAGAGATATCGGAACCGTTGTATTGCCGAATGCAGACGTTAAAATATTTTTAACGGCTTCTCCGGAATCCCGTGCGATGAGACGTTATAAGGAACTTTCCGCAAAGGGCGCCGCCGTCGGTTACGAAGAGGTTTTATCAGACCTTAAAGAGCGTGATTACAACGATTCACACCGAAAAATCGCTCCGTTGAAACCGGCAAAAGACAGTATCACGGTGGACACAACTCTTTTGTCGCTTGATGAGTCGATTGAAAAAATAACAGATATTATAAGGGAGCATATGTGAGATTATGGGGTTTAATTTCGATAAGCTGAAAGAATATAAAATGTATCATATTTTAATGCCGATATGTCTTGCCGTCTGCAAGACAAAAATGAAAGTGCAGTATATCGGCAAAGAGAATATACCGAAAGAGGGTGGGCTTATTCTCGCGTGCAATCACGCAAACAATTTCGACCCTATAGCTCTCGGCGGCTCAAATGTCAGACCGATACATTTTATGTCAAAGTACGAGCTTTTCAAAAATCCGTTTGCCGCTTGGTTCTTGACTCACCTTAACGCCTTTCCCATAAAACGCGGTCATAATGATAAAACCGCAATAGGCTACGCGGAGCGGCTTATTAAAAACGGTTGGGTGCTCGGTATTTTCCCCGAGGGGACACGCAATCATGAGGGAAGACCCGGAAAACCGAAGGCCGGAGCTGCTGTAATAGCGAAAGCCACACATTCGGATGTTCTTCCGTGCAGTATATACAGCGAAAGTAATTTTAAAAGCGGCACATTGCTTACCGTGCGTTTCGGAAAGGTCATAAAGTATGACGAATTCGGCTTTACCGATACAGACTCGCACGAAGAAGTAAACAGAGCCGCAGAAAAAATTATGGAAGAGATAACCGCTCTTTGGGAGGAAGGAAATTGCAAAGAATAACTTTGGCAAAAAGTGCGGGTTTTTGTTTCGGTGTTAACCGTGCCGTAAATTTACTTGAAGAGCTTGTGAAAAAGAACCGAAATGTTTGCACATTGGGGCCTATAATTCACAATCCGCAGGTTATAAAGCATTTTGAGGATAAAGGCGTACGTATAATTAACGGTCCGGATGAGTGCAAAGACGGCGACTTAATAGTTGTCAGAACTCACGGTATACCGAAAGATATGATGGAAGACGTCAAGAGCATATCTCCGAATTACTGTAATGCCACGTGCCCGTTTGTCACAAAAATACACAAAATAGTAAGCGAAAATTCAACAAGTGAGAATGTAACCTTGATAGCCGGCGATAAATCTCACCCGGAGGTTATCGGAATTCGAAGTTACTGTAACGGCAAATCTTTTGTATTTAACAGTGAAAAAGAGCTTGATGAAATTATAGAAAATCAACCCGATTTATCAAAAAACGGCTTGATTTTGGTTTCTCAGACCACTTTCAGTACAAAAATTTTTGAAAAATGTGTAAAAAAAATAAAAATGGTATATACAAATGCCGTAATTTTTGATACAATATGTTGTGCGACTGAGGAAAGACAAAAGGAAGCCGCCGCGCTTTCGCTGACCAATGATGCAATGGTCATAATAGGCGGAAGGCAAAGCAGCAATACCGCAAAGCTTAAATCTGTTTGCGAGGCCAATTGTCCGACTTTTTTAATTGAGACTGCCGCAGAGTTGCAAGACATTGACTTGTCGCGGTTTCATTCAGTTGGCGTTACTGCCGGAGCTTCAACTCCCGACAGTATTATTAAGGAGGTACTGAAAACAATGTCCGAAAACGAAGAAATCAAAAACGCATCAACATCAGTCGAAAAGGAGGAGCAAGAGAAGCCGTCCGGTGAGAGTTTCGCTGATTTGGTTGACGAATATATAGATTCAAGCTCAGACCAAAAAGTTGTCGGTTATGTAGTAGGCGTTACACCTACCGAGATTCAGGTTGAGATTGCCGGCAGAAAACATGCAGGCTATATTCCGCTTGACGAATACAGCGCAGATCCGAACGCAGATCCTCAGAAAGAGGTTAAGGTCGGCGATAAGCTTGATCTTATCATTATGAAGACTAACGACCAGGAAGGCACCATGATGCTTTCCAAGAAACGCTACGATGCAGCTAAGGCTTGGGATGAGCTTTCGGAAGAGAGCGATCAGGTCGTTGAGGGAACAGTTACAGGCGTTGTCGGCGACGGCAAGGGTCTCTTTGTACAGTACGGCGGAATAAGAGTATTTATCCCTGCTTCACTTGCAAAGGCTAATCGCAGCGATTCTCTTGAAGATATGGTTAAAACAACCGTTAAGTTCAAGATTATCGAGGTTGATAAGAAGAGAAAACGTGTTGTAGGTTCAATAAGAGCCGTTGCTAAGGAAGAGAGAAAGGCTGCGGAGGAAAAATTCTGGGCTCAGGCTGAAGAGGGTCAGGTTTATCACGGCGTAGTTCGTTCGCTCACTTCTTACGGCGCATTTGTTGACCTCGGCGGCGTAGACGGCATGATTCACATCTCGGAGCTTTCCTGGACAAGAATCAAGCATCCGTCCGATGTCGTTAAAGTCGGCGACACCGTTGAAGTATACATAAAGGCTCTCGACAGAGAAAACAAAAAGATTTCTCTCGGCTACAAAAAGGTTGAGGACAATCCTTGGGAAATTCTCAAGCGCGATTATCCTGTCGGAACCGAATGTGAAGCTAAGATTGTCGGTCTTACTTCGTTCGGCGCTTTCGCCAACATCCTTCCCGGAATTGACGGTCTTATCCACATTTCCGAAATTGCTCATGAGCATATAGCAAATCCGGCTGAAGTTCTTAAAGTAGGCGATACCGTTAAAGCCAAAATCCTTGATATCGATTTCGATAAGAAGCGCGTAAGCCTTTCAAGAAAAGCTTTGCTTGACGCTCCGGTTGCCGAAGAAGCTCCCGCAGAGGAAGAAAAGACTGAAACTGTCGAAGAATAATTATTGCGATTTAGGGGAGTTGGCTTTTGCTGACTCCATTTTTGTGTATAAAAAGGAATTACGGAGGAACAAAATGATAGGTAAGATTATTTCCGCTGCTGCCGTTTTTACCGCAGCCGCAGGTGTTACCGCCATTAAGAAAAAGCATATTTGCCCGGTATGCGAGGTTAAAAAGCTTATATCAAAATGCGGTGTGCATATTAAAGCGACAGGAACATACGGCAATAATGCGGCGCTGACTCCGCCCATGGGTTGGTCGAGCTGGAATACTTTCAGAAACAATATAAACGAGAAGCTGATTCTTGATACTGCCGACGCTATGAAAAAAAGCGGCCTGCTTGACGCCGGGTATCAATATGTAAATCTTGATGATTGTTGGCACAGCTCTATCCGTGATGAAAACGGCAGACTTCAAGGTGACCTCAAGTCGTTTTCTTCGGGCATTAAGTCGCTTGTACAGCAGTTAAACGAAAAGGGATTTAAAGCGGGCATATACTCGTCAAACGGCACTCTTACCTGCGAAGATTTGCCTGCTTCGTTGGGCAATGAAAGAATTGATGCCGAGACTTTTGCCGATTGGGGCATTGAGTATTTTAAATATGATTATTGTCATCATAAGCTGATTTCTTCTCTTGCTCCGAACATAGACAAAATAATTATCTCGGGAGACAATCTTGCGGAAGATATTGTTCTTGAGGCTGAAAACGGCGAACTTTACGGAACCGCAAAGGTTATAACCGACGAAAAGGGCTCATATATTTCGCATCTCGACAGCGGTAACGGCTCTGTAAGGTTCAGTTTTGTCAATGTGCCGGAAGACGGCGAGTATGTTCTTACGGTCGTATTTGTAAAATCGGCAAATAAAAAGAAAAAATACCTTGAAATCACCGTAAACGCCGACGAAAGTTACCCTATGGAATTCCCCGAGACAAAGGCTTGGTCGCGCGACGGGCGCACACAGACATTTGTTTCGCTTAAAAAGGGCGACAATACAATAGAGCTTAAAAATCCGATAGGTTCGCCTATGGACAGCGCCGCCACACAGTATAAAAATATGGGCAAGGAGCTCAAGCGTGCGACAAAGCTCTTTGCCGAGAAACATAATGTACCGGAAAAACCGATAGTTTATTCAATTTGTGAGTGGGGAACCAATCAACCGTGGAAATGGGGAGCCGAGGCAGGCAATTTATGGCGAACCACACCCGATATAAAACCGTTTTGGGCTTCGGTTCTTGCCATTTATGAGGTTAACGTTAAGCTCTATAAATACGCAAGCGTAGGCGCATGGAATGACCCCGATATGCTTGAAGTCGGCAACGGCAAGCTTACATACGAAGAGAATAAATCTCATTTTTCTCTTTGGTGTATGATGGCTTCTCCGCTGATTTTAGGCAATGATATAAGAACGTTTCTCAATTCCGACGGAGAGGTGGATGAGAATAACAAAATTCTTTCCATTCTCAAAAATAAAGAACTTATCGCAATAGACCAGGACAAAAAAGGTTGCCAGTGCCGCAGAGTAAAAACCAACGGAATTTCCGATGTTTTGGTCAAACCTCTTGAGGGCGGCGAAATTGCCGTATGTTTCTTTAACAAATCACCGTCAACTCTCACTATGTCCGCATCTTTAAAGGCTGTTGCAGGTGAGGCATTTGTAGACCTTAATAACAGCGGTAACTATCAGTATACGGAGCTTTGGGATAATGAAATTGCCGTTACCAACGATAAAATAACGGCAGATGTACCGTCTCACGGAGTTAAGGTTTACAGAGTTAAGTCCGTTTGATAATGTAGTTTTGTTCGGTAAAACAATGTAAAAGTACCCCTCGAATATGCGCCGGCATTATTCGGGGGGCAATGTATTATTGTACCTGCAAATTTGTTTTTTATTGATGTCACATTATGAACCTATCGGCTTTTTGCGACGGATGTTCTTTTTACAATTCTTTTTCTGATAAAACCGCAAAGTGCAAAGCCCGGAATACACAGCAAGTACCAAAAAAAGAAAAAAAGCGGACATATCTGTCCCAAAATATTCAGCGGCCTGTTTGAATAATCCCAAACATCCCATTTTAATATGATGTTTATAATAACACCTACCGTAAATTCAAGTGCGGTTATTGTTATTGCACCTATGAGACATTTCAAAAACATATTGCTTTTACTCATTTTGATGTTGATTATATATAGCGCTAAAAGTGCTGCGCCGCCTGTCAGAGCCATTGTCCAATGTGTGTGTCCGCGCCAAACAACTTCAATAAGACCATACAGCAATGCGCCGAAAAGATATATAAATGAGTATTCACGAGCCTTTGTCAAAAAAATCACCGTAAATATTTTGTACGCTCGGGCGTTTTATATGCTGTGTGTATGGAAAAAATTTTTTCTTTATGCTACAATAATTAAGTATCGTGACAGCGATGATTGCTTGCCCGAAAGAGCTTCGTTAAAAACCGCCTTTGTCGGTACATTACTTGCTTAAATCATTATTTAGGAGCTAAAATGAAAGTTAAATTGCACACTCTCGGTTGTAAGGTTAATCAGTATGAAACCGAATCAATAACCGAGGACTTTTTAAAAAACGGTTATGAAATAACTTTGTCTGATGACGATGCCGACATATTTGTCGTTAATTCCTGTACGGTTACCTCGGAAAGTGACCGCAAAACGCGCCAAACAGTTCGCAGGCTTAAGCATAATCACCCGGATAGCATTGTTATACTTACAGGCTGTATGCCGCAGGCGTTTCCGGAAATGGCTCAGGGCCTTGAGGAGGCCGATATAGTTATAGGAAATAAAAACAATGCGGAAATACTGCCGAAACTTCGTCGATATCTTTCTTCGCGCGAAAGAATGATTGATATTGAACAGCATTGTACCGGCGAAAAATTTTATGAAACGAGCATTAACGCTTTTTCCGAACGTACAAGGGCCATAGTTAAAATAGAGGACGGTTGCGACAGATTTTGCTCGTATTGTATTATACCGAAAGCCAGGGGCAGGGTGCGTTCCAAACCGATTAAAGATATTGTTAAAGAGACCGAAGCTCTGTCGGCATCGGGCTTTACTGAGGTTGTGCTTGTAGGTATCAATCTTTCAGCATACGGCAAGGATACGGGAGAAAAGTTTTACGATGCCGTCAGGGCTGCCGCCGATGTGGAGGGTATAAAGAGAGTCCGTCTCGGTTCACTTGAACCCGACCATCTTACCGATGAGGTTCTCTGCAATCTTGCCAAAATAGATAAGCTTTGTCCCCAGTTCCATATCTCTCTTCAGAGCGGAAGCGATTCTACCCTTAAAGCAATGAACAGGCATTATACAGCCGACGAATACTATGAGCTTGCCGTGAAGCTTCGCAATACTTTTAAAAATTGCACCCTTACTACAGATATAATGGTGGGCTTCCCCACCGAAACAGAAAAAGATTTTGAAGAGACAGTGGCTTTTGCCGAAAAAGTCGGATTTGAGAAAATACATATCTTCCCTTATTCGGTTCGCACGGGAACAAGGGCAGCCCTTATGAAACCGCAAATCGAAAAGCATGTAAAAGAGGAAAGGGCTGCGGCGCTTGCCGTCACCGCCGAAAAACTCAGAAGTGAGTTTCTGCGTTCGCAAATCGGCAAAACCGTAAGTATTATTCCCGAGACCCACGGAAAAGACGGCTTTGTGTTCGGCTATACCGAAAATTATACTCCGGTTATGGCTAAGGTGAGCAAAGATACAATAGGCAAAACGGTATTTGTTAAAATTACCGACAGCGACAAGGATTACTGTTATGCGGAAGCGGTATGAGGCAACAAAGACAATTCTGTTAGCTTAAATATTACAAACATATTAAGAAATATTTCCATAAAACGCCGTTTTGTTAAAAAATGATAACAAAACGGCGTTTTCAATTGACGGTGTAAATTTATAATGATATATTGAGCTTGTAAACCAAACCAAAAGGAGGAATAACTCTTGATTGAGGTTGTAAATGTTACAAAAAAATTCGGTGACTTCACAGCTATACAGGATTTGAACTTTAAGGTCGGTAACGGCTCTATCTACGGCCTTATCGGATATAACGGTGCCGGCAAAACGACGCTTTTAAAAACCATAACGGGAGTGTATAAACCCGACGGCGGAGAGGTTCGCCTTGACGGAGAAAACGCTTTTGACAATGCCAAAATGAAACAGCATATGTTTTACGTCCCTGATGATATTTACTTTGCGCCGTATGCCAATATGGAAAAAATGGCAAAGTTTTATAACGGCTTTTATCCGGATTTCAGTTTCGATACATTCCGTAAGTTAGCGGAGGTATTCGGACTTGATACCAAAGCACGCATCAATGGATTTTCAAAAGGTATGCAAAGGCAGGCAGAGATAGTGCTGGGCATTTCCACAAAGCCCGATTTCATCCTTTTTGACGAAACTTTTGACGGACTTGACCCTGCGAAGCGAGCGCTTATCAAGAATTTGCTGAATGAATATATGTCCGATACAAACGCATCGGTAATTGTATCTTCTCATGACCTCCATGAGCTTGAGGGACTTTGCGACCATTTCGGACTTATCAACGGCAAAAAGCTTGTGCTTGATTCGTCTATAAAGGAATTGAGCGAGGGCAGAGCCAAATTCCGTATAGTTTTTAAAAATGATGTTTCACAGGACGATATAAAGAATGTCGGAATCGATGTAAAATCGTTTAAGCGTGACGGCAGGATTATTGTAATCACCGTCAAGGGAAGTGAAAAAGAAACAGCAGAGAAGCTGAATTCGCTTTCACCTATAATGGTTGAACCTATGCCGCTTTCACTTGAAGAGGTATTTCTCGATGAAATGGAGGGAACTAATTATGACTTCTCAAAAATCTTTTAAAAATAATTTCGGCTTTGCATATCGCACGGGTCTTAAAAGCAATATTGCCGTAGCGCTTATACAGCTTTTTATCGGAGCAATGGCATTTGTCTATATTCCGGCAAAAGTTTTGTTTAAAAAGGTCTCAACAGACTCTTTGACGGGCAGAATTGCGAGTTATAACGTAAAAAACGATTATTCATTTTATTTGACCGATAATATGCAGTATCTTCGGTATTTGTTTGTTGCCGCATTTCTGATACTCGGAATAATAATGGGAATAGTGACATTTAAGTTTATGACCGGTAAAAAGACTATGAATGTTTATTACAGTCTCGGTATAAAACGAACCCATCTTTTTACCGCAAAGTATCTTTCTGGGCTCACTCTTATGGCAGCGGCAATATTTTTGCCGATATTGACAGATGTAATAATGAATGCCGTAAAGCTTGGAATGTCGTCCAAACTTCTACTTTCCGCACTCTTTTATTTTTTGGGCATATTTTCCTTGTCGGCTCTTTCATATTCTCTTACGGCAATGGTTTTCAGCGCGGTGGGAACTGTTTTTGAGGGTGTAGTATTTTCCGGCATTATAGTGTCTATGCCTGCTATCATCTTATACTGCGTTCAGTCATTTATTATGAAGCTTGTTCCCGGATCTCCCTTCGGCGTAGTTTTCTCGTTATCCGGCTATTCGGGAAGCGGGGAATCAATATTTCATAAAATTCCGTGGTGCACGCCTTTTACTTATCTTTCAAAAGGCTTATACCAAAATATGTATGCCAATGCAAAAGGCAAAATATCAGATTACGACACGAGTAAATATATTGATTGGGTAACTCCTGATTTCAAAAGCATATTGTTATGGATTGCGGTAGCGTCTTTACTGTTTTTCTGTGCCATGATTGTCTACAAAAACCGCAAAGCGGAAATAGGCGGCTTTATAGGCAAAAATAAGGTGCTTAATTTCCTGTGTACATTTACTCTCGGGTTTTACGGCTTTGTTTTGGCTTACAACTTTTCATCGATGTATATTAACAAGTGGTCATCACTTGCGATTTCATGCTTGACATTTGCCGTTATATACTTTGTGTTGGATATTATTTTTGTAAGGAACTTCAAGCTGTTAGCCAAAGGTCTTTATAAACTGCCGATACATCTCGCAACGGCGTTACTGATATTTGCGTTTTTTGCCACCGGATATTTCGGAGCGGCAGGCAAGACACCGCAAATAGATAAAATCAGCAATATAAAAATAACATCGGGATATACAAGCTATTCCGACGATACGGATTATGACAGCAGTTACTACGGACTTAATAATTTCAGTTTTACCGGCTGCACTTATCCGAGCGGCAATTATGAGTCCGAAGCCGATAAACAAAAAATTCTTGATATTCATAAAGCACTTGCAAAGTGCGGATACCTCACGGTTACAGATACGTATAACAGCGACGTTTATCCTATGTATATCAAGATAGTGTATACGTTTAAAGACGGAAAACAGGTTAAGCGCGCATATTACGGTGTAAATCAGGATATCTATAATATGCTTTTGGCTCTTGATAAATCAGATTACCGCACCGCGCGTCTTCATGATGCCTTTTTCGGCGAATATAAAACCGAAGAACAATATTCGGCAGACGATATAAAGGCTTATAAAGAGGCAACAGAAAAGAACGATAATGAATATATCGCTCAATATAACTTTAATACCTATAAAAAGGCGTTACAGGATGACAGCAGTACAGTTACTTTCTATAATAAATCCGTATTCGGGACCGAGCTTAATACAACATCGGAGGAAAGGAAAAATCTACTGACCCATATTTACAACGATATATCGACTTTGTCACCTGAAAAACTCTATAATCCCTCCGAGACATACGGTGCATTGGTCTTTTCGGCAGAACCTAATTCCTTTGAAGCACAGGACTCTTATCGGTTGAGCGAATATTATTCCGACAGCAGTACCTATTCTTCCGAAACGGAGCAGTATGACACTCCTTCACAATCCAAACCGGTTATATATGTCACTTCTGATATGAAAGAAACCGTTGCATATTTAAAAGAGCTCGGTATTTTGGATAATGCACTCAACACAAAAAATGAAATCAAATCTGTGTATGTTTCCAAAATATCCGATCTTTACAATAACAACAACTATACAAGGTTCGTTTCAGGTTTGGAAATGGGCAAAGAGGCGCTCGGTCAAATCGTATATCCCGGCGGCGAGTATCAATACAAATCGACCGATAAAAATGTAATTGATAAGCTCTATTCCGTTTCAGTAATGCGCCATATAGTAAATATTCAGGACGATTATATTGTAACATTTGAGCTTAACGGTCCCGAAAACGATAAAACGGCATATTCTATGTGCGTTTCGGGTTCAATGTTGCCCGAGGACATTAAGAAACTGACTGACGGTGCGGTTTTAACGGATAATTCAAATTTCGGTGCGGCTGTTACGGTTGTCAGCTCCGATGGCAATGCATAAACAAATTAAATCGATTAAATAACGTAAAACGGGCAGGTTTCGATATTAAGAAATCTGCCCGTTTTTGACATTTAATTATTTACTTTTGATAAAGACAAATATCATTTTATCATTTCGGCGAATTCGTCTTCGTTTATAATTTTAATTCCCAACTCCGCAGCTTTTGTAAGCTTGCTGCCCGCCGCTTCTCCGGCCAAAACATAATCGGTCTTTTTTGATACCGAGGAGGAGGCTTTGCCGCCGTAGTTTTCTATTATCCGGCTGGCTTCGCTTCTTGTGTATTTTGTAAGTGTGCCGGTAAGGACAAATGTTTTTCCCGAAAATCTGTTGTCGATATGAGTATCCTCGGTTTTCATATTAACACCGGCGGCTTTAAGATCCGCAATAAGCTTTTGTGACTGAGGCATAGACATAAAATCAACTACGGACTGTGCCATTATAATGCCGAAGCCGTCTATTTTTGATATCTCTTCGACCGACGAATTCATTATGCTGTCGATATCCCCGAAATTATCGGATAAAAGCTTGGCGGCTTTTGCACCGACATGACGTATACCG
This sequence comes from Ruminococcus sp., assembly GCA_022768065.1. GTDB lineage: Bacteria > Bacillota > Clostridia > Oscillospirales > Acutalibacteraceae > Fimenecus. The sequence continues at coordinate 40,226 of JALELS010000024.1, read as the reverse complement.
AGCGAAAATACCAGCTTGCTCAAATCATTTTCCTTTGATTTTTCAATGGCTTTCTTTAAATTCTCCGCGCTTTTTTTGCCCATTTTATCCATTTCGGCAATTTTGCCGAAGTCAAGCGAATAGATATCGGCGGCGGTTTTTATCATATTTTGCTCTACAAGCTTATTAAGCAAAGCGTCGCCGAGACCCTCAATATCCATCGCGTCACGAGAACAAAAATGAATGAGCATACGCAGAAGCTGTGCCGGGCAGTCGGGATTATTGCAGCGTATGGCGGCTTCTCCGTCCTCTCTGACGGCTTTTGCTCCGCACGAAGGGCATATTTCCGGCATTCTGTACGGAACTGCGTCGGGGGCGTGTTCTTTTACCGATACGACCTCCGGTATGACGTCTCCGGCTTTACGTATAATTATTGTGTCGCCTATGCAAATACCTTTTTCCTTAATGAAATCTTCATTGTGAAGTGTCGCTCTGCTTACGGTTGATCCGGCTATAAGCACCGGTGAAAATACCGCGGTGGGAGTCAGAACACCGGTTCTGCCTACATTTACTTCAATGTTTAACAGCTTTGTCTCTTTTTCCTCCGGCGGATACTTAAAGGCAATGGCCCACTTCGGAAATTTGGCTGTGCTGCCGAGAATTCTCCGTTCCTCAAAGTCATTTACCTTTATAACCGCTCCGTCAATGTCAAAGGGGAGGGTGTAACGAATATCGCCTATGCGTTTCAGTTCGCCTATTGCGCCCTCAATGTCGCCGAATTCGGTATAGAACGGGATGGTTTTAAATCCAAGCTCTTTGATGTAGTCAAGAGATTGCTTGTGGTTGTTTAAAGTATGGCCCTCTATTTGCTGAACATTAAAAACAAAAATATCGAGATTCCTTTTTGCCGTAATTTTAGGGTCCTTTTGTCTCAAACTTCCGGCGGCGGCATTTCGCGGATTTTTAAAAGGCTTCTCCTCGTTTAATTCCTGTTCTTCAACCAATTTGTGAAAAACATTGTGCGGCATATATACTTCACCGCGCACTTCTATAAACGGCAAATCTGTTTTAAGGCGAAGCGGTATTGAACGTATTGTTCTGAGATTTGCGGTTATATCTTCACCCACAGAGCCGTCGCCTCTTGTAGAACCGCGAACAAATACACCGTCACGGTATTCGAGAGAGACCGACAGACCGTCGATTTTAGGTTCGACAACATAAGCGGCGTTTGTTACTGCGTCTTTGACTTTTCTGTCAAAATCCCTTATTTCGTCAAAAGAAAAGGCATCTTGCAAGCTTTCCATTTTTACGGTATGTGTTACGCTTTCAAACATATTTGTCGCTTCGCCGCCGACTCTGCGTGTGGGGGAATCAGGCGTTATAAGCTCCGGATATTCTTCCTCTATCGCTTTTAACTCGCGCATCATCATATCGTATTCATAGTCGTCAATGTCATTTTCATTGTCAACATAGTAGCGATAACTGTAATAATTTAAATCTTTTCTGAGCTTTTCGGCTCTCTTTACCGTATCTTCGTAATTCATTTGCGTCCTCCGAAAATAGACTATTAGATATTGTAACATAAAATATAATTATTTCAATTCTGCTTTCATATTTATTATTGAATGTTTTTCGGGAAAATAAATTAAATTCGCAAAAAAAACATTGTGCGGTGAAACATAAGCAGAATTTTTTACTGTGGGCAAGTAGCTGTTTGAAAGGGGTATGGTGTAAACTATGAAAAGAGCAGTATCTGTAATGACGGCAACCGTAATTTTTATGTTGATTTTTTCGATAGGGGCGTTTGCGGCAAATACGCCTGCCGAAGATTTTCCGCCTATGCAGGTAGAAATAAATGCCAAAGCCGCTTTGCTTATGGAGGCGGAGACCGGCAAGGTTTTAATGGCATCCAATCCGAACGAAAAATTACCGCCGGCGTCCGTTACCAAAATTATGTCTTTGCTGTTGGTAGCCGAGGCGATTGACGATGGGAAAATATCTCTGACCGACGAGGTTACCGCAAGTACCGAGGCTTCTAAAATGGGCGGTTCACAGATATGGCTTAAAGAGAACGAAGTTATGACAGTTGACGATTTGTTAAAAGCGACAACGGTATACAGCGCCAACGATGCCTGCACGGCGCTTTCGGAATATGTCGGCGGAAGTACATCCGCTTTTGTGAGAATGATGAATGAAAGAGCAAAAGAGCTGGGAATGAACGACACAAATTTTGAAAACTGTACCGGTTTGGATGACACGGTAACTCAACATTACACAAGTTGCTATGATATAGCTCTGATGTCACGGGAATTATTAAAGCACAAAATAATAACAAATTATACAACCATCTGGATGGATTCTCTTCGCGGCGGTAAAACGCAGCTTGTCAATACAAATAAGCTTATTCGCTTCTATAACGGTGCAACGGGTCTAAAAACCGGAACAACAGATAAAGCCGGGTGCTGTGTGTCGGCAACGGCAGAGCGCGACGGAATGTCGCTGATAGCGGTAGTTCTCGGAAGCGACAACAGCAAAAACCGCTTTTCGGCTGCAAGAGCTATGCTTGACTGGGGATTTGCCAATTACTCCAAAGTGACTGTTTCCGTAACCGACGACGAAATTATGGGCGTCAGGGTATTGGGCGGAACCGCGGATTATGTAACGCCGCTTCCGCCGAAAGAAATATCCATGATACTGAAAAAAGGGGACGAGAGCAAACTTACAAAAACAGTCACTCTTTCCGAAGATGTTTCGGCTCCCGTTGAAAAAGGACAGCGGCTCGGCTCGGTAGTGGTGTCTCTTGACGGAGAAAAACAATGCGAAATACCGCTTACAAGTCCTGAAAAAGTCGAAAGGCTTTCGCTGAAAGACGTAATTTTAAGGCTGTTTTCCGCTCTGAATCAGCCGTGTTAATTGCCCTTCTGACACGGAATTGTTCAATATCTTATAAAAACACTTTTATTTTTAGGAAATTAACAAATTGATATTGAAATATTGACCGAATTAGGGTAAAATAAAAGCAAATTATACAAGATGTTGAAACATTAAAAGGGGTAACAATCAACAATGTCTATTAAACTGAACACAAAATACACTGAAGATTTTGTGTCAAAATCCGATCTTGAGAGCATCGCACCCGAAATTAAAAAAGCTCACAAGACTCTCACTGAAAAAACAGGTGCGGGAAATGATTTCCTCGGGTGGGTAGACCTTCCGGAAAATTACGATAAAGATGAATTCGCAAGGATTAAAAAAGCTGCCGAAAAAATTCGTTCGGACTCGCAGGTCCTTGTTGTTATAGGTATAGGCGGAAGCTATCTCGGCGCAAGAGCCGCCGTCGAATTTTGCAAATCGCAAAATTACAATTTGGTATGCAAAGATACACCGCAGATATTCTTTACCGGCAACAGTATAAGTTCTTCGGCTCTTTCCGATATTGTTTCTCTTTGTGAAAATAAGGACTTTTCGGTCAATGTTATATCAAAGTCGGGAACAACTACCGAGCCTGCCGTTGCTTTCAGAATTTTCAGAGAACTCCTCGAGAGCAAGTACGGCGAAGAAGAGGTTGCAAAGCGTATTTATGTAACTACCGATAAATGCAAGGGAACATTAAAAGAGCTTTCCGATAAAGTAGGTTATGAGACTTTTGTTGTCCCTGACGATGTCGGCGGCAGATATTCCGTTCTTACTGCGGTAGGACTTCTTCCGATAGCGGTTTCTGGCTGTGACATTGATAAAATGATGCAGGGCGCCGCAGACGCGAGAAAAGCTTACTGCGACGATGATTTAGATAAAAACGACTGCTATAAGTATGCTGCATTACGCAACATTCTTTACAGAAAAGGCAAGTCGGTCGAAATGATGGTTTCGTATGAGCCCGATTACACAATGATGAATGAGTGGTTCAAGCAGCTCTTCGGCGAAAGTGAAGGTAAGAACCATAAGGGTATATTCCCGGCATCGGCGGTATTTTCTACCGACCTTCATTCAATGGGTCAGTTTATACAGGACGGCACCAGACTTATGTTTGAGACTGCGGTTGTATTTGACGAACCCAAGCACGAAGTAACCATCAAGGAAGAGAAAACAAATTCGGACGGACTTAATTTCCTCGCAGGCAAAACCATGAGCTATGTAAACCGCAAAGCATTTGAGGGTACTGTTTTGGCTCATGTTGACGGCGGAGTTCCGAATATCATCCTTGAGCTTCCTAAGATGGATGAGTATAACTTCGGTTATCTTGTTTACTTCCTTGAAAAGGCTTGTGCTGTATCGGGGTATACTCTCGGTGTAAATCCGTTTAATCAGCCGGGCGTAGAAAGCTACAAGAAAAATATGTTTGCTCTTCTCGGCAAACCGGGCTATGAAGATCAAAAAGCGGAGCTTGAGGCTCGCCTCGGCAAATAATTTCAGTTAAATCCCGCAAGGGCGGATATTAATAAACAGGAGGAGATTCTATGGTATCTCTTATAATTGGCCACAAGGGCTCAGGAAAAACAAAACTTTTGGTTGACAGAGTTAATGCAGCCGTTGAAAAGTCAAACGGTAATGTTATCTGTGTCGAAAAAGAGACTAAACTTACATACGATGTTAACTATCGTGCAAGACTTGTTGCAGCTGACAGTTTTTCTGTTTCCGGGTTTGACGCGCTTTATGGTTTCCTCAGCGGTCTTTGCGCCGGTGACCATGATATTACGGACATCTTTGTTGACGCTACCTTTAAAATAGGCGGCAGAGATTACGAGGCTTTTGCAGACTTCCTCAAAAAAGTTGACGAGCTTTCTAAGATTACCGATACAGCGTTTACATTTACCGTTTCAACCGATCTTGAAAATCTTCCCGAAAGAATATTCGAGTATTGCGAAAAGGTAAACTGACAACAGGCTGAATTTCCTTGCCGCTGTGCCGAAAACACAGCGGCATATATTTTGCGGTATTATTTATGAAAAAAGTTTTATCTCTGTTTTTAATAATTTTTATGTTTACGGCATTTTTCGGTTGCACGCCGAAAAACGATGATTCTGTGTCCGAAACAGGCAGTTCCGAAAGAGATATAGTGTTTACTTATTCCTGTGTGAAGTGTACCGACAGCGTTATGTATGAAACCTCCGATGATATAACGGTTGTAAGCTCTGTGGACGACCTTAATAAGTATAAAACAAAGCTTGCCTCTACCGTTGATACCGAAAAGGGCGTTCAGGGTGACGGTACCGCAACTGTTTCTCAAAAACTTTCGGTTTACAATACGAGCTTTTTTGAAAATAAAAAGCTTATAATTGTAAGGAAGAATTTTGATACCGATGCGGAAATGATCATCGACGGTTTTTCGGTCGGTAAAACCGACGGAATCATAAATGCCGAATTGCGCAGCGGCGGAAATGCCGAAAAGAGTTTAAGGCTTTTCTTGGTGCAGGTGAACGCTTCCGATATATCAGATAAACTTAAAGTTTCTTTAAACGTCACCGACAGCGACAGTAAATCCGAAAGTACATCTGCGGTATCGTTAGTGATAGGTAAGGGGAATACCGAATATAAGAACGTGAGCAACAATGACGATTCGGCTAAGATTAAAAATATTGTCGAGTTCTGTTCGTATTCGGCGGCATCACACGATAAAACCGATTATACATCCGGAGGTACGGACATAACGGTTACTTATGACGGGCACAGCTATTTATTTTCCGATACATTTATTTGTGTTGACGGAAAATACTATAATCCGGACTTGTCGGTTAAGCAGCAGTTATCAACGATTTATGACAGCCTTACGGAAACCGCTGTTTCGTCTCAGGACGGGAATATCCTGATTGAAAGCGAAGATTGACGCCGTTTGAAGGCTAAATATAAATTTTTATTGACAAAATGCGCCTTTAAATATATAATATCCTTTGCGTAAGTTTGACGAGGTATGTTATGTTTATCGAATTAGAGCCGATTTTTAATAATGAAGGCAGCTCAAAAAAGTTTTCTTACAGTTTTGTTCCCGACGGAATTGATTTTACCGATAATGTTTCGGTAGACGGTGAAGTCGTTAACAATACGGATATTGTATCCGTTAAGGCTGTTGCAAAGTATGTCCTTAAAACAAATTGCGACAGATGCGGTGCACCGGTTGAAAGAAAAACTGAGGTCCCGATTGAGCACATCCTTATTTCCCATCTTAATGATGAAGATAATGATGAGTTTATTTTAGTCGAGGATATGAAGCTTGACCTTGATTCGCTCGTTCGAGAAGATATAATTTTAGCCTTGCCGGCTAAGATTTTATGCCGTGACGACTGTAAGGGTTTGTGTCAGTATTGCGGTAAAAATCTTAATCTCGGCAGTTGTTCATGCAAAAAGCCGATTGACCCGAGGCTTCAGGCATTGGCAGATCTGCTGAAAGATGAATAAATTATTTATTTTAACATAAGGAGAGCTAAAAAATGGCAGTACCGAAGAGAAGAGTTTCATCAGCAAGAAGAGATAAGAGACGTTCAAACGTTTGGAAAATGGAGGCTCCAGAGCTTCAGAAGTGCCCTAACTGCGGCGAATACAAAAGAGCTCACAGAGTTTGCCCGGCTTGCGGTATGTATAACGGCAGACAGGTCCTCTCTAAAAAGGAAGAAGCATAATTTATCTTATACCTTTGTTTGAGTGTTAAAAGGTGGAGAAGGTTTTCTTCCCCGCCTTTTTGTCGTCTTTAAAAATGGGAGGTGACTTTGTTGTCGGTTAAAATAAGCAGCGTCAAGCCGTTTTCAAAATGCTGGTTTCACGGCATTAAAAGCGGCGATGAGCTTTTATCTGTAGACGGCAAGGAAGTTACCGACATCCTTGACTACGATTTCTATTTAAGTTTTCCGCCTGTGGTTTTAAACTTCAGAACCGCCGCCGGTAAACTTATAGATATTCCGTTTAAAAATGACGATACAGGTCTAAAGTTCCGCACCTATCTGATGGACCAACAGCATCACTGTAAAAACGGCTGTATCTTTTGCTTTATAGACCAATTGCCGAAAGGTATGCGCGAAAGCCTTTATTTTAAGGATGATGACAGCAGATTATCGTTTTTGTTCGGCAACTACGTAACACTTACAAATATAACCGAGCATGAAGTAGACCGTATCATACGTATGCACATAAGCCCGATAAACATTTCGGTTCACACCATGAATCCGGAGCTTCGCGTAAAAATGATGAAAAATAAAAACGCAGGTAAGTGTTTATCGATTATTAAGCGCTTGTCCGATTCGGAAATAAAAATGAATGCTCAGCTTGTTTTGTGTCCGGGTATAAACGATGGAGATGAGCTTCGTTACAGTATTGAAGAATTGTCAAAATATATGCCTGCGGTTCAAAGCATAGCCTGTGTGCCGGTAGGTCTTACAAAATACAGAGACGGGCTTTTCCCGATGCAGCCGTATACAAAAAAGACGGCGGGCGAGGTTATTGACATAATTGAGGAGTATTCGGGAAAATTCAAAGAACAGTATGGGGCACGTGTTTGTTACCCGTCGGACGAGTTTTTCTTAAAAGCGGAACGCCCGATGCCATCCGAGGAGTATTACGACGACTATCCGCAGATTGACAACGGCGTGGGGCTTTGGACATCGCTTCGTGACGAGTTCTTTTACGAATTATCTGTTTGTGAAAAAGCACCGACACGTAAAAGCGTTACCGTTATAACCGGTGTTGCGGCTTATCCTCTTATAAAAGAGCTTTGCGAAGCGGCACAGGAAAAATACGGTGTCGAGGTTCAGTCCGAAAAAATAATCAATAACTTTTTCGGCGAAAATATTACGGTCGCAGGGCTTCTTACGGGAACGGACCTTATTGAACAGATGAAGGGCAAAATACGAGGCGAAGTTTTACTGATTCCTCTTGTTATGACTATAGATTATACGTCTCATTCAACAGAGAACAATAAGTTTCTCGACGATATAACGCTGAAAGAAGCGGAAAAAGCACTGAATGTTAAAATTATTCCCGTAAAAAATAACGGGCAGGATTTACTTTATAATATATTGGGAGTGAAATAGAATGGCAAGACCGGTTGTTGCAATTGTGGGCAGACCTAACGTAGGCAAAAGTACACTCTTTAACAAGCTTATCGGAAAACGTCTTTCAATCGTTGACAATACGCCGGGCGTAACGCGCGACCGCATATACGGAAATTGCGAATGGCTCGGGCATAACATGCTTCTTGTTGACACCGGCGGTATAGAACCGTTTTCCGATGACGTAATACTTTCTCAGATGAGAAGACAGGCAGAGCTTGCAATAACAAGCGCAGATGTGATAATATTTGTAACCGATATACGCTCCGGCGTTGTAGCCGCCGACAGCGAAGTTGCTTCAATGTTACAAAAGAGCGGCAAGCCGATAGTTCTCTGCGTAAATAAGGTTGATAATATAGGTGCTCTTCCGCCCGAATTTTATGAATTCTATAATTTGGGCCTCGGCGATCCGATAGCGGTATCTTCGGTTCACGGGCACGGAACGGGCGACCTTCTTGATGAAGTTATCAAAAATATCCCCGAAAGCAGCTTTGACGATACAGACGAAGATATTGTCAAAGTTGCGGTTATCGGTAAGCCAAATGTCGGTAAATCTTCGCTTATAAACAAAATTTCGGGTGAGGAGCGCGCAATAGTATCCGATATTGCAGGTACTACCCGTGATGCTACCGATACGGTTATACACAATTCTCACGGCGATTTTGTGTTTATCGACACCGCAGGTCTGAGACGCAAAAGCAAGGTTGAGGATCAAATTGAAAAGTATTCCGTGATCAGAGCCAGAATGGCTGTCGAAAGAGCTGATGTCTGTGTAATTATGATTGATGCTAACGAGGGCTTTACGGAGCAGGATTCAAAAGTCGCGGGAATTGCCCATGACCTCGGCAAGGCTTGTATTATTGCCGTTAATAAATGGGATGCCGTAGAAAAAACCGGTACTACGATGGATGTTCAACGTAAAAAGCTTATGAATGACTTTTCATTTATGAGCTATGCGCCGATTATATTTATTTCCGCAAAAACAGGTCAGAGACTAGACAGACTTTTTGAACTTATTAAGTTTGTTGATACGCAGAATGCAATGCGTATTTCAACCGGTAAATTAAACGATGTTTTGGCTGCCGCCACCACACGTGTTCAGCCGCCTACAGATAAAGGCAGAAGACTGAAAATATATTATATGACGCAGGCCTCCACAAGACCGCCTACATTTGTATGCTTTGTCAACAGCAAAGACCTGTTCCATTACAGTTATCAAAGATATATTGATAATCAAATCCGCGAAGTTTTCGGGCTTGAGGGAACGCCCACAAGATATGTCGTAAGAGAGCGCGAAAAGCGCAACGGCAAAAAGGATACAAAGTGATTAAACAGCTGAATACGTGGGAATTTCGCCTTATGTATTCGGCTGTTTTTAAGATTGGAGTTATAGTATGCGCACTGTTTTAAAGAATTGTACTTTACTTGACGGCACAATAGATATGTTGCCTCAGAATAATACCGATATAGTATTTGAAGATGGCAAAATAATTGAAATAGGCAAGGCAAATCCGAAAAAAGATGATATTTGCTATGACCTTACCGGTAAATATGTTATGCCCGGACTTATCAATCTTCACGTGCATTTGCCGGCGGGCGGAAAGCCGAAAAATAAACCGTTAAAGGCTGAAAAACTTGCAAAATTTGCTCTTTCAAACGAATTGATAAAATCTGTTGTGCTGAAAATGTGTCATGCCTATGCTATGCAGGATTTGCTCTCCGGTGTAACTACCGTAAGGGTTGTCGGCGGTCTCGGAGATCTCGATACGCGCTTGAGGGACAAAATTAAAGAGGGTATGGACGGACCGCGCATACTTGCTGCCGATTATGCAATCTGCGTACCGAAAGGCCATATGGCAGGTTCGGTGTCAAGAGTTGCTTCTTCGGTTGATGAAGCCGTAGCAATGGTTGAAGATCTCGCCTCGCACAATGTCGATTTGATAAAGTTAATGATAACCGGAGGCGTTATGGATGCCAAGGTTAAGGGTGAGCCCGGCATACTTATGATGAAGCCCGATATGATAAAGGCTTGCTGTGACGCCGCACATAAACATAACCTTCCCGTTGCGGCTCATGTGCAAAGCCCCGACGGAGTAAGAGCCGCCGTCCGAAACGGTGTGGATACCATAGAACACGGTTCTGTTTTGACTTCGCTTGAAATTGATGAGTTTAAAGAGAAAAACGCGTCCTTGGTTTGTACTTTGTCGCCGGCATTGCCGATGGCAAAGTTCCCGCGCGAGATATTGGGTATTACCGACGTTGTTCAGTATAATTCAAATGTTGTGTTCAATAATATGGTAACCGGCACAAAAACCGCATTGGAAAACGGAGTTAAGGTGGGGCTCGGGACCGATACCGGCTGCCCCTACACAACACATTACAATATGTGGCGTGAACTTAATTATTTTACCAAATATGTCGGTGTTACTCCCCGATTTGCGCTTTACACCGCTACGCTCGGCAATGCCGAAATAGCCGGTCTTGATGCGATAACCGGAAGCATTGAGGTAGGGAAATCCGCCGATATTTTAGTGACCGACAAAAATCCTCTCGACGATTTCAGAAATATGTCGGTTCCTTATATGGTGGTGGCAAGAGGAAAAGTTTATAAAGAAAAGCCCGTTAAAAAATATGAAAAATGTGAGACAGAGCTTGATAAATATTGCTGATTGCTTAAAACCGCTTGCACCGAAACCCTATGCCGAGGATGGATTTTTGCTTTTAAGAACACAGGTGTGCTGCCGCACAGTAACGGCGAAAAAACGAAATATGCCGCGCTGTCCTGTTTTCGGCATATCGGGTTCGGATTTCACTTGATTTAACATAATTAACACTGCATTCTGCCTTTGATTTGTCTCGTAGGCGGAATGTTTATATTTATAGGTATTTTCCTTGATATTTCGGCTGAAGTATGGTAAAATTTCTTAAATATTTTTATTAGGTGAAATAGGGCTGTTATGATTATATTGGGTATTGATCCGGGTTATGCGATTGTCGGTTACGGCGTAATTGAATTCAAGTCAAATCGTTTTTCAGTTGTCGATTACGGTGCGATAACAACAAACGCCGGCACGCCTTTCGAAAGACGCCTTGAGCTTATCTATGATGATTTAAATCTCCTTATGGAAAAGTATCACCCGGAGGCTATGTCAATAGAAAAGCTCTTTTATAACACAAATGCCAAGACGGTTATCGACGTTGCTCAGGCAAGGGGGGTAACGGTTCTTGCGGCAAAGAAAAATAATATACCCATCTTTGAATATACGCCGCTTCAGGTTAAACAGAGCGTTGTCGGTTACGGCAGAGCGGAGAAAAAGCAGGTTCAGGAAATGACGCGTATTATTTTGAAGCTTGCTAAAATCCCGAAGCCGGATGATACCGCAGACGCTCTCGCAATGGCAATTTGCCACGCTCACGCGAGCGGTTCGCTTATGGGTAAACTTAACAGTATGGGGATAAGATAATGTTCTATTCAATCACGGGCACTATATGCTATGTCGATTCGGTAAGTGTCGCATTGGATTGCAGCGGCATTGCCTTTAAGTGTTACACAAGTTTAAATACATTAAAGCAAATCGGCGAAAAGGGCACCAAAGCCACTCTTTATACGTATTTGAGCGTAAAGGAAGACGCGCTTGATTTGTATGGCTTTTCCACCGAGCAAGAGCTTGAGTGCTTTAAAGCATTGATTTCCGTTTCCGGTGTGGGACCTAAAGCCGGAATAGCCATCCTCTCGGAGTTTGCGCCGGAAAAACTTGTAATATGTATAGCTTCTGGTGACAATAAAGCGATTACAAGGGCGCAGGGTGTAGGGCCTAAAATTGCACAGAGAATTGTACTTGAGCTTAAAGATAAGCTTGCCAAAGGACTTGATTTATCGGTGAATACAATTAATGTGTCCGCGGTGAATTCCGTAAGCTCTTCCGGCAATCAATCAGAAGCGGTGAGCGCTCTTACAATGTTAGGTTATACACAAAGCGAAGCGTCGGTTGCCGTTGCAAAAATCGATGAAAATTTATCGGTAGAAGAAATAATAAAACAGGCGTTAAAAATTCTCTCAAGGCAGGTATAATAAATGGATTTTGATAATGAAAACAGAATAGTATCTCCGGACCTTGAGGAAACCGATAAGGATATTGAATTATCGCTTCGTCCGCACACTCTCAATGAGTATATCGGTCAGGAAAAGGCAAAAGAGAATCTGAAAATTTATATTGAGGCGGCAAAAACGCGAGGCGACGTGCTCGACCATGTTTTGCTTTACGGACCTCCCGGTCTCGGAAAAACAACGCTTGCAGGTATAATTGCCAACGAGATGGGCGTACAAATAAGAGTGACGTCGGGTCCGGCAATAGAAAAACCGGGCGACCTCGCTGCACTTCTTACAAACCTCGGTGACGGAGACGTTTTATTTATCGATGAAATACATCGTCTCTCAAAGAGCGTTGAGGAAGTGCTTTATCCCGCTATGGAAGATCATGCGCTTGATATTATTATCGGTAAGGGGCCTTCGGCGCGCTCAATAAGACTTGATTTGCCGAGATTTACATTAGTCGGCGCCACAACGCGTGCAGGGCAGCTTACCGCACCTTTGCGCGACAGATTCGGGGTAATACTGAGACTTGAAATGTACACTCCCGAACAGTTGTCTCTTATAGTAAAGAGAAGCGCGGGAATACTTGAAATACCCATTGACGAGGACGGTGCAAGGGAAATAGCGTCAAGATCAAGAGGCACTCCGCGTATTGCCAACCGTCTTTTAAAACGAGCAAGAGACTTTGCGGAAGTTATGGGCAACGGCGTTATAACAGGTGACACTGCAAAAATAGCGCTCGGCAGAATGGAAATAGACGAATTGGGCCTTGATCTTATTGACCGACTTCTTTTGACTTCGATGATAAAAAATTATAACGGTGGCCCCGTAGGTCTTGAAACAATCGCGGCAACCATAGGGGAAGAAGCGGTAACCATTGAAGATGTTTACGAACCTTATCTTATGCAGATAGGATTTCTTTCAAAGACACCGCGCGGCAGGGTTGCAACGGCAAAAGCTTATGAGCATTTAAAGCTGCCGATGAACGGTCAGCAAAAACTCGATGTTTAATTATACAGACAGGAGAATGTAAAATGGGCAGATTATTCGGAACAGACGGCGCAAGAGGCGTTGCCAACAGCGAGCTTACATGTGAATTATCAATGCAGATAGGAAGAGCCGCGGCGATGGTGCTTACGGAAAATCTTTCTCACAGACCTAAAGTTATGATAGGCATGGATACGAGAGCTTCTTCGGAAATGCTTGAGGCTTCTATAGCGGCGGGGCTTTGCTCCGTGGGTACGGACGTACTTCTTTTAGGCGTTGTACCGACTCCGGCTGTTGCTTTTTTGGTTAAGGAGTACGGTTACGATGCAGGCGTTATGATTTCCGCATCGCATAATCCGTGCGAATATAACGGTATAAAAATATTCCAGTCCACCGGATACAAACTGCCGGATGAGCTTGAAAACGAAATAGAGAGCATTATTCTTGATGACGCAAAGGTTCCGCCTGTTATGATCGGCGGAGATGTCGGAAGGATAACACGCTCCGATACGGCGGTAGATGACTATATTAAGCACGTGCTGTCTACCATTGACGTAAGATGTGAAAATCTTAAAATAGCCATAGACTGTGCAAACGGTTCTTCAAGTGTTTCCGCAAAACGTGTGTTTGAATCCCTCGGAGCGGATTGCATAATCATAAACGCCGAGCCCAACGGTGTAAATATAAATGCCGATTGCGGTTCGACGCATATGGACGGATTGAGAAAATGTGTAATTGATAATCACTGTGATCTCGGTTTTGCATTCGACGGTGACGCCGACAGAATGTTGGCTGTTGACAATGAGGGAAATATTGTTGACGGTGATCAGGTTATTGCGCTCTGCGCCAAATATATGAAGTCCGTCGGTACTCTCAAAAAAGATACTGCGGTTGTTACCGTGATGAGCAATATGGGATTTTTCAAATTTTGTGATGATAACGGTATGTACTGCGAAAAAACCAAGGTCGGCGACAGATATGTGCTTGAAAATATGCTTGAAAACGGATATTCAATAGGCGGTGAGCAGTCTGGCCATGTTATTTTCCTTGATTATGCTACAACCGGAGACGGTCAGGTCTCAGCGCTTCAGGTTTTAAAAGTAATTAAAAACACCGGCAAAACCCTCAAGGAACTTGCAGGCGAAATGGAAATATTCCCACAGGTCCTTATAAATGTTAAAGTATCAAAATACGGCAGAGTCCGTTTTACAAGCGATATGGAGATAAAGAATGCTATTAAGCGCGCTGAAAACGAGCTTGGAAATGACGGGCGCGTGCTTGTCAGAGTTTCCGGTACGGAACCTCTTGTACGCGTAATGCTTGAGGGCAAAGATAAGGCTAAAATACAGTCGCTAGGCGAAGCAATAGCCGATGTTGTAAGAGAAAGGTTAGTTTAATTTAATGCGTTATTCATCCGCTTGGAAAGATTATGAACTTTTAGATTGCGCCTCCGGCGAGAGACTGGAGAGATGGGGCGATAAAATTCTGATAAGACCCGATCCGCAGGTTATTTGGAATACACCTAAGGATATGCGCCTTTGGGGCAGGGCAGACGCGGTGTACCACCGGTCAAATACGGGCGGCGGTCATTGGCAGATTAACGGAGTTCTTCCGCAAAGTTGGAAAATTGCTTATAAAGACCTTACGTTTAATGTAAAAACCATGGGTTTTAAACATACGGGTATTTTTCCTGAGCAAGCCGTCAATTGGGATATGGTAAGTAAGCTTATTAAAACCCAAAACAGAGAAGTAAAAGTGCTTAATCTTTTTGCATATACAGGCGCCGCTACAGTGGCTGCATTAAAGGCAGGTGCTTCGGTAGTGCACGTTGACGCATCAAAAGGAATGGTGCAGTGGGCAAAAGAAAACGCTGCCTCAAGTGCTGTTGCGGACAAGCCCGTGCGCTGGATAGTTGATGACTGTATTAAATTTGTAAAACGTGAAATACGGCGCGGAAACCGTTATGATATTATTATAATGGATCCTCCTTCTTACGGAAGAGGTCCGGGCGGAGAAGTCTGGAAGCTTGAGAACGAAGTATACGGTTTTGTGGATTTGTGTAAAGACGTATTGTCGGATGATCCTCTTTTGATGTTGATAAATTCATACACTACGGGACTTTCACCGTCTGTAATGCAGTATATTTTAGGCTCCGCTGTTGCTAGAAAATTCGGCGGAACCGTAATGAGTGATGAAATCGGATTACCGGTAACGAGCACAGGAATGGTGCTTCCGTGCGGAGCCTCTGCTATTTGGACAAATAAAAAAACGGTTTAAGGATATCAAAATGCAAAACGATAACATAATAGAATTTCACAACGTATCTTATCGCTACGAGGCGGATGACGGCGAAGAAAAGCTCCCGCTTGTTGTGAATAATGTCAGTCTTAATTTTAAAAAAGGCGATTTTATTGCGATTCTCGGTCACAACGGTTCCGGCAAATCAACACTTGCCAAGCTTTCCAATTCGATTTTGATACCCGAAAGCGGCAAGGTGCTCGTTAACGGAATGGATACTGCAGACGAAGACCTATCGTATGACATAAGACGTACGGTCGGTGTTGTCTTTCAAAATCCGGATAACCAAATTGTTGCCACAATAGTCGAGGAAGATGTTGCGTTCGGACCGGAAAATCTCGGTGTGCCTCCCGAAGAAATAAGAAAACGTGTTGACAATGCTTTAAAAGCCGTAGGAATGTATGAGTATCGCGGTCACGAGCCTCATAAGCTTTCGGGCGGTCAAAAGCAGCGCGTGGCAATAGCGGGAATAATTGCAATGCTTCCGGAATGTATAGTTTTGGATGAACCCACCGCAATGCTTGACCCACGCGGCAGAAAAGAAGTTATGGACACCTGTTTGAAGCTTAACAGGGAAATGGGTATGACTGTTGTGTTTATAACTCACTTTATGGAAGAAGCCGTTTTAGCCAATCGTGTTATCGTAATGGATGACGCAAAAATTATATTGGACGGAACACCGAAACAGGTCTTTCACAATTCGGAACTTCTTAAAAAGGTCGGTCTTGATGTACCGGAGACGGCAAAACTTGCAAACGACTTACGCAGGAGCGGAGCTCCGCTTCCTGAAGACATACTTTCGGCAGATGAATTTTCGGATGAAATATTAAAATTACTTAGGAGAAAATAATGCCCATTCTTGAAACAAAAAACCTTTCATATGTTTATTCCGACGGAACGCCGTTTCGTGTAACCGCAATAGACAATGTAAATATATCAATCGAAAAAGGCGAGTTTGTCGGCATAATAGGACATACGGGTTCGGGTAAAAGCACGTTGGTTCAGCATTTAAACGGACTTTTAACACCGACTTCGGGCGAAGTTTTACTTGACGGTAAAAATATTAACGAATCCAAAGTGACGCGCAGACAGGCAAGATTTAAAGTCGGGCTTTGCTTTCAGTATCCGGAATACCAATTGTTCGAGAGTACCGTATATAAGGATATTTCTTTCGGTCCTAAAAATATGGGCTTATCTGAGGAAGATGTTGACAGCCATGTGAAAAAGGCTGCCGAATTTGTCGGCTTAAAGCCCGATATGCTCAGTAAGTCTCCTTTTGATTTGTCGGGCGGCGAAAAAAGACGTGTGGCAATAGCCGGTGTTATGGCTATGGAACCTGAAATTTTGATTCTTGACGAGCCGTCGGCAGGGCTTGATCCGCGTGGCCGTGATATGATTGCCGATATGATTTCAAGCTACCGTAAGACTACCGGAAGTACGGTTATTATTGTTTCACACAGTATGGAGGATGTTGCGAAAAGTGCCGATAAGGTGCTTGTTATGAACAAAGCCAAGGTTGAGATGTTCGGCACGGTAAACGAAGTATTTTCCAAAGTGGAGCGCCTTGCGGAAATAGGACTTAATGTTCCGCAGCTTACACAGATATTTTTAAATTTAAAACATAGCGGAATTGACGTCCGTACAGATATATACACCATCGAAAGCGCCGAGGCTGAGCTTTTGCGCCTCTTGAGAGAGGAGGGTGTTTTATCGTGATTAAAGATATAACAATAGGGCAGTTTTTTCCGGGAAACTCGGTTATTCATAAGCTTGATCCCAGAATAAAGTTTGTTTTGACTTTCGTATATATTATTATTGTTTTTCTGTGCAAAAATTTTGTTTCGCTTGCATCTATTGTAGTTGCATTGATAGCGGTAATTCTTTTATCAAAGATTTCGCCGAAGCTGATTTGGAAAAGCGTAAAACCGATATTTATTATTATCGCGATTACGTCGCTTTTACAGATTTTCTATAATAAAGACGGCACTGTGCTTTTTACAATCGGTAAATTCTCGTTATATACCGGCGGACTTTATATGGCACTCTTTACCACGGTGCGAATCATATGCCTTGTTATAGCAAGTTCTATGCTTACTTATACAACCTCGCCTACGATGCTTACCGACGCTATGGAGCGTCTGTTTTCGCCGCTCAAGGTTATTAAAATAAACGTTCATTCAATCGCTATGATGATGACAATAGCGTTAAGATTCATACCCACTCTTATAGATGAAGTAGATAAGATAATGTCCGCGCAAAAGGCGAGGGGAGCCGATATAGAAAGCGGCGGAATTATCAAGCGCGGAAAAGCTCTTGTTCCCGTATTTATACCTTTGTTTATAAATTCATTCAGAAGGGCATATGAGCTGGCGTTTGCGATGGAATGTCGCTGTTACAGAGGCGGAGAGGGCAGAACAAGACTCAAAGTTATGCGTCTTGCCGGCAGAGATTATGTTGCAATAGCCGTTATTGTTTTGCTTACTGCCGGAATTATAGTTTCAAACAAGCTACTTCCTGCCGTTATCTGATTAATTCCGAAAGGAATGTTTTTTTCTGAAATGAGAAATATTTTAATTACATTAATGTTTGACGGAACCGACTACCACGGTTGGCAGGTACAGGATAATGCCGTTACGGTTCAGCAGACATTGCAGGATACAATTGAAAAAATACTCGGCAAAAGAGAGAATATTGTAGGTTGCAGCAGAACCGACAGCGGTGTTCATGCAAATATGTTTTGCTGCAATATGAGAACGGAATCGGATATTCCTCCCGAAAAGCTGAAAAAAGCGCTGAATGCATTACTTCCGCCGAGTATAGCCGTTAAGAACTGCGGCGAAGTACCGTATTCTTTTCATGCAAGGTATGACTGCACGTCAAAAGAATACAAATACATAATTTTAAACAGCGATTACAGAAATCCGTTTTTATTTAAGCGTGCGCTGTATTATCCGTATCATATTGATGCGGATTTGCTGAACGGCGAAGCGCAAAGCTTTGTCGGTATGCATGATTTTTCAGCATTTTGTGCCGCTGGTAGCAGTGTGGAAAGCAAAGTACGTACTTTAAAAAATGCTTCTGTAATAAGAAACAACGAAATTGTTGAGTTTACTTTTGAGGCCGACGGTTTCCTCTATAATATGGTGCGAATAATGGTCGGGACTCTTTTGGACATAAATCGCGGAAAGATAGAACAGGGCAGTATTCCGCAAATAATAGAAAGCAAAGACAGAAATCTTGCCGGTGCTACGGCGGCACCGGACGGTCTCTATCTTAATCGTGTAAATTACGACTGAACACGAGGTGTGTTATGAAAGACGGCGAGAGAAAAGCGCCTGCAAGGAAAAAGACTAAGGGGCAGGACCGTATAATTAAATTGATAAAATCGTTATCGACCGTATTGGTGATACTGATTTTGCTGTTTATCGTGGCTGATAAGTTCGGTAATATTACATTTTCTTCCGTAGGTGATTATATATCGTCTGTGGTTTCCGGAACAAAACGCGGAGACGGATATCCGTATTCGTTTGACAGCTTGCAGGTGAAAGATGTTAAGGCAATAGGCTCGGACCTCATCCTTATAAACGACTCATCAACTGTCGTGCTTGATTCCACCGCCCGTAAGGTAAGTGAAATTCAGCATACATATTCGGCTCCCGTGTGCTATGAGAATTCCGGCAGGGTGTTGCTTGCTGATATAGGCGGCAATTCGTTTAAAATAATGTCTAGGACAAAAACTCTGTATGAGGGAACAACGGAAAAGAAAATAATGTCGGCGGCGATAGGCAAAAACGGCACTTCGGCAGTTGCTACGCGCGGTACAAATTCACAATCGGATTTAACGGTTTACAATAAAAACCAAAAAGTGATTTTCAGCTGGAAATGTGCAAAAGAAAATATAGTTGCAATTGATATTTCCGATAACGGTAAGCTTGCCGCAGTATCCGTTGTAGGTGCTGAGAACGGCGAACTTTATTCGAGAGTGCTTATTTTTGATTTTTCATATGAAGAGGCTGTAAGTGAATTCGATTTCGGCTCGGATATAGTATCGGGAGTGAATTTCTTAAGGGGAGATACACTTCTTATAACGGGTGAAAATGTTTTTTCCGTCATTAAAAATAAAACGGATAAGCAGGATGAAGACCTTTCTTTGAATTCGCTTTCGCGTATATCTGTTTCCGATAATAATGTTGTGGCGGCTGTGCTTTCAAAATACGGCAGTTCTTCCGCTAAAATTTTAAATGTGTATAACAGAAACGGCGATAAATTGTTTACTGTCGATATAACAATCGCCGTTAAATCGGTTTCGAGCGATAATCAGCATGTAAGTGTACTGACCGATTCCGAATTGATTTGTTATGATATGAAGAGTGCCGAAGTCAGCAGACATTCGGTTGACAGCGACGGTATACGCTGTTTCGCGGACGGTGCTGATACTTATGTGTATTCTACCTCCAAGATTTCGTCATATAAAACAAATGGCAATTCCAAAGATGAAACCACAACAGCCGCTAATGATAATTAACACTTTGTTAATTTGTCTTTTAGGCTTTTGTATGGTAGTATAATATTTATAACGGCGGTGATGATTTGGGAATTTATATAGATATAGCACTTTTGATTGTTATATTGATTTTTCTTGTTGTTTCGGCAAAAAGAGGCTTTCTTGTCACACTTTTGGAGGTTCTGGTTTTTGCAATTGCCGTTATTTTGGCAGCAAATTTGTGTAAACCCGCGGCAAACGGTTTTTATGATGCTTTTATAGGACCGCATATTACGGAAAAAATAACAGTTACCCTTTCGGAAAATTCGGACGCGGCAGACGGCGGCACTAAGGCTTTTGCCGTGGTCGAAAATTTACCGGGATTTATTAAGAACTACATATTGAGAACCGACCCGGAGGAAAGTTCTGTTACCTCCGAAATTTTAAACGGTGATTTTTCGGGGAATGACGCGGCGGAAAAACTGAGTGCCGATGTTGCAAAGCCGATAGCCGTAACGGTGTTGTCACCTATTATGTTTTTGCTTTTGAGCATAGTTTTGTCGCAGATTTTGAGTGTAGCGGCAAAATGGCTTAATAAAATATGCAAGTTGCCCCTTATAGGGACGGCAAATACTGTTTTGGGAGGTGTTTTCGGCATACTTAAAGGGATTATCGCGGTATATTTTATCAGCATTATTTTGCTGCTCTTATCCGCGAACTGCAAACAAAACACTTCTTTTTATGAAGCGGTAAATAATTCTGCTATTATTACATTTATACAGAACCACAGTGTTGTGCCCATCGGGTGAAACATTAATCCAATCAAAATATTAAAATAACTATTTAAGGGGTAAACTTATGAAAGAAAATCTAAAAAGACTGTTTACGGGCTGCCTTACAGTTCCTAATCTTTTATCACTTATCAGAATAATTTTAATTCCGATATTCGGAGTGTTGTTTTATCATGACCATGTGTTGGCGGCGGTAATAGTTCTCGCCGTGTCCGGCCTTACCGATTTGTTTGACGGCAAAATAGCCCGTCGTTTTAATCAGGTCAGCGAGCTTGGTAAAATACTTGACCCCGTAGCAGATAAGCTTACACAGATGACAATAGCCGTTGTGCTTTTCCTTGAGTTTAACAAATCGACCAATCCCACTATGAAATGGTTTAAATGGGTATTCCTTTTCTTTATCGCCAAGGAACTGCTTATGGTGCTCGTAGGTGCGGTTATGATAGGCATAGGTCTTCGCCCGAGTGCTGCGGTAATGTGGGGCAAGGTCGCTACAACAGCGTTTTACGGCGTTATGATTCTTGTTATTGCATTCGGTCCGGAGGTCGGAGCTCTCAGGGCGTATTTCACACTTCCCGATCCTGTTATGATAGTTCTTGTAATAATTGCTGCTCTTTTGACATTTGCCGCTCTTCTCAGCTATGTTCCCAATACTGTGCAGCAGTTTAAAGAGAGAAAACTAAAAAAGCAAACTAAGAAAGAGGATTAACAATCAGATGAACAAAAACATGTTGTGCAGCAGATGTCATAAAAATCCTGCTGTATTCTTCATCTCAAAAATCGACGGCGACAAAACCACCAACGAGGGTCTTTGTATTAAATGCGCTATGGAGCTGAACATCGGCCCCGTAAAGCAAATAATGGACCAAATGGGCATCTCGGAAGATGAGATGAATGATGTTGCCGAGCAGATGAATCAGATGATGGAAAATCCCGACGGTATGGAGGGATTTCAACCCGGCGGTGCTTTGCCGTTATCGTTTTTACAGGGGATGTTCCCCGGAAAAAATGATGATACCGAAGACGGTTCCGACGGTTCGGAGACCGAAGATACATCGGACGGCGGTGATAATACCAAAGGCAAAAAGAAAAAAGGCACAAAAAACAAAAAAAGAAAATATTTGAACCTTTATTGCACTGACCTTACGGAACGGGCAAGAGAGGGTAAGCTTGACAGAATTATCGGCAGGGATAAGGAAATTTACAGAACAATTCAAATTTTGTGCCGCAGAACAAAGAACAATCCCTGCCTTATAGGTGAGCCCGGCGTCGGTAAGACAGCTATTGCCGAAGGGCTCGCTCTGAAAATTGCCGCAGGCGATGTTCCGGCAAAAATAGCCGATAAGGAAATCCATCTTTTAGACCTTACCGCTTTGGTTGCCGGAACTCAATTCCGCGGTCAGTTTGAGAGTCGTATTAAAGGACTTATAGAGGAAGTTAAAAACGAGGGTAATATCATCCTCTTTATCGATGAAGTTCACAACCTTGTCGGAACAGGCGACAGCGAAGGTACAATGAATGCTGCCAATATTTTAAAGCCTGCTCTTTCACGCGGCGAAATACAGGTTATCGGTGCAACAACCTTTAATGAGTACCGTAACAATATTGAAAAAGATGCAGCGTTGGAACGCCGTTTCCAGCCCGTTAAGGTAGAAGAACCGTCAATTAACGATACGTATGATATGCTCCTCGGAATAAAGAAATATTACGAGGACTATCATAAGGTGAAAATCTCCGATGATTTGGTCTATCGTGCTGTTACTTTGTCAGAAAGATACATTACCGACAGATTTTTGCCTGATAAGGCCATAGATTTGCTTGATGAAGCTTGTACTTGTGCGAACCTCAGAAACAAGGCTATAAGCGATTATGAAATATTCCTTAAAAAGCGCGATGAATTAAAGAGCGAAGAGGAAGAGCTTACATTTAAGGCAGAAACAACCACAGAGGATGCCGAACGCGACAAGGTTTACAAGGATTTGGCCACTGTCAAGACCGAGTTGTTGTCTTATGACGGAAAAGAAGATGAATTAAAAGAAAAAGCTTCTCATAACGATGTAAAAGAGGAAGATTTGGCAAAGGTTATAAATCTTTGGACAGGTATTCCCGTTACCAAAGTTATGGAGGGCGATATTAAGCGCCTTGCCGGGCTTGAGGACAGACTTAAAGCACATCTCATCGGTCAGGATGAAGCTGTGGATCTTGTGGTTGCGGCCATAAAGCGCAACAGGGTACAATTGTCCGTTCAGAGAAGACCCGCTTCATTTATATTTGTCGGTCCCACCGGCGTCGGAAAAACTGAACTTGTAAAGTTGCTCTCAAAAGAGTTGTTTGATACACCCGAAACTCTTATTAGACTTGATATGTCGGAGTTTATGGAAAAGCACTCCGTATCAAGACTTATCGGTTCTCCTCCGGGATATGTGGGATATGACGAGGCAGGTCAGTTAACCGAAAAGGTCAGAAGAAAGCCGTATTCTATCATTCTGTTTGATGAGATTGAAAAAGCTCATCCGGATGTTATGAATATACTTTTGCAAATCCTTGACGAAGGAAAGACCAATGACGCTCACGGAAGAACCGTCAGCTTTGCAAATACCGTTATTATTATGACCTCCAATGCCGGCAGTGAAAGAAGAGAAAGTGCACTCGGCTTCGCTAAAGCCCCGTCAGATATTAAAAAAGAAAATGCAATTAAAGGGCTTAGGGAATTTTTAAGGCCCGAATTCATAGGCAGAGTTGACGAAATAGTTGTGTTTAATGAGTTGACTGTGGATAACTATAAAGATATTGCGAAACTGATGCTTTCGGAGCTTTCCGACTCTCTCAAGGAAAAAAGTATATCGTTCGGTTACAGTGACGATATTCCGGCTCTTTTGGTTTCAAAAATGGATGGAACCGTAAGAGGCGCAAGAGACCTCAGGAATGTTATCCGCCGTAATGTTGAAGACAAAATATCAAATTATTTAGTTGACAATTATGATAAACCGTTAAAGGCAATTAACTTGTCCGCAGACGGCGATGAGGTAGTTCTCGAAACAAAATAACAAAAAATAAGTGGCAGGCAGCAGCCTGCCGCTTATTTAAACGGATGTGTTAAAATGAAACTTATGATAGCCTCCGACATACACGGTTCGGCGATGTATTGCAACAAATTATTAGAGGCGTTTGACCGCGAAAAAGCTGACCGACTTCTTTTGCTCGGCGATATTTTATATCACGGACCGAGAAACGATTTACCGGAAGAGTATGCACCGAAAAAGGTTATTTCTATGCTTAACGATATGAGAGACAGGCTTTTTTGCGTGCGCGGTAACTGTGATACCGAAGTAGACCAAATGGTTCTCAACTTCCCGATCCTTGCCGATTACTGTATAATACCGGCAGGCGATAGGCTTATTTATGCGACCCATGGGCATAATTTTAATTTGAATAACCTTCCGCCGCTTTGCAGCGGTGATATTTTGCTCCACGGTCACACTCATATTCCCGTATGGGAAGAATTCGGAGAAAATAATCTTTATCTGAATCCCGGTTCGGTTTCAATTCCGAAAGAAAACAGTGCCCACGGATATATGCTTCTTGAAAATGAAGAGTTTATTTGGAAAACACTTGACGGAGAAAAATACCACAGTTTGAAAATATAAATAATTTCGATGTTTACTTAAAATCCGCAGAGCCAAGGCTCTGCGGATTCTTTTCTTATGCTATTCTATTGTGCCTTTATCAATGTTAAATTTAAATGTGTGTTCGGTACCGTCCTGTGTGTACACGAATTTCATTATTTGTTTGTTCTCGCTTAAAAACTCGGCGCTTTTAACATCAATTTTGCTCTTTCTAAATGTGTCGAGAAGTACAGACATTTGCTCGTCGTTATATTTTCCGACATTATCCGACGTGAACAGAACACTGCCGAAAACTTTGTTGACGGTGGCTATTATCTTGCGCTGTTCAAACGTGCAATGGATGTTTTCATCTCTCAAAAGGAAAACGTCAGGGTCATTGAGAAATGCTCTGCCGTCGAGCTGTCGGCGGAATATTGAATTGCCGAGGGTGTGATATGTTGAAATAAATTCTCTGTTTGCAAAGAACGGAACTTTCCAACTAAGCCCCATATCCGCACCGATACGGCAATAATCCACTTTGCCGAACGCAGGCATCAAGGGAACGCCGCAACCGAGTATCATTTTTTCACCGACACATTCGCGCAGAAAATCCATAGCCTCGCACATAAGCTGACCGCGGCTTTTGCCGTGATTCGGTATTATTGCGGCAGCATATAAAAAGTCAAGCTTAACTAAGTCAAAACCCCAATCATTCAGTATAACGTCAAAAAAGTTCTTAATATAGTTTCTGACTTCAGGATTTTCAATATCAAGTGCATAAAAGCCCCCCCAGTTTACTCCGCATGTCACGGGGTGTCCGTTCTTTCTGCGAATAAGCCAATCGTGGTGCTGTGTGGCGGTTTTAGATGTGAATTGCACACCGAAAGGAGCCAACCAAAGACCCGCAAGCATTCCTTTTGAATGTATTTTATCGGCAGCAGATTTCATTCCGCTCGGGAATTTTTTATTGTCAATCGAAAGCCAGTCGCCGGTTGCCGATTGATATCCGTCGTCAATTTGGAATATGTCGATATCTGCTTTGACTTTTGATAAAGCCTCAAGATCGTCGGACACGATTTTTTCGTTGATTTTGCCGTAATAGTTATACCATGTGGTGTATCCGTTTTTTGGGGTTACAGAAGGTTTGGGTATATTAAGCTCGTCAAACCATTTATCGAAAACAAAGTTCTCGTTTCCTACGTACTCGGCAAAATTCAAAATTTCATATTCGCCGTCAACGGTTACTCCTTCAAGGTCCTTTTGCACGGTTATCATATTATTGTTAAAATCGGCGGTAAATATTGTGTAACCGGTTCTCTCTGTAAGAGATGCAAAAAGGTCGTATTCTCCACCGTTTCTTACATATATATAAGAAAAGCCCTGAAAGACGCCGCGACGGCTGACATTGTCATCAAATGTATACGAACCTGCGGCTCCGAGGAGCGAGTGCCTGTAAGCAAAGCTTGTGGGGCCGAATGTGTGTGACTGTTTATCATCTTTAAACATTTCCCGACATTCGGTCCACGACTGATACCCGTTAGCAAAAACTCTGCTGTCGGCTTTGAATGTATAAGGGACGCTTGCGGTAAGATTTAAAATTTCCAACGGGACAAATGAAGTCATATTAAGTGTAATATGGCTTTTGGTTGCTTTATAAGAAATTTTGAAATGCTCCGTTTCAAAAAGATTGGTAGAGAAAACAGATTTTCCAACCTTGTATTCTATATTGAGCTTGAATTTTTCCATAGCTTCCTCCTTTGTAATTGTTACGTGAGAACCTTTGAAAGCTTCAATTTGTTTAATATATGGTTCTCTTATTATAGCATAATATAAAATAAAATTCATCAAATATTTAATTTGTTTGACGAGGCGGTGGCCTTGTGTTAAAATCAATAAAAAGCTTCCGGAGATGAACAACTTGAACATTCGTGAAAAATATGAGTATTGGCTTACGTTTGATGAAGATACAAGAAAAGAACTTGAATCAATAGCGGATGAAAAAGAAATTGAGGATAGGTTTTATAAAGACCTTGAATTCGGTACCGGAGGCTTAAGAGGCGTTATGGGCGCCGGAGCCAACAGAATGAATAAGTATACAGTCAGTAAGGCTACAAAGGGTCTCTGTGAGTATTTAAAAACCGAGTTTACTGGTGATAAAAGCGTTGTTATTGCATATGATTCACGCAATAATTCAAAGACTTTTGCGGAATATGCCGCCGAAGTATTGTGTTATAACGGTATTAAGACC
Source organism: Ruminococcus sp. (assembly GCA_022768065.1). Classification (GTDB taxonomy): domain Bacteria; phylum Bacillota; class Clostridia; order Oscillospirales; family Acutalibacteraceae; genus Fimenecus. The sequence continues at coordinate 13,706 of JALELS010000024.1, read as the reverse complement.
TTCCTTTTTGAGGAGATAATGCCCACTCCCGTACTTTCTTTTTCCGTAAGATATTTAAAATGTAATGCCGGAATAGTTATTACCGCAAGTCATAATCCGAAAGAATACAACGGTTATAAAGTGTATGATAAATACGGCTGTCAGCTTGTTCCGCAATACGCCGATAAAGTCATATCATATATCAATAATGTTAAAGATATAAAGTCCGTAAAGCATATGAATTTGAATATGGCATTGTCAAACGGTTTCTTGACGTATATCGGCGATGAAGTGCTGAACAACTATATTTCGGAAGTCGAAAAAATGGACGTTTACAAAGAAGCGTCCGACTTAAAGGTGTTTTACACCCCTTTGCACGGAACAGGCAATATTCCCGTCAGAAAAGTATTGTCCGATATGTCGTTTGACGTCTCCGTTGTTAAAGAGCAGGCTGTTGCCGACGGTAATTTTACAACAGTCAGATCACCGAATCCGGAAGAGAAAGACGCACTTAATCTGGCACTTAAAAAGGCGGAAAGAGAGAATGCCGATTTGGTTATAGGCACCGATCCGGACTGCGACAGAGTCGGCGTCGGCGTTTTGCACAACGGAAAATATATTTTGCTTACCGGCAATCAAACCGGAGCATTGCTCGTGGATTTTTATCTTAAATTTAAGAAACAAAGTTTAAATCCGAAGTCAACGCTTGTTAAAACAATAGTTACCAATGATTTGGGTGCGGAAATTGCACGGAAAAACGGCTTGAATGTTGTTGAGACTTTGACAGGCTTTAAATATATCGGCGATCAGATTACCAAGTATGAAAAAACAGGCGAGAACGAGTTTTTAATAGGTTATGAAGAGAGCTACGGCTATCTCGTCGGCACATATGCGCGTGATAAAGATGCGGTTGTTGCTTCGATGCTAATATGCGAGATGGCGGCATATTACAAAAAGCATAAAATGACATTGGCAGATGCTTTAAATGTCCTTTATGCAGAATACGGTTTTTATCTTGATTCACTTGATTCTTTTGTCCTAAAAGGGAAAGACGGTGCCGCACGCATAAAGAATATTATGTCATATTTCAGAGCAAATAAAGCAACAGTTTTTCCAAACATCACAGATGTTAAGGACTATAGTACGGGCATCGGCGATTTGCCAAAATCAAATGTTTTAAAGTTTTTCCTTAAAGGCGGTTCTTGGATTGCCGTCAGACCATCGGGCACCGAACCAAAATTGAAAATTTATTATTCCGTAAGGGGTATTGACTCTTCAACGTGCGAGCGTTCGCTTCAGAATATCAGAACAATTATAAACGGAATAATGGGCACGGATATCGAAACATATATTAAAAAAATAATAAGGCCTAAAATTCAGGGCGACGGCGGTGAGGTTGAATTTGAGTCCCTGTCTGAGGACGGAACTTTAACTTTGATTTTCAGAGGAGAATGTTCTAAATGCCTTATCTTGAACAGATGCGTTGACTGGATAGCGGAAGAAGTGCTGAAAAATACAGGTAAGTCCGTAAAAATAAAGGCAGTGCGCAAAAAGCCGTATTTTTGGGATAACTGAGAGGAGTAATTATGGCACATATTAAAGTCGTCAGGCGCAGTATGCGTCCCGAGGAATGGAATGACCTCAGGTTCGGTTGGCTCAAAAGATATATTATAAATGATAAATTACCGATAGATAATATAGTTATTAAAGATGCCCGTCAGGTTACGGAAAACAACTATGAGTTTTATTCCGATGAATTCAGACCGCTGAAAAAGGGAGATATGTATTTTACTCCGGACGGCACAGCATTTATAAAAGCGGAAATGGAAGTGCCCGACAGTTTAAAAAACAAGGAACTTTGGCTTTATCTCAAAACGGCTGCTGAAATTATTGTCAAAGCTAACGGTAAGTTTGTGGGGGGCATTGACCCAAATCGAGACAGAGTGCTTCTTACCCCGTATATTGGTACTCCCGACAAAATTAAATTTGAGATGCAGGGATATAACCGTTCCAAACCCGATGACGAGAGAAATCCAGAGTCGTTAGCGGTTCGCGGTTGCAGGCAGATTTTTAACGGTGCGTACCTCGTAACGATTGACCGTGATGTGCAAAGCCTTGTATACGATATTGAAACGCTTTTGGATATAGCAAAATCGGAGTTGTTCAACGAGGATTACCGAAAGTTTGTAAATGCCGAGCTTAACAATGCGCTTAATCTGGTTGATTTTGACACAGACAGCAGACCTACCGGGATAAAAGAAGCAAAAAAATATATCAATGATGTAATTTTCGCAAATAAAGACTATAAGGGCAGCGGCGATGTTGCACCTGTAGCGCATTCACATCTTGATATAGCGTATTATTGGCGCAGAATTCATGCTGTTCAAAAGAATTTGCGTACTGTTTTAATACAGCTTCGCCTTATGGACAGATATCCCGAATTTAAATATACACATACTCAGGCATATACTTATGAATCCTTAAAGCGGTACTATCCTGAAGTCTTTGAAGAACTCAAAAAAAGAGTTAAAGAGGGAAGATTTGAACCTGTCGGAGCTATGTATATCGAGCCTGATTGCAATATTCCGTCAGCTGAGAGCTTAATAAGGCAGTGCTTTTACGGGCAACTGTTTTTCAGGGAAAATTTCGGAAAGACCATAAACAATTGCTGGCTTCCCGATGTTTTCGGTAACAGTTGGATACTGCCTCAAATACTGAAAAAATGCGAAGTGGATTATTTTGTTTCAAATAAAATGTCCACTTGGAACGATACTAACCGTTTTCCCCACAATAATTTTATATGGAAAGGGATAGACGGTAGCGAGGTATATGCCTGTGTTCCGCCTACGCACTTTATTACATGGAATATGCCGAGCCAAATACAAGAAAATTGGGAAGCATATCAAGATAAAAATTCGGGCGGACAAACAATGTCGATGTTTGGCTACGGAGACGGCGGAAGCGGTGTTACCGAAGAAATGCTTGAAGTTATGAGGCGTTTTGACAAAATTTCCGTTATGCCTAAAACAAAGCATATGGGTGGGGCCGAATTCTTAGAAAAAAATCTTAAAGGCAATACTTCACTCGCAAAGTGGGACGGTGAATTGTACCTTGAAATGCATAGGGGTACATTCACCACAAAGGCAAATTTAAAGAAATTAAACAGAAAGCTTGAATATAAAATACGTGAGGCGGAAATTATTTCCACATTGCGTGCAATGTCGGGTTTTGATTATCCAGGAGAAAAACTAAAGGAATGCTATAAAAAGCTTCTTATAAACCAATTTCATGATATTTTACCCGGCAGTCATATAAACCCTGTTTATAATGACGCCTTGGCAGATTACGCATATATAGATAAAACTCTGAGCGGAATTATCGGTTACGGCGAAGCTTATTTTAATTCGCTTAACTTTAAGCGTAAAGAGCTGACTTTCTTTGAGGACGAGGACGGAACCGAGACAAGATTCGGAAAAAAGGGATTTTGGGCTGTGCCCGACATAGCTCCTCTTGACTGTGCCGTTATCGATAAACCGGACGAAGTATTTGCCGACGAATGGTGCAGCGTGTCCGGCAATTCGGCAGAAACCCCGTTTTATAAAATCAGTTTTGCTTCTGACGGTTCTATCACCGGTCTGTATGATAAGAGACTTGACAGGGAATGGGTAAACGGAGCTTTTAACCGCCTTGAAATATATGCGGATAATCCGGGCGTGTATGATGCATGGGATATTTTACCGAATTATACCGATAAAAAAATTCCGCTAAAGGTAGTTTCTCCGCTGAAGCTTACGGAAAAAAGCGGAGAGGTTTGTTCTTTTAGAGTAACACTCGCCACCGAAAACAGTAAATGGGAAAGAATAATCAGAGTTTTCAGACGTTCCAAAAAAATCGAAGTCGAAAACAATGTTGATTGGCATGAAAAGCATAAGCTCGCTAAGGTACTGTTTTCTCCGAATGTTTTAAGCCGTGAGGTTCTTTGTGATACCGGTGCGGGATTTATTGCGCGTGAAACTCACAAAAACACCTCCTGGCAAAGCGCCCGATTTGAATGTTGCCACCACAAATGGTTTGATATTTCGGAAACGGACGGCGGCATATCTGTGATAAACGATTCAAAATACGGAATAGGAATTTCGGAAAACACTTTATCGCTTAGCTTGCTTCGCGCTACCGAGCGACCCGATCCCGAAAGCGACATAGGCAAGCACAGCTTTGCTTACCTCATTTATCCGCATTCCGGTTCGGCAGTTGACGCTCGTATAAATGACATCGCATTTGAATTTAATATTCCGCTGACAAGGGCTGATGTTTCATGCCAAAATACATTTGACGGAATGTTCTTGCAGGCGATGAAAATTTCCGAAAACGGTGAAATGGTAGTTGTCCGTTTGTCCGAACAAAACGGCAGACGCGGCAAAATGAAATTTCCGCAGCAGGTTTATGTTCTGAATATGCTTGAGGATAAGCTGTATTTGACGGATGAAATTGATTATAAGCCGTTTGAAATTATCACCATAGGCATATTAAGATGATATTTTTTTAAAAGCAACATTGTATATGAAAAAACAGCCGCTTTATAGCGGCTGTTTTTATGTTTTGATGTAAAGCTTTAATTTGATATTGATATTTTATATGCTATTTCTTCGAGCTGCTCAATGCTCTCAAGGAGTCCTACGCTTTGACGGTATTCGGCGGCATTCCTTATGCCTTTTATATACCATGCGGCGTGTTTACGGGCTTCCTTTATGCCGATTTTTTCGCCCTTATATTCGCATATTTTCTTTACGTGGTTTACCATAACGCGCATACGTTCCGAAACGGGCGGTTCAGGTAAAATTCTGCCCTCTGTCATATAAGCGTTTATTTGTGCGAAAACCCACGGCCTGCCGAGAGCGCCTCTGCCGACCATCAGCAAGTCGCAATTTGTTTTTTCAAACATAAGCGCCGCACTTTGTCCGTCTGTAATGTCACCATTGCCGATTACAGGTATTGAAACGGCATTCTTTACTTCGCGAATTGCTTCCGTATCAACCGGCGGCGCATACATTTGTGCGCGTGTTCTTCCGTGTACCGTTATTGCAACCGCACCGTTTTTCTCAATCGTTGTTGCCGTTTCAACAGCATTTTTTGTTTCGTTATCCCAACCGATTCTGATTTTTGCGGTTATAGGTTTATCTGTAACGGATGAGGCGCTTTTCAGTATTTCTCCGATTACATCGGGTGTTTTTAAAAGAGCCGAGCCGGAGCCGTTACCGGCTATTTTCGGCGCGGGACATCCGAAGTTAAAATCAATAAAATCCGGGTTTTCGGTTTCAACCGATTTCATTGCTTTTTCTATAATTTCAGGTGAATTTCCGAATAATTGTATACCTGTCGGGCGTTCGCCGTTTGTTATATGCATAAGTTCGTATGACTTTTTGTCGCCCATGGACAGCGCCTTGGCACTTATCATTTCGCTCTCTGTAAAAGCGGCGCCGTAACCTCTGCAAATTTCTCTGAATGCTCTGTCGGCAACGCCTGCCATAGGCGCTAACGCCGCAAATCCTTCTATGTGTAAATCTCCGATATTCATAATAACAGCTTTCAATAGTTTTTTATAAAGTATATCACATACTAAAAATATTAACAACTTAAAAATATAGTGCATTCGCAAGCGTTTTATGATACAATAAATTGATAATTTATTAGGAGAATGTCAAATGAAACTGCTGGTTTTGGACGGGAACAGTATTATTAACCGTGCCTTTTACGGAATAAAACTTCTTACAACCAAGGATGGTAGATATACCAATGCCATTTATGGGTTTATGAATATATTTTATAAGCTGTGCGACGAGGTTCATCCCGACAGCGTTGCGTTCGCTTTTGATTTAAAGGCACCTACATTCAGGCACAAAATGTATGATGAGTATAAGGCAGGCCGTAAGCCTATGCCGCCTGAACTTGCGGAACAGATGCCCGTTCTTAAAGACCTGCTCAAGGCGCTCGGATATAAGATAGTAACAAAAGAAGGGTATGAGGCCGACGATATTCTCGGCACTCTTGCTTTTTCCTGTAAGGACGGCGATGAATGCTATATTGCCACCGGAGACCGTGACAGCTTACAGCTTGTCGGTGATAATGTAAATGTATTGCTTGCATCAACAAAAATGGGCAGACCCGAGACAAATATTTACGATGTTAAAAGAATTAAAGATGATTACGGTGTTACTCCGCATCAATTGATTGACATTAAGGCTCTTATGGGTGACAGCTCCGATAATATCCCGGGAGTATCGGGCGTTGGGCAAAAAACGGCTCAGAGCCTCATTTCCGAGTTCGGTTCAATACAAAATATTTATGATAATATTGATACTATTGACATAAGGGAATCCTTACGCAACAAGTTGAAGAACGACAAAGACTCGGCTTTTATGAGCTATAAACTCGGCGAGATTTGCAAAAGTGTTCCGATTGAGACCGATTACTCTTTTTATGTTCCGGACGGAGGAGACAAAAGTGAGGCTTTGTCTATTTTGCGTTCTCTTGAAATGTATAAGCTGATAGACAAAATCGGCTTAAATACCGTCACGTATGACGCTAAGTCGGAAAATACGACTGTAAAGGAATATAAAAGGGTAAACAGCTTAAATGACTTTTCGTTAAAAGCAAATAAGATTTATTTTGTATACTCCGTTAAAGACGGCAGATTTAAAAATCTTGCCGCTTGCAACGGCGATGATATATGTGAAGTAAATACCGAGAATGACAGCGAAGTCGAAGCCTTTATAAATATCCTTGAGGATGAGAATACAGAAAAATATACTTTTAATATAAAGCCGCTGTATGCGTATGCATTTTCTCACGGATTTGAGATTAAAAATGTAAAAATGGATTTAATGCTCGCGGCGTATTTACTCAATCCATCGGCTAAGGATTATGATATTGAAAAATTGGCGGCAGAGTACAATGTATACTATGAAGCCGACGGGGGATTTTCGGCACTTTCCGAAACCGTATATCCTCTTACGTTGAAACTTTCTGCATTATTGGAGGAACGAGACCAAACAGAACTTTTAAACAGCATTGAATTGCCGTTGGCAGAGGTACTTGCCTCTATGGAAAAAATCGGTGTTAAAGTGGATAAAAGCGGTATTGAAGCTTTCGGAGATATGCTCGGCGAGAGAATAAAAGAACTGCAGAGCCGCATATATGAACTTGCCGGGGAAGAATTTAACATAAATTCTCCGAAACAGCTCGGCGAAATTCTTTTTGTTAAGCTTGCCATACCGACTAAAAAGAAAACAAAAAGCGGATTTTCCACAAATGCCGAGGTTCTCGAAAAACTTGCCGATGATTATGAAATTGTTAATCTTATTTTGGAGTACAGAACCTACACAAAGCTGAAGTCCACATATTGTGACGGTTTGCTTAAAGAAATAGCCGCCGACGGACGAATCCACTCGACATTTAATCAGACCGAGACAAGAACCGGTCGTATTTCGTCTACCGAACCGAACCTTCAGAATATTCCCGTCAGGACAGAACTGGGCAGAGAAATGAGAAAGTTCTTCATCGCCGATGACGGCAAAGTGTTTGTCGATGCGGATTATTCGCAGATAGAATTAAGAGTTCTCTCTGATATTGCCGACGACAAAGCTATGATTGATGCGTTCAACAACGGCGATGACATTCATGCAATTACAGCGTCACAGGTATTTAAAATGCCCTTGCAAATGGTAACTCCGCTTATGAGAAGTCGTGCCAAAGCCGTTAATTTCGGTATAGTGTACGGCATAGGTGCATTTTCTTTGGCAAAGGATATAGGTGTCAGCAGAGCCGAAGCCGACCGATATATCAAGGACTATCTGCACCATTACTCCGGTGTTGACCGATATATGAACGAAGTAGTAGAAGAAGCCAAAAAGAACGGGTATGTCAAAACCTTGTTCGGAAGACGCAGGTATCTTCCGGAACTCTCTTCCTCGAACGGTATGCTGAGAGCATTTGGCGAGAGAGTGGCAAGAAATATGCCGATACAGGGAACAGCTGCCGATATTATCAAAATTGCCATGATAAGAGTCTATACAAGACTTAAAGAAGAAAAGCTTAATGCACGTCTGATATTACAGATTCACGATGAACTTATAGTAGAGGCTCCGGCCGATGAACAATCTAAGGCCGAACTGATTGTAAAAGAAGAAATGGAAAACGCCTGTAAGATGAAAGTCCTGTTAAAGAGTGATGCACATTCGGGAAAGAGCTGGTATGATGCCAAAGCGTGATGATAACGAAAATTTGTCGTTTCACTTTATGTCGGAAGATGATGTAATACATGTGTATGAGCTTGAAAAAGAGTGTTTCAGCGTGCCGTGGAGTATTAAATCAATTTCCGAAGAGCTCCAAAATGCAAATGCTCGGTTTATTTTGGCTGAAATAAACGGAGAAACGGCGGGCTATGTCGGTTCATATTTTGTTTCCGGTGAAGTGTATATAACCAATGTTGCTGTAAAAAACAAATACAGGAGAAAAGGTGTAGCTGTGGGTTTGCTCTCGGAGCTTATCGATTTGGCAAAAGATGCAGAATCCGAATTTGTTTCTCTTGAAGTCAGGTGCTCAAATGCACCGGCAATATCTCTTTACGGTAAGCTGGGTTTTGAAAAAATAGGCGTCAGGGAAAACTTTTACGAAAATCCGCGTGAAGATGCGTTGATAATGACAAAATACTTATAAGAAAACAGAACGTCAGTCTTTTTAATGGAATGTGGTGGTTTAATGTTAATTCTCGGAATAGAAAGCTCCTGCGACGAAACTGCGGCTGCCGTTGTAGAAAACGGCAGAAAAATAGTTTCATCGGTAGTGGCGACACAGATTGAAAAACATAAAATATTCGGCGGCGTAGTACCTGAAATAGCTTCAAGAATGCACACGGAAGCAATATGTGCGGTTACAAAACAAGCGCTATCCGACGCAAATTGCAAAATGTCCGATATTGACGCCATAGCCGTAACATATGCACCGGGGCTGATAGGCGCATTACTTGTCGGTGTAAATTACGCAAAGGGTTTGTCTCTTTCGTCCGGAGTGCCGTTGGTTCCCGTGCATCATCTTCGTTCTCATATTGCCGCCAATTATTTAACATATGAGAATTTAAAACCGCCGTTTTTATGTCTTGTTGTCTCCGGCGGGAATACATTGATAACGGAAGTTAAGGATTATACGGATTTTAAAATTCTCGGCAGAACGCGAGATGATGCGGCGGGCGAGGCGCTTGACAAAGCTGCGCGTACATTAGGGCTTGATTATCCGGGCGGCGTGAATCTTGACAAAATTGCAAAGAACGGAAATCCCGACTCATATAAATTTCCGAGGCCGCACGTTGACGGTTCACCGCTTGATTTCAGCTTTTCAGGGCTTAAAACTTCGGTAATCAACCTGATTCATAATGCAGAACAAAAAGGAGAGACTGTCAGTGTACCCGATGTCGGAGCATCGTTTCTAAAGGCTGTTGTGGATTCTTTGGAAGACAACGTCAGAAAGGCCCTTGACTCTACCGGATACGATAAGCTTGTTTTGGCAGGCGGCGTTTCCGCTAATTCTGTTTTGAGAGAACGTATGCTCTCTCTTGCAAAAGAGAAAAACATCGAAATCTGTTTTCCCGAGCTTTCACTGTGCGGAGACAACGCGGCAATGGTCGGGGCGCAGGGGTATTTTGAGTACGTTTCCGGCACTCGCGGCGATATGACATTAAATGCCAGAGCAACGCTTGATATCGACAATGTTCAGTAACTTTTGTCATATCATTAAGTGATATTTGTCATATCATTTCTATTTGTTTATTGTTCATCAAAAATACGATAAATATTGACAACTATTTAACACTTTTTCACTTGTCAGAATGAAAGATTTAGACTATAATTATTCATAATGGCGGAGGTTGGGGAAGCCCTAAAAATCCGTCTGAAACAGTTAAATATTTCGGCTGTGCCGAATTAGTTAAAAGGAGATAATACTATGGCAGCACTTACAACTAACAAAAGCATTTTGTCATGGATTGACGAAAAAGCAGCTCTTGTTAAGCCTGATGAGATCGTTTGGATCGACGGCAGCGAAGAACAGCTCGAAAAGCTTCGTGAAGAAGCTTGCAAGTCAGGTGAGATGCGTAAATTAAATGAGGATTTACTTCCGGGATGCCTGTATCACAGAACAGCTCCCAACGATGTTGCTCGTGTTGAAGACAGAACTCTTATCTGCTCAAAGAAAGAGGAAGATGCCGGTCCTACAAACCATTGGATGGAGCCCGGCAAAGCTTATGAAATGCTCTATGCTATCGCAAAGGACAGCTATAAGGGCAGAACAATGTATGTAATCCCTTATTCAATGGGTCCCGTAGGTTCACCGCTCGCTAAGGCAGGCATTGAGCTTACCGATTCAATTTATGTTGTTCTTAACATGGCAATTATGACCAGAGTCGGCAAGAAAGTCCTTGACGTTCTCGGCGACAGCAACGACTGGGTTCGCGGACTTCATTGCAAATGCAATGTGGACCCCGAAAAGAGATGGATTTGCCAGTTCCCCGAGGACAATACAATTATTTCCGTTAACTCGGCTTACGGCGGAAATGTTCTTCTCGGTAAAAAGTGCTTTGCGCTTCGTATAGCTTCTTACCAGGGCAAGAACGAAGGCTGGCAGGCAGAGCATATGCTTATCCTCGGTATTGAAAATCCGAAGGGCGAAGTTAAATATATCTGTGCGGCTTTCCCGTCGGCTTGTGGCAAGACCAACCTTGCAATGCTTATTCCGCCAGAGGGATATCGTAAAAAGGGTTATAAGGTTTGGACTGTCGGCGACGACATTTCTTGGATCAAGAAGGGCGAGGATGGCAGACTTTATGCTATCAACCCCGAAAACGGTTTCTTTGGTGTTGCACCCGGAACCAACGATAAATCAAACCCGAACGCACTTGCTTCTACAAAGAAAGGCGCAATCTTTACCAACGTAGCATTGAATCTTGACAATAACACCGTTTGGTGGGAAGGTCTTGACAAGAATCCGCCCGTTAATGCAGAAGAATGGACAGGTAAAAAGGTTAACGGCGTAGAGTGGAAGGCAGAGGGCAAAAACCTTGCTCATCCGAACAGCCGTTTCACCGCTCCCGCAAGAAACTGCCCGTGCCTCAGTAAAGAGTTTGACAATCCGAACGGTGTTCCGATTTCCGCATTTGTATTCGGCGGCAGACGTGCTAAGCTCGCTCCGTTGGTATATCAGTCAAGAGACTGGAACCACGGCGTATTTGTAGGTGCTACAATGGCTTCGGAGACAACAGCTGCAGCTGCAGGTGCTGTCGGTGTAGTTCGTCGTGATCCTATGGCTATGCTTCCGTTCTGCGGTTACAATATGGCTGATTATTGGCAGCATTGGATTGATATCGGTGCTACTCTTGACCCCGATAAAGCTCCGAAGATATTTAATGTTAACTGGTTCAGAAAAGACGACGAGGGTAACTTTATGTGGCCCGGATTCGGCGATAACCTTCGCGTTCTCGAATGGATTATTAAGCGCTGCGAGGGCGAAGTTGACGCTCAGGAAACAGCTATCGGCTATATTCCTTATGCAAAGGATATTAACATTGAAGGTCTTGAAGGTGAGGTTTCACTCGAGTCACTTGAAAAGATTCTTGATGTAGATAAGGACCTTTGGAAAGAAGAAGCGGACGGTATTGAAGAGTTCTTCAAGAAGTTCGGCGACAAACTTCCCAAGGAACTTAAAGAGAGCCTTGAAACTCTTAAGGCAAACCTTAAATAATTAAAAACTTTTTGGTCACCGCACAGTTATTGCTGTGCGGTGATTTTTTATGCACGTTTAAATTGACATCACAGAAAGGAGGTAAAAGAAACAAAAGGCTAAAGAGCATTTGCTCAGGACAAGCCTTCAAGGTTCAAGCGCTTAAGACCGGCAAGGCGGGTTTACATAGATACATCACATCGGGAAAGGTGGTGATGTTGAAATGCTCAAGGCAATAAAAAAGCCGTCCAGTATATACTGAACAGCTTTGTTAAAAAGATTACTTTGCACTTTGAAATCCTAATGAAGTAATCTAATCGGTTGTAATAGCAAGCGACCTTGCTACACTTGCTATTATAGCTGCTCTAAATTTATTTGTCAAGAAAAAAGATAAAAATTGATAAAGCCCCAAAAGGGGCTTTATTTTTTTATGGGAAAACGTCTAATTCATTCCATTAGGGCGCAGATGTTCTGGGCGGTGATTTTTTAGTTTATGCACACATAGCCGAAATGTGTTCTGCTGTGAGTTTTGACTTTTATTTTGCGCGATTATGTGTTATACTTTTGACATAAAAACAGAAAGTTGGTGCGTTATGGCTTCTCCGATAGGCAAAGCGAAAAACTTAAAATTCAAGAAAGACGGCACTTTCCGCATTATGCAGATAGCCGACACTCAAGATACAAACATCACTTCAAAAAACACTATGGAATTTATCGGTAAAGCGCTTGACAGCGAAAAGCCCGACCTTGTAGTGTTTACAGGCGACCAGATAAAAGGCTACGGTCTCAGTTTTGCCACGGGTAACCGTGATAAAAAGGTTACCGAAGCAATACGTAATATCGTAACACCCGTTGCCGAAAGAAACATTCCGTTTACATTTGTATTCGGAAATCATGATGATCAGGCTTTCGGTATTTCCAAGGAAAAGCAGATGATAATTTACAAGAGCTTTCCTACCTGCCTTGCGGAACCGGGGGACCCCTCTATCAGCGGATACGGTAACCATTACATAAATATTCTAAGCTCGGACGGCAAAAAAATATTATTTAATATATATCTTATAGACTCTCTTTCCGCGAGTCTTGACGGCCATTGCAGTGCGGTTTCCGCGGGGCAGATTGCTTGGTACAAGAGCGTCAGAGATTATTTAAAAGACGAAACAGGGGATTATGTGCCGTCTTTATTGTTCCAGCATATACCCGTACCCGAAATGTGGAATGTGCTGAAAGAAGTTCCGAAATCACATAAGCCGCACGCTGTCGGATATAGGTCTCATTACGGAAAATATTATTGGATGGATGAAAAATATCTTATCCCGGGCAACTGTGATTTTTTGCTTGAAACTCCGGCTACACCTGAGAAAAACAGCGGCGAATTTAATGCGGCGGCGGAAAAAGGCGATGTGCTTGCCATGTTGTTCGGTCACGACCATAATAACAGCTTTATTGCTCGCTATAAAAATGTTATTCTCGGTTATACACAGGGTTGCGGATTTAATGTTTACGGTCCCGATTTAAACAGAGGCGTGCGTGTAATTGACTTAGACGAAAACAATGTGCGTGAGTTCAAAACACATACGGTAATGTATAAGGATTTTTATACATCAAAGGACTTACATGATAAACTGAAATATGCTTATTACAAATTTGCTCCGCCTAGTTTTGAATCCGTAATACCGCTTATAAAAAAAGGCGCAGTTGCAGGCGGCGTTGCGGCATTGGTACTTGGTGCGGCAATCTGCATTAAACACAAAAAATAATATATGCAAAAATGCATACAAAAAACAGCCCTCGGTGTTAACCGAGGGCTGTTTTTTGTCTATTTGTCTGTGACAAAGTAAACCCCCTGCTATGCAGGGGGGAAAGAAATAGCTTACAGCGAGGAGTGGAGTAGACAAGGAAAAAGCTCCTTGGTATATTAGAAGTGGTTTGCCGACCACACGACTAAAAATATCAAGGAG